>JBMHCW010000096.1:0-5744 GCA_049889715.1 Akkermansiaceae bacterium | reverse complement strand
AACTTACTTCTTATCCTTCGGCTTCTTCTTCCCCTTATTCTTGTTGTTGTTTTTGCGCCAGGAGTTGAAGGGGACAACACCGCGTTCTTTGGCCCAGGTTTCGTATTGGGCGGCCATTTTTTTGACGCGGTCGGGATGTTTCTCAGCGAGATTGTTCATCTCGGTGCGGTCTTTGGGAATGTTGTAGAGCTCCCATTTGCTGTTCACGCCTTTGGCGACAAGTTTCCATTCGCCATCGCGAACGGCTCGGTTGCCTTCGTGTTCAAAGTAGATCGGCTTTCCGCGATTGAGAGACTTTCCTGAAAAGGTGGGGACAAGTGAGATCCCCTCGACGGGAGTTTTGCCTTCGGGATAAGTGGCCTTGCCGAGGTCGAGACAAGTGGCCATGAGGTCAATGAGATGGCTTGGATCCTTTGCCCAGGTGTTTTTTGATTTAATTCCCTTTGGCCAGTGGGCGACGAGTGGAGTGGAGATGCCGCCTTCGTGGACCCAATGCTTGTATTCGCGGAAGGGGGTGTTGGAAACGTTGGCCCAGTTTTTGCCGTAGCCGACCTCGGTTTCGGGAGGTCCGGGCATCACACCATCGCCGCGGCGAAGCGGGTAGCCGTCGCGCGATTGTGGAGGAACCATCTGGGTTTGGAGTTCGTCTTTGCCCATGGGTTTTAGAGTGGGTTTGTCTGGACGCTCAAGCGGACCGACGAGCTTGCCGCGTCCGAATCCCTCGGCGCAGCCACCGTTGTCCTGGAAGAAGAGAATGAGAGTGTTGTCGAGTTGCTTGTTGTCTTCGAGAGCTTTGACGATGCGGCCAATGCCTTGGTCCATGTTGTCGACCATGGCGGCGTAGACTTCCATGCAGGCGGATTCCCATTCCTTGAGTTTGACTTTGTCCCAGTCACCGATGGGTCCGGGGATCTTCCAACTGGGATCGATCAGGCCGAGTTCCTTCATCTTCTTGAGGCGGGCTTCGTAGATCGGAGCGTAGCCGTCGTCATACTTGCCTCCGTACTTGGCGATGTCTTTGGGTAGAGCGTGCATAGGCCAGTGAGCGGCGGTGTAGGCGACGTACTGGAAGAAAGGTTTATCGGGATGCTCCTTGAAGTGATCGTTGATGTAAGCGACGGCGTTGTCTGAGATGGCATCGGTGTAATACCAAGTCCCTTCAGGTTGATACTTCGGATCGTTGTTGGGTGTGATGTGGGTGTTCCCGCGGGTGAGGGAATTGGGATCGAAAAAAGACCCTGCGCCGTGAATGGTGCCGTAGAATTTGTCGAAGCCCCGCTGGAGCGGCCAGTTCTCCTTGGTGTCGTCGCCATTGGCTTTGTAAGGCGTGACGTGCCATTTTCCGGAGAGGTATGATTTGTATCCGGCGGGCTTGAGAGCTTCGGCGATGGTCACGCACTTCTTGTTGAGGAATCCCTGGTAAGCAGGAAGACCGTAGTTGCCCATCATGTGACCGACGCCGGCTTGGTGGGGATAAAGCCCGGTAAGAAGGCTGGCGCGGGTGGGGCAGCAGCGGGCGGTGTTGTAGAACTGGGTGTAGCGCAAACCGTTGGCGGCGAGCTTGTCGAGATTGGGGGTTTTGATTTCGCCGCCGTAGCATCCGATGTCGGAGTAGCCCATGTCATCGGACATGATGAGAATGATGTTGGGGCGATCGTCCGCGGAGAGAAATGAGACGGAGAGAAGAAAGAGAACGAAAGAACGAAGCATGGTTGAGATACGTATTGGGACGGTTTTCTTCTCAGAAAATGCGAGACGCGGAAAGGGCGGAATTCTGTTAGTTGAGAATAGCGTAGCCGGCGTTGAGATAGGTGGCGTAGCTGACCCAGAGAAGATAGGGAACGAGGAGGTAGCCGGAAGCGAGCGTGATTTTTTTGAATTCCCGGATGGTGAGGAAGATGAAAATCCAGAGAGCGACGATGACAAGCAAGGCCGCTTCGGGGTGTTGTGCTCCGAAAAATACAGGCGTCCAAAGAAGGTTCAGGCCGAGTTGGGTGAAGAAAAGGGAGGTTGGTTTCGTTTTGCCGATGCTTTCCGGGCTTCGATGCCAGACGAGAGCGAAGCTGATCCCGATCATGGCGTAAAGCGTGGTCCATACCGGGCCAAAAAGCCAGTTGGGTGGTGTTCCGGGCGGACGGGTGAGGGTGGAATACCAGGATGGGATCGAGCTGGAAGTCAGGAAGGCTCCCAGGCCGCCGAGGATTTCCATGACGATGATGCAAAGAATGATCTTGGCCGGGAGTGAGCGGAAGGGCATGAGCGAGATTAGCTCGAATTGTGAGCAGTGCCGCTCTTATTTTTGGAACAAGAATTCAGAGTTGGGAGGATACAAAAAGACTCCGGCGAAAGTCGCACGGAGTCTTTGAAAAGAGGGGCAGCCCTAGGCGTTACTCTTGAATCACACGAAGCCGGTGGAATCGCTTGGCTTGGCCACCATAACCCCCTTTCTCCCCTATGAACTCCGCCCAAACCCGTTCTTCACGGACTTTCCGCCAAAAGCAAATTCCTAGCAGCCGGTAAGGGATTTCGGAAGCGAAGGCCAGCAGCGGACACTGGCCTTGGCTCTCAAGCTGGCGCAGGGGGAAGTCTTGCGGGACCGGGGAAACAAGGAGCCGGTTTACCTCATCGATGATGTCTTTGGGGAACTCGACCCGCTGAGGCGGAATGCCTTGATGGAGAAATTGCCCAAGGAAGCCCAGAGATTGATCACCACGACGAATCTCGATTGGTGGAAGCAGGGTGGAGCGAGCTTGCCGGTGATGGAAGTGAATGCCGGTGCGGTGACTCCGCGTGACTAGAGTTTTTTCAGTTTGGAAATCCGGCCGGTGGAGACCCACTCGGCGACGAAGATATTTCCGGCTGCGTCAAAGCAGGCGTCGTGAGGGTGGATGAACTTGCCATCCTCCCAGCGATCCGGCTGGGTGCGAAGTTTGTTGCGGTTGGCGGTCACCGTCTTACGCCATTCCTCGCTGTCGCCGAGGTGGATGATCTTGTCGTCCTTGTCGAGAAAGGTGAGCCGGGCGGCGAGGTCGGGGATGAGCATGAGGTCACCGAAGACATCGACGTTGGCGGGAAGAATGAAGGGATCATCCATCGTTTTGAGATGCCTGCCATCGAGGTCGAACCACTGCAGCCGGCTGTTGCTTCGGTCGGTGACGCAAAGCGTCGGTTCCTTGCCGCCTCGGTCATCGATCCAGAGCCCGTGCGGGAGATTGAATTGGCCATCTTCCTTGCCGGGTTTGCCGATCGTGGAAATGTAGCGTCCTTTGAAATCATAACGGTGGATGCAGTGCGCGCCGTATCCATCGGCGAGGTAAAAGCTGCCATCGTTGGGATGAAAGGCCACATTGGTCGGCATGAAGCTCTGGCGTCCCCAGTCTTTGGCGGTGGAGATATTTTCTCCTTCCTTGTAGCGACCGGATTTCATGGGCGCGCGTTGGTACCACACGGTTTCGCCGGTGAGGGTCATTTTGGCGAAGGATTTGACTTGTTGGTAACCGGTGACGTAGAGGAATTCCTCCTTGCCCTCGGCATGGACTTCGATGCCGTGACCGCCGCCCTGAAACTGGCTTCCGAAGGCTCGGATGAATTTGCCATCGGGATCGAAGACAAAAATGCTCGGGTGGCCTTTCTGGTTGGGCCGGCCCTCATGCATCACGTAGAGGTTCTGGTTTTTATCGACCGCGACGTTGTGGGTGGTTTGCCAGGAATATTGCTCGGGCAGCTGCGCCCAGTTGTGGGTCACTTCGTATTTGTGTTCTCCTTCGCCCAAAATAATGGGGCCGCCGGTCTTTTTGGCGGTGAGAATGTGGGGAAAGGCGAGGGCGGCTCCGGCGAGGTATTTGGACTGGTCGAGAAATTGACGTCGGGAAGAAGTGGTCATGCCTGACAGGAGACCGAATCCGTCCATTCTTGTCGAGACTCGAACTCGGTGGACGGGGAAAGGGATTGGCAAAGTGCTGGTGCGCGGTTAAGGCGCGGCCCCTGCGGAGTGTCTGACAAATTTCGCGAACATCAACCCCCTTTCTCCCCTATGAACTCCGTCCAAACCTGTTCTTCACGGACTTTCCGCCAAAAGCAAATTCCTAGCAGCCGGACTTCGGACTGACCGGCGGGATTCATTCCCTCGATCCCGATGAAATCCGGCACTGGCGCGAGGCGGTCGAAGTCGGCAATGCTTACATCAACCGCCCCATCACTGGAGCGATCGTGAGACGCCAAGCCTTTGGGGGATGGAAACGATCCTCGGTCGGCCCCGGGGCCAAAGCCGGCGGACCCAACTACCTCACCCAATTCTCTCGCTGGAACGACACCTCACTTCCTCAAAGACAAGCCGAACCGTCGCCTGAGGCTCTCGCTCTCGCGGGCGACGATCCCCGGTTGCTTGCCGCCGCCCGAAGCTACGCCTACTGGTGGCGCGAGGAGTTCTCGCAGGAACACGATCCCTCCAACCTCCTCGGTGAAAGCAATCACTTCCGCTACAAGGTCGCTCCGGAGGTCGTCATCACTGATCCGCATCCGCTTCAGCACATCGCCGCCGCGACGGTAGGAATCCACATCGTTTCGCGTTCAAAGGACCCACTCGCCAAGGTCATCGAATCCCCTCCGCTCGCGAACGGCCGCCTCGAGCTCCTCAACTACCTCCACGAGCAAGGCATCAGTGAAACGACCCATCGCCATGGCCAGGTTTCCTGATCAAATCTGACGGACAGACACAGAAGGAATTTCGTGACACGGCCCCGGAAAGGGCTTATGGGATGCGCCGGACAACGTGACCACCACCAACGAACAGCCCGGGAAACCGAAGAGAGCAGGAAGCTTCTGGAACAAGAGCCTCGCGACCAACCTCGTCGCGCTCCTCTTGATCGCCCTCGCTTACCTCCTCGGGGAACCTCTCCGCACTCCCTTGCTGAGTATCGGGCTCTTCGCTTTCTCCGGCGCCCTCACCAACTGGCTCGCCATTCATATGCTCTTCGAAAAGGTTCCGGGCTTCTACGGATCCGGCGTCATTCCGGCCCGCTTCGAAGACTTCAAGCAGGGGATTCATCAACTCATCATGCGACAGTTCTTCACCCAGGAAAATGTCGCCCGCTTCTTTGAAGGCAACCATGGTCACGATGGCCCCGGCATCGACCTCGTTCCGCTGGTCGACTCGGTCGATCTCGATCCCACCTTCGAAGCCCTGAAAGATGCGGTCATCAATTCCAAATTCGGGAAAGCCCTCGCCATGTTCGGCGGGCCGGCAGCGCTTGATCCCATCAAGCCCAACTTCGTCGACAAAATGCGCGAGTCCATGCGCGACATCGTCTCCTCTGATGACTTCCAGGAAAAGCTGCAAGCCCTCGCCACCGGTGGCGGCAGCGATCACTCCGAGCTCCTTGACCGGGTCAACGTCATTGTCGAGCGACGCCTCGAGGAACTGACGCCACGCATGGTGAAGGACATCATCCAGCAAATGATCCGCGACCACCTCGGCTGGTTGGTCGTCTGGGGCGGAGTCTGTGGTGGCCTCATTGGTTTCATCGCCAGCTTCCTTTAAACGAAGCAACCAGAAACTTTGGCCCGTTTCCCGCCATGCTACTCGAACCTGCAGAATTCCGACGTCGCACCCGCTTCATCATCTAGCTGGGTCGTGCGCTGCAACGATGCGGAGCGAGCAGCGACCGGATCGAAAATCATCTCACCAATGTCACCCGGATGCTCGGGCTGAACGGAAGTTTTCTCATCAGCCCGACCACCTTCAC
>JBMHCW010000095.1:0-5161 GCA_049889715.1 Akkermansiaceae bacterium | reverse complement strand
GTCTTCACCTGCTTCATGTGATGGGTCTTGATGACATCACGCATGAAGGCCGAACGACCGCCCTGACCATGTCCGACCGCGTGAATGTTGGTCTTTTCGTCATTCTCGGGAAGCGAGGTAATATCCGTGCCCAGGTCATCGATGGTGTAAGTCACCACGTTGGTGAGACCGGAGGCTAGAGCCGCCACGATGATGTCGGTAAAGGCCGCTTGCTTTTGCATCAGGGTGGCATCGGGCCCACCGTTCGCGTGAACGGGATCAATCTCGGGCAAGTGTTTCTTAATAACATCACCCAAAGCCGCGACCTTGGTATTCCGGTCACGAATCGACTGAAGCGAATCGACCTGACCGCTGATCTTCAAACGCTCGTCACCATCGAGACCATTCAACTTCCGCGTTTCCTGACCGTGGAGGTAACTCAAGAGCGCATTGTCGGAAGCGACCTCGTCTGTATTGGTCACCGACTTGAACAACTCATTGTGCGCCGTCATGGGATCGGCATAACAGTAGTTGCGCTGCTTCGGAGCGGGCGCGGAATAGCCCGAGACAATTCCCGTCCGGTGGTCGCGTCCGTGAGGCACTGCCAGCGACATTTCAATGTGGCCGAAGGGCGAAGGAAACAACCTGGCCAGCTCAAAATCGACCGTCGCCCACTTGATATTACTCAGGATATTGCGCCCCGCCTTGTAAGCGCCCATGCAGCCGGAATAGGAGTAATGTCCTCCGCCGCTGACCGACATCGAGATGCCGTGCAGAATGGTCATGTTCTCTTTGTGTCCGTCCAGGGCATTGAGCCACTCGGGCAGCTCGTGCTTATCGAGGTCGACTTCAAAGGCCTCTTTCTCTTTGTGCTTCTTAAGCTCTTCGTTCGAAAACGAAGGCAGCCCGAACTGATTGGTCAGGTTCCCGTTTGATTTGCGCACAAAGACGAAGCGATGCGGCGTGCTGGCCAAGCCATCGACGGGAGCCGCGAGCAATTGGTTAAACGACGGCGTCAGCGCCAAGCCAGTGGTGCCAAGCGCGGTGGTCTTGAAGAATTCGCGTCTATTGAGAGCCATTTGAGTCTTTGGGTTTGCGGTAAATAAAGGAGTCGGAAGTCAGAAGGGAAACAACCACGGCATCAAAACTACCATTGCTGTCCAGATAGGCTTTGTCGGCGTCGATGAGCGCCTTGGAATCAGCAAGAGTTTCGTTGCGGCCGAGGAAAAAGCGGAAGGCGTGACGGATGATCGACTGACGCACTTTGTCGGACTTCGCCAGGCGGTCGATGAGGTCGAAGGCATTCTTCACGTCACCATCCAGCTTGGGATCATCGGTGCCTTTCAACACGCCGCGGGCATCGACTGGCAGGGTTTTATATTCAGCGAGTGAAGCTCCAAATTCATTGAGCACCTTGCGGTCGGCTTTCTTGATCAGGTTATCAGGATGCTCGAGTTTTTCCTGAAGGCGAAAGCGGCCAAAGTCGTCGTAGTTCTCAAAGGGAAAGCCCAACGGATCCATCTTTTGATGGCAGCGCCAGCAATAACTGTCACCCGTGCGAACCTCCATCCGTTGCCGGAGCGTCTTGTCCTTGTCGGGATGAATCACCGCATCAACCGTGATGGGAACATCGGGAATGGTCCCGGCCAGGAGCTTTTCGCGGATCCACTTGCCCCGGTGAATCGGATCGGTCTCGAGATTCTGAGAATGCGCAATGAGCCAGGCCGGATGAGTCAGAATCCCTTTGCGGTTCGGAATCTTCGCGGGCTGGTTGGTGGGATAATCCCAGGTCCGCCAGTCGAGGTTCCAATAGGTCGTGACCTGTTCGCCCCGCATCTGCTGCCCGGACCGACCGAGCACCGGGCCGCCGTGCCAGAATCCCATCCCGTTTTTCATGTAGGGCAAAGCGCCGGACTGACCTTCGCTAAAGTGCAGCACCAGTCCCTTCATCATGTGCTGGAGCTTTCGGAGAATCTTGGGGTAGTCGCCTTCTTTCTCACGCTGAAATTCCCAGTGCTCTCTCAAGAATTCCTCGTGCGGAGCCACGTCCTCCGGCTGCCATTCCTCCCAATTGGTGTCCTTAAACTTTTTGTAAATGCTCTTCAGGGATTCGGACGCGGCCGTCATCGCCTCGTTGTCCCCGTTGTGAAAAATGTAGAACTTGTCGGTGGTCAACAACTCTTCGAACACCCGCTCGTCCTTTTGAAGAATATGTTCGACCAGCATGTCGGCCTCTTCGATCAGTCGGCTGACGGCCTGTTCATGTCGCCCGGCCCCAAAGCGGCTGTCGTCCTTAAAGACCTTGAGCGCTTTGGAATAGCCAAAGAAATCGCGGAAGAAGCGTAGCTTGCGAATGGGCTGGTTGGTCACGCTCGGGTTGAGGTTGGCCGCCTGCACACCTTCATCAATGATCGTCCACCGGTCACGACGTTTGAGCATCCGGCGAACTTCGCGCTCGTAATCCTCTCGCGTATTGAGCCGACCTTCGCGCGCCGCCTTTTGCAGTTCTTCATCCGGACTGGAATCGGTCAGCGCGTAGGCAAGGGCGTAACTCGCGTCCCGCGGCGACATCATTCGCCGGCCGTGCTCATCAGCGTCCCCCATCCCAAACTCATGGCGGTAGGCAAACTCGGTATTCAAGATCAAAGACTCGATCAGCTTGGCAATGGCCTGCTGTCGCTCGATCTTACCCATGAGCAGCTTGAGCAGGTCGCGATTCTCAGCCCGCTCCGATTCTCTCGGCGACCGCTCAAAAATCCGGACATACAACTCGTCGATCAAAGCATTGATCCCGACATCGTCCGCACCGGCTTCCGACTCACGCTCCTTCTTAAACGCCGCGGTCCAATCGGCAACACACTTCTCAATGATCACTTGGTAGCTGTCACCCATCTTGCGATGCTTCTTGATCGTCGCGGCGATCACTTGCATCTCCTCATCGCTCAAAGGTTTGTAGGCCGGCGCCGGACTCCGCTTCCTCGCTTCGCGGTATATCAGCTCCATGTCCCAGTGATCCCAGAACACCTTCATCATGGTGATCCGGTTCTGAATGCGATAAGCGGAGACGCCTTGCCTCACCCAGTCGCCTTCGGCCTTAAGAATGATCTTTTCATAATCGGCGCGCTGCTCATCGAGATAAGGCGTCCAGGCCTCCCCTTTGTCATCCTTCATCTCCCTGGCCGGATCCTCGGTGACCTCGTCCGGGGTTTTCTTGTAAGTCACCATGCTTCGGAACACCGCCTCGACGTCCTGCTTGTCCTGGCTGTTGAGAAACTCGGAGCGCTGAATGCGATAGGTTTTCTCACCGGGAAATTTCCTTTTCCGCATCCCCGGGAAAGGGATGTCAAAATGGTCGATCTTGGGCAACAGTCCCTCGTGCTTGTCGCCAAAGATCTCCGGCAGCAGGTGATCCATGTAACCGTCGGTAGAAAGAAAGCCCTCGCGTGAGCGCAGGATTTCCCGGTGCCGAAGTTCGTCCTCCATCAAGGCATACATCGCGGGATACTGTGACTTCATCGTAGCCTCGGAGGTCATGTGTCCGGCGATTCGCTTGGCGTTGCCGACCATCGTCAGCAGGTGTCCGGTCGTGAGCCCTTCCTTGCCGTAGTATCGAACGCCCACCTTTTCGGGCAGGAGGAAGGGATTGGTGATGGTGCGACGGAACTTGTTTCCGTGCTCGGTCTTTGGACTCCAGTGAATCCCGCTATCGCCGCGAACATTGTGAGTCGTCCCGTAGATCTTCCGGGTTGGCTTGTAATCCAGAAGGCGATTCGTTTTCTCGCTGAAAATATACTCGCTGACCATCCAGCGACGATCGTGGGTGTAGGCCGGGAGATGGGCGTGCTTGCCGGAGAACAAATCCTTATGCTTGACCACATTGGCGTATTCAGAGCGCTCAAGCTTCTCGGCCAACGCCTTGGCGGCATCGCCCGTTAACTGGCTGTCCAACCACTGCATCAGGACCTTGCGCTCAGGATCGCCTGGCTGCTCGGACTTCTCCGGCGGCATGTCCTCAAAGTGAACCGCTTCCTTGGCCAGCGCGTAGAGTTCCTGCAAATCGACCGGGTCAATGGCCTCCAGGTCGTCTAGCCGAATATCTCCTTTCTGCTTGTCCGGCCCGTGACAGGAGACGCAATAGTTCTCCATCACCTTCAAAGCTTGGTCCTGCAGCTGAGTTGGATTCAATTCATCGGCATTCGCGGCCAGCAGACCCAACAACGCAAAGCTGGCTCCCATGAAAACCGAGCCTCGACTTCTGAACATCGAATGACCGCTCTTACTCATCGTCCTTGTTTGTCGCTTCAATCATGGTCTCCCGGAATGGCACACTGTTTGCGATCTGCTGGAAAAGACTAAGCCAGGTACCATCGTTCTCACAGAGGTTTTTCGTGATATCATCCACGACAGCCTGGTCACTTCGGGTCAGCTTTCGACACAGCGCATAGGACAATGTTTGCTCAACCATATTGCGCACAATCACTTCCCGCTGACTGGTCAGAAGGATCGATTTCAGCTCCGCGAAATTCTCGAAGGTCTCCCCGCTCGGTAGCTTTCCCGAGGTGTCGATCAACGACGGATTCTTCTTCAGGCGATCCGATGAATGAAGAAACTGCCCGCTCTGGTCATAGGCTTCCATCGCAAATCCCAACGGATCGATCTTCTCATGGCATCGCATGCAGCTGGGATTGCTGCGATGATCTTCGAAGCGCTCGCGGAAGGTCAACTTCTTGCCCGGCGGGCTGCCTTTGATCGGTGGCGTGTCGGCCGGAGGCTCCCCCACTTGCACCCCGAGGATTCGGCGCAACATCCAGGTGCCCCGTTGGATCGGCCCCTGATTCATGGTCAGGATCCCGGGCATGGTGAGAAGCCCGCCCCGCCCTTCAGCATGCACCAGCTCCAGTCGTTGATGCGGAGTCCGCTGACGCTCGATGCCCTTGGCCTTGGTGTACCGTTTCATCTGCTGACGGTCCTTGCCGTAGAATCCGGAAGTACCTTGATTGACGAAAGTCACCTTGGAATCGATCAGCTCCATCACAGGCCGGTTCTCGGTAAAAAGGTAATCGAGAAACTCAATCACCTGGACCTTCAGGGCATGATGGCGAATGGGATCCTTCCCCACAAGGTCATCGAGATTCTTAATGGCCAGCCATTGTTCCCCGAAACTTTCGGCGAGGCTTCGGGC
>JBMHCW010000094.1:0-4233 GCA_049889715.1 Akkermansiaceae bacterium | reverse complement strand
AACCTTCCAATTGCCCGTCGTTTTGATCTTCGAGAGATCTTTGCCGTCGAAAACGACATTGAATCCCTCGGCGGGAAACTTGGGATGTTCGGCCGCCTGGAGAGGAGCGGCGAGGAATGCGGATAGAGTAAGCAGGGAGAGGATTAATTTCATCGCCCGCAAGTATCGAGATGCTTGGACACGAAGCAAGGTGTTTCGACGGCACGATCCCGGTGTGGGTGGGCTGATGAGAGGCACGAATCAAGATGAGGGTGGTGGGGCTTGCTTGAGATTGTCGCGCCACATCCGGTTACCGAATGGATAGAATTGTTTTGATCCCCACGTTTAGTTCCTTCTGGATTTCCGAGTGGAATTCACTGCCCATGGATCATTCATTGCCCCTTCAGCTTTCGATCGCAGCCATGAGTGCTGGTATTGCTCTGGCGAATCCGGACATTTCCTATGATAAGTTGCACTCGTTGCCATTGAGCGAGATTCCGGAAAAGGTGCACGTGACGGGTCTGCTGACGACGCACGGGAATGCGGCGGCAAATGGATATGTCTATCTCTTGGACCAGATGCCCGGGTGGGAGTATTCGGGGAAGGGGAAGCTGTCTCTGAGTGATGAGTATTCCCGGGCGGGGGCGAAGTCAGTTCGGTGGGATTGGAAGGCGGGGGATGTCATTCGAATCAAGGATGCCGGTATTATGTCGAAGGTCCGGGTAGGTTTCACCGGGTTCAGCGCCAAGTCGGAAGAGATCGCTCCCTTTGCCTTGTCAATTTTCAAGGAGGCGGAGTTGCCGGAGAACACGAAGCTACAGATCTATTTCAAGCGACTCACGGATCATCGAAGTGGAGAGAACGAATTGAAGCTAACGCGGATGCGCTACTTCATGAACTTCACCGGAACGTGGTACAAGATGGGCGGGGTGGCCTTGAATGCGGATACGGATTTGTTCGGGCAAGGAGACTACATCGAGGTGATCGGGAAGATGCCTGAGGGTGTGGCCGAGCCCCAGCCCGATGAAATCGTCATCCAGGCGCCCACCGATGTGGAGTCGGGAACGTTTTATCTGGATCGGCTGATCACGCTTGCGGAAGTTCCGGATCAGAAGACGATGGATGCGCGGGCCGAGACCGATTACCTGGATCTGGGGTTTACCGGCAATGGCAAGCTGACGGACAATCGGGCGTGGCCTTTTGATCTCAGTGTCGAGGCCGATCTGGCAACGATCGGAGCCATCGATGAGCCGATTGATCCCACGAAATTTGATCAGGCTGATACGGGATATTTCGGAGCCCGGGCCAGGAAGCCGGCAGCACCGGAGATGTTGGGGCCGGCGGAGCAGGCTTATGTCGACGAGTTGAGGAAGTCGTTCTTCGTGGTGCCCCCGCAGCTCTCTTCTGATGACAAGGAGTATCTTGAAATCCAGGAGCAGGCGCAGACGGTTCTGGATCGTGATTGTGTTCCGGCTGGTGAGGGCAGATACAAGTTCAAGGAGACGATCAACTTCGGGGGTGACCGGATCTACTTCGATGGAGATCTGTGCACTTCGCGCAAGCACATCTACAACTTTCCCGAGTCCCTGCGGGCCGGGAATTTGCGTGAGCTGGATGTCAAAAGTCGCTTTTTAAAGTTCGGCCGATGGTATTCCCAATGTCCGGACAGTGCGCCGGTCGAGGCCTTGTTCAAGGCCTATCTCGATTGGTATCGTTATCAGGTGTCGATGCCGATGTTGGCGACCTTGGGTGGGTCGGATTCGGCGATTACGGGACATTTTGCCAAGTATGGCGGGAGTTGGTTGATCAATGATGCGAGAAAGATGATCGCGGTTTTGCGCGATCAGGGAACGCCGGAAGATCTGGCCTACGCGAACTACATCGGGGAGATCATCGTTTGGATGTCGAAGGTTCAGACCTATACCTTTGCGGTTGATCCGTTGCCGGGTATCAGTCGCGAGTGGTCGGCGGAGACGACTTACTTCGGGATGTTTTACGAGCCGGACGATTCCAAATTTTTTCAGATGCTGACGGCCTCGCAAGAGTCGTTCACCCGGACTTTTTCGATCTCCGAATACAACCGTCGGGGCATGATCAAGCCCGATTACACCTTCTGGCATCACGGGCATTGTTCATACTGGGGAGGGAACTTTTATGCGCACATTCAGAAGGCGGCGCAGTTCGCCGACACGCCCCTTGATTTCAGTCCAACGATTCGGCGCACGCTCGCCTGGTACATTCCGCGATACTGTTTCGGGGCTTACAATTTTCCGGCGACGGTGAAAGGCGGGCAGGAGTCCACCAATGGCACCTTGCGATTCAAACACTGGGCGAAGGAGCGGCTCAACGGAGGAAAGGGGCATGCGTTGGCGGACGGGCTCGACGAACCCACGAAATTCAGCATCGACAGCTTTCCCCGGCGAGATGTCTTCGAATATCTTTACGAGCAGGATTGGGAGGAGGTGCCGGCGGCGAAGAAGTTCATGGCGGGAGTGTTGGGAATGACGACCCACCACTCTCCGGAAGTGAAGAAGGCCCTGATTGACGAGTATCCCAACCTTCAGGACATCGCGCCCCAGCGGGATAGTTTTTTCAGTTTCAATTGGTCAGGCGCGGCTACCTACAATCGTGGCATGACGCGCGCTCAAGTAGGAAGCTACAATGACATGGACGCCACGCCGAGTCGTCCGCATGGCCGGTGGTCTTGGAATCGCGGCTATGGGTGTCTTTATCTGCTGGACAATGATCGCGTGGGATCGCGGCCACCTTTGGGTGCGGACTTTGAAGGATACAGCTGGTCGAAGGCGCCGGGCATTACCATGCCGGCCGTGACGGACGAAGAATACATCAAGCATCACACCATGGATGGAAAGGCCCGGAGCGAGCACGGGGTTGAGCTGAATACCTCCGGAGGAGCGGGGAATGGTTCGGTGACCTTCAATGAGACCGAGGAGGAATTCGGGAGGTCGGGGAACTATTCCTTCCAGACACTGAAGGCCGAGAATGACAAGGTGTGGAAAAATCTTTTCGGGATCGATGGAGTGGCCGGGCGGAAGAGCTATCACTTCAGCAAAGATAAGATCGTCTGTCTTGGCAGCGATTACGAGGCGGATACGGATCGAGCGATGGAGACGATTCTCTTTCAGGAAACCCTCGACCCGATTTTGTGGAAGGGAAAGAATCCGGGGCGCTGGAATCCGTCGCAGCAGGTCCTGGTTTTGAACGGCGAATCTTTTTCCTCCGACTTTCAGAAAGAGGTATCTCTCGAGCGGGATAACTTTTTGATTTCGCCCTATGGGCACGCCTGGGTCATTCCGGGTGAGCAGGAGGGAAAGCTCAAGCTCGACTGGAAAGAGCGTGAGACTCTTTTCAACTACCGTCTCGGGATCAACAGTGTCACGCCCGGGCAGCGGATGACAGAGGGAACCGGAGTGATTGCCTGGTTGGATCATGGGGTTTCCAGAGAGGTCTCATCACACCACTATTATGTCCTTTTGAACTCGGATGGGAAAAGTCCCGAGGTCTTGGCAAAGTCTGTTCGCGAGACCTTGGAGAATCCGGAGTATCGCGTGCTCAAGCATGACCGGGCGGCACATGCCATCGTGTTTGAGGAGCAAGATGAAAAGCCTCTTTATAGTTATGTGATTTATCAGGGGAACGAGAATCTGACGCTGCCTTTCATTGCTGCGACCAACAAGAGGTTGAACATGATGTTTCAGGAAAACGGCTCCGGCGAACTGGTCATGTCGGTGAGCGATCCGCATGTTGACATTGATTCCGGCAAGTCGTCGCCCAACTTCGACCGTTCAAGGAGTCGGGAGATCAGCATTACTTTCGATGCGAAATTGAAGGTGGAATTGGTGTCCGCAAGATCCGGGCTTCCCCAGACCAATCCGGACCCCGGAGCGAAGATCGAGAACAACACTCTGACTTACACCACAAGGAACGCGGTGTCCGATACCTTCGTGTTTAGGATTGGGCTGTAAAATGAAGAAGGCTGATCTTTTGGAGGCGATGGTGGCCTCGTCGGGATCGGGAAGAGACATTCGATGGTGGTACCTTTGAAAAGGTCGATCTTTCTCTCATTGGTGTTCCTGTTGTGATTGAATGGCGGGAGACATGAATGTTGCAGATCGAGCGATCGCCCTGGCCGCTGTGTTAGTGGCTGCCCCTTTGATTGTCCTGAGCTATCTCGTTTTGATGGTCCGGGGGAAAAGGCCGATGCATTCGGCCGTCTTGTTCCGGGGTGAGGAA
>JBMHCW010000093.1:0-63044 GCA_049889715.1 Akkermansiaceae bacterium | reverse complement strand
CATTCGTGGAAAACTCCACAAATGGTGGTCGATACTGGATTTGAACCAGTGACATCTTGCGTGTGAAGCAAGCGCTCTACCACTGAGCTAATCGACCTTCCCTTGTGAAAATCAAAAGGGCCCGAACTGAAGGGGCCCTCTACAGACTTCGGTCAAACAAAGTGGTGCGCGAGGGGGGAATCGAACCCCCACGGCCTTGCGGCCACCAGATCCTTAGTCTGGCGCGTCTACCAATTCCGCCACCCACGCTAAGCACTGTCTGTCTGACGGCGGAGGAAGTAGTCCGCTCTCTCCGCTTAAGCAAGAAATTCTTTGAAAAAAGTTACTGGGGAATTGAGACAGACCGGGTGTAGCGATATCCGTTCTCTTCAATGAACTCCTTGCGGGCTTCTTCGTTCCTGAATTGGATCTTGCGAAGGATTCGGAGCCCCTCTTCAGAAAGCACGGTAATGGACAATTCCACCGAGCGAACCCGACCATTTCGGAACTCGGAATTCTTGTTCTTGTTGGGTTCCAGTCCACCTCCATTGATGACAAATTCCTTGAAGGTGTTCTTGGGTCCCGGATTCGAAAGAACAGGAATCTTGACGGTCTGGGTCTTCCCCTGATCGTCACGATACTCGACCAGGAAGATCACGGTAAACTCGTAGACGTTTTCGCAGATAAAGTGCCTGAGTTCATTATTGCCGGCCTGCCCCTGAAACTCACTTTCAAGTTGGTCTGTCCCGATCAACTTCCCCCTGAAGGTCTCGTCGGGATCGAGCAATTTACGGTAGAGCACAAAGGTCGAATATTCATCGGCCCGGTCTCCAAAAACCGGGTCAACGTAGTCCAGCTCGTAGCCTACCGCCGAAATGTCGCCTCCCAGATCTTGAGTGTTGTCCCCGGCATTCCCATCGTAACGATCGGAAGCGGCGGTAAAGAAATACAAGCGTGCAGCATTCGGACTGGTTTCGTTCTCAGGTCCGACCCGTTGATCTTCGGCCGAAGCAAACAGCCATTCACTGTCCGCGCCCTGGCGGACGATCATTGCTTCCAGGTCACGGCCCAAAGCATTGAGCATCAACTTGGCCTGACCAGCCGCCCGGATTTCGGCACGAGCACTCTGCCAGGCGTCAATCGCCGACCCCGTGATAATCACGGTCAGGGTCACCAGAACAATGGTCACGGTCATGGCGACCAGAAGCTCGGCAAGGGTGAACCCCTTCGCGAGAAGTGATTTGCAGGAAACTTTCTTCATGGTTCGATTGCTTAGCGGACAACGCTCAGGTTACGTGAAAAGATCGGACGGGTATAATTCTCCGGATCAAAGGCGTTGTTCAGGAAATTGAAGGAGACCGACGGAAGATTATAGAATTCAGCTTCGAATGCGATGATCGCTTCGGGATAGCGCCCCGGGTTATCCGAAAAATCCTCACCAGGATCATGAGGATCCACAATCACTCCGGTTTCATCATAAACCCTGAGGCCTTCTCCGCGGAAAACCAGTTGCCGGAGTTTGACAAAAAATACCCGTCCCTCGGCGACTTCGAGATCATCCTCCAGCAACGGATCATTCAAGCGACGCACCATGGGCTGAAGAATGAAATCCTCGCCTGCAATTCCCGCCACCCGATCCGCGGGCTCCAAAGTTCCGTCGTTCCGAATCTCACCAGGCTGGGCCTTGTATTTGTAGAGGATAATTGTGGTATCCTTTTCGTGGGATCCGGTAATCCAATCAATGGCCTTCCGGAAAGTATCCTCCTGATACTTCTGTTGCTCACGCCCCTCTCTCAAATGAGTCAGCTCGTATTCCAGCGAAGACTGAAGTCGGCTGGCCTCGTCGATCGAAAGAGTCTTGCGGATGGTCTCGGCTGCCGGACCGAACACAGCCAAAAAACCGGTGATCAAGACAACCAGAATACCAAGCGCGATCACGGATTCCACCAAGGTGAAACCTCTTTTCGTCTGGGCCAAAGTATGCGTTTTCATGTTAAACTTGAGTCGTTCCAATCTCTCTAGTTCCCCTCCATTGGAATCCGGTTGATGTTCCGGATCATGGTCGTTCCCCCATTTCGCATCACCACAAAACCACCGACGGACTTCTTCACTCCCAACGGGCGTTCCTGATCGGGCGGACGGGTTCCCATCTCGAGAACAAAGCCGGCTCCCGGCATGTTGCAGATCCCCTGACCATTGAATTCGTAATAGACACACTCGTGATTATCCGACTGCACCGAAGACAACTGGTGACGGTCGGTCGGAAGAACTCCGCCGTTCCTCATGTCCAGAAGACTCAGCTCGGGACTGAAATAAACTTTCTTCGGAAGGAAAACCGGCTGCCCCACCCGGATCCAATTATTCCCTTCCTCTTCTTCGCCCGTCTCCTCGTCAGTAGCCCGATAAACGACCTGCATCAGGCGGCGGTAACGCTCACGCTCCTCAGGGATCCCGTCATTCAAATCGGCATGAATCAAAAGCCGGGCGGTGGTGTTCTGGTTGATTGCCAGATTTCGGGCCTGATTCATCATTCCCTCCGCGAGAGAAAGGCCTGCAGTAATGCCCTGACCTTTCCCGATATCCCTGATTCCCACGGAAGCCACCGAAAGAAGGATCGCAATAATGGACATGACCAGAAGAAGCTCAATGAGTGTAAAGCCTTTCTTCAAGAGCCGATAGCCGGTCAGGCCCTTCTTTTTGATGTGATTCATCGGTGCGCTGAAATGTGTGGGTTGTTAAAGAGATCGGCCTTTCCCAGCCCGAGATCAAGGAAAATTTTGTAGTTACAGTGTAAATATTCCCTCCCTATTCGGCAAAATGCCCTCCTCGCGGACCTGAAATCCATTTCCAGGCTGTCTCGATCATCGGGCGAACCTCTTTCCGGGTAGCCTCCCATCCTAACAATTCCTTAGCCAGCGAAGGATCGGCCAACAATTGCGCGGGGTCTCCGGCCCGGCGGTCTCCATAGACGACCGGCACTTTTTTTCCGGTGACTTCTTCCGCCATCTCAATGATCTCTTTCACCGAGATTCCAACCCCGGTCCCCAGGTTGCACTGCAGAGAGTCTCCCCCGTCGATCAAGCGGCGCAGGGCCGCCAAATGAGCCGACGCCAAATCTTCCACGTGAATATAGTCACGCACGCAGGTTCCGTCCGGAGTATTGTAGTCGGTTCCGAAAACGGTGAGCTTGGGAATTTCGCCCTGAATCGCCATCAACACCAGCGGAATGAGGTGGGACTCGGGATCGTGATCCTCCCCGATCAGGCCGTCTGACGAGCACCCGCTGGCATTGAAATATCTCAGCGCCGCACTTTTCAAGCCCCAGGCTTTGTCGCAATCCTGGAGAATCCATTCCACCATCAATTTGCTCCGGCCATACGGGTTGACCGGATTTCGTGGATGATCCTCAGTCAGGGGTAATCTCTCGGGTTCTCCGTAAGTCGCCGCGGTCGAGGAGAAGACCATACTCTTGCACTCAAACTCCTGCATGACTTCGAGCAATGTCAATGGTTCGGCCGTATTATTCCGGTAATACTTCAAAGGGTCGGACACCGATTCTCCAACGTAAGTAAAGGCAGCGAAGTGAACCACTCCGACAAATTGATGTTTCTCGAAGAGGTCGCGAAGGAGTTGTTTGTCGCCAACATCGCCCACCACCAATTCCACTCCCTCCTCCAGGATCGCGTCCCGATGACCAAAGACCAGATTATCGAGAACGACGACTCGGTATCCCTCGGCATTCAATAGTCGGACCGTGTGTGAACCGATATATCCGGCCCCACCTGTAACAAGGATTGTCTCTTTTCCCATCGCCGGGCCGGATTCAATCAGGGCGACCGATCAGCGTCAACCATCGCCCAGCAGTTCGGCCGACATTTCTTTCTCCCTTCTCATTTTTTCGAGATCGCTGCTCGACAGTAACTTCGGAAGGAAACGCTCGACGCAGAGCCAACCGGTCAATCCTCCTACGAAATGCGCCAAATGAGCCCATTGAAAGATCTCTTCACCGAATCCTTGTGAGATCCAAATTCCAACGTCTCCCAGCAAGGGAAGCCCAAGAGCCGGATTCATGACAACCAGCAAGGCACTTGAAATCAGGAATCCCTTGGCCAGATTTCGGGCCGACACCGGCAACAGAAGCATCCGCGATTGGGGGGAAAGAGCGAAAAACCCCAGCAGCATTCCAGTGATCCCCCCCGAGGCTCCCACCAAAATCCCACCGCGCAACGAAGGGACCATGATTTGGGAAGCCAGATGCGCCAATCCGGCAGCCACACTGGTCAGAAGGAACAATTGAAGAATCTTGCTGTTCCCGAAGATGTGGCTGAGGCGGGCCGAGGCGTAGTAAAAGAGGAAGGCATTCGCCAAAAGATGGAACCACCCTCCATGAAGCCATTGATGACTCACCAACTGCCAAACCCGGCCCTCACGAACACCGGCCCACGACAATCCTCCCTCGTGATAGACCGCATTGATCGCTTCGTTCCCCATCAACGCCCAGACTCCGAGAACCACCAAATGCACCAAAAGCATGAGAAGCACTCCCAGCGTTGCGACATTCCTTCCCAGCGGTTGCAACACCACTCGATCGTGCTGTCGCCTGCGATTACCCATCACCATGTTCTACTGAGACCACCATTTGCCTGAAATGCTCACCTTTTCTTGGAAATAGGTCCATATTTTGTTTCGGCGTGTGCTCTTGACACCTCGACTCTCTCAACGACGATACGCCCTCAATTCGATGCACTCCTTTCACTATTCAAACGGCTCGCTTCATTGTGAAAACGTCTCCCTCCAGGCTCTGGCCGAGGAGCACGGCACTCCGCTCTACGTCTACTCGGCAGGAACATTCCGCGACCACTTCAACAAACTCGACCACGCCTTTGCCGGAATCGATCACGAAGTCGCCTATGCGGTGAAAGCCAATTCCAATCTCTCCGTGCTCAAGCTCCTCGCTGATCTTGGCAGCGGATTCGACATCGTGTCCGGTGGTGAACTCTATCGCGTCATCAAGGCCGGAGGCGATCCCGCGAAGTGCACCTTTGCAGGAGTTGGAAAGACCCGTGCCGAAATCGAGTATGCCCTCAAGCAAGGGATCTATTCCATCAATGTGGAATCCGAAGAAGAAGCGGCTTTCATCAACGAAGTGGCCGGCGAACTGAACCTCATTGCACCCATTGCCTTTCGGGTGAATCCCAATGTCGACGCCAAAACCCACAAGTATATTTCCACCGGAAAGTCCGAGAACAAGTTCGGTATTGATTTCGATTTCATCAGCGATGCCTACGCCCGCGCCGCCAAACTGCCCAACCTGAAGCTCAAGGGGCTCCAGATGCACATTGGCTCGCAACTGACTTCGGTCTCCCCCTTCGTCGAAGCCGTCAACAAGGTGGCTCCACTCGCCGCCCAACTGAAGGAGCTCTATGGCATTGTGTTTTTCTCGATCGGGGGAGGAATCGGCATCGTCTATGACACTGCCTTGGCTTCCGGTTCACAAGAGTGGTGGGATGCCCAGGACGACGAATCCCGCCCGCTCACTCCCGGAGAATATGCTTCCGAAATCATCCCGGTACTCGAACCGCTTGGACTGAAAATCCTTCTCGAACCCGGACGATTCATCGCGGGAAATGCCGGCGTTCTCCTCACCCGTTGCCTTTATGAAAAGAAGGGAACGACCAAAACCTTCAAGGTGGTGGACTCGGGAATGCATCAACTGATCCGCCCTGCCCTCTACGAAGGATTCCACGAAATCGTTCCGGTCTCGGAACCGTCGGAAAACAAGGAGCTTGTCGACATCGTGGGACCAATTTGCGAAAGCGGTGACTTCTTTTGCCAGAACCGCGAGGTCTCCAGTTTTCAGCCCGGTGATCTGATCGCCCTCATGAGCGCCGGTGCCTACGGCATGGTCATGGCTTCCACTTACAATTCGCATCCCTTGCCAGCTGAAATTCTGGTCGACGGATCTGAATCAAAAGTAGTGAAGCGTCGTCAAACCCTCGACGAGCTTCTGGAATCCGAATTGGTCTAGTCTGCGCCGACTGAAAAATCTGCGCGACTCATCGCACTTCCTCGGGTTCAATCCTTGATTCGATGGAAGACGGTTCGAACGACGAAGATCTTGCCCTGATGGCACGTGTTGCCCGGGGTGATGAAAAGGCCTTCGGGGAACTCGTCGCCAAACATCAGCATTCCGTGATTGGGACCATCGGCAAGATGACCAATCATTCGGCGGACACCGAAGACATCGCCCAACAGGTCTTCCTCCGTTTGTGGAAGGCCGCTCCCCGATACAAACCGAAAGCCAAGTTCACCACATTCCTCTTCACGATTACCCGCAACCTTGTCTTCAACGAAACCCGTCGCAAATCTCGGCGCAAGGAACACTCTCTTGAAGAACAAGAGGAAGACTGGCATGCGGCAGCATCCGACCAAACCCCTTCGTCACGACCTGACCAATCGTTGGCACAAAGCGAACTTCGCCAACTCGTCGATCAGGCGATTGCCGACCTTCCTGAGAAGCAGAGACTGGCGGTTGCTCTCCGCAGGTATGAACAGATGCCCTACGAAGAAATCGCGCGCGTTCTCGACCTCTCCGTCTCGGCGGTTAAAAGCCAGCTCTTCAGAGCCCGGACGGCTCTCCGTGAATCGCTCCAACCGTATCTCGAAGAATAACCCTCCCCGAGCTCACTCATTCCTGCAAGCCGACAGGACCCACCGAATTCACCTTGGGAAGGTCCGTGAATTTTTCCCATGGGAAGGCCCCGTAGTCGATCTTCTGCAACTCAAAGGCATAGACCGCATCTTCATTCATCGGGTCTGCGGTGGCCGCGACATCGATCAGTGCCCTCGCCAACAGAATGTTCTTCTCTCCCTTCTGTTCAAAAAGGATTTCCGCACGGGTGACGAACAGAGCGGCCATGGCTTTGGCGCTGTAGG
This sequence comes from Akkermansiaceae bacterium, assembly GCA_049889715.1. Lineage (GTDB taxonomy): Bacteria > Verrucomicrobiota > Verrucomicrobiia > Verrucomicrobiales > Akkermansiaceae > SW10. Next base: position 56,129 of record JBMHCW010000093.1, on the reverse strand, counting down.
GCATCTCAACCTTCTTGGGCATGATACCCTTGCCGAGTTGATGCTTCAGCACCATCGCCCGTCGATTCCGGGACGACAGATGGATCGAAAGCCCCAAGGCCCGACGCGCGAATTCCAGCGACGAAGGACTCGCCTTTTTCTCGAGAACATAATTCCCCGCAAAGGAAGCCAGGGCCGAGGCATACTCATCCCGTTCACGATCAAGCAATCCGAGTCCTTCCTTGAAGACACTCTCCTTCATGACCGGCACCTCGAATTCAAACGACGGCTCTTCCTGAGCCATCAGCCCAAGACTCAAAACGATACCGAGGTATGCTTGCCCGATCAGTCGCATCGGGGATATCTTCCCTGACATGCCCGCGAACGCAAGTGCCAAGGAGGCTCTCCGCACCCGGATTCGAAAAAAAATTCGCGGAATGACACCTTCCATGATCGAAGCGGAATCCCGCGCCATCCGTTCCAAGCTCGATTTTCAAGCGGGAGAACGGGTGGCCTTCTTCGCCGCCCTGCCAACCGAGCCCGATCTGCTCCCCCTTCTTGACCAGTATCCGGAGACTCATTGGTATCTGCCCCGTGTCACCGGTGAGGGAGAAATGATGTTCATCCGTATCGATGCCCAAACCAAGCTCAAGAGAGGATCCTTTGGGATTCTCGAACCCCCGGGCCACGAATCGTGTCTCCAATTCGATACCGTCCTCTGTCCGGGAGTCGCCTTTACCTCTGAAGGATATCGACTCGGCCAAGGAGGAGGTTTCTACGACCGCTTCCTGACCAAACATCGTCCTGCCCGAACCTTGGGGGTCGGATTTCAATGCCAGATCGTTGACAAGCTACCTTCCGAGGATCACGACGTGATCATGGACAAGGTCATCACTTCTTGACCGGAAGCACCAACTTGAAGGAGGGAATGGAAACCCTCACTTTTTCTCCGTCCTCGAGAGTTCCAAAGAACGAGCCGCTCGCCTCACTATCCGTTTTGACCACGTGGTAGGAATTATATGAGAAACGCTCGCCGGGTTTCAGAAGGGGCGTCTCCCCCACCACTCCTTTTCCTTCCACCACAATGGTCTCCCCTTCGTTGTCTTTGACGATCCATTTTCGCCCCCAGATCGTCACAGGAAGGTCGGACTCATTGATGATGGAAATGAAGTAGACGAAAGGATAGGGGCGGTCCTCGGGAGCATCGAGATGAGGCATGAAAATCACCTCCTCGACCTCAACCTTGAGACCTGCAACTTCCTGAAACCCTTCCGGCACTTGGCCACCCTAGCGACCACACTCCGGGGCGCAAGTTCATCTATCACAGAAACTCCCGGTATTCTTCTTCACCTTTCTGTCACAATTCACCCGATTCTGAGTCCGTAGCGCAACCGGATCGAACGATCTCACGGGGTTCCCTTGCTCCCGTTGGCAAATCCTTCTATCCTCGACTACCATGACTCCTCCAAATGCCATGACCATCGCAGGCTCTGACTGCTCGGCCGGAGCCGGGATGCAAGCCGATTTAAAAACATTCTCATCGCTCGGAGTCCATGGCCTGACTGCAGTATCCTGTGTCGTTTCCGAGACGCCGCTGACCTTGAATGACATCCACCCCGTTCCTCCGGAAATCCTCAAAGACCAGGTCCAACTCCTCCTCAACAGTTATCCGGTCAATGCCATCAAGACCGGCATGCTTTTTTCCGCCGCTCACATTCGCGCCGTTTGCGATCTTCTGGAAACTGTGGAGATCCCAATCGTTGTCGACCCCGTCATGGTTGCCTCGACCGGCGACTCTCTCCTCGCCCAAGGTGCCACCGAGGCCATGGTTGAGAGACTTCTGCCTCTTTCATCCGTCATCACTCCCAATCTTCCGGAAGCAGAAGCCCTCCTTGACCGGAAGATCATCGACGCCAAACAACATGAAGAAGCGGCTCTCGAATTGGCGGAACGATTCGACACCGCCTGCTACCTGAAGGGGGGGCACCGCATCGATGCCGGGATTCATCGGGACTTCTTCGTCTGCGAAGAAGGAAACTTTCCCTTTTCCGCTCCCCATTTGGAGATCGAGCACAGCCATGGAACCGGTTGCACTTTCGCCGCTGCCCTCACCGCAGGAATCGCTGAAGGCCTCTTTCTCAAGGAAGCCGCCGAGCAGGCCCATCGATTCACCCACCAGGCTCTCGCCCAATCAATTTCGTGGGTCGTGCCGGGGAGCAATCAGAAGATCCATCATCTGGATCAAGTCCAGCGATAGCTACTCAGAATCCCTCCCGCAAGCGAGCGGCCTTGATGGTATTCTTGATGAGCATGGCGATGGTCATCGGGCCAACGCCTCCTGGCACCGGAGTGATGGCACCGCACTTTGCTGCGACCTCGTCATAGGCCACATCGCCACAGAGCCGGTATCCTTTTTTGGCGGAAGGATCTTCCACCCTGTTGATTCCCACATCAATGACCGTCGCCCCCGCCTTCACGAAATCTGCCGTGATCATTTCAGGGCGTCCAATCGCCGCGATGAGAATATCCGCCCGCCGACAGACCTCCGCAAGATCCTTGGTTCGGGAATGAGTCACGGTAACCGTCGCATCGCTGCCACGGGCCATCAACAGCAAGGCCATCGGCTTACCGACGATCATGCTTCGACCCACCACGACCGCCTCTGCTCCGCTGGTCTCGACCCCAGAGGATTCAAGAAGCCTCATGCAACCTGCGGGAGTGCAGGCCACAAAACCAGAGGGGTCTTCCAACGCAAGTTTGGCCACATTTTCGGGATGAAAGCCATCGACATCCTTCGCCGGATCAATGGCTCGGACGATGGCATCTTCGTCAATCTGCGGCGGAGGTGGCGACTGAACGAGAATTCCGTGGATCGCATCATCGGCATTCAAACGGCTCACCACCTCGAGAACTTCCTCCTGGGTCGCCTCCTTCGAGAGCACGATCTTTTCCGAATGCATTCCCAGCTCGCCACACTTCCTGACCTTGGACCCGACGTAGACCTGGCTGGCCGGATCATCTCCCACCAAAACCACGGCCAGACCGGGCGTGATTCCCCGCTCCTTAAGCTCCTCCAATTCGCAGGAACACTCCGCCAGCACCTCGGCTGCTACCTTTTTTCCATCAATGATCGTGGCCATATCTTCTAATCTAAATCTTCAAGTCCCTCCTTGAGGGTAGACTCCAAAATCCGGCGTTCCTTTTCAAATCCTTCTTCATCCAGATCTTCCGGAATTGTCACCGGCTCGAACAGGGTGATCACCGCTTTGCTGAAGGGTTTGGGAATCTGGAAGGAATCCCAGGTCTTCAATCGCCAACAGGACGAGAACTCAATCTTGAACGGGGAAATCAGACACCCGGTCGTTTGGGCAATTTTTATGACGCCGGGTTGAAGTTCATACTTGGGTCCTCTCGGGCCATCCGGAGTAAAGACCAGATCATTGCCCTTCCGAGCTGCCTTCCTCAAGGCCACCAGCGCGGCCACTCCCCGGCGACTGCTGGATCCATGAACGGCCCCCACCTTGAAAACCTTTACCGCCGCACTGAGGACCGCTCCATCCTTGCTGGCACTCGTGAGCACCACAACGTTCCTCTTTGGGAACATTTTCCGCCAAAGCTGGGGAGCGACACCGATCTGGTTGTGCCACAACACATGAATGATCGGAGATTCGTATTCCTGCAGTCGTTTGAGGTCCCCCTTCACTTCCCGCCTGACCGTCATACCCAGAAGACGAATGAACCATCCCAGGAGACTCCCCGAGGCCCGCGACTTCCAGTTGGTCTTGATCTCGTTTTTATTACTCACCTCTTAATCAAGGAATCCCGCTCCAGTCAGTGTTTCTGCAAAGTACTGCTGTCGCGACAGTCGCTCCAGATAGTAATCGTGTCGATCCCTCCTCGGAGAACAACGTGACTCTTCGTCGACCAGAATCACCCGTTCGGTCAACTCCGAAAAACTCATATACTGCCCCATTTCCCTGAAGTAGTTCACGGCCGCCTGCATCGCCGCCCCCATCGCAGTTCCCTCATCGTTGATCAGGGCGCAGCCGGGAATCCCGGCCACATCCGAAATCAATTGACGCCAGAATCGGCTCGCCACCCCTCGCCCGGCAATCCGGATCTCCTCGAATTCCAGCCCCAGCTCGATCATGCGATGAAACCCGAAGGAAAGTCCGGTCGCGATCCCTTCCAAGGTCGCTCGAGCCACATTCCCTTGGGTGAAATTCGCGGTCGTAATCCCATGAAACACCCCTTCGCCCTTGCCACTGCGAGATCCGTGTCCCAAGGGCAGGACCAGCAATCCATCCGCACCCATCGCGGCACCGGCTGCCGCCTGCTCCATTTCCAGACCGGACCACCCATAGTGACTTCTGACCATCTCCAAAGTTGAAACCGCCCGCTCTTCATCGAAATGAGCCAACCACTTGCCAGTGCCATTACACCAAAGATTGGCTTCCCCCCGAAGATCCACCGCCGGTTGATCGGCAAGTCCCCAGACCGAACCGATCGATCGAAAATCCAAAACCGCGGTGCCCGCCTGGTTCACCCCCAGGGACAAAGCCCTCATCATATTCAAGCCACTCCCCAGACCGACTTTAATCTCCCTCTTCAATCCCCAGCTTCGCGCGATCTCTCCTCTGAGAAGACCCAGATTCGTTTCTTCGGGATCGGCAATTGGGGACAACATTTCTGGGAGACTGGCATCAACCAACCCGGCCATCCGCCCCGAATACTTTCGCTCAACAACATCGAAGAGGCCACTTCCCGAAACCTCTCCAGCCTCGGCCTTCCGAACCCCGGTCAACCAATAAGCCAGAAACTCCCGGGGAAGCATCGCCGAAACCACCCGCTGGAAACTCTCCGGATCCTCATTCTTGAACCAGAGCAACTGGGCCACCGCCGAGTCGATTTCCACCCGGTTTCCCAACAATTCCACCAGTGCGGCTGCTCCCCCGCATTCTTGATGCAGCCACTCCAATTGCCGGGCAGCCGAGCGGTCCCCGGAAATCCTCACCGGCCGGATGACCTGATTCCCCTGATCCAAAAGGACCACTCCCTTGGACTGGGCCGCCACCGACATCGCGACAATGTCGTCAGCAGCATTCCCGAGAGATTCCAGACATTCGCGGACCGCTTGATCCATCGCCTTGATCCACATCGCCGGATCTTGCTCCCGCGCTTCCGATGATCCTTCCGATGAAAATGAATGAACACACGAGGACGAGGCCAGGACATTTCCCGAATCTAGATCAACAACAAGAGCACTCGTCATTGATTCCGCAGATTCGATTCCCAAAAAATACATAAAACCCTCCCCCGCGATAAAAACCCCGCTCCGGAACAGTGACAAGTCCCATCCCCGTCCGGGATCACTCGCAAAAAAGAACACTGGATCAACCCGTGATCCGATTCTACCCTGTCGGCGAACGCCATGATCAAGGTCACCGACAAAGCCGCCTCGGAACTCAAAGCCCTCCTTGCGACCAAGAACGCCCCCGACGGGAGCGGTCTCCGTCTCGGCGTCGAACGGGGTGGCTGTGCCGGTCTGGCCTATGCCATGCGTATCGCCGAGCCCGAGGAAGGAGACGAAATCATCGATCTCGAAGGCACTCGCTTCATCGTGGCTCACGACTCCTTTGATGTTCTTTCGGGATGTACCGTCGATTTTTCGGATTCCCTCTCCGACCGGGGGTTCAAGATCTTCAATCCCAACGCCGCCCGTTCCTGCGGATGCGGCACCTCCTTCGAACCGGCCGAGGAAGGCAAAAAGCCGGAATATGACCCCGCTCTTGATGGTACCAATTGCAAGTAAGCGATGGCCCGCATGGATCCAGACCCTCCGGTCAAAAAGAAACCTCCGCTCTATTGGTGGTTTCTCGCCAACATCCTCGCCCTGGCCTTCGCCATCACCTCCTGGGTGGTTTGCCTGGAACTCTTCCGGGACCCTACCGATCCCAGGAGCTACAAGTGGATGTTCATGGTAGGACGCATCCAGCCCCTCGAAGCCTTTCAACGAACGGACCTGCCCGAGGAAAGATATCTCAATAATCCCATCGAACTCGAAACCCGATACCAAAGCTACGGGGCCAAGGAGCTTGAAGCCCTGAACCAGGAACTAAAGAGAGCGTATCTCACCAACTTCAAGAAAGCCCAGTTCCTGACCTACGTCACCGGCAGTTACAAAGTTCTCGAAGTCCGGGTGCTGTCAAAGGACGACTTTCTCTATCCCGGAGTCGCCATCCGGACCCAGGCTCTTGTCATTCGTGACCAAGTCGCCGATCCCATTCCCTACCCCGTTTTTCTCGAGTGCCTCTTCCCCACTGAGGATGCCACCGAAGGCGCTTTCCAGGAAGGAAATGTCATTCTGCTAGAAAAACAGCCGAACTACGCCGCTTTGATCAATGTGGGAACGACTGAATTTGACGAACGAAACGCTCTCTTCCTGACTGTGGTGCCGATTCACGCCATTGAATACACCTCTCCGGAGAAGAAGACTTTTCAAATTTCTCCGCCGGAGAAAGCCAACGTGGCCGCCAGTCTGCCCGTATTCCGCTAATCCATCAAATCCATGAGCTGGAGCTCTTACCGACGCGATTCGCGCTGGGCCGGGACCCTGCGCTTGATCAAACGTCTCTGGGAATTCACCTGGAAGGCGGCTCTGACCTTGATGGTTCCTTTGCTCGTCGCCATCGCCTGGTATGTCTGGCAGGCGAGCAAGTTTGATCTTTCGGAGGTCGAAAAGATTCCGGCCCGAACGATCCTCGTCGACCGCAACGGAGCTGAAATCGGGACGATCCATGGAGCCAACCGCCGTCTCATCTCCATCGACGAAATCCCCAATTTCTTAAAAATCTGCCTCTTTGCCCGAGAGGACGCCCGCTTCATGGACCACGAGGGAGTCGACTTCCGGGGGCTTGTTCGTGCCACCCTCAGGAATCTGAAAGACCGGGATTTTACCCAAGGAGCATCCACCCTCTCGATGCAGTTGGCCCGGAACACCTATGATTTGCGCGAAAAAAAGTCACTCAACCGGAAGTTCCTTGAAATCGCCCTTACTTACCGAATCGAGTCCCAATACACCAAAGAGGAAATTCTGACGCACTATCTCAATCGCATTTATTTCGGGTCGGGCTGCAATGGCATCGAAGAAGCTGCCCTGACCTATTTTGGAGTTCCGACCTCGGAATTAAACAAGGGACAGTGCGCCCTCCTGGTAGGAATCATTCGCGCTCCCCACGCCTGCAGTCCGTGGCGGAATCTTGAAGGAGCGATCACCCAGAGGAACGAAGTTCTCAGCCGTTTGCTCACCACCGGTGAAATCACCGCGGGCGAAATGCGCGCCATCCGGGAAATTCCTCTCAACCTCCGGGAACCCAATTCCGAAATCACAGACACCAGCCACGGCGCCCGGGCCCTGCGACGCCCGCTCGAAATCGTTCTCGATGAATCCCAGATCTCTGAAGGCGGTCTCACCGTTAAGACTTCCATCGATTTCGACCTTCAAAAGGGCCTCGAAAAACTGATAGAGGACACGTCGCTTCCCGAGGGCTGTCAAATGGCCACCCTCGCCATCGATCCCCGAAATGGCGATGTTTTGGCAGTGGTTGGCTGCCGGGAAAAACATCCCACCGGATTCAATCGATCTCTCGATTCCCATCGTGATCTTGGCCCCGCCATAATGGAACCCCTCGTCGCGACAGCCGCGATGGAACGGGGGCATGTTCCCATCATCGGAAATCCCGTTGCTACGGGTCGACAACTTCACCCGAACGATGCCATCAAGCTCATCCGCCGATTTGGCTTTGAAGGAAAATTCGGTGAAGGAGAAGACCTTTACCGGGGTTCCCTCAGCGCTTCGCTCCTTGAATTGGCCACCGCTTACGCCACCATTATTGGCGGAGGTTCGAGACCCGCACCCGTTTTCGTCCGCCAGGTCTCCAACAATGACCACACCCTCTTCAGCCGTCCGCCGGCCTTTTTCCCGGCCTTTTCGGCCCATGCCATTCCCGAAAAGCTTCCCCGCAATACCCGGGGGTTCTCATTGCCCCAATCCGACTTTTGGATGACCGGACTGCAGGATGATTGTGTGGTCGTTCTCTGGATTGGATACGACACGCCCGAAAAGCTGGATCTTGGTGAAGCCTTCCAGGTCCAGCTTCAAAAGGATCTCAACACCGTCATCGACCAGCGATAAAACCAAAAAAGCCGTGAAGGAACATCCTCCACGACTTTTTAAAATCCTTTGGTGAATTTCTAGCTGGCGACAGCGATGATCACTGCGACCACACAGCCGATCAGGGAAACTCCGAGAAGCGCATTCACGATCAGAGTCCGCTGCTGCATCTTTTGCATCGTTTCCGCATGCTCACGCTCGTTGTTCTGGACCTTCTCGCAAAGTTCCTCGTAGCGGCTTCCCGCACGCTTCAATTCAGCCTGCATTCCTTCCATGGTGTCATTGACCTCCCCAAGGGTTCCCTTGACTCCGTCCATGCTGGAAATCGAGCGTTCGCCCACCTTGGACAGCGAAGCAAGAGACACATCGACCTTCTTCAGGGAATCAACGACAAGATCGTCGCGCTTGCCTGCGCGGTCAAGGCGGCCGGCAACCTTCTCAAGAACACCACTGACGGCCTCTTGGGTCTTGGTGAGTGCATCGATATTTTCCACCGGAAGCGGAGGAACCAGATCCTTGACGCTGACCTCCACCTTCTGGGCCCTCGATGTTTCAAGGCTACGGCAGATGTCGTTGACCGAATTCAGCAAGTCTTCATGACGCTTGGCCACCACCTCATCCTTCGAAGGCTCCTTGACCTTGGTCTTACTTTCCTCAAGAAGCGGATTTCTCTTCTTGGAAGTCTCCTCGTTCTTGCTTCTACCAAAAATTCGGCTGAAAAATCCCTTCTTCTCAGGCAAGTCCACCGCTGGAGCCTTGTCCGCCATCGTCGCACTCATCGCCACCGGTTGAGGCGGTTTCTTGGTGTCTGATGGTAGGAATCCTACGGAGGGAGAGGCGGCACTATCGCTACCTCCACTGGCGGCGGTTGGGCTGGGCTGAAAAGGACTTTTCATAGCACATCAAACCTAATATTCTCGGGTCACATATCAACCATCTTCTTACCTTTGGATGCATTTTCTTTTTTAAAAAAATCCGGTCGGTGCTTGATCCCCTTGAGAACACGTCCAAGACTCCGCGCCCATGTGGAAAGGCCGATTCTCACAGGCGACAGCCGATCTCCTTCAACAGTATGGTGAATCAATTTCATACGACTGGCGACTCTACCCTCACGACGTCGCCGGATCGATCGCGCACGCCCGTGCCCAGATGAAGGCCGGCCTTCTCACCAACGATGAATTCAACGCGATTGAAGGCGGTCTGCGGGAAATCGAAAATGAAATTGCGGACGGCAATTTCGAGTTTTCCATCGAGCTCGAAGATATTCACATGAATATTGAAAGTGCCCTGACCCAACGAATCGGCGCTGCCGGAGGCAAACTCCACACCGCCCGTTCAAGAAACGACCAGGTGGCGACCGATACCCGCCTCTACTGTCGGGCTGCCATCGACGAACTCCTGGCCCTTCTCAGTGACCTGCAAAGCGCCCTTCTCGATCAAGCCGACCAACATTCCGCCACCATCGTTCCCGGATATACCCATCTCCAACGGGGACAGCCGGTCACCATTGGCCATCACCTCCTCGCCTACGTCGAAATGCTGGCCCGGGACAAAGATCGTCTGACCGACGCCCGGAAGCGGGTCAACATCTGCCCTCTTGGCTCCGGTGCCCTGGCAGGATCCACCATAAATCTGGATCGCGAAGCCATCGCCCGGGAATTGGGATTCGATGGCGTCACAACCAATTCGATGGATGCCATCTCCGATCGGGATTACATCGCAGAACTTCTCTTCGCCTTCTCTCTGGTGGGAGCTCACCTCTCCCGGCTTTCGGAAGACCTCATCCTCTGGTGCTCCAGCGAATTTGGCTTTGTCACCCTTTCGGACGCCCACACCACGGGCTCCTCCCTGATGCCCCAGAAGAAAAACCCCGACATCTGCGAAATCACCCGTGGCAAGACCGGACGACTCTTCGGGAACCTCGTGGCCATCCTCACCGCCATCAAAGGGCTCCCTCTCACTTATAATAGAGACCTTCAAGAGGACAAGGAGCCCCTGTTTGATTCCATCGACACCCTCACGATCGCCCTCAAGGTCAATACCGAAATGGTGGCCGACATGAATATCGATCGCGATGCCTGCCTTGCCGCCGCCACCGATCCATTGCTTCTTGCCACCGACCTTGCCGATTGGCTGGTCAAGACTGGTATCCCCTTCCGCTCGGCACACGAGCTGGTTGGCAAAGCGGTTGCCGCATCGGTGAACTTGGGAATTCCGTTGGACCAATTGGATCTCACCGAAGTCGACCCGGCCTTTACTGAGGATGCCTCTTCGGTCTTCTCCCTTGATAAGGCACTCGCCGCACGATCAAACCCGGGCGCGCCCTCGATCGACAACGTCAAGGGCCAGGTCACGCGCTGGCTGAACTCACTTTAAAAGGGATTTCGCCATCTGCCGGGCTTCACTTCCGTCGCCACCGCCCAGCATCCGCACCAACTCATCGATCCGCTCCTCGCCGGTCACTTCGGTCAGCGATGAAATCGAGCGACCTCCCTCGACGCGCTTCTCGACCAGAAAATGCTGGTGGGCCACGGCTGCCACCTGAGGAAAATGAGTAATGGCCACGACCTGATGATGTTCCCCGAGGCTGGCCATTTTCTCACCAACTGAGCGGGCGATTTCGCCCCCGACGTTGGCATCGATTTCATCGAAGACCATAAGCGGAGTCGAATCCTGATCGGCGAGGGCATTCTTCACCGCAAGCATCACACGGGAAATCTCGCCACTCGAAGCGACCTGACGCAGGGGCTTTAGCGGCTCCCCGGGATTGGGGCCGAAGAGATATTCTACGGATTCCAAACCACTTGCCCCCGGTTCATCGCGAACCTCAAGCTCCACTTCAAACTCCCCTTGCCTGAACCCCAGATCCACCAGATGGCTCCGGATTTCCGCAGCCAATTGCGGTGCCTTGTTTTTCCGCTTCGTCGAAAGCTTTCTTCCCGTCACCCGCAATTTCTTGAAGACGCCATCCACCTTCTCCTTCAGCCCGGCCAAAAACTCCTCACGATTATCCGAGCCTTCGAGACGACGCCTAGCTTCGTCGGCATGGTCCAACACATCCTGAATATTCGGGCCATACTTCCGCTTCAGGTCGGTCACCAAATTAAAACGCTCCTCCACTTCCTGGATCTCAGCCGGATCAATCTCAAGCTCACCAAGATAGTCCACCACGCTCCTCTCCAGTTCCTGCATTTGCACGGCGGAACTTTCCACCTCGTCCGCCAACTCTCCAATCGCGGGATCAATTTTGCGCAACTCGGCGGTGATCCGCTGCAAATCTTCCAGACCGGGAGAAATGGAATCACTCATCAAACCAGCAGCCTTTCCGGCCAACTCCCCCAGCTTGCTGGCATTGCTGGTTCGCAGGTAGCGCTCTTCCAGTTCCTCCTCCTCCCCGGGCCGCAAGGCCGCTCCGTCAATTTCCTCAACTTGAAACCGAAGCAATTCCTTCTCTTGCTCGCCGATCTCCCGCTGCGAACGAGCCAATTCGAACTCCTCACGCGCCTCCGACCAAGCCGACCATAGTTTCCGATAGGAGGAAAGCTCCGGACCGGCCGAGCTGTAGGCGTCGAGCAATGACAATTGCCTGTCCGGTGACAACAAGGACTGATGATCATGAGGTCCGTGCAAATCCACGAGATACCGGCCGATCCTCTTGAGCACGCCCAGCGTGGACGCTCCATTGTTCACGAACTGACGGTTGCTCTGCGCTCCGATGACCCGGCGGATGATCAACTCCTCATCCTCGCACGGATCAAGCCCGGCCTCTTCGAGAATCTCGTTCACCTCAGACGCCTCCTTGAGATGAAAAATCGCTTCCACCGAACATTGATCTTCTCCCGTCCGGATCAAGCCCTTGTCAGCCCGCTCACCCAGAACCAACTTGAGGGCTCCCACAATCACCGACTTGCCCGCCCCGGTTTCACCGGTCACGCCAACCAGTCCACCTCCAAGATCCCATTCCAAACGATCCACCAGGGCGAGATTTCTGATCTTGAGAAGAGTAAGCATTCGGGTTTTGCGATGACGGAACGATTATGCAACTCTCCTCCCACGATGCAACCATGAGCGAAGCGGCGGAGCAATTCAGTGAAGACGACCTGACCAGCCGATTCCTTTTTCTGGGAACCTCCACCTCGGTTGGCGTCCCCGTCATCGGTTGCAACTGCCCGACCTGTCTCTCAGACGACCCCCGGGACAACCGCACCCGCAGCTCAGCCCTCCTCGAGGGCCCTTGGGGATCCCTCCTCATCGACAGTGGTCCCGATCTCCGGGAGCAATCCTTGCGGGAAAACCTCTCCAAAGTCGATGCCGTGCTCTACACCCACGAACACGTCGACCATGTCGTCGGCTTCGACGAACTCCGGGCATTTTGTTGGAGGCGCGAGTCACCACTTCCACTTTACGGCTCACCCGAAACCCTCGGGGGCCTTGCCCGGATGTTCCCCTGGGCCTTTGCCGGCGAATCCTCTCAGCGAGGCTACGTACGGCCCGAAGCCCGCCCATTCGATGGCCCCTTTGAATTCGGCGGCCTGAAGATCACGCCCGTCGAAGTCGATCACGGCCGCATCCGAACGCACGGATTTCGCTTCGACCATTCGTCTTTCGGTTCCCTTGCCTACCTCCCCGATGTCAAAACGATCCCACCGGAGTCGATGGAATTGCTTCGGGGTCTCGGGCTCCTCGTCATCGACGGCCTGCGCCAGGAGTCGCATTCCACCCATCTTTCCATTCCGGAAGCTCTCGAGATCATCGAAGACGTCGCTCCTGGGAAATCCATCCTCACCCACCTTTCCCACGAAATAAAATGGGAGGAAACCAACGCCAACCTCCCTGCGAACGTTTCGTTGGCATACGACGGTCTCTCGCTTAACTTTCCATCATCATGATCCGCATCCCTGCCTTTCTCCTTCTACTCGCCACCGGATTGATGGCTGCCCCCGCGCCTATCCCACCGGAGGAGGTCGTTATCGTTTACAATCAGGATGTCGACCGAGGTAAGGAGCTGGCGGAATTTTACGCCGTCAGCCGACGGATTCCGCCCTCGAACATTGTCGCCCTTTCGTGCACGGAGAAGGCCACGATCGATCGCAAGACCTATGAGGAAAAGATCCGCAATCCAATTCGAAAGAAATTCATCGAGGCCGGTTGGTGGACCATGGGAAAAAACAGTCAAGGGATCCTCGCCCCCATCAAATCGTCCGTCCGCTACCTTGTCGTTCTCAAAGGAATGCCTCTGAGGATTTCTCGTCAGAAACTTCCGGAAGGAGAAGAGGTTCCCAAAACACCTCATGCTGACAAGAACGAAGCGGCCATCGATTCCGAACTCAGTTTCATGGGAATCTCCGATTACCCCATCGGAGGACCACTCCCCAATCCATACTTCAACAAAGACCACGCTTTCAGCAATCAGCCCGGATTCTTCCAGCTGCTCGTGGGCCGGATCGACGCCCCGACTTTTGAGCATTGCCAACGCATGATCCTCGATGCTCTCGATGTCGAAAAGTCGGGACTCTGGGGACGTGCTTATGTTGACTTCGCCAACAAGGGCGGCAACTACGCCATTGGCGACCAATGGATGGAGGGAATCAGTAAGTTGGCGCTTGAGGCAGGCATTCCAACTGTCGTCGACAAAACCAAAGATACCTTCGTCACCAACTACCCGATGACTGATGCCGCCCTCTATTTCGGATGGTACACCCAACATCGAAACGGTCCTTTCCTCAACGAAAAGATGACATTCAAACCAGGAGCCATCGCTGTTCACCTTCACTCCTTCAGCGCCGCCCAACTTCTCAACCCCGCTCAAAATTGGAGCGCCGGCCTCATCGATCGAGGAGCCGCCGCCACCCTTGGAAATACCTGGGAGCCCTATCTCCAGCTCAGTCACAACTTCGAGATCTTTTTCGACCGTCTTTTAAAAGGATACACTCTGGTCGAAGCCAGCTCGATGGCCATGAACGCAGTTTCGTGGCAGAACATTGTCATCGGTGATCCGCTCTACCGCCCCTTCAAAGTCTCGGCTGACCAGATCAAGGACTTTGAAAAGGATCTCGCTTTCAAAGCCCTCAGACTGGCCCAATCCAAATGGCCCGACCCGACCGAACGAGAACAGGAACTCGTCAAAGCGACCGACCGGATGAAGAGCGGGAGCTTCCACGAATTCTTCGGTTACCAGGCCTTGGAGGCGGGCGACCATGAGGCTGCGGCCAAGTCTTTCAAGCAAGCCGGACCACTCTTCAAGGAACCCGCCGACAAACTGCGGCAGCTCCTCAACCTGGTTGAAATCCAGCGCAGGAAAAAGGAAACGGCGGTTGCCCTCCAAATCCTGCGCACTGCCAAGGCTTCCTTCAAAGACCTTCCCGAGGCCACCGCCATCGACGGTCTCATAACCATTCTTGATCCGCCTGCCCCCCCTCCCGCAAAGAAGAGCAAATGAAATGACTTACACCCAACTGTTAGAGTCGACGTCTCCCCCCGACCTCGTAACAGACACCGGACTTCCTCCCGGTCTTGATGAAATCGAAATCCAGTCCCGCTGGTTTGCCGGACATTTCCCCCGGGACTTTCGCGACAACCACGGTAAAACCGTTGTCATCATCGATCCCGGCGAATGGAACCGCGGAGCCGGCCCCGACTTTCTCTCGGCCACGGTCCAGATCGATGGAGAAACTCATCATGGCCCGATCGAACTCGATCTCGAGGCCCGAAATTGGGAGCTCCACGGACACCGCGACTCACCCCACTTCAATGAGGTCATCCTTCATGTCGTCCTCCACGGTTCCGGTCCTGAATTCTTCACCCGCACCCACAACAACCGGGAGATTCCCCGAATCCTTCTATCTCAGGACGACGTTCAGAAAGCACTCGGACTTCCACGCCTCAGCCAGGCTCTGGCCCGCCCGGGACGCTGCCTTGCCCCGTTGGCCGATCTTCCCCAATCCGATGTCACCGATCTCTTGAAGGAAGCCGCCCTTCACCGGGCGAGGCTCAAGGCCCACCGATTCGAACAGACTGTCTCCCTTCACGGTTTCCAACAGGCCCTCTGGGAAAATCTTGCCGAGGCTCTCGGATTCTCGGCGAACCGGCTCCCCATGCGCCTTCTGGCCCAGCGGCTTCCTTTAAAAAAACTTCTCAAACTTCCACCCCCGGACCGCGCAGCCATCATCTTCGGCACCGCCGGATTTCTCGCCCCCAACCTTCACGAGTCCGCCCCACCCGATTCCCGGGAGTGGCTCGAAGACCTCTGGACCCTATGGTGGAAACACCGGGTCGAGTTTGAATTCCCCGAAAACCGAGTTCCCGCTTGGTCCACTCGGAACACCCGTCCCGGAAACCACCCCCAGCGCCGATTGGCCGCCCTCGCCGCTGCAACCGAACACTGGAAGTCCCTGGTCATCCTTGCCAAACAGTCGCCGCCTTTCACGGGATTCTCGAAAGCGCTCCTCAAGCTCACACATCCCTTTTGGGATCAGCATCACACCTTGCTGTCCAAAAAAACAGAGCGCCCCCTCAAGCTGATCGGCAAATCACGCCTCGAAGAGTTTCTCATCAATGCCCTTTACCCCCTGCACCTGGACGATCCCACTGCCTTCTTTCGACTCCGAGCCTCCGCTCCCAATCAAAAGGTGAAGCGATGCAGCGAACGCCTCTTCGGTTCCCTCACGAAAGCCAAACCGCACCTGTCTTACGCCTGGCAACATCAGGCCCTTTTGCAAATCTACCAGGACTTCTGTCTCGAAGATCTCACGGATTGCCAGCAATGTCCCTTCCCGGAACAACTCTCCAAGTGGACCAACCATGACTGAAGCCGAAGCCCTCATCACCCTCAATCAACTCCCGAAGATCGGCCCCGTCAAAATCAGGGATCTTCTCGAGCGATTCGGCTCAGGCGTCAACACCTTGCAGCAAGCTGAGACCACCCTTCAGGAAGCGCGCGGAATCGGCCCGGAAACCGCTGGAATCATTGCGCGCTGGGAGGAACATGCCGATCCCACCGCCGAGCTATCGCTGGCCCGTGATCGCAATATCCAAATCATCACGAAGCAGGACAACGACTATCCCGCCCCTCTCCGCCAATCATACGATGCTCCCGCTGTCCTCTATGTCTGGGGTAAACTGTTAGAGCGCGATGCCCACTCGATCGCCATCGTAGGCTCACGCAAATTGACTCATTACGGTCGCGAAGCCGCCCGCAAGTTCGCCTTCCAACTCGCCGGAGCCGGACTCACCGTGATTTCCGGACTCGCCCGGGGCATCGACACCGCAGCCCACGAAGGAGCCGTCGCCGCCAAAGGCCGCACCATCGGGGTTCTTGGATCAGGACTGATGCAAATCTACCCGCCCGAAAACCTGGCGCTTTGCGAAAAAATCGCCGACGGACACGGCGCAGTCGTCTCCGAATTCCCGCTTCAAACATCCCCCGACAAACAGACCTTTCCCCAGCGCAATCGCATTGTCGCCCAATGGGCTCAGGGTCTTCTTGTCGTGGAATGCCCGAGCCGCTCCGGCTCCCTCATCACCGCCAACCTGGCCGGGGAAGTCGGACGAACCATCTACGCAGTTCCCGGTCCGATCGACCGGCCCACGTCAGCCGGCTGCCACGACCTCATCCGCGACGGAGCCACCCTCGTCACCGACGGGTCTCAAATCCTCGACGACTTCTCCAACCTCCCTCTGAGCCTTCATGACCCGGCCACTGCCGAACCCGAGTCATCTCCGGTCGAGAACTACCCTGATCTATCCGAGGAAGAGAACCGCATCCTGAAGGCTCTCGGCGGAAGCGATGCCTCGGTTGACGAGCTTGTCGAAGCCACCCAATTACCAGCCGCCAAGATCTCGGTGACCCTGATGAAGCTGGAACTTCGCCAGATTGTTCTCTCGCTTCCGGGACAGCGGTTTCAAAAGCGCTCCTCCCGGATTTAGAATGAAACTATCGTTTTCGGCAAATTGATGCTATCAATTGCCCATGGACAAGGTTGCATGGAAAATTCACGGATGCTGGGCCTTCGCCTTGATCGGGGCTTTTGTAGCCGGGTCACAGTTTGCACGAACTTCGGAGAAGAATCTCAACTCAACGGAACAAACCTTGAGTGATCGTGCCGCTGGAGGCTCTTCACCATCATCGTCCGCGGGCGGAGGTTCGGCCAACAACTCCGCTTCTTCGAGGGTGAACGCGACATCCGGGTCCGGGATCGAAGGAGAGATCTCAAGAATCTTCAACGCCTCGTCCTTCGATCGGGAAGGCATGACCATTCTCGCCACCGAAGCTTTCCGCGATCCCAACCCGGTCAAACGTCGCCTCGCCTTCAGCAAACTTCTTGAGGGGATGACCCCCGGAAATGCCGCCGAGATCAGAGACCAACTGATTTCCCTGAATGCCGGTGGTCAGGAATGGCGGGACTTCAATTACGCCTGGGGTGCCTTGGCCGGAGAAGAGGCCTTCAATCAGGCCCTTCTGACCGATCGCAAGGATCTCGAGTCCCTCATGACGGGCTGGGCCGCCAGCGACCCCGCCGGAGCGATGGCCATTCTCGATAATCTTCCTGCGGACCTTCTCGAACAACGAGGCAAGTTTGAGACCAGTATCGTGGCTGGACTTGCCGACCGGGACCGCGATGAAGCTGCGAGTTACGTCGTCAAACTCGCATCTGAAGGACGAGAAAACGCGCACAGGTTGATGGACATCGTGGCGTCCGAAACTCTTCGAAAGGAAGGCCATGAAGCGGCAGCCGCCTGGAGCCAGAATCTCCCCGACGGTCCCCTGAAAGGAGAAGCGATGGAAAGGATTGCCGATACCTACGCCCGACGCGATCCCGCCGCCGCCGCCGAATGGGTCGGACAGTTCGCTTCGGAAGACTACGCCACCGAAGCCATCGAAGAAGTCGGGCAGCGCTGGGCCCGGGCTGATCCCCTCACCGCTGTGACCTGGCTCGATAATCTTCCCTCAGGAGAAGGGCAGAAGGCCGGACTCAATTCCGCCTTCGGAGATTGGGAAGACCGGGATCCGGTTGCCGCCGGAAAGTATCTCATGTCCATGCCTCCATCCGACAAAAGGGATTCCGCCATCAGTGGATTCGCCAATGGCTATGCCTATCAGGATCCCGAAACATCCATCGCTTGGGCCAGCGATATCAGCGATCCCGAATTGAGGACCTCCACCCTCACCCGAGCCGGTCAGGCATACTTCCGAAGAAATCCCGAGGCAGCGAAGACCTGGCTCGCAACGAGTGGACTTTCAGCCGAAGTCCAGCAAGCCATCCAGAACCCACCTCGAAGAAGACGCTGATCTTCGCTCGCGCAATTGAAGTTCTTTGATAAGCCGGAAGGAGTGTTCTCCCTCCGGCTTTTTTTGAAGATTTCACCTCCGGTCCCGTATTGAATGAATCGCAAAATCGACGTCATGAAATTCCTTCTTCTCTTCTCCGCACTCGTCGTTTCCGCCTTGGGCGAAACCAAAAAGCCCAACATCCTTCTCCTCTTCGCCGATGATTTGGGCCGTTATGCCTCAGCCTATCGCTCGGAGAAACTCCCCTCGGTCAACGATCTCGTTTCCACCCCGACCTTCGATCAAATTGCACGCGAAGGAGTCCTCGCCAACAACGCCTTCGTTTCCGCCCCCTCTTGTTCCCCCTGCCGCGCCTCCCTGATTTCTGGTCGTCATTTTTTCACCAACGGGTCCTGCGCCCAACTTCATTATCGTTGGCACGGCCCAGAATCCAGCGACCCCTGGAACAAGATCGAGGGATACGCCAGCATGCTTGAAAAGGCCGGATACCACATCGGCCTTACTCACAAGAACCATGTCAAAGGCAATCCCTTCGGTCCTCAGTTCGCGAAGGCCGGGCGCAAGGTCAACACCTTCTCCCAAACTGTCAGCAAGGCCAAGGATGTTGAGGCAGCCAAGAAACTCATCTATGAAGAATGCCGGAGGAATTTCCGGACTTTCCTCACCGATCGAAAGAAGGGGCAACCCTTCCTCTATCACTTCCACCCCACCAATACCCACCGCAAATGGACAGCGGGTTCGGGTAAAAAACTTTGGAAGCTCGACCCTGACAAACTGAAAGGCAAGCTTCCCCCATTCCTCCCCGACGTTCCGGTCATCCGCGAAGACATGGCGGACTATTTAGGCGAGACCATGGCCTTCGACGAATGCTGTCGCATTCTCATCGAGGAACTCAAAAAGATGGGCGAATACGACAACACCCTGATCGTGATTTCCGGCGATCACGGTGCTCCCGGATTTCCGCGGGGGAAAACCAACTGTTATGATTTTGGCGCTCGAGTCCTCTTCGCCGCCCGTTGGCCCGGAAAGATCAAACCAGCCCAAGTCATCGACCAACCGATCTCTCTCATTGACCTTGGCCCCACGTTCCTCGCAGCCGCCGGACTTCCCAAGGCTGAATCCATGCACGGAGAAAACCTCCTTCCTGCTCTCGCCGAAGCCGACCACTCCAAGCTCCGTTCCTGGGCTCTTATCGGACGGGAAGTCCACGTGGAAACCGCCAGAAATCTGCAACTCCCCTATCCCATGCGGGCCATCCGAACCAAGGACCACCTTTACATCATGAACTTCAAACCCGATCGGCAGACCATGGGTGATCCTCTTGCCCTTGAAGGTGGAAAAAAACTGACCTTCGATCAACTGGCCAACAACACCAGGTTGACCTATGCCGACGTGGACGCAGGTCCGACCAAAGCCTTCTTCATCCAGAACAAGGACACCCCCGACTACAAATTCCACTGGAACCTCGGCTTTGGCCCCCGTCCCGCAGAGGAACTCTACGACCTCAAGAACGATCCTCACCAAATGACCAACGTGGCCTCAAGCCCCGGTTATGCTGCCGTTCGTAAGGACTTGCGGAATCGCCTGATGAAAGAACTCAAGGATCATCAAGATCCCCGACTCAATGGCGATCAGTTCGACTTTCCTCCCTACTGCAAAAAGGGACTCCCAAAAAAGTAGCTTTTCGTTGGCAGTTTTCTCCGGGAAACTACGCCTTGAAAGGTTGACGGGCACTTCGGCTCGTCACCGCAGTCCAATCCACTAATCGCCGCCTCAGGAATTCCTCCGGAGGCGGCGATTTTGGTTCAGCTTTCAACTAAAAATGTATAGAGCGAAGCCTTATCCATGGTCCTGATTCAGATCATCCTTTCCTTCCTTCTCACAGCGTTGCTCACCGCTCAGAGCATTTCGGAAACAAAAACCTACCCCGCGTTTCCTCTTGGCCCTACCGGGATCATCGCGTCCATTGAGCCAGGGTTTCAAGTCACGGTCCAGTCAATCACCCCGGGAAGCCCCGCCGCAAACGACACACTGGAACAAGGCGATATCCTGCTCGCAGTCAGCGACAAAACTCTCGAAGACCCCGACCCGCGCGTGACTCTTGGTGAAGCGATTGGACGTGCCGAGGCTGAAAACGGAACCCTCACTTTCAAGTTCAAGCGGAACAACACGGTTGGCCAGACCTCCCTCAAACTCCCCCGCCTTGATGCTTATCGCCTCACTTGGCCGGAGAACTGCCCCAAGTCCCGAGCGATCATCGACGCCAATGCCCGTCACCTCGCCTCGTCCCTTCAAGAAGATGGCTCCTATCAACTTCCCGGCCCCAGACTCGGCCCCAATGATCTCAAGGCAAGTCTCGCCAGCTTGTTTCTCCTTTCTACCGGAGACGATGCCCATCTCCCCAAGATTGCCAAACATGCTCAAGCCCTCGCCGTGATGGCTGAATCGCGACGCAACGCCGGCGGCCATATCAATTGGCAACTCGGCTATCAGGGGATTTTCCTGGGAGAGTATTACCTCCGCACCGGAGACAAGTCGGTTCTCAAAGGACTGAAGGAAATCTGTGATTGGGCCGCCGAAGGACAAGCCGCCGGAGGATGGGGGCACGGAGCCAATCCCGGCCCTGGATACGTTCAAAGTGGCCTCCTGAATCACACCTCCGTGCCCATCCTCTGCGCCATGATTCTTGCTCGCGAATGCGGCGTGGATTTTGATGAGACCGCCTATGCCAGCGCCGTCCGATTCCTCTACCGGATGGCCGGCCACGGTTGCGTTCCCTACGGCGATCACCGCGCCGAGCTCTGGTGGTCCAATACCAACGGTCGTAACGCCATGTTGGCCTGCGCACTCTCTCTGCTCGATGAACCTCGTTTCAAGCAAGCCTCCGAACATTTGGCCCTTGTTGTTTCCGATTCCTATCATCAACCCGAGTTCGGTCATACCGGCGGCGGCTTTAATGTCATGTGGCGGGGCATGGCTACCGTCCACGTTCCCGAAGAACGGAAACACCATTACCAACGCCAGATGAAAACCCTCGCCTGGTATTACGACCTCGCGAGACTCCCGGATGGTGGCTTTTCGATGTTGGCCACTCCGCCCGACAACACCCGCTACTTTGGTCGCGCTTGGGGAGCAGCGATCGGGCTGACTTACACCGCCCCGCTTGCCAATCTCCGCATCACCGGTGCTCCTCGTTCAAAACACAGCGTCAACACCAAGCCGATCAACTTTTCCTGGGGCTCCGAGGCCGACCTGGTCTTTCTTTCGACCAAAGACGCCGAGGGATTTGGAAACGAAGACGCTCCTCCCCATGAGGTTTACCATCAACTGATCGGGAAAAAGAAGAACGAGGTGTCCGAAGAGTTCTGCGCCAAACATCTTCGCCACTACAGCCCGCTGGTCAGAACCTGGGCGGCCCGCCGGCTGAAAGAAATGAAAAGGGTGACTCCCCTCGAAGAAGCTGTGGGCCACTCCGACCCACGCGTGCGCCGCGCTGTCTACGATTCCATTTCTGGATACGACAACTGGGGACGCCCCTACAAACGAACCATGTCGCCTGAAACCGTGTCGGCAAAATTCCTGCCCGCCATTCTCAAAACGCTCAAGGATCCCAAGTCCTCATGGTGGGAATGCGATGGTGCACTCTTCGCTCTGGGTTGCGCCCAACCGAATGACATCCGAGCCAACCTTCCCCTCATTCTCCGTTACGCCAAACACGAAGAATGGTATCTCCGCGAAGCCGCCTTCTGGGCCATCGTCGGACTTGGGAAGACGATTACCGGAGAAGAGTTCAATCACCTCTCGGATATCTATGGAGCCTCCCGACACGTCTTCGCCCGCTCCTCCTACGATGCCGGCTTTCGTTCCATAATGAAAGCGACCAAAGGCAGAATTGATCAGGCGAGTATGACCAAAGCCGTCCAGACACTCGGTGAAACCACGCACAAACCAGGCGTCATGCAGGGTTACGGAACTGGCGGCATCCATGAGACAACTCATCGTACCATGATGGTTCTGAAGCACTTCGACCCCATCGTCTATGAGGTCATGGTCGACGACTTTGTCACCTATCTCGACCTTTGGGAGCCCTACTATCAGCACAGTGTCTGGCTCATCACCGGAAGCAAATGGCAACCCGGAATCCCGAAGGTCCTCGAAGGTCTCGGCCCGAAAGGAAAACCAATCGTCCAAGCACTCAAACGAGTGCTCGAACGTTTTGACACCTTCGACAAGAAGCGTTCAGGAAAAGCCCGAGAAGAGCTCAAAGCCCAGATTCAATCGACGATCGAAGACTGGGAAAAACAGCATGGTCCAAGCTAAAAAGGATACTCCAAAATCAAGGCCTCCCTACCTTCGCCGGCTGGGTGCTCCGACGTCTTCCCATCCGCCCATCGCACCTTGATTTTTTCGGGCCCCGCTCCGTCGGGGAGAACAAAGCGAAGAACAGGAGAGGATTGGGAAAGATAACCTCCGCCCGCGATCACCTCCTTCATCAGGATCTTCCCATTGGAACATTCGACCGTGACCCGGGCTCCGGTCTTCAAAAATCCAGCGGCCTTCAGATCGACGACGAATGGCGTTCCTGATTGCGGATCCTGACTCTCAAACACCCGGACACCCTTTCCGTTGATCCCAACCACAAGGTCAGCCCAACCGTCGTCATTCAGATCGGAGAGAACTGCCCCTTTGGCATCTCCGGGAATGACCAATCCACTCTCGTCAGCCCTGATCGACACAAACGTTCCGTCTCCCCGTCCTTTCAACAATACTCCAAGCCCTCCATCAAAGCGCCCGGTTTCGATCTGCGGAGCAAATGAATTCTGAGCGACAAAAAGATCCTCAAATCCATCCCCGTCAAAATCCTGAACGACCATTCCATTGACCGGTGAGGCCTGAACCAGAGGAGGGAGAATCTTGAACTCAAACTTCCCTTTTCCGTCATTGATCAACACTCCGCTTTCCAACGTGTTCGCTTCAAATTTCTCGGCCGTGTCCAAGCCCCCGGCATACAAATCGATCAGGGTCGCCGAGGCGAAGTCATGAAAAAGGGGAGTCTTCTTCTTTAGAAACGGCATGGCATTGCTGGAACAACTCAACCCCCTGATTGGGTAACATTTCCCGTCTTCAAACTCCGCTTCGAGAATCCGCTTCTTCCCCGACCCGTCCATATCGCCATAGTAGAGAACCGCAGGAGCCTCATATTTGGTGTTCAAGCCGACATTACCCACCACATAATCCATGTCCCCGTCTCCATCGAGATCACCGGCAATCAGACTATTCCACCAACCGGTTCTTCCGGACAAACCGGCCTCCTTGGTTTGGTCACTGAGCGTCCCTTGAACGTTCCGATAAAACTTCACTTCTCCCCACTCATGAGCCACCAGCAAATCAAGCCATCCGTCGCCATCAGCGTCACTCCAGAGAGCCGACGTCACCAACCCATCGAATGACGTTTCCTTCGCCGCCACGAACCCTTTTCCACCTTCATTCCTCAGGAGCCGACTCAGAGGCGATTCAGGATAGCTCCCGGGAACGACTCTTCCCCCCACAAAAAGATCAAGATCTCCATCGCGATCATAATCGGCCGCACACACCACCGAACCGCTCACGGTTGATTCAGGGAGCATCCCTTCCGGGGCCGCGGCAAATGTTCCGTTGCCTTCGTTGAGATAAAGCCGGTCCTGGAAAACACCATCGCCCGGATCCCCTTCAACGCCCCCACTGACAACGTAGAGATCAAGGTCCCCGTCGTTGTCTGCATCGAACAGGAGCGGGGCCTGATCTTCGGAACGATATTGATCCTCAAAGGCCTCTCCTCCGGTCCGCCCCTTCCTCCCGTAAAAATAGCCTCGCTGACCGGCGGGCGCCGAGACAAACAACTCTTCAAAACGATCCCCGTCCACATCACCAACCGCAATACCCGGTCCCATCTGCGAATGCATGGAAGGTAGCAAGGACTGTCTCTCGAAGTCGTCAAACTGACGCTCACGCAATCTGACTCCCGCCAATTTCTCCGAACTGACGAACATCGGCTTCTTTGAAGGGACCTTCCGATCCGGCAACTCGTCTGCTTGCTCGATCACATAGCGGTATCCGGCCTTCAGATCACGCAAGACCTGTTGCCCACCTCCGGGCCAATCAATGGTGATCCGGTCCGCCTTGCCTTTCGCCCCAAGCCCGAAGTGAACGAGAGAATCATTGCACGACATAAACCCTCTCGACGCGGTGAGAACTTTCGTCTGAATTTCCGCCGCCCCTTCTGACTCCAACCTGACCACCGCGCCCAGTGCACGACGATTCCCGTTCCTACCTCTCAACTCGAGCGTCAAGCGGTTCCCTTTCACTTCGCCATTGCGATACACCCCGGCTTCCCCTCCGAAATTATTCACGACAAGGTCGAGATCCCCATCACCATCGAGGTCTCCCAAGGCAGCGCCATACCCGACTGATTTCACATCCAATCCCCACTCCTTCCCCACGTTCGAGAACGCGAGGTCACCTTCGTTCCGAAAAGCCCAGTTCTTCAACGCAAGCGGTTTCTTGTCTTTCCAAAAGGCTTGCCCGGCAGCCCTCCCTTTTTCGAGAATGATCGCTTCCTCTTCGTTGCGAAGATCGCTGTTGAACCAATCGCGGCTCATCCCGGTGGAAACAAAAACATCTTCCCACCCGTCACAATCGAGATCACCAAACTTGATCGACCAGGTCCAATCAGTGGCCGCCATTCCGGTAAGAAAGGCGATCTCACTAAATCGCCCGGTACCTGAATTCAAATAAACCGCATTGCGCATATACTGAGCCGGAGTGGGCCAATTCAAAAACCACGAATCACTGTCGCGCCCTGTCATGTTCCCCATCGACATTTTCTCACTGTAGTGATCACTCCCCGCCATGTCGGACGCCATGTAATCGAGCAATCCATCATTATTGATATCCCCGACATCAGACCCCATGGAAAACCATGGAGTGTGGGGCAGAGCCTCCGGGGCCACATCCTCGAACGTCCCATTCCCAAGATTGCGGTAGAGATGGTCAGCGCCGTAGAAGTCATTGGCGACATAGAGATCTGGATAGCCATCGCTATCGTAGTCCCACCAGGTCGCAGATAACCCGAATTCCGACTCCCGGATCCCAGCCTCTTTGCCAACCTCTTTGAAGCGTCCGTTGTCGTTTCGGTAAAGGCGATCGAACTGGCCGGAAGAGATCTGCTTATACCCGTTCGGAGTTTTGATGAGCCCCGCATATTCCTGCATCATCTCCGGCTGAATCATCGGTTCTCCATCCGGCCCTTTGACCAATCCAAACTGGACATTCTTCAATTCCTCTCCGGGTGGAATGCGATTGGTGAGAAGATAGCCATCGAGATCTCCGTCGAGATCATAATCGCTGAAGGCCATCATCAGACTCGCTCCTTTGAAGTCCAAACCCATCTCCGCCGCCTTGTCGGTGAACTTCTTTCCACCATCATTCATGAACAACCGGTTGGGAGCGTCAAAAGCACAGAGATACAGGTCAAGCCAGCCGTCGCCGTCAACATCCACCCAAGTGCACCCCGCTCCCCAGAGCCCGGGCGACGCCAACCCCAACTCCTCGGTCGCATCCTCAAATTTGAAACCACCCAAATTTCGATAAAGACGCCCTCCGTCCGTCATCCGCGATAAAAAAACATCGGCATCACCATCGTTGTCGAAATCACCCAGACACACTCCGCCTCCGGTAAATGACCCACTGATTTCGGCGGCCCATTTTGCCGGCGGCTGCCAGTCGCGAATAAAGTCGATCCCAGTCCGTTCTGCCTCAAGACGATCAAAGAGAGTTTCACCTTCGGAAGGCTTCGGCTCACTCAGCGGCCTTGACTCCAGTCCGAACAAAGAACTCGCTGCGAAGACGAAAATAATCAGGAAGATTGAATTCATAGTGAACACGACAAAGATGATACTTGATTTCGAGCCCCGAAATCAAGACGGTAACGGGGTCTCGATGAGTGCTTTGTCACGATTTCTTCTCATGATGCTCGCGACCCGGATTCTGTCCGGAGTAGCTAGCTCGGAACTCGTCGCACATTGGCCACTCGACACCGACACCAACGATCAAGTCGGCCCCCACCATGGAACGCCATCAGGGGTGGTCTTCGGAGCCAGCGGGGCCGCGGCTCATACCGGAACTGCTGCCGAGTTCGATGGATCAGCGACCATCACGGTTCCTCATCATCCGGACCTCAACCCGGCCATCTTCACCCTCTCGATGTGGGTGAATGCCGATAGCACCTCCGGCTTCGCCTCAGCCGTCACTAGTCGCGATGACATTTCAGGTGGTGTTTCCACCCACGGATACATTGTCTACAACGACAGCGGCGGAAACTGGAACTTTTGGACCGGTGATGGCAACCCGGGATGGAACACCGTCAATGGTGGTTCGGTCGAAGTTGGATCCTGGACCCACCTCGCCATCACTTATTCCGACTCCACCAAAACCAAAAAGATCTACGTGAATGGTGATCTCGCGAACTCCACCACCGGCGATCCAATCTATAGCCCCAACGGACCCCAGACCGAAAACCTCCACATAGGATCTGGTGGCGATGCTGGGACGGAATTCCATTTCGACGGCCTCATCGATGACATCGCGCTCTGGGACGAAGAACTCAGCGAGAGCGCCATCGAAGATGTCATGAACAACGGAGTTCCTGGCGGAGCTCCGGTGGTCTCTTCGTTCACGGCAAGTCCTCCCTTGATCGACTCCGGCCAAAGCACCACTCTTTCATGGAATACCATCAACGCCACCAGCGTGGAAATCTCACCGGATGTTGGACCAGTCGCCTCCCCCTCGGGCACCATCGAGATCTCTCCGACCGAAACCACCACCTATACGATCACCGCAACCGGAGAGACATCACCTCCCGCGTCCCGGCAGATCACCATTGGAGTTGATGTCGAATCGCTCGCTCCGGTCATCACTGAGTTTGTCGCCGATAATGAAACAGGACTCACCGATCCCGATGGAGATTTCTCCGACTGGATCGAGCTCTACAACCCGAACCCATTCGCCATCGATATCGGCGGCTGGCATCTCACCGACGACCCACTTGATCTCCAGAAATACACCATTCCGCCTCAACAAATCGAAGCCGGACAATTTGTGATCCTCTTCGCGACCAACAAAGACGACGCCCTCAATTTCCAGCTTTCGAAATCGGGCGATTACCTCGCACTGGTCGATCCCGATGGAAATATCCTCCAGGAATTTGCGCCCACATACCCACCTCAGTTTGACGACGTCTCTTACGGACTGAGTTCCTCCGGTGAAACAACCTACCTCGTTCCAACACCCGGCACGACCAATGGTGCTCCTCGAACCGAGTTGGGCCCGGAGATTCAGGTCATCACCGAAAACCCCGCCCCACCCTCCGCCACTGAAGACCTCATCATTAGCGCGTCGATCACTCCCCGCGTCGGGGCCGTCGCGGGAGCCACCTTGATCTACCGAATCGGTTTCGGCCCCGAGCAGTCGGTCCCCATGACTGGAGAAGGAACCAACTATTCGGCCACCATTCCGGCCAGCGCCTACGAACCCGGCGAGATGATTCGATGGTATCTCACCGCGACCACGGCGAGTGGGGAGAGCTCTCGAGAACCGCCCTTTCCCGACCCTCTGGAATCGGCCCGATACCATGGCACCGTGGCGACCGATCTGGGAACTCCGATCGAACTCCCGATCATGCATTGGTTCGTGGAAAACCCCGGTGCGGCCGACACCCGGGGAGGAACGCGGGGCTCCCTTTATTTCGAGGGGCAATTCTACGACAACATCTATTGTCGCATCCGGGGACAATCGACAGCCAATTGGCCGAAGCATAAATACAAGTTCGATTTCTATCGCGGTGGACACTTCCGATGGAAAAGCACCGCTCCTCGTGTCGAAGAGATCAACGTAAATTCCCATTACCGGGATTCCTACGTTCGGGAGAACGCCATCTTCTCCTTCCTGAACGACGCCGGATCTCTCGCCCCGGAAACCCGCTACCTTTGGATCAAGCGCAACGGAGGCGACTTCGGTCTCTTCACCTTTGTCGAACAAGTCGATGAAGACTTCCTCACCCGTCGGGGATTCGATGCCTCCGGTCCGATGTATAAAGCGATCAACGTTCCGGCCACCTTATCCCCCACGGTCAACTCTAGTCTCTATCGCAAGGTCCTGCGAAAAACCGAGCCTTACACTGATCTTGCCGAGCTGACCTCGGGCATCAACATCTCAAATCCCGATCGCTTCGACTTCGTGGCCGATGAGGTCAACCTTCCCAACTACCTCAACGTGATGGCTGCGATGTGTGTCCCGTTCAATCACGATCAGCTCACGAAAAACTACTACATGTATCGCGATCTTGATCGCAATGAATGGTTCCGCGTTGCATGGGATGGTGACCAAGGCCTTCCCACCGGGCAAAAAAACACTCACGAAAACTGGACCAGTCCACTTTATGGTGACGCACAACACACCCAGGAACTGGTCGGAGGAAACCCGAATCCGACATGGCAGAACCATCTTCATGCCGCGATTCTGGACAACCCGGTGACCCGGGAAATGTATCTGCGGCGAGTTCGGACCCTAATGGATCAATACCTCGACATTCCACCTCCGGGCCCTTCGAAAACCCTGTTCCCTGAAGGGGCCAACGCCCGCTTTCTTGTTCCAGTCGACAACTCCCTCCAGTCCGATTGGTTCGCCCCTGACTTCGACGATTCATCCTGGTCCATCGGCATGGCTGGCTTTGGTTACGAAAACAATCCTGGAGATTACCTCGGCTTCATCGACACCCGAGTAAAGCCAACCGAGACTCTCCCCGGTGCCACTTCTGTTTATCAGCGCTACCAGTTCGATGTGTCCAATGCGGACCATTTCCAGAACCTCATTCTGCAAATCCGATACGACGATGGATTCGTGGCCTACTTGAATGGAGCCGAAGTTGCTCGCGCGAATATCACAGGCCCTGTTTCCTTCAACTCCACGGCAACATCTCACTCGGATGACGATGCGATCCTCTTCGAGAACTTCCCCATTTCCAGCAACTCGCTGATCGACGGAACCAATGTCCTCTCTATTCAAATCATCAATCAATCACCCGGAAGCAGCGATCTCCTCTGCGAACCAAGATTGATCGATCAACCCGGAGCGTCGGGAGGCTACTTCGAAAGTCTTCTCGCCGGCTTTCGAGACACCATTGAACCCGACGTCAATAACGATCAAGTCCTCTGGTCGGGGGAAGGCATCAACAACTTTTCCAGCGGATACAACGCGGTCTTGAACACGTCGCTGCCAAACCGTCGCAACGACCTCTTCAATACATACGGCCCGTCGGGGGCCGGCTTGATTCCCGAATCCCAACCTTCCGATGCCGCCGTCGAATTCGGGTCCATCGAAGTCAACCCAAACTCGGGTCATCAGGACGAGGAGTTCATTGAACTTACGAACCCGAATGACTTCGCAATCGATCTCTCCGGTTGGACCATTAGCGGTGGCGTCGATCTCACTCTCCCTCCCGGATCCGTCATCCCTTCCAACGGCAGCCTGTTCCTTTCACCCAATGTCCATGACTTCAGATTGCGAGCTGCCAGTCCCACCCGAGGCGAAGGCCGCTTTGTCATCGGGAACTATCGCGGACATCTCTCAAACTTTTCCGAAACCCTGAGCCTCGCCGATTCTTCAGGGGTCACGATTGCCGAGATCAACACACCCGACCAACCAAGCAACCTTCAGCAGTTTCTGGTGATCAGCGAAATCATGTATCATCCGATCGATGGATCCGGCCCCGAATTTCTCGAGCTTCTGAACATCAGCGACGACACAACGCTCGACCTCTCCGGAGTCGCCTTTAGCGACGGCATCGATTTCACCTTCCCGGCCGGACTTCGCCTTCTTCCAGAACAACGACTCGTGATCGATTCCACGATGTTTCTCAACGGCACTGCTCTCAGCAATGGAGGTGAGACCATCAAACTCGAAGATCCCTCCGGTAGCACCATTCAGGAATTCCGCTACGACGATACCTTCCCATGGCCTGCCAGCCCGGATGGAGCGGGCCCCAGCCTCGTCCTGATCAACCCCTCCTCCAATCCTGATCCCGATATCGCCGGCAACTGGCGAGCCAGCGCTCAGAACGGCGGGAACCCGAATGATACGGATGCTCTCGTCTTTACCGGTGAGGCCAATGGCGATCTCAACGGCAACGGGCAACCTGACCTTGTCGACTATGTTCTTGCCCCGGGAACAAGCCCCTCCCTGAAAGACGGAGTCTTCAGTTTTCGACGAACGATCGGAACGGACGACGCAACTATCACCGTCGAATCCTCCACTAATCTTACTCATTGGACCAATGCCGAGGAACTCCTCGAATACCAAGAATCGACACCTCGGGGAGACGGAACCGAGCTCCTAAAGTTCGTCCTGCCCCAGATCGCCTCCCCCCAAAAATGGTTCCTCCGCCTCAATGTGCGTCTCCGAGATCCTTAAATATTGCCAAAAGTTCAAAAAGTTGATACCGAACAATTAATTACAAAAGCGATTATATCCTCCCGCTATGAAAAAAGCATCCCAACTCGCCCTGTCCTGCCTTGCAGCCTGCTCCTGCCACGCAGATCTCATTGCCCATTGGCCCCTAGATACCGACGCTACTGATGCCACTGGAAACGGCTTCGATGGTGCCGTTGTCAACGGAACTGTTAATTTCGGTCAAACCGGAGCCAATGCCAACACCGGAAGCGCCGCCGCTTTCCCGGATCTCGGTAATATCGATGTCCCCTTCGATGCCGCCCTCAACCCCGAGAGCTTCACCGTCACCATGTGGGTCAACCCGTCCACTCTACCTTCGGGAGCGCCCTCTCACTTTTCGCCGATCACCAATCGTGACGACGTCGGACCAGCTGTCAGCACTCACGGTTTCATCCTTTATCTTAACCCGGCGGGAACGTGGGATTTTTGGACGGGCGATGGAGACACCGGCTGGGACAGCTTGGCCGGGGATGCCGCGGTGACCTCAACCTGGACGCACCTTGCGATTTCCTACGATGCCACGACTGACACAAAAACTCTTTGGGTCAACGGAGTGGCCTCGGCCACCGACAACATCCCTCAATCAGGTCCCACCCAATATTCTCCCAATGGCACTGGCGAATCTGAAAACCTCCACCTCGGATCGGGAGGCGATGCCGGCAATGAATTCCAATTCGATGGACTCATCGACGATGTCGGTCTCTGGGACGGTGTCCTGAATGAAGCGGTCATTCAAAGCGTCATGGACAACGGCGTGGCCGGCGGTCAACCCGACCCTTTCATTAGCGCGGACACCGTGGTGACCTACACCCTCGGGGGGACTCCCCAACAATACACCATTCCCATCGCCAACGATGGCTCGACACAAACCTTGAATGTCTCCGGTGCCACCTTCAATGGTGATCCAAACTTCTCAGTAACCACACTGCCTGGACCCATCGCGCCGGGTGAAACGGGAGATCTGGTCATTACCTTTGACCCACTTGGAGCCAATGGTGCGTTTGAAGGCACGGTCGCAATCACCAGTGATGACCCGCTGACTCCCACCCAAAATGTCATCGTGCGTGGTTCGGTTCAGGACCCACTTATCGTCAGTGACTCCGTTCTCGACCTCGGCAGCAACACCTCGGGCACTCTCACCATCAGCAACAATGGCGCAACACGCCCCCTCAACATTAC
This sequence comes from Akkermansiaceae bacterium, assembly GCA_049889715.1. Taxonomy (GTDB): domain Bacteria; phylum Verrucomicrobiota; class Verrucomicrobiia; order Verrucomicrobiales; family Akkermansiaceae; genus SW10. The sequence continues at coordinate 23,967 of JBMHCW010000093.1, read as the reverse complement.
GGCTTATAATATCACCGGACCTTCTGCTGACAAATTCGATACCGATGCCACACCCGGCCAAATCCCGGCTGGAGGAAGCCAGATGATCAATGTCACCTTCGATGCCGGTGGTGACGAAGGTGCCTTTTCCGCATCCCTCGAAATCGCCAGCGACGATCCTCTCAATCCCTCCATCACGGTCACCTTGTTGGCCTCAGTAGCAATCACCAACCCACTCGTCGCTTGGTGGCCTCTTGATGCCGATGGAACCGATGCCAGCGGAAATGGATTTGATGGAACGATCACCGGCTCACCGGTCCAGAGCGAAGGAGCGAACGAGAACACCAGTGGTGCCCTGACCTTCGATGGCGCCTCCCGCATCGATGTTCCCTTCGATCCGGCTCTCAATCCAACCAGCTTCACCGTCACCCTGTGGGCCAACGCTTCAACCACCGCAGGCTTCGCCTCGCCCATCACCAGTCGCGACGACGTCAGCGGAGGGGTGTCCACCCACGGTTACATCCTCTACAACGACAATGGCGGAAACTGGAATTTCTGGACCGGTGACGGAAACCCCGGATGGAACACTCTTTCCGGAGGAGGCGTTACCTTGGACACCTGGACCCACTTGGCCCTCTCTTACGATGCCGAGACCGAAACCAAGACAATCTATGTTGATGGAGTCGAGGCCAATCAGAGTGTGGCGGCCAACCAATATTCCCCGAATGGCACGGTGGAAATGGAAGCCTTACACATCGGAGCCGGACAGGACGACGGCCAGAATTTCTGGTTTGTGGGAGCCATCGACGACATCGGACTTTTCCGGACGGCTCTCTCGGTCGAAGAGATCAATACGATCAAGGACAACGGCGTTGCCGGCTTCACCGGAGCTGGAAGCGTGCCCGAAATCATCGATCTCGCCTTTGGCCCGGGAGACGGAGAAATCTCAGTCACCTTTACCTCGGTCGAAGGGGCAAAATACATTATTGAGCGTTCGCCTGACCTCGGATCGCCCGGCCCATGGGATCAGCTCGACGATGAATTCGATGGCGAAGCGGGAACCACCACCTTCATCGACCGCTCGGTTCCCGATGGATCCACAAAGCTCTTCTATCGCGTTCAACGGAAATAGCAAAATACCCTCTTGACCAAAAAACTACAAAAACGATATAAACACTACACCGTTTATGAAAAAAGCGCTCTCCCTCTCAGCCCTCCTTCTCGGACTCCCGGGATTATCTTCAGCAGCTTTGCTCGCTTGGTATCCACTCGATAGCGACGCATCAGATGCCTCCGGAAACGGTTACGACGGCTCCGTCGTCGGCGGCACAGTCAACTTCGGACAAGCCGGAGCGAACGGTGCCACCGGGGATTCCGCTGCCTTCCCTGACAACGGACACATCGATATTCCTTTCAATGCCGCTCTCAACCCCGGTAGCTTCACCGTTACTCTCTGGGCCAACGCTGCGAGCACCGGTGGATTCGCCTCCCCGATCACCAGTCGAGATGACGTCAGCGGAGGAGTGTCCACCCACGGATACATTCTCTACAACAACAATGCTGGAAACTGGGACTTTTGGACCGGTGATGGAGATCCTGGTTGGGACACACTGACAGGAGACCCGGTCGATGTGAACGTTTGGACTCACCTTGCGATCTCCTACGACGCCGGAACGGATACCAAGACCCTTTGGATCGATGGAATCGCATCGGCCTCCGACACCGTTCCCCAGTCCGGCCCGACCCAATATTCTCCCAATGGAACCGCCGAAAGCGAGTCACTGCATATTGGCTCCGGTCAGGATGATGGACTCAATTTCTTTTTCCAGGGTAACATCGATGACGTCACCATCTGGGACGAAGCGCTCGATCAGGCCGCCATTCAGGATATCCGCGACAACAGCATCACGCTGATTCCGGAACCGGCTTCGCTCGGATTACTCAGCTTGGCCGGTTTGGCTCTTCTCAGACGCCGACGCTAAGCGCGCCTTTCATTCACAAAAGCCCTTCAGGTTTGCGCCTGAAGGGCTTTTTGTTTCTCCAGCGATCTGAAAGACCACCATCCTTTTGGTGGTATCAGCCATATTAGCCCAATCCCGATGCTTTCCCGCCGATTCTATCTCTGGATGACCGCCCTTTTTCCCGGCTGGGCTCTTGGGGCCAAGACCATTGACTTCCAAAGCGAAGTTCGCCCCATTCTCGAGCAACACTGCTTCAAATGCCACGGGGATCAAAAGCAGAAAGCCGACCTGCGTCTCGACAGGCTGTCGCCAGACCTTCAAGCAGACCGGGCTGCTGCCGAAACCTGGCACGACGTCAAAGACACCCTCCACCTCGGCGAGATGCCCCCCGATGACGAGCCACCGCTGGATCGGGAAAAACGCAAGATCCTCACCGACTGGATCTCTCAGGAAATCGAAGCCCTGATCGAAGCCAAGAAGAGCACCAGCGGTCGGGGAGTTCTCCGTCGCCTGAACCGCGCGGAATACCAGAACACGATGTCCGACCTCCTCGGCCTCAAAAGTGACTACGCCCGCGATCTTCCACCCGACAGCCTGTCCGAAGACGGATTCCGGAACGACGGCGCAAGCCTCCAGATGTCGGATCTTCAGCTCGAATTCTATCTTGCCGCCGCCAGGAAGGGCCTCTCCAAAGCGATCGTCAACGGCCCGGCTCCAGAGGTGGTCACGAAGGAGTTCAAGAAAACGATCAAGGACAAGAACCGCGGCAGCCACCTCCTCGACCAAGATCAGCAGTTTATCGCCAAACTCATGGAGTATCCCAAGCAGGGCGAAATCCTCATTCGAGCCAAAGTCCGGGCGAAATTCGCGGAAGGTCGTGGCTATCCCCAACTGAGGGCCGCCATCGGATACCGGGCCGATGTGCAGGCGCCCCGCGCTTTTTTTGAGCCCATCGATCTCACCAACGAAGATTGGCAGACTTTGGAATTCCAGGGACGTATCGAGGACTTCCCCCTCCCAAGCATCACTCAAAGCAAGTTCCCCGGCCTCTTGGTCTGGCTGGACAACGCCTATGCCGAAGGTCGCGACAAGCCACTCAAGGCCCGGGGCAAAGGGAAGAAGCAGAAAGAACAGAAAGGCCCGCTAACCTATCCCCAGATCGAAGTGGCCTCGATGGAATTCAAGGGCCCCATCTACGAGTCCTGGCCACCCAAGCATCACACCGACATCCTTCCTCAAACCGATCAGCCAGAGGCTGACGAATACCTGCGACAGGTTCTCGAGAATTTCATGACGAAAGCATTTCGACGCCCTGTCTCAACCAAGGAAGTCGATTCCTACCTCAACTTTTACAAGTTGCTCCGTCCTAAATCCGATTCCTACGAACACGCCATTCGTGAAACTCTGGCCATGGTTCTGATCTCGCCCGACTTCCTCTACCTCATGGAGCCATCGGGCGATTCAAAGCGCACTCTCAACAACTGGGAACTTGCCTCGCGTCTCTCTTACTTCCTCTGGAGTACGATGCCCGATGATCGACTGCGTCAACTCGCCACAAGGGGCGATCTCCTTAAGCCGGACATCCTTCAGCAGGAAATCCAGCGCATGATCGCCGATGAACGATCCTGGAATTTCGTCGAACAGTTCACCGACCAGTGGCTCGACCTGGGAGCCATCCAACGGGTGGCCATCAATCCGGACTATTATCCGGAATTCGACAACTCCCTGAAACCAGAAATGCGCAAGGAGACCCTCCATTTCTTCGCGGAGCTTCTCCACAACGACCTGAGCGCCCTCAATATTCTCGATTCGGATTTCACAATGCTCAACGAGGCGCTCGCCAAGCACTACGGAATCTCCGGCCCCAAGGGGCAGAGCTTCGAAAAGGTGACGCTGAATCCCGAAGACAAGCGAGGCGGGGTTCTTGCCCATGCTTCCGTTCTTCTCGGAAATTCCACTGGCGATGATTCCCACCCGGTGAAGCGAGCAGTCTGGATCCGTGACCGTCTCCTCGACGATCCTCCTGCCGATCCACCCCCGAACGTCCCCGAACTCAACTCGACGGACCCGAACTTCGCCAAGCTTTCCGTCCGCGAACAATTGGCCCTCCATCGCGAAGAAGAATCCTGTCACGACTGCCATCTTGGAATTGATCCCTGGGGAATCGCCTTGGAAAATTTCGGCGGCGATGGCCTTTGGCGCGCCCAGATTTCCCGGGCCAAGACCAAAGGCAAAGGACTGATAAAGTTACCGGTCGTCAGCAAAACCAACTTGCCCGACGGAACATCAGTCACCGGGTATGAAGACCTCAAAACCTATCTGAAGGACCAGAAACAGAAGCAATTTGCCCGCGCCTTCACCTCCCGCCTTCTCACATACGCTCTGGGGCGAAGACTCGAAGTGACCGACCAAAAAACCGTCGATTCACTGACCGAAAAATTCATTACCTCCGACTATCGCATCCAGCCACTGATTCAGCTCGTCGTGGCGAATAAAATCTTCCAAACTAAGTAGATCATGAACCGCAAATCCTGGCACCTCCACCGCAGAACCTTCCTTCACGGCGTGGGAGCAACGCTCGCCCTGCCCTTCCTCGAGTGCATGGGCGCCAGCACCGCCAAGCAGCCTCGCCCCAAACGATTCTGCACCCTTTACTTCCCCTATGGCGTCAGCCTCCCGAAGAAGCGACCGGAAGAAGCCAAATGGCAATGGTTCCCCGACAAGGTAGGACGTGACTTCAAATTCAACGAATCTCTCAAAGTTCTCGAACCCCTTCGAGAACACGTCTCGGTGTTGGGCGGACTCTCCCATCCGCATGGCCGGAAAATCGGCGGACATGATACTGCCGACATCTTCCTGACCGCGGCCCAGCTCAAAGGCGGCCAACTGAAAAACTCCGTCTCCATCGACCAACTTCTGGCCGATGACCTTGGCGGTGATACCCGCTTCCGCTCACTGAGCTTGTCGGTAGATGGCGGAGTTGGCGAAGCCACTCGCTCGAGCACTCTTTCCTTCAGCCGCAGCGGCCAGCCCGTCCCCTCGCTACACAATCCGCGCCTCGTCTACAACCGACTCTTCGGAGTTGAAGACGCCTCGATCGAAGCCCGACGCCAGGAACTCCAGAACTCGAGTAGCATGCTCGACCTTGTTCTTGAGAACTCGAAATCGGTTCGACGCAAGCTCGGCAAACAGGACCAGGACAAGTTCGATGAATACCTCCAGTCCGTTCGGCAGATCGAACAGCGGGTCGAGCGATCCGAAAAGTGGCTCGACGTTCCCAAACCCCGAGTCGAAGCCACCGGCCTACATCTGGATGCCGACGACAAGACTCCCGGTGAGCTGATCAAAACCATGCTTGATCTCATGTTCCTTGCCATCCAGACCGACTCCACCCGCTTCCTGACCTATCAGCTCGGCAACATGAATGGAGCCACCTCGATTGCCACCAAGTTTCCTTCACTCCTCGGCTTTGGCAAAAACCAACACAGCCTTGCCCACGGGTGGAACAAACCCGGAGGAGGAGAAGCCCTCGGTAAATGGGACCGCTTCCGCGCTACCCAGCTCGCCTACTTCCTCCAACGTTTGCACGAGACCGAGGAACAAGGGGGCACCCTTCTCGATCACACCATGGTCCTCTACGGGTCCAGCAACAGCACGACACACAACAATACCAACTACCCGCTCGTCCTTGCCGGCGGTGACCAGCTTGGCTTGAACCACGGCGGCTACCACCGCTACGGATCCGATGTGCCTCTCTCGAACCTCTTCGTCACCATGATGAACCGCCTCGGCCGCCCCACCAACAACTTCGTTGACAGCACCGGCGAACTCACCGAATTGATCTCATAAATGAATCGCCTCCGGACATGGCTCCCGTGGCTTCCCGTCCTATTCGCGGCCGGAGCACAGGCTCACGCGGCTGAATCGCAAGACATCGAATTTTTTGAAACCCATATCCGGCCCCTCCTAGTCGATAATTGCTACGAATGCCATTCGGCCGGGGCTGAAAAACTCAAGGCCAACCTCTACCTCGACTCCCGGGCCGGCTGGGAAGCAGGAGGCGACTCGGGTCCGGCGCTGTTTCCCGGGAAGCCGGAAGAATCGCTCCTGCTCGAAGCTGTTTCCCACACTAACAACGATCTCCAAATGCCGCCCAAAAAGCGGCTCTCCGATCACGAGATTGAGAAACTCAAGGAATGGATCTCAATGGGAGCTCCCGACCCCCGGGACGGGGAAGTCAAGAAACACTCCGAGAAGATCAATATCGCCGAGGGTCGCAAATTTTGGTCCTTCACTCCTCCGGTCAAGCAACCGACCCCCGAAGTCAAAGAGACATCCTGGCCCCGGAACGAGATCGATCACTTCATTCTCTCGCGCCTGGAAGATGAGAATCTCGAACCAGTCGATGACGCAGCCCCGGCCACTCTTCTTCGCCGCATCCACTATGATCTGACTGGTCTTCCTCCAACTCCCGAAGAGATCAAGAGCTTCCTCGCTGATCCTTCCCCTCCAGCTTTTGAAAAAGTCGTCGACGACCTTCTCTCCCGTCCCGAATTCGGCGAGCGCTGGGGACGCCACTGGCTCGACGTTGCTCGCTTTGCCGAATCAAGCGGTGGAGGTCGCAGCATGATCTTCCCCCATGCCTGGAGGTTCCGCGACTACATCATCGACTCCTTCAATCGTGACAAACCATACAATCAGTTGGTCAAAGAACATCTCGCCGGAGACTTGCTTCCGGCCCAATCATCAAGTCAGCGAAACGAGCAACTGATCGGAAGCGGCTACCTCGTTCTCGGTGCCCTCAACTACGAACTTCAAGATCAGGAACTCCTTCGCATGGAGTTCGTCGATGAACAGATCGACACCATGGGCCGGACCTTCCTCGGAATGACCCTGGGATGCGCCCGCTGTCACGATCACAAGTTCGATCCCATCCCAACCGCCGACTACTACGCCCTGGCCGGTATTTTCCAAAGCACGGAATCAATGGGAGTCGGAAGCGCCGCTTCGGGTGTCAGCTCGGTGGCCACGGTCAACCTGGAGAGCGGGAATCCGCAAGAACTCGAGGAGCTCAGCAAGCAACTGACGGCAACCAAGAAGTCCATCGCCTTGCTCAAGAAAAAGCCGGGGAGCGATGAGTCTTCAAAGTCAATTGATCCGGATTCGCTGCCCGGCATTACGGTGGACTCAAGCAGCGCCACTCCGACCGGCACCTGGAAGAATTCAACCCGCCAAGGACGCTGGGTGGGCAGGGATTACCTTCACGATGATAATCGGGACAAAGGGGCTTCACACATTGAATTCTCCGCGTCCCTTCCTGAAACCCGGAAATATGAGGTCTTCGTCGCCTACAATTCAGGCAGCGGACGTTCCAGCAAGACCCCCATCACTGTCCATCATGCCGAAGGTGCAACTACCATTCTGCTGGATCAGCGTAAGCCCCCATCGCATCAAAATTGCCTGACCAGCGTTGGAACCTTTTCGTTTTCAACAGACCGACCTGCCCGGGTCGTGATTTCCAACGAAGGAACTGATGAACACGTCATTGCTGACGCTGTCAATTTTTCCTCTCCAGGAGCACTTCAGAAGAAGATCCAACCCTCCGAAAAGAAAGAGCCCGCCTCATCACCCGTCGACTTAAAGACCTTGGAAAAAAACCGCAAGGATCTCGAAGCAAGAATCAAGGACCTGCAGCCGAAGGCAATGGCTCCCCGGGAGTCGGAGAAACCCGCGGACGGACACATCCACATCCGGGGTCTGATCCGCAATAAGGGAGAAAAAGTGCCGAGAGGCTTCCTAACCGTCGCCTCGAAACCCGACGCCCAGGTATCGATCCCGGAAAAAAGCTCCGGAAGACTGGAACTGGCAAATTGGGTGGCCCGCCCCGACAACCCCTTGACCTCCCGGGTCATGGTCAACCGCATCTGGAAACACCTCCTGGGTGAAGGCCTTGTCAGGACAACCGACAACTTCGGCAAGACCGGTGAACTTCCCTCTCATCCTGAACTTCTCGACCATCTCGCCCTGCATTTTTCGTCCAACGACTGGTCGATAAAATTCATGGTGCGCGAAATCGTCCTCAGCCGAACCTACCAAATGGCATCAGGTCCTTCGCTCGAACAAGACCCGGAGAACAAACTCCTTGCTCGAGCCAACCGCAAACGTCTCGAGGCCGAAGCCATTCGCGACACCGCCTTAATGGTCAGCGGCCAGCTTGAGAATCCGCGTGGTGGTTCCACCATGGGCAAAGTCGGACAATACGACCTCAACTACAAATTCGATAACAAACTCCGGAGCGTTTATTCGCCTTGGTTCCGGAATTCCATGATCGACCTCTTCGAAGTCTTTGATGCACCCAATCCCAATCTTGTCGTTGGCAAGCGAACAACTTCCAACATCCCCACCCAAGCCCTCTTCCTGATGAACAGCCCGTTCATCAGGGAGCAATCTTCGCTCACCGCGCGAAAGCTCCTTGAGCAAGAGGCACCCCTTGAAGATCTCTACCTGCTGATCCTCGGCCGCCTGCCCTCACCCACCGAACTCACCACCACCGGGAACTTTCTTTCCCAATTCCCCGAATCCGAAATGGAAGAGGCCTGGACCCAGATTTGCCAGACGCTTTTTTCATGCGTTGATTTTCGTTTTTTGGATTAAACTCCACTGCCAAGAATAATGATTCAGGATCGTCGACAGTTTCTCAAAGCCTCTGGTTGCGGCTTCGGCTCTCTCGCTCTCAATGCCATGCTCGCCGGCACGTCGCAGGCCTCCAACAATCCCCTCGCACCGCAGGCTCCGATGGTGGCACCCCGCGCCAAACGCATCATCTTTCTCTTCATGTCGGGCGGGCCCAGCCACGTCGACACCTACGACTACAAACCCGAACTGATCAAACGCGACGGAACGAACATTGATTTCGTCGGCGTTCGCAAAAACACCTTTGGCAAGAAAAGCGAGCGTAAGCTCCTCAAGCCCCTCTGGGATTTCAAACAACATGGCGAGTCGGGCCGATGGGTCAGCGAACTTTTCCCGCATACCGCCAAGCATGTGGATGATCTGTGCTTCATCCACTCCATGCACACCGAAGGAGTCGCCCACGGACCCTCCACGCTTTTTTTACATACCGGAGCCACCAATCTGACCCGACCCTCGATGGGTAGCTGGGTCACTTACGGCCTCGGATCAGAAAATGAGAACCTCCCCGGGTTCATCACCATCATGCCATCCTCCAGCAAGGGAGGCCCAAGAAACTACTCCAACGCCTTCCTTCCCGCCATTCACCAAGGCACTTCGGTTGGCCGGGCCGGGCTTCCGGCTTCCACAGCCACCATTCGGAATCTTCAGAACAAAACCCTCCCGCTCGATTCTCAATCGCGGCAATTCAATTTCCTCCAGGAACTCAACCGCCAACAGGCCGGCCACAAATCCGACTCCAATTTATCGGCTGCCATCGATACCTTCGATCTGGCTTTCCGGATGCAGATGAATGCCCCCGACATTCTCGACCTTTCCAGTGAAACCGAAGCTACCAAGGAAATGTATGGGATCGGCGAAAAAATCACCGACGACTACGGCCGTCAGTGCTTGATGGCACGGCGACTGGCTGAGCGCGGCGTTCGCTTTATTCAAGTCAACTACGCCGATGAATCGGTCAATCCGCGCTGGGATCAACATTCCAACATGCCCAAGCATGAAACCCATGCTCGGGCTACCGATAAACCCGTGGCGGCTCTGCTGCAGGATCTCAAACAACGTGGCCTCCTTGAAGACACCCTCGTTTGGTGGGGAGGCGAATTCGGGCGCACTCCGTTTTCACAAGGGAAGGATGGACGCGACCATAATCCACGCGGATTCACCACCTGGCTGGCCGGTGGAGGCACCAAACCCGGATACGCTCATGGCGAAACCGATGAGATTGGTCACGAAGCCGTCAGCGGGCGCCTCCACATGCACGACCTCCACGCCTCCATTCTTCATCTCCTCGGCCTCGATCACGAGAAACTCACCTACAACTACGCCGGACGGGATTTCCGACTCACCGATGTGTTCGGCAATGTGGAGCATGATCTATTTGCCTGAGCGAAACCAATTCGCTTTCTGGTGACTAGACTCCGGACACGTCACTTCGAGTCCGAATCGGCCCGGTCGCCTTTCTTATTCGAGAAAAGCCACTTTACAAAGTCTTCGTCTCCATAAGGAACACGACCGGCTCCGTGGCCTTCATCCTCTAGAACAATCACCTCTGCCAAGGTTCCCCCCGCCTGCTTGATCGCCTTCAATAGCATCGCGCCTCGGTCCGGGGGCACGACGCGATCTTGGCGACCATAGTAGGCCCTCAGTGGAATTTGCTTTAGATTCTTTCCCCATACATCCAACTCCTCAGTGACATCTTTGGGACCGCCAGGCCCCAACCCGCCCACCATGGGAGCAAGGGCCGCGAAATGCCCGGGAGAATGAGCCGCCCACGCGATGGTTCCATAGCCCCCCATGCTATTTCCTGTCAGGTAAATTCGAGTCGGATCGATGGACATTGTCTTCTTCAAATGGGCAATCAATAAATCGAGATCGGCAGGAACCCATCCACCTTTCTTACCAAGATGACGGGGGCTCTTCGAAGCTTGTGGCGCCACACACAGACATGCCACACCTGCCTTTTCCACTGTCGCCAACAGAAGGCCTGGCTGCTTTTCAATCTTCCTCACATTCTCTCCTACCCCTCCCGCTCCGTGCAAATAGATGATCAAGGGCAGTCTTTTCTGACCGGCACCCTCCTTTTCGTAGACCAAATACTCGGGATTGAGTGAAACCAGCTTCGTGACTGCCTCTTCCGGAAGCCTCTCGGTGCGAACTTCCGCTGCCAAGTCTACCATGCTCAGCAGAAGGACGACCAAAGAACAAGAAATCTTCATCCAAGAATCCTCCCCGCTGCAATCGCCTCCGACCAGAAGAAACTCCACCTCTTTCGCCGCCGACTCGATCTGGTGTCCCTGCCCCGCTTGTTTCAGGACAAAATATAATCTCCTTTTTCTGAATCCGGATTTCGACCCCAGACGAAGACCTCTGTGAACGCCCGCTCGGGCTCAACAAATCCAAACAGAAAAAGAACAATGAAAGCTATTGCTACCTCCATCATCCTCGGTCTCTTCGCCCTGATGTCCTCAGCTCAGGCTCAAGAAGCCAAAACCGCCAAGAACGACATCGTCGACACCGCTGTCGCCGCCGGCTCTTTCAAAACCCTTGCTGCCGCTCTTGGCGCAGCAGGCCTTGTCGAAACCATGAAGGGCGACGGCCCATTCACGGTCTTCGCTCCCACAGATGAGGCTTTCGCCAAACTTCCCAAAGGAACGGTAGAAACCCTTCTCAAGCCCGAAAACAAGGACAAGCTCATCGCGATCCTCACCTATCACGTCGTTTCCGGTAAGGTCATGGCCAAAACCGCCGTGACTCTCGACAAGGCTACCGCCTTGAACAAGAAAGACATTGCCTTGAAGGTCACCGACAAGACTCTCGTCCTCAATGGGAGCGCCAAGGTTGTCAAAGCCGACATCGAATGCTCCAACGGTGTAATCCACGTGATCGATACGGTCATCCTTCCCCCAGCCAAGTAATCGAACCTTCCAAACCGACGATTCCGGATTCCGCATGGAATCCGGAATCGACACTTTCCCTCATCCCGTTAACCTGATCCCGCTCGTGAACAATCGATCGGAAAATGATTTCAGCGACGGGATCCTCGTTGAGGTAGCCCGGGGGATCGAAAGCGCCATGGAACACTGCATCCGAAAATACGCTCCACTCGTCTGGTCAATCGCTCGACGTCACGTTCAAGACCAGTCTGCCGCCGAAGACATTGTCCAGGAGACTTTCACCGATCTCTGGAAATCAGCGAAGAACTACAAACCTTCCATGGCCGCTGAATCCACCTTTGTGGGGATGTTGGCCCGCCGGCGTGCCATCGACTTCGTCCGCAAGGAAAGTCGGCGCCCCATCCTCGAACCCCTCCCGGAATCAGACTCCCTTTCCCACGCCTCCGTTGAATCTCAAACCTCTCTACGATGCGACTCCGATGATGTTCGCAGCGTTCTTAAGGAACTGTCTGAAGAAACCCGCACCATTTTCTCCCTTCATTTCGACAAAGGCATGACTCATCCCGAGATCGTCGAGGCCACAGGCCTCCCTCTGGGCACCGTCAAAACCCGCCTCCGGAGAGGATTGATTGAACTTAGAAACAGATTGCGCCGCCTCGACGACGCCCAACCCTCACCCGATGCCCAGTGATGAACGAACAAGAAATCTTGACCCGTTTTGAAGAATTGGAAGCCGGACGTATTCTGGGGGACCTTGATCAGGACGAAATCAAAGAGTGGGAGGAACTCTCCCAAAACCCTCATTGTGACACCGACCTTTCTCTCGAACTCGCTGCCGCAGCTCTCGACGCCGAGTTTTTGCAGGGCTCAGAAGATCCTCTTCCCGAACACCTTCTCAAGGAACTCCAGACCGGAATGGACGATTTCATTGTCCCCGAAGACCTTCCCGAGGAGAAAGTGATCTCCCTTCCTGAACCCCAGCGGTCCTCCGTGTCACCCTGGCCCGGATGGGCGGTGGCGGCAGCTCTCGCTCTCCTGATGGTCGTCACATCCCTGACCGGACCTCCCAAGGAATCCAGTGCTCCCGGAGCTTCTGCACAAAACAAGCCCGAGAAGATTCCCACTCCAGAGGAGGCTCGTGATGCCCTCCGCACCAAGGCCTCCGATCTGCTCGTATCGAGTTTCGGTGGAGTGGAGACTTATGACAAGATGTCTGGTGATGTGGTTTGGAGTGATGAACTTCAGGAGGGATACATGACCCTCACCAATCTTCCCGCCAACGATCCCGAGAAAAAACAATATCAGCTTTGGATTGTGGACCCGGAAAGGGATGAAAAGCCCGTCGACGGTGGAGTCTTTGACATTCCCTCCGGGCAAACGACGGCTGTGATCCCCATCCGGAATCCTCTCGCTGTCAAAGATCCGAAGGCCTTTGTCATCACGTTGGAGCAGGCTGGCGGGGTGGTCGTCTCGAAGCAGGAGGAAGTCGTAGCCCTCGCCAAGTCCTCCTGAAAAGGCCCGAACAGGACTTCAGAGAAATAACTTCAAGATTTTTGAATCCGGAGTCAACGACGGGACGAAAGCACGGGGGAAAAAGCCCTGATCGTACTTGATGAATTTCAACTCCCTGACCAGCCACCACCTTCCCGGCGTCAAAGGCTTCCTTCAACTGTGCCCCAGATTCAAAGTTCGCCGGACGACCTTTTCGCTCTCCTCTGATGAACTTGTGAGGCAAGCCACTGAGAACTGTCGCGACGGAATTCTGAAACCAGGCGACTCGTTTCCCCGCCCCGAAGAGTCCTCCCGGATGTCCGGGGCCTCTCCAGTCATTTGCCTGCAAGCCATCACCTGCCTGATCCAATCCGGCAAGATCAGGCAACTCCCCTCAGGGCGACTCGTCGTCTCTCCGAGACCTGCCTATTAGGACCCGATGGCCGCCGTTCCCGCGTAAGTAACGCCTTCCCATGTCATAGACTCACGGGGTAGCCTTTGCCCGTTCCCAAGTGCAGTGCATCTCTTCCTACCCCTCATTAGCAGCCTTCTCTATGTCGTCGCGGCCTTGTTTCTGAAACAGGCGGCTCTTGCCGGCAACGATCTCTGGAGAACTGCGTTTCTTTGCAATCTTGCTACCGCCATTCTCTTTCTCCTTCTCTGGCCTCTGGGTGGAGAGTCCATCGATGTCCGGCTTCTTTGGCAGCCTTTTCTGATTGCCGTCCTCTTTGTCGCCGCACAACTCTTGAACTTTTTGGCTCTGAAGGTTGGAGACGTTTCCGTCGCCACCCCGGTCATGGGATCCAAGGTCGTTCTCGTCGCCCTCTTCACCACTCTCACCGGAGCAGCCCCGGTTCCCCTGACCCTCTGGATCGCCGCCATCCTCAGCGGGCTTGGAATTGCTTTTCTCAATCGCAAGGGTGAAAGCCATCATCATGTCATGAGGACAATCTGGCTCGCCGTCTCCGCCGCAGGATCCTATGCCATCTTCGACGTGCTGATCATGAATTGGAGTCCCTCGTGGGGAGCCGGACGACTCCTCCCCATTGTCATGATCATGAGCGCACTCCTTTCGGTCGTCTTCCTCTCTTTCGCGCCCAAGAAGTCTTCGCTCAATCCCCGGATCAACCGACGCCCCTTATACATCGGCGCCTTTTTCATCGCCCTTCAGGCTCTGATCCTCGTTTCGACCCTGGGAATCTTCGGCGACGCCACCGCAGTCAATGTCATTTACAGCACCCGGGGGCTCTGGAGTGTCCTCGCCGTCATCTGGTTTGGACACCTGTTTGGCAATACCGAGCGAGACCGGGGGAATGCCGTTCTCAAGTCCCGCCTGATTGGCGCGATCTGCCTCTCCTCCGCCGTCGCCCTGGTCTTCGTCTGACCTCCCTCCGTCAATGTTGATTCACGGCATGATTTTGTGGATCACATTCATGGACGTCCTGCTTTGATTCTGCCAAGATTTTCGGATGACCATCCCTAGAAACTCTCATCAGAAAACGTCCTTCCAGAGAAACTCCCTCAATCGCCGCCGAAACATCCTTCTCCTTGGTGCCGCCTTCGCCACGATCCCGATACTCCACGCTGACCCCTCAGCGCAAAAGAAGGACAAGCCCGCCCCCTTCGGCGAACAAAAATCTGCTTCCGGAATCAAGCATTCCTTCCTTATCGCCGGAAGTCCGACCGTTCTCGTGGGCGAAGATGGTCAGATTGAATGGCAAGCTAAAGGAAAAGCTCGCGACGGCTACGTCCTCGAAAACGGCAACATCCTCTTGTCCATCGGAAACGTGGCCAAGGAGGTCACTAAGGATAACAAAGTCATCTGGAGCTACAAACTCGCTCCCGAGAACAAGGAACTGGGCACCGTTGTCCGACTCAAGAACGGAAATTCTCTCGTCGTCGAACGAGGCGTCAAACCCAGGCTCCTCGAAATCACCAAGGACGGAAAGATCGCAGTGGAAGTTCCGCTCAAACCTGAGACAAACAACGCCCACATGCAAACCCGCATGGCTCGTAAACTACCATCCGGAAACTACCTCGTCCCCCACCTCCTCGCCTTCAAAGTCAAGGAATACAAACCCGACGGCACGGTGGTGAACGAAATCAAAACCGACCTCCCTGAACTCGGCGGCCGCGAAGCCCGAAACTGGCCCTTCACCGCCATCCGACTCGATAACGGAAACACTCTCGTCAACCTGACCAACGGAAACAAGACCGTTGAGTTCGATGCCGAGGGAAAAGTGGCATGGAAGGCCACGAACGACGACGTCGGCGGCCGCTTCGCTGATCCCTGCGGTGGTCAACGCCTCGCAAACGGCAACACCATCATCTGCAGCTATGGACAGGGAAATGGCAAGATGGCCAAAATCTTCGAAATCACTCCCGACAGAAAAGTCGTCTGGGAATTCTATCACCCGAAAGCCCGCGCCCACGGAATCCACATCGTGACGACCAACGGAAAACGGGAGGGAACGAAGTTGAAGTAGTCTTCATTTCGAAAACAACCGATCAATGAAGCGACCGTCCCTCCCCTGCCTGCTCATTTGGCTCTGCGTCTTCTCGGCGAGTTCAGCACTCGCAAAATCCAAGCCTAACGTCGTTCTCATCTTCGCTGATGATCTCGGCTACGGTGATCTCGGCTGCTACGGCGCGACCAAACTCAAGACGCCCAATATCGACAAGCTGGCGGCCGAGGGGCGACGCTTTACCGACGCTCATTCCTCCTCCGCTGTTTGCACTCCCTCGCGTTACGGCCTCCTCACCGGAGAGTATCCTTTCCGTGGGGCTAACGGCCGCGGCCTCTGGGGGCCAGCGCCTCCACATTCGCCGCTTCTGATCCCAACGGACACTCTGACTATCGCCGACCTTTTCAAAAAGAGCGGCTACGATACCGCCGTTTTTGGCAAGTGGCACCTCGGTTTCGGCGAAGGCCGCAACGAGTGGAAAGAACCACTTCGCCCCGGACCACAGGACCTCGGCTTCGACTACTACTTCGGAATGCCCGTTGTGAATAGCGCGCCGCCCTACGTTTACGTCGAAAACGACCGCATCTTCGGCAGCGATCCCAATGATCCCATTTTCTTCGCCGGGCGAAACAAAAAAGACGTCACTCCCATCACTCCGATCAAACCCCGGGAAGCGCAACGCAGCGGCAATGTCTACGGCGGCGCAAAAAAAGCCCACGCCCTTTTCATCGATTACGAAGTCGGCACCAAGCTCACCGAAAAAGCCACGACCTGGATCAAAGACCGCAAAGGCAAACCCTTCTTCTGCTACTTCTCTACTACAAACGTTCACCATCCCTTCACCCCCGCCAAGCGGTTCCAGGGCACCAGCGAAAGCGGAGTCTACGGTGACTTTGTCCACGAGCTCGACTGGATTGTAGGCGAAGTTTGTAAGAGCCTCGAAGAAAGTGGCGTCGCCGACAACACCCTCATCATCTTCACCAGTGACAACGGCGGCATGTTCAATCTCGGCGGTCGCGAAGCCGCCAAGGCCGGACACCAAATCAACGGCGATCTTCTCGGTTCCAAGTTCGGCATCTGGGAAGGCGGACATCGCGTTCCCTTCATCGCCTGGTGGCCCGGAAAGATCGAAGCAGGCTCGGTTTCAAATCAACTCACCATCAGTGTCGACCTCATGGCGACCTTTGCCGCACTCATCGGGCAGAAGTTGGAGAACCCCAAGGACAGCATCAACATGCTCCCCGCTCTCACCGGTAATCCCAAAAAGCCACTCCGCACCGAGATGTTCATCACGCCTAACAAGCAAAGCCACATGGCCTATCGCAAAGGCAAGTGGATGTACATCCCGGCCAAAAACGATGGCGGCTTTCGTGGTTCCAACCCCGGCGAACATGCCTGGGGAGGTCCGGCGGTCACCAACTTGGTCCACACCCCCAACAGCGATATCGAGAACGGCCAGCTGAAACCTGATGCCGCGCCCGCCCAACTCTACGATCTTGAAACCGACGTCAACCAAACCAATAACCTCTATCACGAACATCCGGAGATCGTGAAAGAGATGGCCGCTGTCCTCGCCAAATTTGCCCCAAAAAACTCCGGACCCAAAGTTCGCGGTCCCATGAAGGCCAAAACGAAATACGACGGTTTCAAACCACTCGGCAATCTCCGCTTTACCTTCGAATCCGGAAAACTCGATGGCTGGAAAGTCATTGAAGGCACTGCCGGACGCCTCATTTCAAATCACGCAGCTCTCCCCCGCCACACCGGACGCCCCTACAACCATCAGGGAAAGTTCCACCTTTCCACCATCGCTACCAAGGACAGTTTCAGCGACCATCAACAAGTCACCCTCCAGTCCCCGGCCTTTATCATTGAAGGAGACAAAGTCAGTTTCCTGGCCTCGGGCGGCTACAAACCCGACTCGCTCTACGTTGGTCTCATCGATGCCGAAACGAAGAAGCTCCTGCGCTCCGCCGGAGGAAACACCGGCCCACAAATGCAGCGTACGATTTGGGACGTGAGCACCCTAAAAGGCAAAATCGTCTATCTTCAAGTCGTCGACAAGGACACCGGTGGCTGGGGCCATCTGACCTTCGACGATTTCTCGGTGGAGGGAACGCTCCAGGCAAAAGGCAACTAACGGGACGGGGATTCACCCCAAAACGTGATAGTTGGCCCGTCAGAACACGTTTTATCCCTTTGCACTCTCGAAAAATGAACAAAGTTCTCGCTCTTCTCTTCCTCGTCTTCACCTCGGCCTTCGCCGCCGCGAAAAAGCCCAACATCATTTACATCATGACCGATGATCAGGGCTACGGCGACCTCGCCTGCCACGGTCACCCTTTCATCAAGACGCCCAATCTCGACAAACTCCACTCGCAAAATACGCGCTTCACCAATTACCACGTCAGCCCAACCTGCGCCCCGACCCGCGCGGCCTTGATGTCCGGTAAAAATGCCTTCGAAGCAGGAGTCACGCACACCATCCTCGAACGCGAGCGCATGGCTCTCGGACTTCCAACCGTCGCCGACGTCCTTCGCAAGGCCGGATACACCACCGGCATTTTCGGAAAGTGGCATCTCGGAGAACAAGACGAATACCAGCCGCACAGCCGCGGATTCGACGAGGTCTTTATTCACGGATGCGGCGGCATCGGCCAACGCTTCGCCGGCTCGCAAGGAGACGTTCCGAAGAACAACTACTTCCATCCCACCATCCGCCACAATGGCAAGTTCGTGAAAACGAAGGGCTTCTGCACCGACGTCTTTTTCTTGGAAGCGCTGCGTTGGATGAAGACCCAGAAGGACAAACCCTTCTTCGCCTACATCCCGACCAACGCGCCCCATGGACCTTTTCTCGCTCCCGAAAAATACAAAGCACTCTACAAAGACCACGCCAAGGGCGATGCCAACCAGGCCTTCTTTGGCATGATCACCAACATCGATGACAACGTCGGACTTCTCATGAAGAAGCTCGACGAATGGGGACTCGCCGACAACACCCTGCTCATCTATTCCACCGACAACGGATCGTCCAAAGGTTCGCGTGTCTTCAACGCGGGTATGAAAGGCGGCAAGGGCTCGGTCAACGAAGGCGGCAGCCGCGTTCCTCTTTTCATGAGAATCCCCGGAACGACCAAAGCCGGCAAAGACCTCGGCCAGCTCGCCCGTCACATCGACATCTTCCCTACTCTCGCTGACATCGCCGGAGCTGATCTTGGCGAACTCAAGCTCGAAGGACGGAGCCTCGCTCCTTTACTCAAAGACGACACCACCCAGTGGCTCGACCGCACCTTGTTCTTCCACGGCGGTCGTTGGCCGAAAAAAGGCGCTCCCGGAAAATTCGGCAAGGGCGACCTCAATCTCGACAACTACAAATACAAAAAGTTCGCCGTCCGCACCGAACGCTGGCGCTTGGTCGGGAAGGAAACCCTTTATGACATCAAGACCGATCCCAGCGAACAAACCAACGTCATCGACAAGCATCCCGAAGTCGCGAAGAAACTCCTCACTGAATACGAAGCCTTTTGGAAACGTGCCCGCCCTCTCATGGTCAACGAAGATGCGCCCCTCGACGTTGAAAAGCCCTTCGAAGCCAATTACCTCAAACAAAAGGAAAATGGCGGAATCCCCGAATGGAAAGTCCCCTCTCTCTAATCGACGAGATCATGAATAAAGTCCTCCTTGCCTTCCTCGCCACTTTCACTCTCGCCCAGGCAGAGAAGAAACCCAACATTGTCATTCTCTACGCCGATGACATGGGCGTCGCCGATGTTTCCTACGGAGACAAGAACGCGAAGATCCAAACGCCCAACATCGACCGCCTCGCCAGCCAAGGGATGACCTTTACCGACGGACATAGCTCGTCGGGCATCTGCACTCCAAGTCGCTTCGCCCTCCTCACCGGACAACATCATTGGCGGCGATTTCATGGCATCGTCGGAGCTTTTGGAAAATCTGTCTTCGAGCCCGATGATTTCACCATCGCCAAGATGCTCAAACAACAAGGTTATCAGACCGGCTGCTTCGGCAAATGGCATCTCGGTTGGGACTGGGACGCTATTCGCAAACCTGGCAAAAAGAACGGCAAAGCGGCTGAGGACTTTGATTGGACCAAACCCTTCCCCGGTGGCCCGCTCGACCAGGGCTTTGACCGCTATTTTGGCGATGGCACCATCAATTTCCCTCCCTACTGCTGGATCGACAACGATCTCTTCCAAACCATTCCCACCAAACCCGTCATCAAATCAGAACCACTCGCCGGAGGCGGCACCTTCCGTCCCGGCCCCATGGCCGAGTCCTGGAAACCCTACGACATCCTTCCCACCATGACCAAAAAAACGGTCGAGTGGATCGAATCACAAAAAAGCGACCAGCCCTTCTTCGCCTACCTCGCCTTTAACTCACCGCACTACCCCATCGTTCCCAACAAGGAATACCACGGGAAATCTCAAGCCGGCTACTACGGCGACTTCATGATCGAAACCGATGCCATGGTCGGCAAGGTCCTGACGGCGCTCGAAAAGAGAGGCTTCGACGACAACACCATCGTCATCTTCACGGCGGACAATGGAGCCGAAAATCTCGGCTTCAGCAGACTCGAAGAGTTTAAGCATTGGAGTTCCGGAAAATACCGTGGCCTCAAACGCGATATCTATGAAGGCGGTCACCGGGTTCCCTTCATCGTCAGTTGGCCCGGCAAGATCAAAGCGGGTTCCCGTTCCGATGAAACCGTCAGCCAGGTCGACTTCGCTGCCACCTTCGCCAAGATCACCGGCTATTCCTTAACCAACAAGGAAGCCATCGACAGCTACGATCTTCTTCCCATCCTCACCGGCACGGACTACGAGAAACCCTTCCGCACCGCCACTGTCCAAAACACGGCCAAAGGCAAGTATGCGATCCGGCAGGGCGACTGGGTCTTACTCAACACCTCTTCCGGCGCCGCTCAAAAGGAGAAGCGGGAATACCTCGATCACTTTGGTCTCAAAACCTACCCCAAAACGAAACCTGGCCTGCTCTTCAACCTCAAAAACGATCCCCGTCAGTCCAAGGATCTTTACGACGCTTATCCCGAAAAGGTCGCCTTCATGACCAAGCTCTTACAACGCTACCTCGACGGAGAACGCTGCGCACCGCAACGAAACTGACTCTCTACCAGCGGCCGATTGGCGTATATTGATGTGGGTTTTCGGCATGGCTAAATATTGAAATTTCATCCAACATTGTCTAATGAAAACTCACTCGTTGGCTGTTTGGATTTGCACCTCTCTTCTTTTCCCCTTCACCTACGCTCACGAGTCAGCCTCCCTCTTTGATGGAAAATCGCTCGACGGCTGGGATTATGATCCAACTGTTTGGCGGGTTGAAAACGGCGTGATCACCGGAGGCTCGCGAACGAAGAAGGTTCCCAAGAACTATTTCATTTCGACCAAACGTTTGTTTCAGAATTTTGATCTCAAGTTAAAGATCAGATGCTCCGGCGACCCCAAAACCGGACTCATTAATAGTGACATTCAAGTGCGCAGTGCTCGACTTAAGAACGGTAGCGTTGCGGGATATCAAGTCGATTGCGGCAAGGGATGGTTTGGAAAAATTTACGACGAACATCGCCGTGCTCTTATTTACCCCAAACCCGTCGATGAGACAGCCCTTATGAAGGCCGTCGATATTTACGGGTGGAATGAATACCGCATTCTTGCCGAAGGACCACGCATTCAAGTTTGGATCAACGGCACCAAGGCCAGCGATTTCACCGAGAAGAATCCTGAGATTCCTCTCAACGGAATTATCGCTCCTCAAGTTCACTCTGGAGGCATCGCTTTGGTAGGAATCAAAGACATCTCCATCAAGGAACTATCACTAAACGATGGAGCCCCCACTTGGGAATCCCTGGGTGGCGCGGAAGCAGCCCTTCACAAAGTCCGCCCGAAAAGGAAACCAGCTCCTCCGGCCAAACCTATCCCCGTTCCACAAAAAGGAGAGGATCGCGTGAACTTCGATTTTGAATCAGGAGACCTGCAAGGTTGGCACGTTGTCGAGGGATCATTCGGTCATCTTGTCGCCAGCAACACGCACATCCGCAATGGTGGCCGACCGATGAACAAGGAAGGAAAATACTACCTGGGCACTCTGGAGGGAGATGACAAGGGCACCGGTGCAGACAACCAAACAGGGATCGTGGAATCTCCCGTCTTCCAGCTCTCCCACCCTGAGATTCAGTTCGCCGTTTCGGGTGGCCGCCATGAAAATACATACGTCGCTCTCTACACCCTCGACGGCAAAGAGGTGAAGAAAACATCGGACCACAACTCCGAAATCTTCACTCCCGTGACGTGGAATCTTCCTGAAATCGTTGGAGAACCCGTCTTCCTGCGCCTCATTGATCAGAATTCGGGCGGATGGGGTCACATTGTCTTCGATGCCTTCAGCGCCAAAGGAGCACTCCTCCCAGCTGAAACTGCAAAAAGGCTCAAGGCATCCAAATAATTCTTCAGCCGATGATGCAAAATGTCTGAATTATCAGACCTTACGAACCCAACCCATCCAACAATATCACCATGAAGTTTATACGGATCTTGGCCCTATTCTCCATCCTGATGTCTTCCGCACAGGCACAGAAACCTCCCAACTTCATCATCATCTTCACCGATGACCAAGGTTATCAGGATGTCGGCTGCTACGGCTCCCCCAACATCAAAACCCCGCGCCTCGACCAGATGGCGAAGGAGGGCATGCGTTTCACCAACTTCTATGCCCAGACAGTTTGCGGACCTTCGCGCGGCGCTCTCATGACCGGGTGTTATCCCATCCGATTCGCCCGGCAGGCCGACCCGGATTCCGTGCATCCGGAAATGCATCTTAAAGAAATCACCATCGCGGAAGTCCTCAAAGAGCAAGGCTATGCCACCGGGATGTTCGGCAAGTGGGATTTGGCAGGACATCGCCCCATTGGATACAACCCAAAGCTCATGCCCGCTCACCAGGGATTCGATACCTACTTTGGAACTCCCGCCAGTAACGACCGCATCGTCACCCTCGTTCGGGGCAATGAGATGATCGAGAAGAAAGCCGACATGGCTCTTCTTACCAAACGCTACACCGACGAGGCCCTCACTTTCATTGAACAGAAAAAAGACGAGCCATTCTTCGCCTACATCGCCCATACCATGCCGCACACCATTCTTGACGCGTCGCCACAATTCAAAGGCAAGTCCGCCGACGGCCTATATGGCGACGTGATCGAAGAAATCGACTTCAACGTCGGCCGCGTTCTCGACAAAGTGAAAAGTCTTGGACTCGACGACAACACGTACGTCATTTTCACTTGCGACAACGGTCCCTGGTGGATCAAGAAGGCGCACGGCGGACATTGCAAACCTCTTCGAGGAGCCAAAACGTCGTGCTGGGAAGGAGGCATGCGCGTTCCCTGCATCATGCGCGCACCGGGAAAAATCCCCGCTGGCAGCGAGTCTCACGTCATCGCCGCAACCATCGACCTTATGCCGACTTTGACCAGGCTTTCCGGTGCATTGATTCCCGATGATCGCTCCATCGATGGCCTCGACCTCACCGCGATCATTCACGGAAAGACCGACGTCCTCTATCGCAATTACTATTACTACCAGCACAACTGCCTTCGTGCGGTTCGTTCCGGCAAATGGAAACTCATGCTTCCTCACACCGAACCTGTCAAAGGAAGTATCGCGACAAAATGGGCAAACCACATCGCGCCGCCAGATCGCATCCGCTTCGAAAAAGCTCATCTCTACGACCTCGAAACCGACATCGGAGAAACCACCGACGTTTCTGCCAAGAATCTAAAAGTTGTCGCCAAGCTTCAAAAGCTCGCCGACTGGGCAAAGAAAGACATCGGCGACCACGATCACTTTGGTGAGAACGCCCGGACTTTCGGAGCCGCCCGTCGCACGCTGACCAACGAACAAAAGAAACCAAGGAAATGATCCGTTTACTCTTCTTTGCAGCTCTTTCCATCTTCATCGCCGGAGCGGAATCGAAGCCCAATGTCGTCCTCGTGGTGACTGACGACCAGGGCTACGGCGATTTGGGTTGTCACGGAAACCCTCATCTCAAAACGCCTCACCTTGACAAGCTCCACGCTGAGTCTGTCCGCTTCACCGACTTTCACGTCAGTCCCTTTTGCACTCCTACCCGGGCCGCCTTGATGACCGGCAACCATGCCGGCTACACCGGTGCCTTCCGCACCAGTTCCGGGCGTGCCATGATGCATCGCGACGAAAAAACCGTCGCCAATCTCTTCGCCGACTCAGGTTATGCAACCGGCATGGTCGGCAAATGGCACCTCGGTGACAACGCGCCTCATCGGCCACAAGACCGCGGATTTCAGGATGTCGTCTGGCATCGCTGCGGAGGGATTGGCCAGGCCTCGGACTACTGGGGCAACGACTACTTCGACGACACCTACGAACGAAACGGTAAGTTTGAGCAGTTCGAAGGCTACTGCAC
>JBMHCW010000092.1:0-11955 GCA_049889715.1 Akkermansiaceae bacterium | reverse complement strand
GGGGGAATTGCCTACGGAGCCCATATTGGTGGCTTCCTGGCGGGCGTGGTTTCGGGAGGGATGGCCCGTATGATGATGAGGGAGGAACCGAGATCGGCGTTCCGGAACCGGTATTCCCGGAATCCCAAAGTGAAACGCTATTGGTAAGCCCGAAATGTCCGTTTGCCGGCGGGTTTGCATTGCCACCGATCGGGGGAATGAGGCAGTCTCTCCGATGTGAGGTTTGCAGTTCTTGGTAGTGGCAGCGGGGGAAACTCCACCGTAGTTGAGTGCGACGGCAAATATCTCTTGGTCGATGCAGGATTGAGTGCCAAGCAGCTGACCTTGCGGCTGGAAAAATTGGGCGTGAGACCCGAGAAGCTGACCGGAATTCTCATCACGCATGAACATGGGGATCATGTCAGGGGTCTGGATGTCTTTCTTCGGAAATGGCGCGTTCCGGTTCTGGCCTCCATCATGACGGGCCGGGTGGTGCAGGAAGGGTTGAGGGAACGGGCCCAATGGGTGGCTTTTGAAAGTGGGCAGAATTTTTCGTGGGAAGGCTTTGAGCTTTCCACCTTCGGTCTTCCCCATGATGCGGTGGAGCCGGTCGGTTATGTCATCGGGCGGGGCGATCGACGAATGGGAGTGGCTACTGATCTCGGACATGTCGATGACCAGGTTCTGCAAGCCTTGCAGGGTGTTGAAGGTCTGGTGCTTGAGGCGAATTACGAGTGGGCGATGCTGGAAGCCGACACCAAGAGGCCGTTCAGCACGAAGCAGCGGATTTCCTCCCAGCACGGGCATTTGTCGAACGAGCAGGCCTCAGAATTGATTGCCCGCCTGGCCCCGTCGGGGTTGAAGCGGGTGGTGCTCGGGCATCTGAGCAGCGACTGCAATTGCCCTGACGTCGCGGTAAAGTGTGTGCGAGAGAGGGTCGGGGGAATCGAGCTGGAAATCTGTGCGGCCACTCAGAATGAAGTGACTCCCTGGCAGAGTCTGGAGCCCGAGGTTGACCCGGCATTTTACGGAGAGCTCTTCGGGCGATAGTGCATTCGAGGGTTGCTTGAATGCTGTGGATGGCCAAACTGCCGGCCGCGTGAATCAGGTCCCAGTCAAGCCAAGTGCCGAGGAGTTTGCTGAGTTAGCGCAGGCCGGAAATGTTGTGCCTGTGTATGCCCAGCTTGCTGCTGACTTTGAGACGCCCGTCTCAGCCTTTTTGAAGCTCCGCGATGGCAGGAATGCCTTTCTTTTTGAGAGCGCGGAGAGCACGGATGCCAGCGGACGATGGTCGATCGTGGGCAGTCAACCACGCTGGGTCTTCACTTCGCGGGGAGATGAGGTCACCATCGAACGCGGTGGGCAGATCGAAACCCGGAAGCGGGAGGGCGATGTGCTCGAGGAAGTCCAGAGACTGATGAAGGGCTATCGACCTGTCACCCATGGCGATGCTCCGCCGTTTTACGGAGGCGCGGTAGGCTTCATTGGCTATGATGCTGTTCAGCAATTTGAGCCCTCGGTGTCCGAGACTCCCGAGGACGATCTGGGAATGCCGGAGTCGGTGTTTTTCCTGGCCGATACTCTGGTAGTTTTTGATCACAAGTTGCGTCGTGTTCTCGTGGTGGCGAATGCCATGTTAGACGAGGCGGACTCGGTAGAGGAGGCCTACGCAGTGGCACGCGGGAGAATCGGAGCGACCATTGCGGCGCTCGATCGGCCGCTTCATGTCTCTCCGCTCAATGGTCTGGCTGAAGTCGAAGCGCCGGTTCCTCGAAGCAATACTACTCAAGCCGAATACGAGGGAATGGTTCTCAAGGCAAAGGAGTATATCTCGGCGGGCGATGCCTTTCAGATTGTTCCCAGCCAGCGATTCGAAGCCGACTACGACGGCGCACCCATTGATCTCTATCGGGCACTTCGCCACATCAATCCTTCGCCTTACATGTTTGTCTACGAGACCCCCGGATTCGCTCTGGTGGGAAGTTCTCCGGAGGTGCACGTGCGGGCCATCGATGGTCGGATCGATATCCGTCCCATTGCCGGCACCCGCTGGAGAGGGAAGACGAAAGAGGAAGATGATGCCCTTGCCGCCGAATTGCTGGCGGATGAAAAAGAATGTGCCGAGCATGTCATGTTGATTGACCTTGCTCGTAATGATGTCGGCCGCATTTCTGAACATGGTTCCGTTTCCGTGGACGACCAGATGATTGTGGAGCGCTATAGTCATGTCATGCATATCGTGTCCAATGTCAGCGGGCGGCTTTCCCCGGAACATTCGTCCTACGATGTTTTGCGTTCCACTTTTCCGGCGGGCACGGTCAGTGGAGCACCCAAGATCCGGGCGATGCAGATCATCAATTCTCTCGAAAAAAACAAGCGGGGTTCCTATTCCGGTGCTGTGGGGTATTTCGGGTTTAATGGGAACCACGATTCTTGCATCGCGTTGAGAACCTGCCTTCTCAAGGATGACAAGGTTTACATTCAGGCTGGAGCAGGGGTGGTGGCCGATAGCGAGCCGACCTATGAATACAATGAAACGGTGAACAAAGCGGCGGCCATGATGCGTGCCGTGGGATTGGCCAGGACGATCGCAAAGCCATGAAGGAAATCTTTCGTCATCAGGAGCTGATTTACGTGAAGCAGTATGCCGATGTCCTCGAGCAGGCCGGTGTGCCCACGATGATTCGCAATGATCTCACGATGAGTGGCCTTTCGGAGATTCCCATTCCGGAGTTTTTTCCCAACCTTTGTGTGAACGAAGAAGATGCTGAGCGGGCGGTGGAGATTCTCAACGCTCATACCGACAAGATGGCCGAGGGGGCGGACCAAGAGATTGTTTGTGAGGCCTGTGGGGAGGTGAGCCCCGGGAATTTTGACCTTTGTTTCGCTTGTCAGAAACCTTTGAAACCAGCCAAGCCATGTTAGCTGTTATCGATAACTACGACTCGTTCACTTACAATCTCGTTCAGTACTTCGGCGAACTGGGAGTGGAGATGAAGGTCTTTCGGAATGACGCGGTGACAATCGATCAACTACGTGAGTTGGGGCCCGCCAGAATCTGTGTTTCGCCCGGACCCTGCACACCGAATGAGGCGGGAATCTCCTGCGAGGTGATCGAGGCCTTCGCCGGACAGGTTCCCATTTTCGGAGTTTGCCTGGGTCATCAGTCGATTGGGCAGGTCTTTGGCGGAGAAGTGGTCCGGGCCGATGAGTTGATGCATGGAAAGACCTCCATGATCATGCACGAGGGGAAGAGCGTTTTCAAAGGTTTGGACAATCCATTTGAAGCCACCCGTTATCACTCGCTGATCGTGAGGAAAGAGACTTTGCCCGATTGTCTGGAGGTGACAGCCTGGACAGAGGACGGCGTTATCATGGGCCTGAAGCACAAGGAGCACGAGATTCACGGGGTGCAATTTCATCCCGAGTCCATCCTCACCACTTCGGGTAAACAGATTCTTCAAAACTTCCTCGATCTCTGATGCGTTGGCTCCTTCCGTTCCTGGCTCTTTTGGGGCCTGTTGATGCCCGCCTCTGGATGAGCAAGGAAGGGGTGGAAGTGGAAGCGAAGCTGGTTGAGGTCTGGGGCGATCAGGTAACTTTGGAAATCAGGGCCACGAGGAAATTACTGACTGCTCCGATCGCGGGATTTTCGCAGAAGGATCAGGACTATCTGGTCAGCGTGCGGGATGCCCGTCAGGCCGAGCTTCGCAAGCCCAACTGGGACGATCCGTGGCCGGGAAACATTACTCCGGACGGGGATGTTGAGATCATCGAGGAGGAACGCAATGAGGAGACCGGAGAATACGTTTATCTCAGTCCGCACTACAAATTCATTTGCGATGCCCGCCTCGGAAAGTCGGTGGTGAGAAGTTTCGCCCGTTTGTTTGAAGCGACCCATGCTTCGATGGAAGCGTTGCCCTTCACCTTCCTGCGGGCCCGCGCCAGCAACCCGAATCATCGTCATCCCATTCTTCTGTTTGAGACCAGAGCGGGTTATCAAGCCAAAGGAGGGCCACCGGGATCATCGGGAGTCTACATTGGTGGCCGGAATGGAGGAGTGGTCATGGTTCCCCTGACCAGTCTGGGCGTTCGCCCGATTGGGTCGGGTTACATGCGGGATCGCAAGAAATCCAACAAGACGCTTCCGCACGAGTTGGTGCATCAGCTCACCGATTACGAATATTATGCTCATGGCTCACGTGGTTGGTTCACCGAAGGCTTGGCCGAGTATGTTGCGCTGAGCCAGATGAGTGATGCCCGCTTTAATTTCCAAACGAATCTTGATGAGATTCGCGCCTACGCCGCTGGCTTTGGCAAGGATGGTCGCGGGGGAAGGGCCCTTGGTGAAGAGATTCGTCTGCCGAGCCTGCGGGCCTTCATGTTACAGCCGTATTCCCGCTTCACCGCAAATGCCAACTTCAACTACGGAATGGGGCTGCTGGTGACAACCTACTTCATTCACCTTGAAGACGGAGGTTCACGAAAGAATCTGACCAACTTTCTCAAGGCAATGCGGGAAGGAAAGTCAGGGGATGAACTCCTTGCGGTGCTCCGGGCTGGGCGCACGTGGGAAGAACTGGCTCAGGATATTTCAAGAACCTGGCGTTCAAAGGGCGTAAAGATTGAGATCGGACCTTAATCTAACAGGACCGGCCACCTTCGTCGTTGCCCGTTGATGTTCCCGAGGATCCTTCCAGGATTCCGGCCGACTTCTTCCAGATCATCAGGGCTTCCACAATCATCCAGGCTTCGATGAGCAAGGTGGCAAAGCCAAAGCTGAAGAGAAGCCAGTTGTCGGATGCTGAAAATAGACGGAGGTTTTCGGCCATGGCAATGGCTGGAAGGGCCAGCATCAGGATGCCGGGAACAATCGCAAAAATGAAGGGGAGTTCCCGACGTCGCAGCCAAAAGGTGATGACCAGGAACGCGAGACCGGCCAGAAGTTGATTGACGGCTCCGAAGAGAGGCCAGAGAAGCAGCCCACCGGTGCCCGGAGGTTTGCCCTCGCCGCCTGGCATACGGGCGATGAAGAAGGCGATGACAATGGCGAAAATCGTCGCGACGTGCCGGTTGGTCAGCCAGTAAAGCGGGTTGCCATCGACATAGTCGCCAACCCGCTTGCCCTTGACCCGATGTCTCGGCGCAATGGTTCGGGCCAGCTCCTGCACCACGTATCGTTGGAGGCGGCAGGCGGTGTCGAGCGTCGTGGCGGCAAAGGACGCGACAAAGACTCCCATCAAGGCCACCGCGAATTCGGCTTGGAAGCCGAGAGCTTTCAGAAAGTTGGCGCTTCCTTCGACAAAGGCGCCGACCTTTGCTCCCAGCCCTTTGGCGGCCTCCCAGGAAGCGTATCGGGCTTCATAGGCTTCAACGCCCGACTTGAAGGCGTCACCGGCTCCAGTTCCCAGTCCGAGACCGGCCACACAGGCCAGGATGACGAGGACCGCGAGAAAGCCCTCGGTGAGCATCGAACCATAGCCCACAAACTGGGCATCGGTTTCACATTTGAGTTGTTTCGACGATGTTCCGGAGGAGACCAGGCAGTGGAAGCCGGAAATTGCTCCGCAGGCGATGGTGATAAACAGGAATGGGAAGATCGGCGGTGCTCCGTCCGGCGAGAGATTGAAGGCCGGGGCGACGATTTCCAGAGCCGGGCGTCCGTCGCTGGACATCGTTGGTGCTCCTCCGATGAAGGCAGCTACAATTAAGCCGACCACCACCAGGCCGAGGGCGGAGAGAAGTTGCAGGCTGTTGATGTAGTCGCGGGGCTGCAAAAGCGTCCAGACCGGCAGAACTGAAGCGACGTAGGAATAGATGAGAAGAAACATGACCCACTGGACCGTGGTGAGGCCATTGCTGTCGGGGTTGGTGGGATCACCGCCGAGGAATTCATTGAAGGCTGCCAGAAAGGAAACATTGCCGAACGCCACGGTGAGATACATCACCGCCAGCGAGAGTAGGGAGGGGATGAGGATGTTGGCACCCTTTCTATGCAGGGTCACTCCGATGATCACCGCGAGTGGAATCTGGACGAGGCATGGGAAAATGGCTTGCGGGTAGGAACGGAAGACACTGGCAATGACCAATCCAAAAATCGCCAACACGATGGTGAGGGCGAGGAAGAGGATGGAGAGAAAGAGAATGCGGGTGCGCTTGGTGATGACGCGTCCCGCGATGTCGCCAACCGTCTGGCCCTTGTTTCGCAGGGAAACTACCAGTGCTCCAAAGTCGTGCACGGCTCCGATCAAAATGGATCCAAAGAGAACCCAGAGTAAGGCGGGGACCCAGCCCCAGATCACCGCAAGGGCCGGGCCGACGATGGGTCCGGTTCCCGCGATGGAAGTGAAGTGGTGTCCGAAGACGATTCCTTTGTCGGTCGGAACGTAGTCACTCCCGTCCTCCAGCTCGATGGAGGGGACCTTGGCGTCGGGATCCAGCTTGAAGAGTTTGCGAGCCAACCACTTCCCGTAAGTGTGGTAGGCGACGAGGTAGAGAACAAAGGCGCTAACGGCGATGAGAAAGGTGCTCATGAAAAAAGGGGTTACTGCTTGGCTTCGAGAGCCTCGAAAACCGGACCGGGGACGTAGCGCCTCACCGTGTCCTGCCATCCGCTGGGGCCGATGAGGCCCATGACCATACTCGAGGAGAGTTCTGCTTTGTCGCGAGGAGGCATGAGGAAGACCGTCGAGATCTCGGGGGCCATGTCTTCGTTAATGTGTCTCATGACCCGCTCGTATTCATAGTCCTGCGGCGATCGGATTCCCCGGAGAATGAATTGGGCTCCCACTTCACGGGCGTAGTCGACGAGGTAGCGGTTGTCGAAGTGGGTGATGTTCAACCGTTCACACGAAGGGATGGAAGTGCGGAGGAGGTCGATTCTCTCTTGGGTCGAAAAGGTATAGCTCTTGGCCGGGTTCTGGCCGATCGCGACGACAACGCGATCGAAGAGCGCGAGGCCCTGGCTGATCATCCAGAGGTGGCCGTTGGTGGGAGGATCGAAACTCCCGGCGTAAACCGCTGTTTGCATCGGATCAGTCGATCATCTTTTTGATGTCGGCGCGAGCGCGCATTTTTTTCATCCACTCCTCAAAGTTGGCGTTCTTCTTCTCCGCTTCGACCCGCTTCTTCATTCGGTCGCGGACTTTGGCGAAGGGTTCGGCGGGACCGTAGTCGCGCTTTACCACCTGGATGATGTTGAATCCGTAAGGATCCTCAAAGGGGCCGATGACGTCGTTTCCTTCGGACTCGAAGAGAATAAATCCGAATTCGTGGTTCAAGTCGGAGCGCGGCACATCCTCCCAGAGACCGCCGTTTTCAGCGTGGGAATCACGCGAGTAGGTTTTTGCGGCCACCGCGAAGTCGCCGCCATCCTTCAATTTCTTACCGAGGTCTTCGGCCAGCTTGAGCTGGGCGAGAGGGCCTCCGCCTTCGGCCTTGGGAAGATAAATCCGCTTGTAAGTGGCAACATCCTTGGTGCGATCGCGGTTGGCGACTGACCAGGTGGAGTATTCCTTGCGGAGCTCGGCCTCGGTCGGGGGAGGGACATCACCAAAGTGCTGTGAGCGCACTGCTTGCACCAGAATTTCTTTCCGCTGTTGCTGCTTGAATTGATCGCGGGTGAGGTTGGTCGCCTTGAGGTAGTCTCGGAAAAGCTTTTCGTCGCCTGCGTAGGAAACTTGAACGATCCGCTGCACCTCGTCCTCCAGGTCCCGATCAGTGAACGGGCGGGCACGTTCCTTGAATTCGGCGTAAATGATCGCGCGATCGATCAAATCGTCGAGGACTTCTCCCCGGAGGGTCTTGAGTTGGGCCTGGTAGGCAGGACCCCGACGTGGGTAGCGGGCCATGAGGACCGACTGAAGGGGCGCCACTTTGATCATCAATTCATTCATCGTGATGATCTCTCCATTGGCCTTGGCCGCGATGCCATTAACCCGAATGGGGCCCGTTTTCGGCCGGATTTGCCCGTTTTCAGCGGGTGGCACTGCCGGCGGATCGGCTGGCGGTGGAGGTGGTTCTTCCTGACCCGGACAGGACAGGGTGAAGAATGCTGAAAAGCCGCAAGCGAGGATCGGGAGGGTCGATTTCATGGAAAAACGGTTCAATTAGAGAGATTTTAGGAGGCGGACAGCTTGAGAAAGCTTATCGGCTGGCTGGCGGGAACTCAAGCGGGGAAACTTCCCCTCCGGTGGGAGGATGTATTCTCCATTTCGCTGGAGCATGAAGCGATCGTTGTTGATTTCAACAACCTGAACGCCCTTGGCCGAGGCAATGACCCGGAGTCGATTGGTGGTCAAAAGGTTTTCCACGGCACTTGGGAAGCGTCCGAAACGGTCCCGCCAGTCTTTTTCGATCTGGTTGATCTCCTTTTCGGAACGAGCTGAAGCCAGCTGGCGGTATGCCGCCACCCGCATCTCGGGATCGGGGCCGTATGTCCGGGGGAAGAATGCGGGGAGATGTCCCTCCTGCTCGGCCCATTGGCTTTCGGAAAAGACGAGGAAGTCAACTTTCACCGAAGCATCGGCCCGTTGCATGGGATTCCGCCCCTGAAGTTTCTCGACCGATTGCTGGAGGAGCTGGCAGTAGAGCTCGAATCCCACTGCGGTGATGTGACCCGATTGCTTTGTTCCGAGAAGGCTGCCGGCCCCGCGGATTTCCAGATCACGCATCGCGATTTTGAAACCTGATCCCAGTTCGGTGTATTGCTTGATGGCGCTGAGACGTTTCCTGGCGTCGCCACTGGCGATCAGTTCGCCCGGAAGGAGCAAGAGGGCATAGGCACGGCGTCCGGCTCGTCCGACCCGCCCTCGAAGTTGGTAAAGATCAGCCAGCCCGAAACGATCGGCCCGATCAATCAGGATGGTGTTGGCATTGGGAATGTCGATCCCGCTTTCGATGATGGTCGTCGCCAGCAGGACGTCCGCTTTGCCCTCCACGAATTGATGCATCACTTTCTCGAGGTCTTCGCGATCCATCTGTCCGTGTCCGATGATGACCTTGGCTTCCGGGACCAGCTTTTCGATCCGCTCCTTGATTTTCTCGATCGTCTGGACGCGGTTGTGGAGAAAGAAGACCTGGCCGCCCCGTGTGAGTTCTCGGCGGATGGCATTGCGGATAAGGCGTTCGTCGTAGGCGCAGATCGAGGTGTGCACGGGAAGCCGGTTGGGCGGGGGAGTGTCGATGGTGGACATGTCCCGAGCTCCCATTAGGGAAAGGTAGAGAGTGCGCGGAATAGGCGTGGCCGAAAGAGTGAGGACATCGATGAGTCGAAATCGTTCCTTCAGGACTTCCTTGTGGCGGACCCCGAAGCGTTGTTCTTCGTCAACGATCAGAAGTCCAATATTCTTGTAGTCGACCCCGGCGGAAAGAAGGCGATGGGTTCCGATGACAATATCGACCTTTCCTTCGCGCAGTCCTTCCAGAGTTTCGCGGGCTTCGGCCGGCGTCTGCAGACGGCTCAGCAAATCGATTCTGACCGGGTAGTCACTCATGCGGGCCCGGAAGGTGCGCCAGTGTTGTTCGGCTAGCACTGTGGTGGGCGCCAGAATGGCCACTTGGGTTCCCCCGGTTACCGCCTTGAAGGCGGCTCTGATGGCCACTTCGGTTTTTCCAAACCCGACATCCCCGCAGATCAGGCGATCCATCGGCCGGGGAGACTCCATGTCGATCTTGGTGTCTTCGATGGCACTCTTCTGGTCGGGCGTTTCAGTGTAGGGGAACGAAGATTCGAATTCCTGCATCCATTGTCCGTCCGGAGCATGGGCGTGCCCTGATTTGGAATCGCGCTCCGCTTGAAGCCTCAATAACTGGGCCGCATAGTCGAGAACGGCAGCCTCTGCCACCTGACGGGCCTTCTTCCATTTCTTGTCGCCCAGCTTGTTCTGCTTCGGCTTGCCTCCGCCGATCCCCACGTAACGGGAGACCAGATGGCTTTGGTCAATGGGCACGTGAAGAGTCGAACCTCCCTCATACTCAATGCCGAGTTCTTCGCTTCCGTCTTCGTTTTCAACCAGCCCGATGAATTCCCCGATTCCATAATCGGCATGGACGACAAATTCTCCCTCGTTGAGT
Source organism: Akkermansiaceae bacterium (assembly GCA_049889715.1). Classification (GTDB taxonomy): domain Bacteria; phylum Verrucomicrobiota; class Verrucomicrobiia; order Verrucomicrobiales; family Akkermansiaceae; genus SW10. The sequence goes on along the minus strand of JBMHCW010000092.1, from coordinate 1,902 downwards.
TCATGGACCCCGGCCACGGCCGCGGCATTTCGTTGGTGGGAGAGCTTTTCCTTGCCCCGGGTTCCGGGCAAGTGCTGGCGCCCGAAAATCTCGAGAGTGGATAGCACGGCCAACTTGTGGTCAGGCGCAACAAACCCCTTGGCCAGGCGTCCTTCGACACAGGTGAAGTCGGATTCATCCCGATCCAGGATTTCGAGGAATCTCCGGCGCTCCGCCTTGCCCGGCGAAACGAGCCCGATCTCCCAGTCGTTGGACTTCCAGTCGTCCAATTGATCAAGAAAGAGAGCACGACTGGAATCGGCGATGACAAAATCTCCTGCCTCGAAACCCGAGGCCGGGGAGGGATAGAAGTCGGCATTCCACGAATCATTCGGAGCTTGCCCGATGAGAACGTCAGCGACCTTCTCGTCATCTTCATCGATGGCAATAACGAGATCATCCGGGCCCAGCCAAGTCGAAAGATGGGCACCCAATGTCGGCGCCCGATCGTTGACCGTGACCTTTTCCAAGCGACGGGTTGTGGTCTGGGTCTCGACGCTGAATTCACGGATCGATTCGATCTCGTCGCTAAAGAATTCCACTCTGACCGGGCTGGTCGCAGGGGCGGGAAAGAAATCGAGAATCCCGCCCCGTTTCGCAAATTGGTTTCGCTGATAGATCTGCGGAGTTTCCTCAAAGTCATGTTCCTCCAGCCATTCCTGAAGCTTCTCGGGAGCAATCTCTTGTCCGACCTTCAGGGTGAATTCATCACCTTTGGAATCATCGCGTTCGGGAGCCGGCGACTCCCAGGAAGCGCGCGAGAGAAGCACCGGGGTGGCGGGCGATTGGGCGATGAGATTGAGCGTGGAGATCCGTTCTGCTTCCCGGTCGGGATCGGTGAGCTCGTCTTCAATCACCACCGTGGGATCGGGCAGGACGAGGGCGGGGGATTTCCAGAAAGCGAGTTCGTCCGCTATCTGATCGCGACGTCTGGCGTGGGGCGCAAAAATCCAGACCCGTCCCTTTCGTGCCTGTTGGAGGAGGGATGAAATGAGGTAGCCTTCGGCCGCCGGTGCGCAGTTCCCAAGGCGAAGAGGTTTCTGGCCGGATGCGGGCATGGTTTCCCACGTGGACAGGGGGAAGCCCCGCCATCGTTCCTTGGGAGAACCAGCGCTCATCGGTCGGGGTCATAACACGCCCTCCGCCGCGTGCAAGCGGGAGGATGGCCGTCGGAAAGGGAAAAAACTGTAAAGATTCGCTTGTCAAAGATCTCATGAGGTCATAAAGCTCCGCCGCACCAGCCGTCAGGCCGGTGTGTAAATCCAACAAAAGGCGCAGATAGCTCAGTTGGTAGAGCAGTTGGCTTTTAACCAATTGGTCCTGGGTTCGAGTCCCAGTCTGCGTACCATTTTCATAACCCGCTTAATCTCAATGGTTAAGCGGGTTTTTCGTTTTTCGGGAGAGAGAAATGGTAACATAGTGGTAACACTCAATGGCGTTCAGTATGGTTCACCGACAATTTCGAAGAGTGGTTTACAGGGGAGTATGGGCGACATGGAGGAGGGGAAGGAGTGCTGCAGAGGAGAGTTTTATGGGAGTGTGGTTTGTGGGCTGGATGGTAGCTTGAGTTTATGAATGACGATGATTCAACAACGGAGAATGTGAGCGATCCGAAGAGTAGTCCTGCCAAGGTGGATTCGATGTCCGGAATTCGCTTGATTAGAGTGCCACTCTTCCAGTTTATGGCCCACTCAGAGTGAGAAGATCGGTGCCTCTGGATAGTCCTTTCAGACTCGATGTCAACAGGCTTCCGGAGTGAAGGGCGGAGGCCGAAACGGAGGAAGCCTGTTGTGCGCGCCACCTCTCGCCTGGATTCCAACCATTCGCAAACTCCTCCGGCGTTTTCATTCCCAGACTTCGATG
>JBMHCW010000091.1:0-18980 GCA_049889715.1 Akkermansiaceae bacterium | reverse complement strand
TCCGAGTGGCTCGATGTTCTGGTCCTCCTTCGACTCATCCTGCGATTCCAGCGACAGGGAATACTTGGCAAAACCTGCCGAGGACGACCCGCGGACCTTCATGTTGCATCGCGTGGCAATCGCCAGATCACCGGTCATGTGGCTCCGCTGGTCTCCCGTCGCATCAGGTTCAATGATCGCCCAGAATCCGTCGGTATCACTACTCGGCTTGCCACTGTTCCAATTGTCGAGGATGACGATGGGAAGATTCGAGCTGAAACCAGCCACATCACTGTTGAGGAAAATATAGGTGGCCATTGCGATCGGCCCAGCGGCATTTCCCGCGCCGACAATCCTCGCCCTCAGCTGTCGGCTCTGCGAAATTGTCAGAGGGCCCGAATACAATGACGAAGAAGCAGTCGGAACGGACCCATCAAGGGTGTAACGAATTTCCTGCCCAGGTTCAGCGCCACTCAGCGCAACCTGAAAGCTGCTGGTGAAGGTCCTGCTGGGAACAGAAATGGCGACATCGCTCGCGGGAAGTCCTTGCTCCGTTCCGTTGATTCCGCCGGGAGTGGGCGTCAGAAAATATCCCGCTTGCCCGAGCGAAGGATTGGAAAGCCTCGTTCCGATCAACCTCGGCCGGAACAACAAATCCGAACTGGTCGTGTTGCGATTCAGTCCGTGAATGGCCAGCACGTTGTCACCTTCGACCAAGGCACCGGTGAAGGCGCTGATATTGAAAGGTGTGAATTGGGAGGCCAGAGAGTCGGTATGATCACTGGAGGCAGCCGATGACCAGGTGACAGCCCCGTTGGCACGGTCCCGAGCCACTTCCACTCCATTCAGATAGGCCACAAATCCGTCATCATACTGCAACTGCAACTCCAGGGCCGCGATCTCGCCAACGTCGGTCACGTTGAAAGGAACACGCAGATAAACACTGGTCCGCTGGTTGTACATCTGAGACTCAACGTTGATGTTGAAATAGCTGTTGTAACCACTGGACCGTTCATAGCCCACTCCCGTGGTGCCACTGATCCACGATCCGTCGTTGAATCCGTTGGCGGTCCACGTCGTTCCCAGAGTGCCATTGGTCGGCACCAAAACCGTGCAGGCATCCCCGGCCTCTATCAGGGTTTCATCAGCAGTATTTCCCAATTGTTGGAGACCATACGAGGCATCTTCAAATTGCGGAGGATAGGGAGCCACATATTCCGACAGCACGGTGACACCATCCGCCGCCACCAAGCCAAGATACTCGCCCGCCGAAGAGATCTTGAAATTGGCGTGCAGCTCGGATCCCGCAACCGCCCGATTCTTGTCCGAAGCAAAAACCACCAGGAAAGACGATGGGGTCAGCACCGTTCCGGCCGGGATCTGCCACTTGTTGGGAAACCCCACATCATCGGTCAGGTAACACCCGCTGAGATCATAGGCAGTGGCATCCGGATTGAAGATTTCGATCCAATCACTAGTGTCGCCATCTTCGTCTGCCAAAGTGGAGGAGTTGCTTGCCTGAAACTCAGTAATCAGGGGAACCGCCCCTAAAATACCCGATGCAAGAAAAAACAGGAAAGGAATACGTAACATTCGGAAGGTGAATTTCATCGTCAGAAAGCATGAAAAGGCCGCCCAACCTGCATTTTTGTCCAGCGGCCAGCAAGAAAAGAAAGCGGCCACAAAAAAAGGCCCGGGGAGGACATTCCCCGGACCTTTTGAAAAAATATGGCAAAGATATCAGTCCTTCAGCGGGCGAACCCAGATGTTCCGGAAGCGGACCGGATTGCCGTGATCCTGCATCGAAATTGGCCCTTTGTCACCATGAGCCTTGTAGTCCGAAGCCGAGTGCGGACCGTCCCATCCCGTCCCGCCGCTCAAGACCGTGTGGTCCTGAATCAACACGCCGTTGTGCAGCACGGTGAAGGTGGCCCGCTTGATCACTTTCCCGTCTTTGTCGAACCGGGGGCGGTGAAAAATGATATCGTAAGTCTGCCACTCCCCGGGTCCCCGTGAGGCATTCACAAGCGGCTTGGAACGACCATAGAGGGCTCCGGCCTGACCATCGGCATAAGTTTGGTTTTCAAAACTATCGAGCACCTGAACCTCGTACTTGCCCATGAGGAACACTCCGCTATTACCACGCCCCTGGCCGCTCCCCTTGGCCACACTGGGCGAAGCCCACTCGATGTGCAGCTGGCAGGAACCAAATTCCTCTTTCGAGCGAATGTATCCACCCCCGCGCACCGATTCGAGCGCCCCATCGACAACCTTCCACTTGCTTGGCCCACCATTGGTATCCGTCCAATTCTCCTTGAAGGCTTTCTCGCTTCCATCAAACAGCACCACTGCATCGGATGGTGGAGCACCAACGGCGGCTCCAGGAGTCACGACCGGAGGGAGAGGCTGCTTGCTGGTGTCGGTCTCATGCACCTTGATCCCGTCGATATACATGTAGTTGGTCTTCCGTCCCTTGTCATCGGTCTTCACCTCCTTCTTGATCACCGGCTTGCTCATGTCCTCATGGGCCACCGCCGATGGGGCGGACGCAAGAACCAGAAGAGCGGCGGAAGGAACAAGAAATCTGTTGGCGGAAATCGGTAATGTTTTCATCCCGACCACGCTACCTGTTCGCCCTTCGCCCGGTCAACTTCCGATCCCCGAACTATTTTTGCCTCCCAGTTCTCGACCCCGACCACCTCGCGTTGATAATCACCTCAAGATGAAAGCTCTCGTCCTCCTTTTCCTGTCTGCCACTCTCCTCGTCGCCAAACAAGATCGGCCCAATATCGTCTGGTTGACCACCGAGGACAATTCCGCCACCTGGTATCGACTCTACAACAAGGAAAATGGAGCTCCCATGCCCAACGTGGAGCGACTCGCCAATCACGGTCTGGTCTTCAACCACGCCTACTCCTGTGGTCCCGTCTGCTCGGTCGCCCGCAGCACCATCATCTCCGGCCGCTACGCCCCCGCCATCGGCTCCCAGTATCATCGCAAGGCCAGCCCCGTCACCATGCCTCCCGGACTGAAGATGTTTCCCACTTATCTTCGCGAAGCGGGATACCACACCACCAACAACAGCAAGACCGACTACAATTTCCAACCCCAGTTTGCCAAAGGCGTTTGGGATGAATCATCCCGCAAGGCCACTTACAAAAAACGCAAAGACGGCCAGCCCTTCTTCCACGTGCAAAACTTCGGCTTCACCCACGAAGGCCAACTCTTCAACGGCCTGCCGAAAGGAACCGAGCTCGCGGTTTCGCCCGACAAGGTCAAACTCTTCCCCTACCATCAGGACACCCCCCTGATGCGGCAGAAGTACGCCGAATACCTCACTCGCCACACGCTGGTTGATCAGCAAATCGGAAAATTCATCGATCAACTGGAAGCCGACGGCCTTCTCGATGACACGTTCATTTTTCAGTATGGCGATCACGGCGGCGTCCTTCCCGGCAGCAAGGGATACGGACACAACGACGGCCTCCAGGTAGCGATGATCGTTTACGTTCCCAAAAACTGGCAGCACCTCGCCCCGGCCAAACCGGGGTCCCGGATCGATGGCATGGTCGAGTTTGTCGATCTCTCCGCCACCGTCCTCAACCTCGCCGGCGTGGACATCCCAAAACAAATCGACGGCTCCCCCTTCCTCGGCAAAGGCGTAACGCTCGACGAACTCAACTCCCGCCAGACAGCCTTCGGATACGCCGACCGCTTCGATGAAAAATACGACCAGGTCCGCTTCCTCCGAAGAGGGAAGTACACCTACTGGCGCAGTTACCAGCCCTTCAACTTCGACGGCCTCAACAACGAATACCGCTACAAGCAACCCGCCTTCCGCGAATGGCGTGACCTCGCCAATGCCGGCAAACTCAACCCGGTCCAGTCCGCCTTCTTTAAAGCCCGACCCGCCGAAATGCTCTTCGATCTCGAAAGCGATCCGCACGAAACGAAGAACCTCGCCAACGACCCGGCCCACGCCAAAGTCCTCGCCGAACTGCGCGCGGAACTCCAGCAACGGCTCAAGGCTCTTCCCGACACCAGCTTCTATCCCGAACCCAGTTTCCTGACCAAAAGCAAGGGCGACGGCACCGCCTTCGCCAAAAAACATAAGGAACAAATCAGCCAACTCATCGACCTTGCCGACCTTCAGCTCCTTCCTTTCGAAAAAGCAAAACCGGGCATCGCCAAGGCTCTCGACTCCCAACTCGCCATCGAACGATACTGGGGACTGATTAACTGCTCTGCCTTCGGCAAAGACGCTTCCGAATTCTACGACAAGGCCAAGTCTCTCTCCGCCTCTGATCCGGACCGCCTCGTCCGTGTCCGCGCTGCCGAATTCCTTGGCCTGACCGGCACCGCCGATCCCATGCCCGTCCTCACCCGGGCTCTCAACGAAACCAAGGATCACGTCGAAGTCTGCCTCATTTTCAATACGGTCGTTCTTCTCGTCGACAGCAAGCTCGGCTGGAAATTCGACCCCGCTAAAGTAGCCCAAGCCAGCTGGACCGGCATCGATGCCAAAAAAGGCGAGTTCCATTCCCACTTGAATTACTTGAAGCAAAAGTGACACAGCCAATCGGTCAGAAGCTCCCGGATTGGTCACCCCCGGACCCTCCACCAGGGAACCCAGTCGAAGGAAGCCACTGCCGTCTGGTTCGCCTCGATCCCGACCTGCACGCTCGCGATCTTTTCGAATCCAACGCTATCGATACCAAGGACCTGAATTGGACTTATCTTCCCTATGGTCCGTTTGCTTCGTTCGAGGATTACCAAAACTGGGTCACCGAAGTGACCTCGAAAAATGATCCTCTGTTCTACGCCATTGTCGATTCGAAAACCAACCGCGCTACCGGTGTGGCCAGCTTGATGCGCATCAAGCCGGCCAGCGGATCGATCGAGATCGGGCACCTCAATTTCTCTCCCCTTCTTCAGCGCACCACTGCCCCGACCGAGTCCATGTATCTCATGATCTCTCACGCCTTCGACCTGGGATACCGTCGTGTCGAATGGAAATGCGATTCCCTCAACGCCCCTTCCCGCGCCGCCGCTCTCCGCCTCGGCTTTACCTTCGAGGGAATCTTCCGGCAAGCCACCGTTTACAAAGAACGCAATCGCGACACCACCTGGTATGCAATCATCGATTCCGATTGGCCGTCGATTCGCGAGACCTTCCTCCACTGGCTGTCGCCCGAAAATTTCGATGACCGGGGCGCGCAAAAACATTCTCTCGGTGCGCTGGCAAGCTGACTTCCGGCAGACACAGAGCAATCGGTTTGCGGGTCGCTACTTCACGATCCACCACTTCCCCTCGCTCAACTTCATATTCAATCCGAATGGCGCCCCCGAGCCTGGTCTCTTAGCGTTGAGGACAGACACACCGGCTCGATCACCACCCTTCTTCAAGCGAACCCGGAGTTCGGGATTCTCCGGCAACGGAGGCACTCCTTGTTTCAAGGCATTCGCAAACTCATTGCGCTCATCCGGGATGATGTATTTCAAAGCTTCCTCCAACTTCTTTTCGGCGATCGCAACAAGGAAAGCCCTCGCGATTTCTTCCGGCCCCGAAGCATCAGAAGACGGCTTCTTGTGTTGAGTTTCGACCTTGGACTCCACAGACGCAACCACCTTCGGGTTGATCGTTCCAAGCACTTTGCCAGCCGCGGCTCGCACGACCGCATCTTGATCCTGATTGGCCTTCTTGAGCGCAATGATCGCGGCCTGCGCGCCGGCATTCCGTGCGCCGAGAGTTGAAATGGTCTGACCCATCCGGGACATCACCGAGATCGCCTCTTTGCGAAGTTCAGCGTCGTCATCCTCCAAGGCCTCCGCAAGGGCGGGAAGAATCCGACGCGCCGCATAAGCTTTCGAGCCCTCGTCATCATCACCAAGAACTTCTCCCAGCGCAGTCAGCACATTCTTGTCGAACCCGATTTCCCCGAGGGCAAAGGAAGCCTTAGCAAACACATTCAAGTCATCGCTCTTAAGAGCATCCGCGAGGATGGGCTTCGCCATCTTCGATTGTTGACCCACCGTCCACAGCCCCCAGGCTGCGTTCACCCGAATCTCCACCGCCTGATCCTTTGCTGCTTTTGTGAGCGCCGGAAGTGCCGCTTTGGCATCGGGACCTGCCTGCCTGAGCAAGTCTGCCGCTAAAGCACGATCCTTCACCTCGATCTCCTGATTCTCCAACGCTTTAGCCAGCAAGGAAATCGCACTGGCCCGACCATCGATCTTCCAAAGCGTATGGGCAGATTGGATGCGAACATTGTCATCCTCATGAGCCAGGACCTTCGTGAGAGCGGGAACTGCATCGATGGCACCCGGTCCAAGTTTTTGCAGTGTATGAAAAGATATCGCCCTGCCAGCCCCATCGCGTCCTGTCATCTGGCGGATGCATTGCTCAACCAGCTTTCGCGTTGCCGCCTCTGAATCCTCCTTTTCTTCGCCCCGGACAGGATTGGAGACGATGATGGCACAGACCAGCGCAGAAAAAATGGCGTGAACTACTTTCATGAGCCCTGTTTTACGAGGAATGGTTAAAGCAAGGAAATCGATCCTCAAAATCTTAACATCTCAAGAATCGATGCGAATGAGAGACTGCCAGATGTTCCAATAAACTCAACAAGCTCTCTGATCGAAGCGTGTAAGAACAGCAGAAATAGGTTAGTAGCTTTGCTACGATGGTTTTCGGCCGCCTTGTTTTGATTCTCTCCCTTGCCCTGGCGGCGGGGCTTCGCGGCGACATGTTGAAAGTCTTCGAGTCCCATTGCATCGAATGCCACGGCAAGAATGGCAAGGTGAAGGGCAAGACAAACCTGCTGGAGATCAAGTCGCTCGATCAGTTGAAGGCCGACCCCAAACTCCTGGGTAAGATTGTCGATGCCATCGACTTCGAGGAGATGCCTCCCGAGGACGAACCTCAACTAGAACCCAAGGCGCGCACGCAGCTCCTCTCCGATCTGGAAGAACTTCTCCGTGAATCGGTCGCCGCCCATAACGCCTATCCCCCCACGCCCATCCGGCGACTCAACCGCTTTCAATACCACAACGCGGTCACTGATCTCTTCGACATCAAATGCCTCGTCTTCACCCTCCCCGAGCGCATCGTCCGCGACCACAAGGGCTACTTCAAACCGGCCACCGGCAAGATGGCCGACCTCGTCACCGTGGGAAACCGGCCCCTTGGAAAGTCACAGCTGATCGAACGCCGCCTTGCAGGAGTGGCAGCCTTCCCACAGGACCTTCGGGCCGAACACGGATTCGACAACCAGGCCGATCACCTTTCCCTCTCGCCTCTCCTCATGGAGTCCTTCCTCAAGCTCGGACAGTCCATCGTCAACAGCAAGGACTTCGGACCCAAGAACGTGGGGATCTGGAAATCCTTCTTCCTTCCCGATCCCAAAGCGCCAGACCAGAAAGCGCTCGTCCGCGATCGCCTCGCCCCCTTCCTGACCAAGGCCTTCCGCCGTCCGGTCAAAAAAGAAGTTCTCGATCGCTACTCTCGCTACGTCATTCAGCAGCTTGAAGAAGGTGGCGACTTCATCAAGGCCATGAAATCGGTCTCCGCGGCCGTCCTGGCCTCACCACGATTCCTCTACCTTTACGACCAGGCCGGTCCCGAAAAAAACCTCGCTCCCCTCGACGGTTACGAACTGGCCTCGCGCCTCTCATTCTTCCTCTGGGGAAGCATCCCCGATCAACAACTCCTCGACCTCGCCGCCTCCGGTGAGATTCTCAAGAAGGACGTCCTGTCCACCCAGGTCTCCCGCATGTTGAAGGACCCGAAGATCAAACGCTTCTGCGACAGCTTCCCTTCCCAATGGCTCCAACTTGATCGCTTGATTTCATCCGTTCCCGACCCCCACAAATTCCCCAAGTTCTACTACTCCGCGTATCGCGACAGCATGCACATGATGATGGAACCCCTCCTCATCTTTGAAACCGTTCTCATCGAGAACCACCCCATTTTCCAGCTCATCGATTCCGATTTCACCTACCGTTCCGGCCACCTCGAGAAGGCCTATGGAACGCTCGGTTCACCCGGCAAAAAGCGCAAGGGCCAGGTCACCGTCCTCGATTTCCATCGTGTCCCGGTCACCGACCGACGCACCGGCGGGGTCATCACCAACGCCGCTGTCATGACGATGACCTCCGGCCCCGAACGGACCCAACCCATCACCCGCGGCGCCTGGCTCGCCGGCGTCATTTTCAACAATCCGCCGGAACCTCCGCCCGCCGATGTCCCCACTCTCGGAGAAAAGCCCAAGGAAGGTGAGGAACACCTGACCTTGCGTGAACGACTTTCAATGCACCGCGAACGATCGGACTGCAAAGGATGCCACGAACAAATCGACCCTCTCGGATTTGCTCTCGAAAACTTCAACGCCATCGGCCAATGGCGCACCAAGTATGAAAACGGCCGCGATGTCGACATGTCGGGCACCCTCTTCCGCAAACATGAATTCGGCGACGTGATCGAATTCAAGGACGCCATCCTCGCCGAGAAGGAACGGTTCGCCCGCGGCTTCGCCGGTCACCTTCTTTCCTTCTCGCTGGCCCGCAAACTCGGCCCCGCCGACCAGGTCGCGCTCGACGGGATCGTCGATAATGCGCAATCTCAAGACTTCCGGATCCACTCCTTGCTTCAGGCTATCGTCACCAGCGAACCCTTCCTCAGCAAAAACAACCCTCCCAAGAAAACCGCCCAAGTCGATTGACCATCATGAGACCTTTATCCCGACGCAACTTCCTCCGCGGACTCGGCGGATCGACCCTCGCCCTTCCTTGGCTCGAAAGCATCGCCGCCCCGTCGGCTTCAACTCAAGTGGCCAAGCGCATGGCTCACTTCTACGTCCCCATCGGCGTGGTCCGACGAGGCTTTTTCCCGGGCGAACAGGAAGGCACCATCCCAAAAGGAAACCTTGGCCAGCTCCGCAGTTCGCTCGACAAGCAAGACCCCAATTACTGGGTCAAGCCGCTCGGCAAACTGACGCCCACCATGGAACCGCTCGGCGACCTCAAGAACGAGGTCAACCTCATCACCGGGATGGACCGCACCTTCCAGCAAGGAACCGACGTCCACGCCCAATGCGCTTCCTGTTACCTGAGCTCTGCTCCCCCCTACACCATCAAGGGCACGGCTTGGCCGCTCGACCGGACCCTCGATCATCTCGTTGGCGATGTCGTCGGGCAAACCACCCCCTTCGCGACCCTCGAGTTCAGCTGCAACTCTCACAAGGACAACAAAGAGTCGATCTACTTCGATAACATCTCATGGTATGGCACGGGCCACCTCGCTCCTTCCATCCGGGATCCACGCAAGATGTATCGCCGTCTTTTCTCGACCCAGGAAACCGAAAAGTTCCGCGACGTCACCGACCTTGTTCTCGAAGACGCCCGCTCCCTCAAGCGCCATCTCGGATACAATGACGGGCAAAAGTTCGCGGAGTACTTCGACTCCATTCGCGCCATCGAAACCCAAATGGAGCGACTTGAGAAAATGAAAGGCGAACTCTCCAAGGTCGCGCTCGAAGAACCCTCGGAAGCCTACCTTCCGCGCGGAGAATACATCCGCCTCATGGGAGATCTCATGGTGGCCGCCCTCCAGACCGGACTGACGAATGTCGCCACCTTCATGGTCGGCCCTGAACGCTGGGACACTCCCTACAAGTTCGAAGGCCTCTTCGACAAGCCACGGAGTCACCACGGCATGTCTCACAATCAAACCAAGATGATCAACGACCTTCTCAAGGTCGACCGCTTCCACATGGAGCAATACGTCTACCTGATGCAAAAGATGAAGGACATTCGGGAAGCCGATGGATCCACCCTCCTCGACAACACCCTTTTCACTTACGGCTCAGGACTTGGAGACGGATCCACCCACCAGTACAACGATCTCCCCATCATCGTGGCAGGTGGCGGCAAATCAACGGTCCGTGGACAACACATCAACATGTCCGAAGGAACTCCCCTCGCCAACCTCTGGCTCACTCAGGCCCGCATGATGGGCCACAAGATGAAGCGTTTTGCGGACTCCTCCGGAGAGATCAATGCCATGAAGGCCTGATCTCGGTGGTAATCGTTTTGGTCCATCCTGTATCACAAGACTGACTTTCACGGTTGCCTCGTTTCCTGCGACCTGATAGCCCACCCCCCTTCAATGAAAGCAGCACCTATTCTCTTCGCCGCCACAATGGCACTTTCAAACGCCGCTACCATCGGTGTCAAATTTATCGACAGTCAGGACACCGCCTGGGGGGCCGCCACCGCTGGTGCTCCCGGATTCGCGCAGGAAAACTGGAACTTCCTGAATACCGACTGGTCCGGCAATGGCTCCAACGATGCTCCTCTGTCCAATATTATAACTTCGACCGGTGCGGGTGCCGCCGAACTTCAGAATATCGCCTATCCGGGCCACAACGACCCCGTCCACTACGATGCTGCCAACACTTGGCGCTCGGGAGTTGGCAACGCCACCGCAAACGATACCCTGATGAATGGCTATCTTGATGACGGGGGCAACGAACAGCCCTACGTTAATCTCAGCCTTGCCGGAGTTGCCAGCGCCACCATCGTTCTGTATGTCCACGGAGACGGTGCCAACGGACCGATCGGGCGTTATTGGCTCGAAGAATGGACCGACTCTCTCGCCCCGGGAACAGTCATCACCGATCAGGTTGCCATTTCTCAGAATGAATACGCAGGTGGAACCTTCATCTCTGCCGGGACCTATGGACAAACCGGAACTCCAGGAAACGTCGATGTCCAAACCGGAAACTACATTGTCTTCGAAAACATCACGGCCAATAACATCCGCATTCGCGGCGCCGGAAATGGTGATCCCGAAGATGCCGGCCGCGGACCCATCAATGGCTTCCAGGTCATCACCACTCCGGTCCCAGAACCAAGTAGTTCGCTCCTGATGGTGCTCGCCGGATTCGGCCTTCTGCGCCGCCGCCGATAGAGGTTCAACTCCTCACAACACTTTCAGATGCCACCCCCTCGGGTGGCATTTTTTGTATCCGGTTTGGCCAGCAAAAACAAAAAGCCCGCGGCTTTTTCAATCCACGGGCTCTTCGAGTTTCGAAACACCAAAAGTCTATTCCGCAGGAGCAGATTCCTTAATCCGGTAGAAGAACTTCGCACTGGCAGTCGGAGCACCGGTATCGACGTAAGTTCTCGTGGTTGAATCACTCACCTGATCACTCGCGATGACTTCCCAACCAGCCGGTTCGCCCGCCGGGGTCAGGCCCGTACTCCGTTCGATATCATAGGCAAAATTGGCAGCCGCTTCGTAGGTCAAGGTCACCGTATCAGCATCGGCATCATGAACCAGCTCCGTAATGACCGGATCGAAATCAGGCACCACCGGCGGCACATCAATCTTCAAACTCACGTCGTCGATATACATCACTTCACCACCGGGAGCATCCGAACCCACGTCCTGAAAACTCCAGAGAATGGTCAGATGATCGACGGGATTCCCTTCGCTGTCAGTCTCGGGAATGGTGCCTGTTCCGGTCACGCGCATCCAGGTATCGGTCGGGGCTGATCCTACCGTGAATTGACCACGAGTATGATTTCCTGGATTCAGGCTGTTCCAACGGAAGATGGTCTGGCACTTGTCATCGACCGCCATTCCTCCCTCCGCAGGACGGTAATACCAGGCGCTGTAGAAATACTCTTTCCCATACATGTCCGGAGTAATGGGAATGCTATCGATCGGAGTACGGTCAAAATCTTCGATCCGCGCCTCCCCCCATTGGGCGGCACCCGCGAGATTGAATACCGCCGAAGTTCCCCCGCTTCGAGCCTGTTCGGTAGTGGCATCAAAGCGTTCGTTGTCACGCCACCCTGTCAGATCTCCAGTTTCAAAATCACCGTTCACAAGGAACTCCACTCCGTTAAACGGCTCGACCGAAGTTGCCGTAATATTTGTCGTCAAGGTCGGGGACGACGCGTCCTCGCTCTCCACTACCAGTCTGGCCGAGAGAAATCCGAGAGTCTCGCCAGGGTCCAGCACAAGGGAAAGCTCCTCTTCTTCCCCGGGTGCCAACACGAGCGGAAGGGTCAACTCGTCCAACGTCAACAAGCCCGCGTCGGTTCCCTCGAGGTTCAGCGAAGTAATCGTCAGGTCCTGGCTTGCTCCCGAATTGGTCAGAAGAATCTTCTTGGTATGAGGCCCTCCGTTTTGCTCAACCTCCCCGAAGTTCAAATCGGAAACAAGCGGTAGATTAGGGTCGTCCTCCGACACCGAAACTTCGAAGAGGTAATCGTCGATATAGGCAGCCACCCCCGCCACCGCGTCATCCGAGCGATCATTAAAGGAAATGATGGGCTCACAGTAAGTCACTGAATTCCCAGAGCCATCCAACGCAGGAATCACACCCGTCAATTCCATGGGTGTCCAGGTGTCAAAGGCAAAGGTATCGTATCCCAAATAAATCGAGTTTGCGCTCGTCTGAAGTCCGTTCCAGCGAACCACCAGGCCCATGCGGTCAGACCCATCACCTCCCACGGCATAAGTGGTCCCGGACGGGATATAGACCATCATGGAAATTCGGAAGGTCGACACTCCGGGCTCGGCCGCGGCAGGCAGATTCTGAATATTCGGCAAGGGCCGAATGGCTCCCCACTGGGTCTGAACCTTCCCGACATCTCCTTGTCCGACATTTCCTCGCCCACTTCCAGTCGGGTCGGCGACAACAACAAAATCCAACCCGTTGTTCCCATTATTAAAGGTGCCGCCACCCCCCTCGAAATCATTGGCGAACACGATCGCATTCGATTGCCCCCAGCTTGTCATGCTCAAACAAAACAAGCTCGTTACTATCAGTATTGGTCTCTTCATCATTGTCAAATGTGTCTGACAACTTTTCCCGTTTCATTTTCATCTGTCAACCAGCAAGCTCAAATTCCCGCCCCTCCATGAAGCATCTCCTCTTCCCCGGCCGCTCCGAGTGTCCTTGTCTTCCTGCAGATTCTCAGCCAAGCTGATTTCCTACACACTCACACAAACACAACCCATGAAATCCCTGCGTATTGCGCTGCCGGTGCTCCTTGTCGTGCTCATCTGGTGGCTCCAACCCCCGTACGATCAGTCCACCACTTCAAATGAGACTTCCCGCCCGGAATCCCACCGGGTGGCCAAAGTCTCTCCTACCGCTCCTGACGACTTTGCCGATTGGCTGACGGAATTCCAATCCTCTCCGGTCTCGACGAGCTTGATCAATGGCATCGACCTCGCCAAGAAACGTCGGGCCACTCTCAAGCGCATCATCGAGACCGACCCCGCCCGCGCTCTGCAACTCGCCATCCCTGATGACATCCGCGCCGGCCTGCCCGACGATCTCACCGAACATCTTGAAACCCCGGTTTCCGCAGCGGGTGAATTCGAGCGCATTGTTTCCTGCTATACCGGCGAGTTTGAAAGACCCTTGAGCGCTCCCGACGAGGAAACCTTCGTGACGATCAAAGACAAACGGTATCGTGCCTTCACCCATGGCAGCCGTTCCAACCTCCTGACCAAGGACCGGATCTCCATTCATGGTATTGCCATCGACAATTCGCTCGCCCTGTCTCCCGACCCCATCCGGCGCCTCCCGTCCAA
This sequence comes from Akkermansiaceae bacterium, assembly GCA_049889715.1. Lineage (GTDB taxonomy): Bacteria > Verrucomicrobiota > Verrucomicrobiia > Verrucomicrobiales > Akkermansiaceae > SW10. The sequence goes on along the minus strand of JBMHCW010000091.1, from coordinate 5,386 downwards.
TCACGGCATTGCCGTCGAAGTCTTTGGCGAAAAGAAGAAATTCGATACCGAAGAGGAGCTTGATCAATACGTCACCATGTTGCTTGCCGACGAGAATTCGCCGGGGCCGGGTGACGTTTCACCAACCAATGGCGACGGACTACCCGTCGCCAACAGTGCCTGGACGGAAGGCAACAAACGCATTCTTTATCTTCGGGTTCGCTTCGCTGATCAGGATCCCACCTATGAACCTGTTACCTTGGCCACCGCTCAGAGCCATCAGGACGATGTCGCTGAAAACTATCGCATTGCTTCCTACGGCAAACTCAATGTCACCACGGTCTTTCCGGACGTCATTACACTCACCGAAAACAAGTCCGGCTACGTCGGCCAGGGACTGGGCAAGATGATGAACGAAGCCCGCGATGCCGCCATCGTGTTGGGCGATGCCCAAGGTGTCGACTGGAACTACAACAACTTCGACTTCTACACCATCGTCTCCGACGGAGGGATCGGAGGATACGCCGGGATTGCCCAAGTCGGCGGCCGCAAGAGCCACCACCAAAAAGGCTACACCTCACTGCGGACCTCCGGTCATGAATTCGGCCACAACCTCGGCCTCAGCCACGCCTACTACAATTACACCAGCGACCTCAACCCCCGCGGAGCCACGCCCACCAACGGTCTGGGTCGCGTTGAATACGCCCATCGCTTCAGCCTTATGAGCGCCCAAAGCGGCAGCGATCTCAACAACCCGGCGCTTCCCCACTTCACTGTTCACGAAAAATGGCGGCTCGACTGGCTCACCGATGATGACTTTGTCGACATCACTTCAGGAGATCAGTCCGGCACCTATCGCCTCTATCAAAACGACCAGGAGAACGCCACCGGGACCCGCGCCCTCCGTCTTCCCTCCGGCGGCTCGCTTTCCAAATATTGGCTCAGTTACCGAACCGCGTGGGCCCCACCTTATCGAAGCTCCGCCAACGATTACCTCCTCAATGGAGTCCTCTTCAACTGGACCGGCAGTGGTGGTGGAACCAGCACGTTGCTCGACATGACTCCCTACTCGGATGACGGCTCAACCGGAGGCGCAACCTGGACCAAGGATAACAACGATAAATGGGACGCGCCCCTCATCATCGGCCGCACTTATACCGACCCCGAAAGCAAGGTCAGCGTGACACCTATCGCCCGCGGAGGATCGGCCCCTGATGAATACCTCGACGTCTATGTCCACCTTGCCACCGGATCGGAAGTCCCGCTCGTCACCGCCAGCGATTCCTGTACTGCCGTCATTCCTGACGCGGCAACAGCCACCGGAACCGACTGGACCGCCGTTGGGTTCGACGATTCCTCATGGCCCTACTCTGGCAACCTCGGAGTGGGATACGATACTTCATCAACTTACCTTCCCTATTTCGATGTCAACGTCATCGCGATGAGGAACAACCACGAGTCGTGTTACATCCGCATTCCCTTCACCATCGACGGCAGCACCAACCTTGCCGACATCTCTTCGTTGAAACTCAACATGCGCTACGACGATGGCTTCGTGGCTTATCTCAATGGAGTAAAGATTGCCGAAGCCAATGCTCCCGGCGCACCTGACTGGAACTCAGGGGCAACCTCTTCGCACAGCGATTCCTCGGCCGTCAACTTCACCGAATTTTCTGCCAATGCCGGTCTCGGTGCTTTGGTCAACGGCACCAACATTCTCGCCATTCACGGACTCAACCGCGGTGCCGGCAGCTCGGACTTTCTCATTCAGCCCACTCTCTCAGCCGTCATGGTCGCCGGAGGAAATTCCCCACCTTCTGTCTCGCTCTCTGCCAACACACTCGTCGTGGGAACCAATCAAGATGTCACCTTCACCGCCAACGGATCCGATCCCGATGGCGACACCCTGGCCTACGCGTGGGACTTCGACATCAACGACACGTTCGCTCCCGAAGGACTCAACCAGCCCACAGCCACCAGACTTTGGACCAGTTCCGGAATCTACACTGTCACGGTGACCTGCTCGGATCGCAAAGGCGGAATCTCGCGCGATCGCGTAGTGGTCAAGGTTGGCAACCCATCCAATGAAGGTGAGGTCAGCGGACGCGTTCTTCGTGGTGGTCAACCCGTCGCCGGAGCGCGTGTCTTTATCGATGGAACCGACCGTCAGACCTTCACCCTCGAAGATGGCAGTTATGTCTTCGGAGGTCTTTCGGAATCATCATCCACCACGATTGGTGCCATGTTTGATGGTGAAGTCTTCCAGTCCACGCTGGCCATGCCGATCACTCCACAGCCGCAACTGAATGGTGTTGATTTCCTCGGACACACTTCGCAACCCGTCGGAGCCCCCTCGCAGGCCCTCACCCTCTCTCCTCACCAAGGCTCTACTGAGGTCGGCGCCAATCTCCAACTTGTCACTCGCCTCTGGGACAATACCGTCGCCGAAGATCTTCTCATTCCTCTCGGCGATACCTGGAACTACCTCGACACCGGCGTGGCCCCGGCAGCCAATTGGATGGATCCGGGTTTCGACGACTCGTCATGGCTCACCGGAGCCGCGGAACTGGGATACGGCGATTCCCAAACCACCGTGGTCAGCTTCGGCGCCGACTCCGCCAATAAACACATCACCACCTGGTTCCGTCGCAGCTTCAATCTTTCCAACAGCTCCGAAGTCACCCGGCTCAAACTCTCAGTGAAGCGCGACGACGGCGTTCGCGTCTTCCTGAATGGAACCGAAATCGCCCGGGACAACCTCACCACCGGAACTGTCAGCGCCACCACGGAAGCTTCCAATGATGTATCTTCCTCGAATGAAGAAGTCCTTCTCCACTTCAACGTCGATCCATCTCTGCTCGTCGAGGGTAACAATGTCGTGGCCGCGGAGATCCATCAGGAGGATGGCGACAGCAGTGATCTGAGTTTCGACCTGCAACTCAGTGCCTCGCGAAACCTTGAAGAAGTTTCGCCAGCCTGGTCGGTAGAACCCGCCGGAGCTGCCGTTTCCCCGGCCGGGGAATTCGCTGCCACTTCGCCAGGCACCTATACCGTCACCGCCACTTCCGGAGGGCTCAATACCAGCTCCACCATCGTGGTCATTTCCGACAACGAAGTTTCCATCAGCGCCAATGATGAATTTCTCTGGGAGAATGGCAGCGCCACTTCCGTCGTCACCGTGAGCCGGACCGGCTCGACGACCGGCTCCCTCATTGTTCCCCTTTCGATCAGTGGAGATGCCTCTGCCGGCAATGACTTTGTCGCCCTTCCCGCGAACGTGACCATTCCCGCCGGGCAGACCTCGGTCACCTTCAATGTGACCACTCTGGATGATTCTTCCCCTGAAGGAAACGAGACGCTTTCCATCGTCCCGGTCACGGGAGGAGCCTTCTCACCCGGCGATCCGGCCATCGCCACCATCACCATCCTCGATGATGAACCCCGCCAACAACTCACCCCCGATGCCGGCTCTGATGCCACCGTTGGCGTCGGCGCCTCGCTCTCTCTCGCGGGAAGCCTGACCGGAAGCGAAGAGTTCATTTCAGCCGACGACTACTGGAAGTTCAACGACGGAGGATCCGAACCTTCCGCCGGTTGGAAGTCCCTTCCTTACGACGACTCGGGTTGGTCAGAGGGACTTGCGAAGTTTGGATACGGCGACAACAACGAGGCCACCACCGTGGGCTTTGGCTCCAATTCATCGAGCAAGCACATTACGACCTACTTCAGAAGACGCTTCTATGTCGACAACCCCAGCGACTATTCTTCTCTGAACGCCAGTTTACTCGTGGACGATGGTGCCGTCCTTTATCTCAATGGCATCGAAGTTCAACGCGTCAATATGCCGACCGGAACGGTGACCTTTTCCACCCGCGCCTCGGGATCCGTCGGGGGTTCCGGCGAAACCACCTTCACCGATTGGTCCCTTGATTCCGCGAACCTCGTCACGGGTGAAAACATCATCGCTGTCGAAGTCCACCAAAGTTCACCCACCAGTTCTGATCTCGGCTTCAACCTCGCCCTCTTTGGTGCTCTGGCAGGCTTAGCCTCGTCGGGCGGCCAATGGGTCCAAATCTCCGGACCCGGCACCGCCACCTTCAGCAATGACGAAGACCCGGCCACCTCGGTCAGCTTCGACCAGGCAGGCGCCTACGTCATCGCTCTCGAAGCGAACGGCCTTTCCGATCAAATTACCGTCACGGTCGAAGACTCACAAAACTACGCCAGCTGGGTCACCGGGTTCACCTTGTCCGACATTGATCCACTCGCCGACCCTGATCTTGACGGAACCAACAATCTCATTGAATTCGCCACCGTCAGCAACCCCTCCGACGGCAGCGACAACACCCGGCCCGTTCTCAGCAATGATCCCGGCAACCCCGATGACCTTCTCTTCAGCTACCGCAGGATCCGGCCTGCCAATGCCGGAGACGGGAGCGGACAAACCGGAAATGGATATGCCATCTACGGCATCAACTACACCGTCGAAGCCTCCACCTCGCTGACCGGTTGGCAACCCGCCGCCAACGTCGTCACCGTGACCCAGGAAGGCCCGGCCACCGACAATGGCGATGGATCCGAAACGATCACGCTTCGCCTCTCACCTCCGGCGAATTCAGGCGATCAATGGTTCGCCCGGCTGCGGGTCATTCTCGAATAAAAGATCTCATCAAACCGGTGAGCCGTCCCGCCCCGCTTTCCAATTCCACGCTCGCTTATCCCCGCCGGGCGGTGGCACAATTGAGGCGGCCCTGAAAGCAACCACCGACAACTACCAAACACGGCAAACCCTGATCCAGCGGGCCTGTGATCCGGGCAATGAACGCGCTTGGGCCGAGTTCGACCAGACCTACCGCCGCTTTATCGCCTTCGTCCTTGGTCGCTTGGGGGTGAGTCAAGATGACGTCGATGATCTCACCCAAAAGATCTTCACGACGTTGACGCAATCCTTGTCGAGTTACGACCGGAACAAGGCGACCTTCCGGACCTGGCTGAGCACCGTGATCCGCAATACCGCCTTTGCTCATTTCAAAAAGCAGAAACGGGAACAAAAGCAGCTGGCCCGGATTGAATCAGAATCGGACCTTTCGCAGAAAGACGCCAATGATGTCGATGCCCTCATCAAAGCCGAGTGGGGTGTCTACATCGCCAATCTCGCCATGCAGCGCGTCCGTGACCAGTTTCAGGGAAAGGCCATCGAAGTCTTCGAGCTCGGTTTGGATGGAGTGCCGGTCGAAGACATTGCGCGACGAACCGAACTGAGCACCGCCTCCGTTTACACTCTTCGCAAGCGCGTCAAAAAACGACTCTACCTCGAAATCCGCTCGTTGATCCAGGAACAGCAAATGAATCGGCTTCCCCCACCGAAACCCCTCAGGAAGAAAAGTCCCAGGCCGCCAAGGACATC
>JBMHCW010000090.1:0-105113 GCA_049889715.1 Akkermansiaceae bacterium | reverse complement strand
GTGGCGGACCGGGAGGGATTCGAACCCTCGATACCCGCAAGGGTATACTCCCTTAGCAGGGGAGCGCTTTCGACCACTCAGCCACCGATCCTAGGTGTCTTGGACGACGCGCGGGATATGAACACCTCGACATCATTTCGTCAACTGGAAGAGTGAGTTTATTTTCCATTGAGCCAAACGTTTGATTCGCCGACAAAAAAGCCGGCAATGACTTGCCGGCCTTAAAAGTTTCGTAAAGCAATCCAGTCTTACCAGTCTATGTTCTTGCCGCGGGTGTCAATATGGGTGAAGGCTCCATAACGGCCAATTCCCCCTTCAAAGATTCCCCGGCTGCGTACTCTTCTGGCTGCCGCAGCGACGGAACCGGTGGAAGCTGCAAACTTGAGATCAAGAGCGATGTTCTGCAAATGCCATGACCGGGTCTTGGCGCCAGGGCATCGACGATTGTATGCCGGGCTGCGGTAAGCCGAAGTCACTTCCTTGACCGGTCTGCCGAGAGTCGCCGCAACGTGATCGGTGGCCTTCAAGGTGTTGGCCATTCCGCGCCACATCGATTTTGGAGGCAGGGAATTCCAAACACTCCCCCGCTTCTTGGCGTGAGCTTCGATCACCTGAAGCGGAGTGACATACTTGAGACGAAGACCATCGAGATACTTCGCGTAACTCTGGATCTTTTGTTCCCCTTCTTTCCTCACCCACTCCTGTGGCAGGGTGTCCAACTTCATCGGGACACATTGGCGAAAGAGGAATCCCTGACTCGTTTGAACCGAGACCGCCGCACCAACAACAGCTGTTGTAAGAATCTTTCGGCGAGTGGGTAAGAGAATGCGATTGCTCGGCTCGGTGTCGGACATCGCGGACGAATATGCACGAGATCAGACAACAACAAACCCTCAATTTTGTAACGACGAGAAAACTACAAGTCTTTCACAGTTCTTGATTTTTTTCCAAAAAAAACAAAGGTTTTTCACATCACTTTTGAGAGCCCAATCCGGTGTAAATTGGCGAGATTTGCGCTTTGACTTGATCGGCTCCCTAACTAACCTCCTCCACAGCAGGGCCTGTAGTTCAATGGATAGAACAATGGTTTCCGGTACCATAGATAGGGGTTCGACTCCCTTCGGGCCTGCCACTTTTTCCAGGTAGCCTTTCAGGGAAGCTACGAGTGAATTCTTTCGCCTCCGAAGCCCCCACACGTCCCCAGTTCAGGAATTCGAATCAAAATCCCGGGAGTTTCCTCTCTCCGCTTTCAGTCATGACGAACAGTCTGCCGACAAAACAAATTGGCCTTTCGTATCCAGATTATCCCCTCTAAGATCTCCGCCAATGGGCATTTTCGACAAACCACGCCTCAGAGGTTCCCAATCTAAGGACCGCAATTCCGTCCCCGACGATCTCTGGATCAAGTGCCCCGATTGCGGGGAAATCATCCACACCCTCGACCTAAAGCAGAACAATCTCGTCTGCCCGAAATGCTCCCACCATTTTCTAATGGGAGCTGAAGACAGGTTCAACTTGATTGCCGACGAAGGCACCTTCGAAGAAACTTCACGAGAGCTTGTCTCGGTCAATCCACTCGGATTCGACAACTATAAGGAGAAAGTGGAGTTCCTGCGGGGCAAGACCGGTCTCAACGATGCCGTAGTTACCGGCCGGCTGGAGATCGGAGGCCACCCTGCTCTCGCTGCGGTGATGGACTTCAAGTTCTTCGCAGGCTCAATGGGTTCGGTGGTCGGTGAGAAAATCACCCGCGCCATCGAAACGGCCACCCTCGAAAAACGGGCCATCATTATTTTCTCTTCTTCTTCGGGAGCCCGCATGCAGGAAGGAATGCTTTCCCTGATGCAAATGGCGAAAACCTGCGGAGCGCTCGCCCTCCATGGCGAAGCCGGCCTTCCTTATATTTCAGTATTCACCCATCCCACCACCGGAGGAGTCACTGCGTCATTCGCGACGGTTGGCGATATCAATATTGCAGAGCCGAAGTGCATGATCGGGTTCGCCGGACCTCGCGTGATCAAGGAGACAACCCACCAGGACCTCCCCCCGGGCTTCCAAACCGCTGAATTCATGCTCGAACATGGCTTGATCGACTCCATCGTTCATCGCCGGGACATGCGCAAAAAGCTCGCCGACATTTTAGGCTACGTGATGCCCCAAAAATAACCCCGAATCCTTCACGCTAAGGTCGGGGTGATCAGAGTGTATTCGCCGGAAAGTCCGACAAGAATTTATTCGTCTGAATATCCGGGGATCAGAACATCGCGCGGACGGGCTCCATCGGCCGGGCCGACAATCCCACGAGTCTCAAGGATATCGATCATCCGGGCAGCCCGGGTGTATCCGAGACGCAAGCGACGCTGAAGCAGCGAAGTACTGGCCTTGCCTTCGACCTTGAGGACCTCGATACAACGCTCGATGGTCTCCTCGTCGGCATCCGAGACTTCCTCTTCGCCTTCCTCACCTCCTCCGCCTCCGCTCTCGATGACCTTTTGAATGCTTTCTTCAAACTTCTGCTCACTCTGGTTGGCACAGAAGCCCACGATGCTTTCCACTTCTTCGTCCGAAACAAAGGCTCCCTGAGCCCGCTCCAGCTTGGCCTGCCCCGGAGGAAGGAAGAGCATATCTCCCTTGCCAACCAACTTTTCGGCACCCTTGCTATCGAGGATGACCCGGCTATCGAGTGACGATGATACCTGGAAGGCAATGCGACTCGGAATATTCGCTTTGATGATTCCGGTTACCACATCGGCCCTCGGAGTCTGGGTGGCTACGATCAAGTGAATCCCGGCAGCCCGGGCTTTCTGCGCAATCCGGGCAATGCTGCCTTCGATGTCGGCCGGCGCCGTTTGCATCAAGTCAGCCAACTCATCGATGATGACGACGATATACGGGAAGCGGTCGGGAATTTCATCGAACTCATCTTCTTCCTCGTCCTCATCGGCCATCGGCCCGAGATCGCCATCTTCAAAGGCCTTGGCCATGGATTCGATGGCCTCCTCATCAACGATTTCATCAATCTCCTTCTGCTCCTCCTCGCTGATTTCTTCAGGTTCAGGTCGAACCCGATTGTTGAAGCTATCGAAATTACGAACCCCCAGCTTGGCAAAGATCTTATAGCGTCGCTCCATTTCGTTGACGCACCACTTCAGGGCACCCACCACCCTTTTGGGATCAGTCACCACCGGAACCACGAGATGAGGCAACTTGGCGTAAACCTGCATCTCGACGACCTTGGGGTCGATCATGATGAACCGCAGTTCATCCGGGCCGAACTTGTAGAGAATACTGGTAATGATCGAGTTGATACAAACCGACTTACCGGCGCCAGTGGCTCCAGCCACCAGGCAGTGAGGCATGGCCGCCAGATCTCCAATAACGGTGTTGCCGTAAACATCCTTACCGAGGGCCAGAGGAATCTTCCGCTTGGAGCTTCGGAAGGCATCATCCTGAAGAAGCTCGCGAAGCGGCACCGCAACTTTTTGATCGTTGGCAATTTCAATGCCCACGGTGTCTTTGCCCGGAATGGGAGCAAGAATGTTAATCCGTTCCGCCTTGGTGGCGCGCGCCAAATCGGCCTCGAGCTGGGTAATCCGGCTGACTCGCAATCCGATACTCGGATAAATCTCGTAACGGGTAATGGTGGGACCGCGGGTGATATCACCGGCGGAGACATCCACCCCGAAGGCTTTGCAGGTTTCAATGATGGTCGTCTGCGTCGCCAGCAACTCTTCACTGAAGTCCTCCCGGGGCTCTACGGTGTCTTCATATTCGAGCAAATCGAATCCCGGCAACTCGTAGTCCTCGAATCCTTCCGTACTCAAGCCCGTATGAGTATTCTTCTTTCGCTCGAAGGGTCGGGCCCCCAATTCGGAGCGCGGCGTCTTTCGCGTCGAGGCGTCGATGATCTGGGGCGGGCGACTTTCCTGTAGGGGCAGAACAGCCTGACCATTCTCCTCCACCTTGGTTTCTTCGGGCTCGATGATGGGTCCCTTGGCTGGCTTGGCTTTTTTGCGAGCCCGCTTCTTTGCCTTGGGAGGCGCAGGAACAGGGGTGGCACGCGCTGCTTTCCGCTCGGCCCGCAACTCCATCAATTGCGCCATCTTTTCACGAGAGGTCGCGACCAGAGAACGAAGGAAGGACACAGGATGCCAACCGGTCAGCAAAATCAGGCTCGCGAGATAAATCCCGAGCAAAACGATCGCCGAACCAATGGTCCCCAGGAGTCCTTTGAAAAGATACTTCCCCAGCCCTTCCCCAAAGGCTCCTCCGGCCCAGCTGCCGTAATCAGGACTACCACTCCAACCCAGAACATTAAAGAGCGCGGCACTGGCCAACATGAGAGTGCCAAACCCCACCAGGGTCTTCATTCCCAGACGACTCTTGAACCAAGCCACGGCCACTCCGAGCCAGACTGTTCCTGCCGCGATCAAATAAGCCGCCGCACCAAAAAGACTGACAAAGACGAAACCCAGCAACGCTCCCACGGGGCCAATCAAATTTCTCGTCGGTCCATCCACCGCTCCCTCGGGCGCAAAACTCCCGACAAAAGCCCAATCCACAAAGTCCACAGGAGTGAATCTCAACAACGAAATAAAGAGGAGAATTCCGGCAACAATCAGTCCAATCCCCACCAATTCCTGACCACCTTCCCTCTCCAACACGGCATGCTGTTTTCTCACCTGTTTCTTCTTGGCCATAACAAATTTGGAACGAAGCCAAAGCTCCTGTAGAAAAACTATCTCACATCCCCCCCTCCGCAGGCAAGAAGGAACTTAATGGATACTCATAGTCAATAAATATTAACAAAATAGGCTTTCCCGCCCACTGTTCCCTTGATCTGTCATCGCGGAATCACCACTCTTTCCCCATGGAACCGATCACCTTCACCCCGCTCTACATGACCCGAGTCTGGGGTGGAAGAACCCTCGAATCCCTCTACCAACGTCCTCTTCCGGACGATCAACCCTACGGCGAGTCCTGGGAAATCAGCGACCGCGAACTGGAACAGTCCGTGGTCGATCAGGGACCTTGGAAAGGAAAAACACTCAACGAACTCTGGAACAGCCATCGTGAGGAGCTTTTTGGCAACGCTCTGCCGGGTGATCGCTTTCCGCTCCTGATCAAAATTCTGGATGCCCGCGATGACCTCTCGATCCAGGTCCATCCCCCCGAGAAGGTGGCGAGCACCCTCGGTGGCGACCCTAAAACCGAAATGTGGTTCATTGCCGATTGCTCTCCGGACGCCAAGCTTTACGTCGGCTTGAAAGAGGGAGTGGACCGTTTGGCCTTCGAGCAATCCCTGAACGATGGAACCGTCGCGGACAAAGTCCACGCCATCTCACCCTCACCCGGCGAATCCATTTTCATTGAGTCCGGGCGCCTTCACGCCATCGGGGCCGGCTTTCTCATCTACGAGATCCAACAAAACTCGGATACCACCTATCGGGTTTTCGATTGGAACCGGATGGGGCTCGATGGCAAACCTCGCGATCTTCATATCGAAGAATCGATGGCCTCCATTGATTTCGATGACATCGAACCCGGCATGGATCGTCCCGTTGGAAACACCATCGCTTCTTGCGAGCATTTCGTGGTCGATCAATTGACCCTTTCCGCCGGTGATTCCATCAAGAGCCCGAGCGAGCGGTTCTCCATCATCACCGTCGTCGAAGGCGAAATTTCTTCCGCATCAGGAAGAAATTTTAAAGCGGGTGACTTCCTCCTACTTCCGAAAGGCGCCGATCCCCTGACTTCCATCGCCGGATCCCGCGTCTTGCAAACCTACCTCCCAACCTGACCGACACCTACCGATGAAACTCCCGAAGATTGGGCGGCCTCTTTCGACAGCGACGGCCCTTGTGACATTGTTACCACTCGCTGCCGAGCCACTCGTCACACTCAAGGAGGCAGATGGATCCGACCAACTGAAAGTGGAGCTGCTGGACCTTGCCAAAGACGTTGCTCTGCTTCGTCGATCCGATGGTGAGGAATTCCAGACTCCCCTCGCCTACCTCGCCCCGGAATCCCGGGCCGAGATTCGAACCACCTGGGCCAATCATCGGGCCAAGATCGAAAAGACCATCCAACCACTCAACCAAGCGATCGGACATCCGCTTCTGGCCTCAAATGGAAACATCTGGAATGAAGACGTCCCAAATGTCGCAAAGCGTCTCCGCCTTCCCCGGGAATCCCTGACCCCGTTCACCAGTAGCTATCGGCTTTACACGCGCAATGGCTATTCCTTCGCGGGAGCCAAACCGAAAACCATCGTGGCCTACGGCGACCACAAAGGCAGGACCCTTTCGGTATCCGCGATTTATTCCAACAAAGGCGACTCCCTGAGCACAGTGGGCTCAGGCGAAGACCACTTCAATTCCAACGGCAAGGAGATTGATCGGAACACTCTGGAAGGAGCGATGATCTATGATGCCGACCGCATTGCGGCAACCCTCACTTCGGTGCTTGGCGACCCAGTCGAGCAGCGCATGCTCGGACAAGGCAACAAGAGCAACAAAGTCAGACGCTGGGACTGGAACGGTCATTCCTTCTTGTTGACTTTGGTCAAAGGGGAATACGTCGGATTGCAGATCGTCCGCGCCTCCTTCGCCGATGGAGGAGGCCGATTCGCCCGCACCAGTGATGGCGAGATGCGAAAGAGGCTGCTCGCCAACATCAATCGGGCTGCCAATGGTGATGTCGTCATTCAAAACATTCCCATGGTCGACCAGGGCCCCAAAGGATACTGTGCGCCTGCCACCTTCGAACGAGCCATGAGACATGCCGGAGTCGCTTCCGACATGTATCTTCTCGCCACGCTGGCCACTGAGGAAGGAGGAGGAACCAATACCGCAAAACTCTATGACGAAGTGGCTTTCACCACTCGAAGCAAGGGCGGCCGGACAGCCCGAGAGATTCAACTCAAGTCACTCGCTCCATCCAAATTGAAACGCTACCTCGACAAAGGAGTTCCGGTCATGTGGGGCATGTGCAGCCTTCCCGGATACAACCAAATTGCCAACCAAAGAACTCGCCTGCGTTCCGCAGTCAAAGACATCGATGCCTACGCCGCTCAGATTGCCCAGGAAGCCCAGGCCAATGCCCCGAAGCTCAGAACCCGCGGCAACTTCCACCTCTGCATGATCATTGGATACAACGAAAAAACCAACGAGCTTGCGGTCAGCGATTCGTGGGGCAACAACTACGCCATCCGCTGGATCCATGTTGCCGAAGCCGAAGCCGTCAACAATGGGCGGGGTTACGTCATCGACATCTAGAACGACGCTCCTCGCAAAATCACCGGATGATGATCCGCCCCAACCGGATCCCCGTTCGATTCGACCTTGAGACCGCTCACCTTGAGATCTTTCGAGGTAAAGATGTGGTCGATCCGCATACCGTCCTTCAAACCGGGCTTCCATTGATTGAAAGTGGCCTTCTGTTTCTCTCCGCCATGATCGACTAACTTGGCCGAATCCATCAAGGTGACGATCGCCGGGTTTCCGGTCGTGGCATTGAAATCACCCATCACCACATAAGGTTCCTTTTGAAATTTGCGGGTTGAAATCATCTTTGCGATCAAGGCCGCCGACTTCTCCCGCGATGGCTGACTGCGATGATCCCAATGGGTGTTGTAAAGATAGAAGGCCTTTCCATCCTTCCCCACAAATCGCGCCCAAGTGCAGATCCGGGTGATGGAATTCCCCCAACTCTTGCTCCCGGGAACATCCGGAGTTTCCGACAGCCAGAAGGTGCCGTGATTTTGCTCGTCGAGAGTCCACTTCTCCGGATCATAAAAGATCGGGGATGACTCCCCTTTCTGTTTCCCATCATCCCGACCCAAACCAATGTATTTCATTTCCGGCAAGGCCTTGGCGACATCCTGCAATTGGTGATGAAGAACCTCCTGTAGCCCGATGAATCCTGCTCCGGAATTCTTGAGATATTCGGTGACTGTTCCCTTCCTCGCGTCCCAGGCTTTCGTTCCCCCGTCTCCCCGGGCGGCGTAGCGAATATTGTATGACACCAGATCAAACGACTCGTTGGCCGAGAGAATGCCACTCATCAACAAGGCGCCCAGGAAAGAGAACAACCGCTTCATCCGGAAACGCTAATGCCCGCTTCAGTCGGATCAAAGCTTCAAAAGCTTTCCTTTCAGCTCTTCGGTCCGCGCAACCAAATCACCCTCTCCCACAAGATTGACATGCCCCATCTTTCGCCGCACCCCGGGATCACTCTTTCCATAGAGATGCAACTTGGCTCCCCGGGTTGAAATAATCAGCCCGGTATCGAGTTCGGGAGTCCACATATCACCCAGGACGTTCAGCATCACGGTCGGGCTCAACATCTCCACTGATCCCAAAGGCAAACCACACACGGAACGCAGCTGTTGTTCGAATTGCGAAGTGACACAACCATTCATCGTGAAATGTCCCGAATTATGAGGACGCGGCGCCATTTCGTTCACGATCACCCGCCCCGATCTCTCCACAAAAAACTCCACAGCCAACAGTCCGCGATAATCCAGCTTCGAGACCAACTCGGCCGCAATTTCCCGGGCCTCTTGCAGCGTCTCTTCCGAGACCCGCGCCGGCACGATGGTCATGTCCAGCATGTGGTGACGATGAGCATTCTCGGCAGGCGGAAAGGCCAACGCTTCGCCATCCGCTCCCCGGGCCACCAGCACAGAAATCTCACATTGAAAGTCGATGAACCCCTCGAGCACGGATGGCTGCCCCTCGACGGCCTCCCACGCATCCGCCAACTGCCCGGCCTCGGTCAACTTGACCTGCCCTTTTCCGTCGTAACCAAAAGCAGCCGTCTTCAAGACCCCGACCGGACCGATCTCAGCGTAAGCGTTCTCCAATTCCGCCAACGAATTCACCATCGCAAAAGGAGCGCAGGGAATTCCATGTTCCTTGAGGAAAGCCTTTTCCCGGGATCGATGTTGCGTGATCTCGATGGACCGGGCCGACGGATAAAGCGGGCGCGCATCTTCCACCGCCCTCAGGGTATCCAGAGGAATGTTTTCAAACTCAACCGTCACGAAATCCACCTGACTGCAAAACTCCTCTCTCGCAGAATCATCATCGAACCCTTTCTTGAGCAACACATCCGCCACTCCTTCGGTCGGCTCCGCCTCGGGAGTTCCACTCCAGACCACGGTTCGAACTCCCATGCGTCTTGCATCGAGACACAACATTCTCGCCAACTGACCTCCCCCAAGAATTCCCAGCGTCATAGATCAGGATTGCGGAGGTAAAACTTTGGACAGCACGGTGTCCCGTTGATCGTCCCGGAACTGCTGCAAACGCCCGGCCAGTTCCTCGTCAGCCGTCGCCAGAATCGAGACCGCCGACAAACCGGCATTTCCTGCTCCGGCATCCCCAATGGCATAAGTCGCGACCGGAATACCCTTCGGCATCTGAACAATCGAAAGCAAGGAATCCATCCCGTTCAGAGCCCGTGACTTCACCGGGACGCCGAGAACAGGTAAAGTCGTCATGGAAGCAACCATACCCGGCAAATGAGCCGCTCCTCCGGCCCCAGCAATGATGACCTTCAAACCTCGCTCACGGGCGGACTTGGAATACTCGACCAACAATTCGGGCGTCCGGTGGGCACTGACCACCTTGGCTTCGTAAGGCACACCGAATTGCTCGAGAACCTCCACGGACTTCTCCATTGTGGGCCAATCGGAATCACTTCCCATGACCACACCCACCAAGGGCTGCTCTGCTTCGCTCACGAGCGGATTATCACTCCGTGAAAGCCTTCTTGGCAAGTCCGGGGTCTCTCTCCCCACCCAGCTACCAGGGAATCACGGCGCTTCATTTTTCTCGAAACCAATCAGCTCAACTTCAAAAATCAGCGTCGCCCCCGGAGGGACCTGATTCCCCGCCCCCCTGTCTCCGTATCCCAGTTCGGATGGAATCACAAAACGGTACTTCGCCCCGGGCCTCATCAGCTGCACTCCTTCAGTCCACCCGGGAATGACCTGATGAAGTCCGAATTTCGCGGCCGCCCCCCGCTCGTAACTACTATCAAAAACCGTGCCATCCTCAAGTCGCCCTTCGTAGTGTACCTCAACCTGATCGGTCCTTCCCGGGCTCTCCCCTTCGCCCTCCTCGAGAATTTCATACTGAAGTCCGGAATCGGTCGTAATGACTTTTGAAGAATCCCGGAACACTCTGGTCGACAAGCTCCCCCGCTCTCGTTCGCCGAGGTCTTTCCCAACTGCTCCTCGAGCCCCCCCGGCCCTCTGTCCGGGGCCAGCAGCATTCCCTTGCCCGGACTCATCAGTCTCCTTGCGAAGAATCAGAAAGAGCGCCGCTCCCACTAACACCACGACTGCCAGCAACTGATAAGCCTTCATCAGGCGACTCATACCCGAAATCCGCCGCACACTCCAAAAGTTTTCGTGGCACCTCCCTCCACCACAGCCTAAAACTTCTCCATGGACTCGCTTTTCGTTCCGGATGACCCCTCTCCCGAACCAGCGCCCCGGTCCCAAAACGAACCCCTCGCCGCCCGCATGCGCCCCCGCAGCCTCGAAGAGATCGCGGGACAACAGCACATTCTCGCTCCCGGCAAACTCCTCCGGCGGGCCATCGAAGCCGACCGCTTCACCTCCCTCATTTTCTACGGACCACCCGGAACGGGCAAAACCACCCTCGCCAGCGTGATCGCCCGAACCACCGGGTCCCGATTCGAATCGCTCAACGGCGTCGAATCCAACGTCGCAGAAATCCGGGCCAAAATTGAAGCCGCACGCACCTATCAAACTCTTCGGAACCAAACGACGATTCTGTTCATCGACGAAATCCATCGTTTCAACAAAGCCCAACAAGATACTTTGCTCCCCCACCTCGAACGCGGAACAGTCCGGTTTATTGGAGCCACCACCCACAACCCCTATTTCTACGTCAACTCCCCTCTGGTCTCCCGATCCCAGGTCTTCCAGCTCGAACCAGTAAGCTCAGGTGATCTCATTCCCCTTCTTCGACGGGCTCTCGAAGACCAGGAACGGGGATTTGGAAAACTCAAGATACAAGCCCACGAAGAAGCGCTCACTCACCTTGCCGAAAAAGCCGACGGTGATGCCCGCAAAGCTCTCACCGCCCTGGAGCTGGCCGTCCTGACCACTCCTCCGCAAGGAGACGTCATCGAACTCGATCTCGCCATCGCCGAGGAATCGATCCAGCAAAAGGCCGTTCTCTATGACTCCGACGGAGACCAACACTACGACACCATTTCGGCCTTCATTAAATCAATCAGGGGCTCCGACCCCGATGCCGCCCTCTACTGGCTGGCCAAAATGCTCCATGCCGGTGAAGACCCAAGATTCATTGCCCGACGCCTGGTCATTTCGGCCTCCGAAGATATCGGGCTCGCCGACTCCTCCGCCCTTCAGACTGCCATCGCCGCTCAACAGGCCTTCGAATTCCTCGGAATGCCGGAAGGGCGAATCCCTCTCGCCCACGCGACGGTTCATCTCGCCACCGCCCCGAAATCCAATTCCGCCTACGCCGCTCTGGGAGCTGCCCAAGCCGACATCGAAAGTGGCGAAACCCTGAAAGTTCCCGAGCATCTGCGCACCAAGTTCCGCAAAAAACTGGCGGAAGAATCAGGAGCTGACAAAGCGGCCATGCAGTATCTCTATTCACACGACTACGAAGGAAACTTCACTCCGCAGGCCTATCTTCCCCAAGGGCGCACTTATTATTCGCCATCCTCCAACGGAATGGAGAAACGAATCAAGGAGCGACTGGACCACTGGAAGAGCCAGTTCGAGAAGGAGGAGTAGAACTTCAACTCCTATTCCCGGTTCAACTCATCCTGCAGCCTCTGCATCATTCGCTTCATTTCGTTGAGCTCACGCTGCATCCGCTCCCGTCGATTGTTGGTGGCAATCGGCCGCTTGACGGCTTTCGGCCGGGCCGTCTCGGCCATCGGTTGCGGCTTCTCTTTGAGAATTCTGGCAATGTCATCTCCAGGAAGAATCAAGGTGCTGATCCGCCCCTGCCTTGCAATGACCATCCCCACGATTCGCCCTTCCAGATCGACCACCGGAAGCCCCGAATCCGTCGCCTCCAATTCCATATCGGACTGCAGGACATTCCCGAAGTTTCCCCGGACCATGCTGCGACTCCCACTCATCCGGTCCATCTGGTCAAGCCGTTGGGACCGGGTCTCAGGGATTTCACGCCCCTGCAAAACCGGTCTGGCAGTAAAGCTGCGTCCGTCCCGAATGACTTTCACCTCAGGAATTTCTCCTTTCTGCAGGCGGCGAAGACGATTTGAGAGTTCGAAGAACCCCTTAACCTTCTCCCCTTTGATTTCGGCAATAATGTCACCGGGCAAAATCCCGGCGTCATCAGCCGCTGATCCCCGGACCACCGATTCCACTCGAACTCCGTTTCCGTAGGATCTCGGATCCATGGAAATTCCCAGAAACCCCTGATCTTCGACCTTCAAACTCCGTTCCTGAACGCTCAAGACGCCCATCGCCTGGGCTTCTCCATCAGTCCGGATGGCCGCGAGAAATGATCCCTCCGCCAGGTTCGTGGCGTCAGCCCACTTCGCGGGTTTGGCCTTCAGACCATCGACCTTCAAGATCGCAAGATCATGTTCGGGGTAGACTCCTTCCACCGTGGTTCTCAAAGAACGACGCTCGGAATCCAGGGTATAGACCACCGCGTTGATTACAACTTCGCTGGCCTTCGCGAGGAGCTTCCCATCTCCGATCGACACTCCGTAAGCCAGGCGGGTCCGTCCCGAAAAAATCGGGAAGACCACCTCCTTGGCCTCAAAATTGACGGCGCGAAGGGCCTTGAAAATTTCCCCGGCCTGGTTGTTGGTGATCTCCTGATCTTTGACCGGAATCCGGGTGGACGACATCTGCCCTGCAAGAACAGAAGTCAGAAGCATACTCGTCAATAAAACTGATTTCATGGCCTTTTCTAAGGTTAACGTCGGTAGCTGCGATAGACCTCGGCCAGTCTGCCAAGAGTCACCGTTTTGGTTTCCTCTTTTTCATTCCGGTAAACAATCACCGGAATTTTCTCACCCGCCTGATAGTCGGCAAACAGATTTCCCAGAGCTGCCGGATCCGAAATCTCACGGTTGGCAATTTCCACAACAAGATCGTTGGCCCGGATTCCTGCAGCATAAGCGGGGCTTCCCACCGGCGCTTCCTTGACCAACATTCCTCCCTCGGCCTTCTCCAGGATCACGCCGAGAACCGGACGATTGGGATCACGTCCGTCTCCCCCCAAACTCCCCCACGACTGACCTGCCAGCATCTTCTTCCAGGACTTCTGGAAACCACTGACGCCAGCATGATTGTTGACCTGACGATCAGGTGCGATGTGAGAGTGAATCCCAACCACCCGTCCTTCCAAATCAAACAGGGGGCCACCGCTGTCGCCCCCGATCAATGTGCAATCGGTGGTCAGAAATTCGAGATCCCCCTTGGTCATGATCCTTCCGAATCGAACCGGTGGACGCCTTGTCGGGTCATAGCCCTTGGGATGCCCCATCGCGACGACCAGATCTCCGGTGTCGAGATCATCGGACGACCCCACCTCTGCGAACGGCCACGGACCATCTCCGATCAATCGGGCCATCGCCGCATCCCGGTTGTAGTTAGCTCCAAGAACCTTGGCTTTGCCCTGGCTTCCGTTGGGAAAAATCACGGTCATCTCCCGACTTCCCTCGATGACATGGGCCGCCGTCAAAATGAGACCATCCGCTGAGACAATTACCCCGCTTCCCGAAGCTCCAGAGCGGGTCGAGACCAGTGAAATGGTGCAATCCGTGCGCGTCTGCACCACGTTTTTCACCTTCGCTTCCACCTTTCTGAGATCAGCAAGGCTTTGAATCGATGGAGGAGCCGCATGAAGCATCCCCGCAACAACAATCGTAAGGACAGTAACTATTTTCTTCATCGCTTTGTTATTCATTTACCGACTACTAAGAGTCGCTTTGTTTCAAAAAAATTCAATGAGATGCTTTGCAAATAAATGAGGTCTTGGACTCCGCTCAACTCGCAGTAAGCTCCCCCCCAGACACACAATGGCATCCGGAAAACCGGCCAAAAAAAAGGCAGCAAAGAAAAAGAAGCAGGCCAAGAAACAGGCCAAATCGCCCTTCAAGGCACGGTCGTTTTTTCTTCTCCCGTTCACCCTCGTCGCCTGGATGACAAAAGGGATGCCTCCGTGGCTCAAATGGCCTGCGCGATTCGGACTGTCCATCGCCGTTGTAGGCGCCGTCATCGGGCTCTTTATCTCCGCAGTTTACTTCACGCTGGCCTGCACCTACGACCTAAAGCACGTCGAAACGATGCCCGCCCGCATCGAAATCCTCGACCGCAACGGAAACATTCTCAAAAATTCCCAAGGCCGGGAAATCGGCTACCTGCATGGTAAGAATCGCCGCCTCGTCAGATACGATGAGGTGGCACCCAACTTCGTCAACGCCCTCATTGCCCAGGAAGACGCCCGCTTCCGTACCCATGGTGCCGTCGATTTCCGCTCCTTCGGACGGGTTGCTTATCGAGCCGTCACTCGTGGAAAGCTCGAGGGTGGCGGAACCATCAGCATGCAGTTGGCCCGCAATAGTTTCGCGCTCAAAAAACCCGGAGAAAACATCGTCCAGGGAATCCACCGGAAGATCCTCGAAACCTTCATCGCTGTACGGATCGAGGCGAACTACGAAAAAAACGAAATCCTCGAGCACTACATGAACCGCATCTTCTGGGGAGGTTCAATCCGGGGGATCGAAGTGGCCTCGAAAACCTATTTCGACAAATCGGCCGATGAACTTTCGCTTTCGGAGTCGGCTCTCCTTTCCGGCATTATTCGGGCCCCCAACCGCTTCAATCCCTTCAAGAGCATCGAAAGCGCGACCATCCAGCGGGACTGGGTCCTTTCAAAAATGCTCCAGCATCATTTCATCACCGAGGAGGAAGCCGAACAGGCCAAGGCCGAACCGGTCAAGGTCGCCTCGGCCAACCGACATCTCCTCGACGGCAGTTACGCCCTCGATGCCATTCGACGGGATCTCGACCGGATT
Organism: Akkermansiaceae bacterium; assembly: GCA_049889715.1. Taxonomy (GTDB): domain Bacteria; phylum Verrucomicrobiota; class Verrucomicrobiia; order Verrucomicrobiales; family Akkermansiaceae; genus SW10. Next base: position 90,038 of record JBMHCW010000090.1, on the reverse strand, counting down.
CTGGAAGAAGAGAACATCCGCGACGGAGGACTGATTATCGAAACCACCCTCGATCCGAATATTCAGGAGATTGCCGAAAAATCAGTGGAACAACGGCTTTACCAGATCGAACGACGACCTGGCTTCAAACACCAAAAGCGGTCCGCTTGGAACAAGCAGGGCGATCCCAAATACATTCAGGGAGCCGCCGTGGTCATCGACAACAATACCGGAGCTGTTCTCGCCATCGTCGGAGGTCGGAACGCCACCGAGTCCCAATTCAACCGTGCCCTTCAGGCCTCCCGACCAATTGGGTCTCTCTTCAAACCCTTCATTTTCCTCGCTGCCTTCGACAAAGGGCTGAAACCCTACGACACCGTCAGTGACGCGCCGATTCGTCCGGGCGAAATCCCCGGCGCTAATCGCAGTTGGTCCCCGGCCAATGCCGACGGGAAATACTACCGAAAAATCAGTGTTGCTCATTCCCTTGTTGAATCCCGCAACACGTCCTCCATCCGAGTCGGCAGCGTGGCGGGCCTGGATCAGGTGATCGACGTCGCCCGCTCCGCTGGGTTCGATACCAAGAAAATTGACCGCGTCCCCTCTTCCTATCTGGGCTCCTGGGGAGCCACCCCCGAAATGGTGGCCAGCGCCTTTACCATCTTTCCCAACGGCGGCACCCGCTACCGCCCCTACTATATCCAATCGATCAAAGATCGTGACGGGAACATTCTCTTTGAAAATGGCCCGATTCCCTACCGGGCCACCGAAGCCGCCCCCGCCTGGGAAGTGTCGCGCATCCTCGAGGAGGTCAACCAAAACGGCACCGGCCGTGCGGTGCGCTCGACTTACGGATTCCGCAAACCCTCGGGCGGAAAGACGGGAACTACCAACGGCCCGAACGACGCCTGGTATGCCGGATACACCTCGGCCATGACTTGCGCCGTTTGGGTCGGCATGGACCAGGATCAAGTCATTATCCGAAATGGCTCCGGATCCAGCCTCGCCCTCCCGATCTGGGCCGACATCATGAAATCCGCCGACCGCCTCCCCGGTTATCAAAACAGCGATATCGCGCCGGGACGCGCCCTCCTCGTCCGACCGGCAATCGATGACATCCCCGAGGCCCTTCCAGTCGAATAGCTTCTCAGTCCCGTTGCAAATCACGATTCAGGAACTTCTTGGAATTCCTCACATACTTCTCAGCCCAGCTCTTGATTTCGGACTGATCCTTAAGGTCGAGCGTTTTGACAACCTTGGCCGGACTCCCCAGGACCAAGGATCCCGGTGGAATTTCGGTGCCACCCGTCACCAGGGCATTGGCCCCGATGATCGAACGTTCACCGATCACGGCCCCATCGAGGACACAAGCTCCCATTCCAACCAACACTTCATCCCTGACTGTGCAGGCATGCAAGATGGCACTGTGCCCAACCGTGACCAGCTCTCCCACATAACACCCGTAGTCATCGGCCAGATGAATCACCGCGTTATCCTGAACATTGCTTCTGGGACCAATCACGATCTCGTTGATATCCCCCCTCAAGGTGGTATTGTACCACACGCTTGATTCCACCCCCAAGGTGACCCGTCCGATCAAATCGGCGCTGGCAGCCACAAAGGCGGTTTCCGGAATTTCGGGCCAAATATCCTCGAATGGTTCGATTGCCATGGCTCGGATCCTAGAAATATTTGCCACTTTCGCAAGCGAAGCCGGTAAATCAGCTAGCAATCTGGGAAATCTGGGGAAAACTTGCAAAACACACCCGAGGTCAGCACACCCCTCATTCACTCATGCACAATTTTCTCATCGTTCTCGCCTGCATCGTTGTCGGAGTTGCCCTCCGCTCGTGCCGCACGCTGACCCTGAGGAAACTCGGAGCCCTCACATTTCTTGTGGCTTCCTTCCTGACCTTTTACTTTTTGTTCTCGAGTCTTTACGCCGGACTGATCGGAGTAGGACTCTGGTTCTTCCTACCCTGGATTGATCTTCTCACCCGGATCCGAAAACTTCGCCTTCCCGTTCACAACCGTCTGCGCGTGCGGAAACCTCCTTCGGAAGAGCACTTCCCCAATGCCGCCCGCCTCGTTTCCGAAATCGAGGAGGCCCACTTCGACCACGTCGCTGACAGCGGATGGGAATGGGGCGGTATGCAACAGTATTTTCGCTTCTTCTGGCACCCTGAAGCCAAAGCTGTGGCGGCGGTCTGCCTCTGCGAGCAAGAACAGATTGCCTTTGCCTTCGCAACCTTGTCTTCAACCGCCAATGACCGCCGGGTCGTCCACACTACCAACTATCCCTTTTCCCCCACTCTGAAGCATGCTCCGGGCTCGCAATGGGTTCTCCTTCCCTGCGAAAAAAACCGTTTTGACCTCATCCTCAAGGAGCACCAGAAGCATCTGGCGCGACTCCGGCTCAATCAGGATGATCTCCTCATGCCGGACCCCGAAGAGATCATCGAACATTTCGAAGACGAGATGAAGGAGCAGATCGACCACAATGTGAAGCGCGGCCTGATCGTCCTCACCGGCGATGATCATTACCGCTATTCCACTAAAGGACTTTTTTTCCTTTGGTTCCAATCCATGAAGGACATGATTCGACTCTGTTGAATCATGTCCATCAGCGAACTTCTTTCCTCCACCAACGAATCCCCGCTCGAGGCCGACTTCTGCGGCCAGATTCAAGCCGTCAAACACAAGGAGACCAAAGGAGGTAAGCCTTATCTGGAATGGACCATTGCCGACTCGACCGGAGACTTCACCCTCAAGATCTGGAACAATCATCCTCAATGGACCAGCGCCGGAGAAACCAAGGTCGAATCTCTTCTGCATTTCTCAGGGGGCTGGACCCAGAATCAATATGGTATCGACGGTCGTGGCTGGAAATTTCGCCAACTGACTGATGACGAGGAAAAGGACTTTCTCGCCGGCGATCCCGCCCTTCGTGAAAAACAAGCGGCCGATTGGGACGACATCTGCGAACTTCTTTCAAAGCTATCAGACCCTCGACTGAAAACAATCTGCCAGGAATTCATCAACCACTTTGAAGATCGATTCCGCCGCACCGGAGCAGCTCGAAGGAACCATCACGCCCGACGCGGTGGCCTGGTCGAGCACGTCGCCCAGATGATGCGAACGGCCAAGGTCATTTGCGATGTTTACCCCTACCTCAACAGGGACCTCATGATCGCCGGCGTCCTCTTCCACGATTGCGGAAAACTCTGGGAAAACACCTACCCCGAATCGGGCTTCAACCAACTCCACCTGATGCACGGTGAAATGCTCGGACACATTCCTCTCGGACTCGAACTGGTCAACAAACTCTGGCGGGATCTCCCTCTTGAAACATGGCGTGACCTTGAACCCGCCAACGAAGATGTCCGCTTGCACCTCCTCCATCTCATCGCCTCCCATCACGGTCAATATGACTTCGGCTCGCCCACTCTCCCCCGCACTCCGGAGGCCCACGCCCTTCACTACATCGACAACCTCGATGCCAAACTCGAAATGGTCAAAGACGCCTACGCCAATGCCAACGAAACCGCTCCGGGCATCTTTGAACGTCAATTCCCGCTACCCGCTCCACTGGTTACGCCGCTCCCTCCCGTTGCCAGTGATGAAGACCAACCTGTCCAGGAAACACCGGCACCTCCGCAGGATCAGCTGTTCTAACAAAGGAGCCGTCATCCCTCTTTCGTTGTCATCCCTTCCGCACCCCCTATACTTGTTCCATGACGATTTGGTTGACAGGCTGCACCTCCGGACTGGGCCGGGCCCTGGTTCCTGAATTCCTGAAGGCAGGACATACCGTGATCGGTTGCGGTCGGAACGAAATCGCCCTGCAGCGCCTTCGCGAGGAGCTTCCAGACGGATCCTATTTTTCAGTCGATGTCGCAAGCGATGACAGCTGCCGCCAATTCTGTGACGCAGCCCTGGCAAAGGCCGGAGCCCCCGATCTCGTGATCAACAATGCCGCCATCGTGAATGAACCCATGCCACTCTGGGAGATCCCGGCCGAAGATTTTGACGAACTGACGGCCATCAACATCAATGGCGTGGCCAACATCATCCGGCATGCTCTTCCTTCCATGATCGCTCAATCAAAGGGAGTCATTGTCAACCTTTCCTCAGGCTGGGGACGGTCGACCTCTCCTGAAGTCGCCCCCTACTGTGCCAGCAAGTGGGCCATCGAAGGCCTCACCCAGGCGCTGGCCCAGGAACTCCCTCCCGGCCTGGCCACCGTTGCCCTCAATCCAGGAATCATCGCCACCGACATGCTCCGTCGCTGCTGGGGATCCGGCGCCGACAGCTATCAGTCTTCCGAAGCCTGGGCCACTACCGCCGCTCCCTTCCTCACCGCCCTCTCCGCCGACGACAACGGAAAATCTCTCACCGCTCCATGAACCTTCGCGTTCCCGGTCGTATCATCTCCTTTCCGCGACGTCCCCTGCTCATGGGCATCGTCAACATCAATGACGATTCATTCTCCGGAGACGGATCCCTTGATCCCGTCGTCGCTTTGGAGCAAGCCCGGCAACTCGTTCGCGATGGAGCGGACATCGTCGATATCGGTGCCGAATCGGCCCGCACCAATCGTGAAGCCATTACGGTGGAAGAAGAAGTGTCCCGCCTTCAATCCTTCCTCGAAGGCTGGGAGGAACTCGAACTGGAAGCGGCAGACGACGAGCAGGTTTTCCCACCGCTGCTTTCCATCAATACCTGGCGGCCCGAAGTCGTTGAACAGGTGATCGACTCCGGAGCCGATATCCTCAACGACATGTCGGCGCTTCCCGATGATCAGAACGCCCGCCTCTGCGCCCAACATGGCGTGGCTCTCTTGATCATGCATTCGGTCGGAGAGCCCAAGATTCCCCACACCCACCAACAATGGCCGGATCTGATGAGTTCCATGCTGTCCTTCTTCGAAGAGAAAGTCACAGCCGCCCAGGAAGCTGGGCTCGGGCAAGATCAACTCATCCTCGATCCCGGAATCGACTTTGCCAAACAGAAGGATGACAACCTTCTTCTCTTGAGAGAACTTCCGCAGCTGACCTCTCTTGGCTTTCCCATTCTCCTCCCAATCTCACGGAAGACCGTCATCGGCGATGTCCTCGATCTTCCCGACCCCAACGACCGGGATCCTGGCACGATCGCTCTGCTGACTCACGGCACGATGAATGGCTCCCATCTGTTTCGCGTCCACAATGTCCGGTCATCTTGGGAAGCCTTGAAAGTTCTCACCCCCCTTCGTCAGGGATCTCTCAAGGTGATTCTCAACTTCGCCCTCAGTGCCGATGGCAAGATCTCCACCACTTCTCGCTCACCGGCACACTTCACGTCCAAAAGAGATCTCGAGCGACTCCGGGAAATCCGCAATCAAGCCGACGCCATCCTGGTGGGCCGGGGAACCCTCGAAGCGGACCAGATGACTCTCACCGCTCCGAAAGGAAACCCGTGGCGCTGCGTGATTTCCAGATCAGGAAGCTTCAATGCCGAACATCCCCTCTTCCATTCCGAAGGCGGCCCGAGACATCTCATCGTCGACAGCGAGGAAAGCCTTCCAGAGCTCCCGGCTGACATTCACCGAATGAATCTCGCCAGCTGGCTCAACACGCTTCGGGAAAATCCCAACATCAACACTCTCTTGTGCGAAGGCGGAGGACAGTTGACCAAAGAACTCTTCCTCCTCGATCTGGTGGATGAAATCAATCTCACCTGGGCACCCCACACTCTTCTGGGAGGAGCCGGGGCTCCGACGCTCACCGGACTCCCCGGAGAATTCCTTCCTTCTTCTCGTTCCTATCAACTCATCGAATGTCAACCTGCGGGAGATGGCGAAGTTTTCATCAAATATCGAAGGTGTTAGAAGCAATTGCCCTTCACCTTTCCCGATCCTGCGCTAACTTTTGCTGAAAGTTTCCGCGCCATGCGACGTCGCCGCATCATCCTGATCCTGACCCTACTGCTCGCCGCTTACACCGGCTTGCAACTCTGGGATATCCATCGGGTCGGATATCTTTCGCGGGATCGCTCGGCCGATTGCGCCATCGTTCTGGGAGCCGCTGCCTGGCACGACAAACCATCACCTGTTCTCAGGGAACGCCTGAATCACGGCATCAATTTATTCAAGGACGGCAAGGCTGAAGCCTTGCTCCTGACCGGCGGATACGGCAAGGGAGCGGACTACGCCGAGTCCGCGGTGGGACTTGATTACTGTCTGGAGCAAGGAATCCCACGCAAGAAGATTGCTGCCGAAGATGAGTCGCTCAGCACCCTCGACAACCTCAAGGAGGCCCGGAAGATCATGGACGAAAAAGGTTGGAGCACCGCGCTGCTCGTCAGTGATCCATGGCACTTGAAAAGGGCCCGTCGCATGGCCTCCGACCTCGGAATCACCGTCTATCCCTCCGGCACTCCTTCCACCAAGTTCGAATCCACCGGAGCGCGGGCCAAGTTCCTCTTCAAGGAATTCTATCTCTATCACCTCTATCTTCTCACCGGAAAGTAACCGGAGTCAGCTGAGACGACGATGCAGCCAGTGAAATGGAAGAAGACCGGATCTTGCTGCTGACCGGACCACCACCCGACCCGCTGGATGCATCAGACAATGATGAAGCTTCACAGCGAGATTGACCCGGTCACGAAAGCGGTTCTCCAGAGCTAACGCGATCGCTTGCCTGGTATCATTCCACGATCGCTCTTCGCGGCAGTATGCCATCAACGGAACCAACGCACACTCCGCTGATTCGAAAGCCATCGACATCCCGTTCCCGGTGAAAGGAGGAATCATTCTCTCGGCATCACCGAGAACACAAAGGTCATCTTCCACCCTTTGCCCTCCCAACTCGATGCCGCTGATTCCGGTCAACGAGCGGTCATCCATTCTCCCCTCCTCGAGGCGGTCCGCCAAACCATGCAAGCCATCCTGACGGATCGCCCTGATCAAGGGATTCCCTCCACTGGAATGCTCGTATCCGTTGAACAAGCCACAAACGTTGACGCGAGATCCATTCCGGTTCACCGGAGTCAACCCAAGATAGCAGTTCTTGCCGAGATGCATTTCCAGACTGCCGTCGAGATCCACGTCTTCGAAATGTGCCTTCAACCCCAACAAGGAACTATTCTTTTTCATTCGTCTCCCCGCTGTCCAAACCAAACCTTCCTGCGCCCGGCAATTCGCTCTCTCTCCCGTTCTCAATTCGCCGCCTTCCTTCTCGAACTCGATTCGCAACAACTCATCCATCTCCCATCGCGACATTCCCAAAGCCGGCCGTGGAAGACTTGCTTTCAAAACACACTCTTCTCCCACCCACCACTTTGTCGAGCGATGCTCCAAAGCCCCTTGGAACAGCGGAGCGATGCCAAGTTCGCGCAAGGTCTCCATCGTCACGCCGTTGACAAACTCACCACACACCCGGTGGCGTGGATATTGCCCGGCCTCACGAATGGTCACCGGGACTCCCTTTCGAACCAGAGCAATTCCCAAGGAAAGCCCTGCCAGCCCTCCGCCGGCGATCACGATTCCCTTCACCTCTTCTCAGCAATGATTCGCAATCCTCCCCTGAGAGAAACCGATTCCCTCCAGCTCCAACCTTCACCCAACCCGAGAAGACCCTCCAGCTCCCCTTTTCGGAATCCAGCCCGGATACTCACCATCATGTCATGACGAGTCACCCGGTTGATCAACGGCCACATTAGGTAACCTTCGGCGAGAGCCAACCTCGATCTCCACGGCTCGACCGCGACCAACTTCTTGCGCGACCGGATCAACTCGCCCAACTCGGATAACTGAACATCGCTGAAATGATGGAGAATCAAATTGGCAAGCACCGTCCTTCCCGGCACTCCATCCAAAGTCTCGAACAAATCACCCTTTACCCAGGGACATTCGAGCCCCTCCGGCCTCCCCTGAAAATCAAGCGCCGTCACTTGATGGGTCCTCAACAACTTCCGGGTCAAATCCCCGCTGCCGGCGCCCAGCTCAACGATGGATCCATCACCTGCCTGCCTGGCCATCCAACGTTCGTTTCCCATCAGGTGATTGATCAAACGAAGGTCCCGGCGACTCCGCAAAGCCTCGGGATCGTCGCCACTCAATGAGTCCAGTAACTCGGGTTGGACAGATCTTTTCAACATCCCCTAGATAATCCCTCTTTCCCGGTGGTCAAGGAGGGGCCTCTTGATTATGGTCCCGCTATGACGACCGCCGCCCAGAAAGCCTCCGTCCTCATCAAGGCTCTTCCCTATCTGCAGCGCTTTCGTGGAAAAACCTTCCTCATCAAAATGGGGGGCTCGGCCATGGACAATCCCGAGCTAGTCCGCGACGTCATGCGCGACATCGTCTTCCTCGAAGTTGCCGGAATCAATCCGGTCATCGTCCACGGTGGCGGCAAGGCCATTTCAGCGGCCATGACGGAAGCGGGCCTGGAAGCCAAATTCATCGGCGGCCTTCGGGTGACCACTCCGGAAGCGATTGAAATCGTCGACCGCACCCTTCATGGCGAAATCAATCACGGGCTGGTCGACACCATCAACGAATTTGGAGGGAAGGCGACCTCGATCCATGGAACTTCGGTTTTCTCAGCCAAGCAGCTTTTCGGCAAAGACGAAGACGGAACCCCCGTCGACATCGGCCGGGTCGGCCAGGTCACCCAATGCCGATGCGAAGACGTCCTCTACGCCCTCAGCTCGGGGATCGTCCCGGTCATTTCTCCTCTGGGCAAACATGAAGACACCGGTGAACCCCATAATATCAATGCCGATATCGCCGCCGCCGCGCTCGCCTGCGCTCTCAAACCAGCCAAGCTGGTCTACTTGTCCGATGTCCCCGGCCTCCTCAGCGACCCTTCTGACCAATCAACTCTCATCGAATCCGTCACCGGAGAGCAAGCGGGCGAATTAATCCAGGATGGCACCATCACCGGCGGGATGATCCCGAAAATCGAATCCGCTCTGGAAGCGCTCACAAGCGGAGTCGAAAAAGTCCACTTCATCGACGGTCGCGTCCCCCACACTCTCCTGCTCGAAATCTTCACCCGGTCCGGAATCGGCACCGAAATCCGTCGCACCGACCAACCGGATTAAGCCTCTCCCAACAGGCTCATTGAGTTGGCCGAGAACTCTGAAAGTTCGCAGAAAAACTTTTCGTTAAGAAATCTTAACAAATGTTTGTTTCCCCTGTTTTTATGGGTAAAGTTCCTAGGTCCATGATTTTGCGCATTATCCGGTCTTCTCTGTTGCTGACGTCCGCAGTCCTGATTGCGAGTTGCGGCCACCGAACGCCCTCCTACAATCCGGACTTTGGCCCCTTCGACGAGGACGGAAATTACGTCGAAGCCTGGGCGGACAATCCCCCCAAAAAACGCCGCAAGAGCAAACCTGCGCCAGCTCCGGCCCCGGAACCCGCTCCCGCCATCGCCTTCAAACCGGCTCCTCCCCTGGTTGCGAGCACCCCGAAACCAACTTACAAGCCGAAACCAGCTCCCAAGCCAAAACCAAAGCCGAAGCCCAAACCCCGATACAAGATCCACAAGGTAGTCAAGGGCGACACGCTCTACGGTTTAGGCCGGAAATATGGCGTTTCGGTGTCCTCCATCCAAAAAGCCAACGGGATTTCCGGATCCATCATCCGCATCGGGCAATCTCTGAAGATTCCCGTCAAATAGGGCCATCCCGCACTTGTTCACAAGGCTCCTTCCCCGAAAGATCCCCCCGTCTCTCGTCGTCCTATTAGGGCGCTTCGACGCGCCCAACTTCTTGCTGATATGATCCGGATTCTACTCGTCGTTCTCTTCACTTCACTCTCTGTGCGGGCCGAAAAACCTGATCCCGGAATGGTGGGACCAGGACTGGAAATCGACCTCATCACCGAGAATCGCAGCATTTCCGCCGGCAAGCCCTTCACGGTGGGCCTTCACATCAAACACTTCCCCGGCTTTCACACCTACTGGCAGAATCCCGGGATGGTCGGCATGGAACCGTCGCTCGAATGGACTCTTCCCGATGGCTTCAAGGCCTCCGACATTCAATGGCCTCATCCCGAACACACCTTCATGGGCGAATACCCCTGCTACGGCTACGAACGGGATGTCACTCTCCTCGTGACCATCACGCCGCCCGCTGAAATCACCCAAAAAGACGTCACCCTGACCGCCAATGCAATGTGGATGTGCTGCGCCAAAGGCTGTTTCCCGGGATACGAAACCTTCAATCTGAAGCTTCCGGTCACCCAAAGGGCAATCCCGGATCCCAAGGCCAAATCCCTCATCACCAAGGCCCGTCAAGAACTCCCCACTGAAGACCATAAGGCGACTCTTGAGGTCCTGAGCAAAGCAGACGCTCCCCAAGTCCGCGTCCGCCTCACCCATCCCGGGATTGCCAAGGCCAAAAACGTCCATCTTTTTTCCACCGACCGCCAGATCTCTTCGGATCATCCCCAGAAGATCAAGAAACAGTCCAACGATTCCATCATTCTCACCGTTCCCCGCTCGGAGTTCGGTCCCGATGCCCCAACCGCCCTGCCAGTCGTCCTTCAAATCGGCGATCAATTCCTTGCAGTCTCGGGATCCTATTCCAAATAAAGATCAATGAGCTACCTCGATCTCCAGAATACCACCCGACGGCACTTTCTCCGCGATTGTACCACCGGAATGGGCGCGATGTGGCTGGGGAGCCAGTTGTCGACTGCCGCTCCACTCTCGATCACTCACGATCAATCGGCTCCCCTTGCCCCTCTTCTTCCCCAGATGGACCCCAAGGTGAAGCGGGTCATCTATCTCCACATGGTGGGAGCCCCTTCCCAACTCGAGCTCTTCGACTACAAACCCGAACTTCAGAAATACGACGGCAAGGACTGCCCTTCGGAGTATCTCGAAGGACAACGCTTCGCCTTCATCCAGGGAACGCCCCAAATGCTCGGACCGGTTTATCCCTTCAAGCAACACGGCGACTCCGGAGCCTGGATCTCCGACCGCCTTCCCGAACTCTCGAAGCACGCGGACAAGCTCACCTTCATCAAGACGATGAAGACCGACCAATTCAACCATGGCCCGGCTCAACTCATGGTCCACACCGGCCAGGCCCGCCTTGGCTATCCCTCCATCGGATCCTGGGTCACCTGGGGATTGGGAACCGAAAACCAGAATCTCCCCGGCTTCATGGTCCTCCTCTCGGGCGGCCGGGTCCCGCGCGTCGGAAAATCCCTCTGGGGATCGGGCTTCCTTCCCTCGGTTTATCAAGGAGTGCAGTGCCGCTCCTTCGGCGACCCCGTTCTCAACACCGCCAATCCGAAAGGAATAACCAGCAAGACCCGCCGGGCCGCTCTTGATGCCCTGCAAGAGCTCAACCACGAGACCTTCGCCGAAATGTCGGACCCGGAAACGATTACCCGGATCGCCCAATACGAAATGGCCTTCCGGATGCAAACTTCCGTTCCCGAAGTCATGAGCATCGATTCCGAACCCGAAGCGATGCACGAAATGTATGGCACCCAGCCTGGCAAAGAATCTTTCGCCAACAACTGTCTGCTCGCCCGTCGCCTCGCCGAGAATGGTGTTCGCTTCATCCAACTCTACGATTGGGGGTGGGATTCCCACGGTGCCGGCAAAAATGAAGCCCTCAACGAAGGATTCATCGGCAAGTGTAAATCCATCGACAAGCCAATCTCCGCCCTGCTGACCGATCTGGAACAACGGGGCATGCTCGACGACACCCTCGTCGTTTGGGGAGGTGAATTCGGACGCACCCCGATGCAGGAAAACCGCAACGGAGCCAAGATGGCCTTCCTCGGTCGCGACCACAACCCCAACGCCTTCACTTTCTGGATGGCAGGCGCCGGAATCAAACCCGGTATCAGCCACGGCGAAACCGATCCCATGGGCTATCTCAGCCTCCCTGGCGAGGAAGTCCACCTCCGCGACTTCCACGCGACGCTCCTTCAGCTTGTCGGATTCGACCACCACAAGCTCTCGATCTCGCGCAAGGGTCTCAACGAGAAGCTGACCGGCGTCAAACCCGCGAAGATCATCAAGGAGATCCTGGCCTAAAAAAGACTTCCCTGAGGATCATCGTCCTTCTTACTGACCGGCTTGGGTCTCGCACGTTGGGCCCCTTCTTCTCTCACGCCGAGAGTCGCGATCTCATAAACCACCCGCTTCCGGCCCTTCCCGACCGGCACCACATCGCGCACTACCTTGGTTCCCAAAATCTGCTCCATCATCTGAACTTCCATTCGAATGGCATTGGGATACTCGCCATAAATCTCAGTCATGGGATTATGAAATTCCTCAATCCGGAATCCCGTCGACGGATCATAGTGACACCGACTGAACCAACCTTCCTCCTCCCTCAACGCCGTCAATTTGGTTGCCTTTTCCACCAACGACTTTCCTTTCCTCACCTTCGGCTGCCAGCGGTCACGCAACTCATTGAAGTGATGAAAGAGCAACTTCTCCGGAGCCGCTTCCCCATAGAGTTTTTTCACACCCTCCATGACGGCCAAGGTCAAACCGACGCCTGCCTCGGTAAACAAGGGGGCGCATTTTTTGGTCAGGCGATACAATTTTTCCGGCCTTCCCACCGCCCGGTTCTCACGGGGAACCCGCCATTCCTCCAAATACCCCTTCTCCACCAGGTTCAAACAATGCTGCTTCACCCCCATGTAACTCATCTCAATTTCACGCGCCAAATCTGAGATAGGCATTCCGTCGGAACACTTCAATGCCGTCAAAATCTCGGCATACGATGCCCGCATGGTGTCACGATGAGCCCTCGAAAACATGGTTTACGTAAAAACCTTAACCTGATTCCTTCCAAGATCCATGAAATAAGCTTCTCCAATTCAGCGAATCCTCGCAGGCATCAGCGCGTCCTAACAGCCTCTCCGCCCCCACTATTCCCCCTCCACACAGAAATTTTTGACCTCTCTTGAATATATCCTACAATTTCACCGATTTGAGCGAACTCTCCTTCACTTCTCCGGCTCCGGGTTACTGGGCCGACCAACACGTATCGGCTGAAGACTGGAACTCCGCCCAGTGGCAACTCAAGAACCGCGTCTCCTCCCTCGCCGACATTGAGAAACACCTGACCCTCTCCGAAGAAGAGCGCGCCGGGATTCTCCTCACGGGAACCAAGCTGGCCACGGCCATTACGCCCCACTTTTTCAATCTCATCCACCCCACGGATCCTGATTGCCCCATCCGGCGCCAGGTCATCCCGCGGATCGAAGAAACCCTGACTGATCCTTCGGAAATGTCCGATCCCTGTGGAGAGGATTCCCACATGCCGGTCCCGGGACTTGTTCATCGTTATCCCGACCGCGTCCTTTTCCTCGTCACCGATCGCTGCGCTTCCTACTGCCGCTACTGCACGCGCTCTCGGGTCGTGTCCGGCGTCTCCGACCAGAAACTGGAAACCCAGTGGGATCAGGCCATCGAGTATCTCGAACGCACCCCTCAAGTCCGTGACGTCCTCCTCTCAGGCGGTGACCCGCTTCTCTTTTCCGATGCCAAACTGGAGAAACTCCTCGCCCGGCTACACGCCATTCCACACATCCAGTTTCTTCGCATCGGCTCGCGCATCCCGCTCTTTCTGCCCCAGAGAATCACGCCGGCCCTCTGCGATATGCTCCGGCAGTTCCATCCGCTCTTTATTTCCATTCATGCCAACCACCCTGCCGAACTCACTTCGGAAGTTCGCGATGGACTTGGCCGCTTGGCCGATGCCGGGATTCCCATGGGAAATCAATCCGTGCTCTTGAGCGGAGTCAATGATTCGGTCGAGGTCCAAAAGGAACTGGTTCAAAAACTCCTCATGTGTCGCGTCCGCCCCTACTACCTCTATCAGGGCGATCTGATTCAGGGCACGTCCCACCTTCGTTCATCGATTGCAAAAGGCATCAAAATTGTCGAAGGGCTGCGCGGCCACACCACTGGATACGCCATTCCGCAATTCGTCGTCGATGGTCCCGGAGGAGGCGGCAAGATCCCCATTAATCCGGAATACATCGTCGAGCAAAACGAAGAACGCACGGTCCTCCGAAATTACGAAGGCAAGCACTTTGTCTATCCTGCCAGCTCATCAAAAGTTCCCCGTCTGTCCTGAAGCTCCGTCAAGACGAGTTTCGTGGAATCTTTGGATTCTCAATTTGGAAGAGACGCCTCTTTTTACATTGGTAGCACTTGCAAGAGACTTCCAGCGGCAGTTTCCAGGCAGCCAGAGCCGATAAATAAAACGGCCAACCATAAATCAATGCGCACAAGACCAAGCCGACCGGCTTGCCCGGAGTGATGTAGTAGTCTGAGTTGCTCAGAAAAAAGAAAACCCAAAGACCTGTGGCCAGCACACCCGCCGCTGCCACCATCCAGGCGCGTTTTCCGATCGTCGGTCGAGGCGCCTCCGTAAATAGATAGGCATCACAATCAGGACACTTCCGCGGGATGTCTTTGAGCAGGATTTTTTCCATCTGAATCGACACTCAGCCTCTCGATGTTCCAATTCAGGCGCAACTCAATTTGAGGACGAAGTCTCCTCCTTGCCCAGCTCACGATAGCCGCATGGGAAGCCCTTCCACCCAAACCCCCATCGCCAAGGGGTCGGCAACCATGGAGTGCCTCCCATGCGAACCCCGGCATACATCAGGAATGCCACCACAGGCTTCCCTTTCTCGCGAATACCCTCCCGCAATTTCAGATCGGCTTGCTTCCGTTCTTCCCTAGTTCCGCCCTTCCAATAAGCCAGATCGTGCTCTCGACAATCCTCATACCAAAGACAAGGGTTTGATGGAGTGCCTTCGAAGAAAAGCGTGCAGCCATCAGACTTGAACTTCCTGAGTTCCGGAGGGTGCTTGCATCCACAAGCGCTCAGCAGAACCGCAGGAACGATGAGAAGAGCGCCCCTCAGGAAGACCTTGCTCCCATTCTTCAGAGTCGCCCGCTCTCTCCTCATCAGAGTGAATAGCGTCTCTTCATCGCCAAGTACGACAGGTTTGAGACTTCGCGGATGACATTCCCCCGGCTGGAGATCCAAGGGCCATAGGAACGAGTGCGATGACGACTCTCGATAATCCCGATCACGACATAAGGATAAGAACGGCCGTCGGGGCCTTTCGCGACAAGAATTCCCATATCGCCGCAGCACATCGCGGTGCTCCCGGTCTTATTATAAACCTTGGTTCCGCTGGGAACGCGCTTGGCGTTGGAATAAAGCCGATCCCTGCCAGGTAACCCCATCAGACGCTTCATCTCCTGCGAATATGGCAGCTGCCCTTTCCACATGGCCTTGAGGTAGCGCCCGTAGTCACCGGCCGAAGAGCGATTCCGATAAGTCCGCCCGTTCGAGGGAATGTATTCCACGAGATACAATTGGTGACTCAAGGAAGGATACTGGCGCTTCAACAAGGCCGCAGTGGCTGCGGGGCCTCCCGTTTGCCTCATCACCCAATTCGTCGAAGGATTGCTGCTTCGCTGGATCATGAGCTCCATGTGGCGACGGGCGGTTGATCCGTATTGCAGCTTCCCGGCCTTGACCTGATGAAAGAAGGCCAGCGCGACCAAGGGCTTGATCATACTGGCGGCTTGCAACGAGGCGTTCTCATTGATACTCGCCAATTTGGTATTGGCCGTCAGGTCATAGACCAACCACGCCGTCCTCTCGTCGCCCCGAATGGCACCTTTCGAACGCAACGATTTGACGTAGCGCTCAATCTCGACCTCGAGCTCGCCATCAATCGCCGCCCGGGCCGATTCCAGAGGCAGAAACCCCATGACGAGAACAAGAAACCAAGGGCAAAAACGGGCGAAGGAACGACTCAAATCAGGAATCATGGTAATTCGAAAAGGAACTTGGACCCCCGTCCTACAGATTTCCGAAATAATTTCACCCACAATCTTCGGAAGCTTGGAGATTCCTTTCGAAACCAGCCGCCCTCTCAAAGCCTAGGAAGGTGTTACTTGTGACACTCCGTCACTCGGAATGGGCGGATGAACTTTGATGAATTCGACAATCTCGTTCACTTCGTCACTCAGGAGGAGAAGCTCCTGATAGTGACGTCCTTCAGAGAGAACGTTGAGCGTGTCCCAGAGTGGAGTTTCAACGGTATAGCGTTCCTTCCCAAAAAAGATCATCGGACTGACCTCTCCAAAGGTGGCATAGTGATTTTGACAGGCATCCTGGAAAATCTCCTGTGTCGTCCCTCCGCTCCCGGGAGCAAAAACGATGCCGTAGCGCGACATCGCGAGCAGTCCGTCTTCGCGAATGGAATTGGAAAAATACTTGGCGACGTAGGTCGCAAACATGTTGGTCGGCTCGTGGCCATAAAACCAGGTGGGCACCGCCAGGCTGGTATGTCCGACCGGATATTGGTCGATGACTTTCTGACCCGCCTCGACGTATCCCGGACTGTCATACTTGGGAGCGATGGATAGTCCCTTGATGACCTCGTCTAATTCTTCAGCACTCTGCCCCGAAAGATAGGCTCCAAGATTGGCCGCCTCCATGATCCCGGGACCACCGCCACTGGCGATAAAGAACCCTTCAGCCGTCAACTTGCGGGTGAGATGAGCCACCTTGCGAAAAGACTCGGTGTCCCGCCCGGTGCCATGCCCACCCATGACGGAAACCACTTTCTTTTTCCCATCCTTCTCCACCCGCCCCTCCAACAGATCAGTGAGACCGTCATCGATGGCATGATCGTGCAATCGTTCCGCCAAAGCCTCGACAATGTCAGGGTACTTCTTTCCGTGGGACACATAGTGGTCGTAGATCTTCTTGTCGACACTGTGGTCCGCTTCCGGTGTCCAACCATCCATCAACTCCTCTCGGGTATAAAGTTCAGGTCGATAGGGATTGTAGGGAAGATCCGGAAAGTCCGGGAAGATGAGTGCTCCCCGTTCGAGCAGATCGCAGGCCGAAACCTCCTTGGGGAACAAACAGCCCAAAAAGACCGCCCCCTGGCATTCCATCTCACCCCAGGGCAAAGGCGCTTTGCGAAGGTCCAATCCCTGGATAACGGTGCAATTGAGATTGGTCCCCTGCCGCACCAGTCGGTCGAGTGAATCAAATTCACGAACAACGGAACACTTGGGATGACTCATGAGATGACGGATGGTTTGAGAACTCCAACATACGGCAGATTGCGATACTTGCCATCATAGTCGAGACCGTACCCAACCACAAATTCGTCACCAATTTCAAAAGCCGAGTAATCCGCCTCCACCTCAGCTGCTCGCTCCTTGTCTTTGGTCAAGAGAACACAAGTCTTCACCTCGCGTGCTCCCATTCCAACAAGCTTCGCCGCAACTGCTTCGAGAGTCCGTCCGGTATCGAGAATATCATCAATGATCAAAATTGAGCGCCCGCTGACCTCGGGTAATTTCTGATCCAGAAAGTCGACCTGCCCCGAGCTCTCCATACCGCCGTGATAACTGGCGACATTCAAGCATTCGATCTCCAGCTTGAGAGGCACACGGCGCAAAAGATCTGCCATGAACACAAGAGCTCCCTTCAAGATCGCGACCACCTGCAGCGATTCCTCGTGGGCGAAATCGGAACAAATTCTCTCGGCAATGAGATCCAGTCTTCGCTCGATCACCTCTTCGGCTATGAGGACTTTTTCAATGTCTTCGTGCATCGCCCTCAGTGGTACGGGATCGCGGAATTGAAGTCCAACAAAAGGACCTATTCCGCCCAATCGATTTCCGTGCCCTCAGTCAGGACTTCTCCAAGAATGGGAACCGGACAGAGCTCCTCAAGAATCATCCGGTTGGTCGTGACGGCGACATCACGCTCCGCCTCCAGATGATTCAAAATGATGCCGGGGCATTCCAGCCCGGCATTCTGGATGGCCTTCACCGTAAGCAGCGTGTGATTGATCGCCCCCAACCAATTGGCCACCACCACGAGAACAGGCAGCTTCAACTCCCTGGCCAGATCAGGAATCCCAAAGCCCTCTCCCATCGGAACCTCCCAACCGCCCACTCCCTCGACCAAGGTAAAGGCATGCTCCTCCCTGACTTCTCCTACTTGAGCCACCATTGTCTCCAGGTCCAAGGGATTCCCTTCGATCCGCGCCGCCGTCAAGGGAGCCACCGGAGTGCGGAACCACCATGGATTGACAACATCGAGATCAAGCACACCACCACTCGCCTGCCAGAGACGTTCGGCATCGTCACGACTCCCGCTGCACGCCGGCTTCAAACCCACAGCATCGACTCCCTTTTTTCGAAACTCCTCGACGATGAGAGCCGAGACGTAGGTCTTTCCAATACCGGTATCGGTCCCAGTTACGAAGACCCCGGGAAATTGATCGAGCTTCATGAGTCGGTCGATTCGATCACGGGAGTGGTAAACGGATTGTATCCTTGGAGATGAAGTTTAATGAGATACCAGATCGCGATCGCCAGAACCAGAGCCGCCAGCTTTCCGGTCCAGTTCCTCAGAATCCATTTCTTGATGAGCTTGGTCATGAGTCAGGAAAAGTTCTTCGAGTTTCGTGCGGAATTCCTTCTCGGACAATCCGCGATAAAGTTTGCCACCGGTCACAATCGAAACATGCCCTGTTTCTTCGCTCACGATGATGGCCACGGCATCGCTCTCTTCGCTGATTCCGAATCCCGCACGATGCCGCAGGCCGAGCGCACGATCAGAAAGCTCCTTCTGGCTAACCGGAAAAATACATCCGGCCGCCGCCACCCGTTCGTTCTTCAAAATCATGCCCCCGTCGTGAAGCGACGTCTTGGGGTGAAAAATACTGGCCACCAATTCCACGGAAAGCTGGGCATCGATGACAATCCCGGTGGCCTCATATTCCTCCAGACTGATGCTTCGTTCGATGGCAAAAAGGGCACCGAAGCGATTCTTGGAGAGCTTCATCACCGAGTCCCCCACCGTTTCCAGAAAGACCTTTTGCTGGGAGGTTGCAAAAGAGAAGAGCTTGCTGCTTCCGAGCCGCGCCAGCGCGTTTCGCAATTCGGGCTGGAAGATGATCAACAAGGCAAAGGCCAGAATGGCGGCCGCACTTTTCACCATCCATTCAATGACCCGCAGTTCGAGCAATTGGGAGGCCAGCGTCAGCACGATGATGACCACCGCAAGCCCCACCAGAATCCGTGCTCCCCGAGTGGCCCGAAAGATCCGATAGAGCTGATAGACCAGCACCCAGAGCACCGCGATTTCCACCGCGTCGCGCCAGTGTTCTTTGAAGAGCTCGGGAATGGTCACCGCGTTGCAGAGTATGTTCTCGTCCTCACATCAACAAGAAGGATCAACGGCGAAGAAGCTTTGCTGCCACCGCGGGAGTGACATTGAAGCTCAAGACACCCGAAGCATTGGGCCGCGCCCCATTTTCGACCTGATACTGAACGATCTTCGTGGGCTGCGTTCCAGGCACCTCGGACATGAGGTAAATCCTGATGGTGATGGGTGACTTGGGATCACCTCCCGGGATATCCTTGATGGTGTAGTTGACTGTATTCTGACCATCACGCGCACCGCCGATCACGACTTCGGCCTGCTTGTCGTTCTGGAAGAGATGCTTCGAGAATCCATTCACGGTGAGATTCACTTCACGGCCGGGACAAAAGACATAAGCCTTCGCGATATACTTGGCCGGTCCGGTAATCGCCTTCGGCATGGGCGGCACGATCCCGTTGGGATGGAAGTCCGCCTGATCGAAGTACTTGTAATCTCCCGACTGGATCTGCTTCTTCACCTCGGGAATGAGATCCAGCTTCACGAATTCCCCGCCATGATACTGCCAAGTGTTGGTGCCGCGCAGATAGGAGATGACGAAGACGTTGTCGGTGGGGACCCCTCCGACTCCGAAATCAACCTTCCCGAAATAGATGGCCTTGGCCGTTGCTCCTTTCACCCGAACGCGGAGGGCCTTGAGCTTGGTAATGTCGGGTGGAGCCACCGGGGCATCAAAGACAGCTTGGGGAAACGGGCGCCTCTCACTCCAGATCCTGTTCCGAATATTGATGACCCTCTGGGGCGAGGTGTAGTTCTGCCAGACTTTGGCATTCTTGCTGATCATGGCGCCACGCCAGGTGTTGTAAACCTGATGCAGGTGCGTCACCAATTCCTTGTCAGACATGGCACGGGCCTCTGTCTGGATTCCGGAAAAGACCACCGCCACCATTAAAATCAGCCGTTTCATGGAGAAACTATGGACAATTGCACCCGCTTTTGGAAAAGCTTTTCTCGCCGACTGACAATTCGCCGACTTTCTCCTCTCCATGAACAACCTTCCGAAGACCCTGATGATTGGCGAAGCCCGCAACCAGGAGCTTCTATCGTCGGCCACCACTTACGTCTACAATCAGACTCAGGAAGGAAACCTCCATGCCCACTTCTTCTTTCCGCCGGACTTCAATTATCTGACCGATCGCTGCCCGGCCATCGTCTTCTTTCATGGAGGCCTCTGGGACATTTCGGCCGCCACCCAGTTCATTCCCCACTGTCATCACTTCGCCTCCCGCGGAATGGTTGCGATCACGGTGGAGTATCGCAACCAGGCCAAGTTCGACGGAACCCCGGAAGCCGCCATCATCGATGCCAAATTGGCTCTCTCTTTTTTCAAAATGCATGCCGAAGGGCTGGGCATCGACCGTGATCGCATCGTGGCCGCCGGTGCCAGCGCCGGAGGAAATGCCGC
Organism: Akkermansiaceae bacterium; assembly: GCA_049889715.1. Classification (GTDB taxonomy): domain Bacteria; phylum Verrucomicrobiota; class Verrucomicrobiia; order Verrucomicrobiales; family Akkermansiaceae; genus SW10. Next base: position 69,403 of record JBMHCW010000090.1, on the reverse strand, counting down.
CCTCGCTGCCGCTCTTCACCCGCATGCCGAGGAATCACTTCCCGACCCCAAGCCCGCGGCCCTCATTCTCTTCGGCCCCATCACCGACACGACCAAGCGGGGCATTGGCAGCGAAAAATTCACCTCGCTCAAGAATGCCAAGGTCCTCAGCCCGTCCTCCCATCTCCCCAAGAAAGGCCTCCCGCCCTGCCTCATCTTCCACGCCAAGGGAGATCGGGTCATTCCCATTTCCTATTCTCAGAAATTCGCCAAGCGATACCGCCGCAAGCGCAACAAGTGCGAGCTGATGGAATTCGAAAACGCCGGGCACACGTTCTTCAACTTCAACTCGGACGAGAAAAACTACGAACTCACCCTCCGGGCTGCCGATGGTTTCCTGGTGGAACAGGGTCTTCTTTCTCCCGATCCCCTCGCCGGTCTTCTTGACTGATCTTGCACGCCCCGTTTTTGGTGTCATTATTTCCTCCCAATGAGTGAGCTCAAGTTCTCCCCGATCGATGAGATCGTGGCTGATATCAAAGCCGGCAAAATCGTGATCGTGGCCGACGACCCGGGACGCGAAAACGAGGCCGACCTGATTGCGGCCGCCTCGCTCACCACGCCCGAGACCATTGCCTTCATGGCCAACCATGGACGAGGTCTCATCTGCACGCCCATTCTTCCACAGCGGGCCGAGGCTCTCGATCTTCCGCCCATGGCCCAGAAGAACCGGGAGGCCCACAAAACCGCCTTCACCATTTCCATCGATGCCGCCGAAGGCATCACCACCGGCATTTCAGCCGCCGACCGGGCTCACACCATTCGCCTGTTGGCCAAAGAATCCACCACCACGGACGCATTCGTCCAACCCGGCCACATTTTCCCGCTGCAAGCGATGGAAGGCGGCGTCCTCCGTCGAGCCGGACATACCGAAGCCGCCATCGACCTCACCCGTTTGGCAGAACTTCCACCCGCCGGGGTGATCTGCGAGATCATGTACGAGGACGGGACGATGGGACGTGTGGGCGACCTCGGCGACTACCAGGAGCAGCATCAACTCAAAGCCTGCACCATTGCCCAACTCATCGAATACCGACGTCGCTCGGAACGACTCGTGACCTGTGAGGAGAAGATCGCCCTCCCTACCGATTTCGGCGATTTCGATTGCTACCTCTATCGGGTCAACACCGACAATTCCGAACACCTCGCCCTGGTCCGGGGCGAAATCGATCCAGACAAACCAGTCAGCGTTCGTGTTCACTCGGAATGCCTCACCGGCGATGTCTTCGGGTCACGCCGCTGTGATTGTGGCGGACAACTCCACACCGCCCTCGCACACATTTCCGAAGAAGGAGGCGTTCTTCTCTACCTCCGTCAGGAAGGCCGGGGCATCGGCCTCGCGGCCAAAATTCACGCCTACAAACTCCAGGAACAGGGACTCGACACCATCGAGGCCAACGAAAAGCTGGGCTACGGGTCCGACCTCCGGGACTACGGAATGGGTGCCCAGATGCTCTACGACCTCGGAGTCCGCAAAATCCGGCTCCTCACGAACAACCCTAAAAAAGTCATTGGGCTGGAAGGCTATGGGCTGGAAATCGTGGAGCAGGTTCCTGTCCGCCTCCCTGCCAATCCCCACAACGAAAAATACCTCGAGACCAAGCGAACTCGAATGGGGCATCACCTCTAATTGACAATTTCGTTTCATCCCCTCATACCTCCGCTCTCATGTCGGCCATCATTCCACCGAAACCACGGGTTCCCAGCACCGGGAAAATGCGTATTTCCATTGTCGCAGCAAAGTTCAACCAGGAATTTACCGACGCTCTGGTCGACAATGTGGTTAAGGAAATCGAGCTGCTCGCCACCAGGGCACGCGTCGACTTGGTCCGCGTCCCCGGAGCTTTCGAAATTCCCGTGATCGTCAATGAGATCATCGAGGCTGAAGAACCCGACTGCATCATCGCACTGGGCTGCATCATTCGGGGCGGCACCGCTCACGCCGAACTGGTGGCCACCTCCGTCACCGAAGCCCTCCAGAAGATTGCCGTGGAAAAGAAAACTCCCGTCATTCACGAGGTCCTTCTGGTCGAAGACGAAAAACAGGCCTACGCCCGTTGCATTGGCAAAAAACTCAACCGGGGTCGGGAAGCCGCCCGCAGCGCCCTCGAAATCATGACTGTGATGAACGAGGTCCGGCGCGCCAACCAGAATCTCCGGCTCCACCCAAGCAATGGCTAGCCGCCGCCAAGTCCGCGAAGCCGCGGTCCAACTCCTCTACGCTCGCGACGCCGCCCCCAAGGAACAGGGCGGTCCCGCATTTTGGGAACTGATCAACGATCGGTCCGGCCAGAACTTTGACAAGGCTCGGGTCAAAACGCTGTCCCACCTTCAGCAAGGGCGCATGGCCTCAGCCGAAAAGCTTCAGGCCATTGTTCTCGACTGCGCCCCCGCCATTCTTGCCGCTGACCCGTCGGAAAAATTTGCCAAGGATTTCAAGACCCTCACCGAGTCCGAGATCAAATGGGCCGACACCGTCAAAAGCCTGAGCAACCTCACCAAAGCCAATCTCGGAGGATGGCGACGCGACCTCGCCAAACTTCTCCTCGAGTCCGGCGACCTCAAAAAGCAACGGCAATCCATTCTCGCCAAAACCGAGGCCTTCCCGCCGCAGCAACACGCCACTCTCAGCAAGGCCTTCGAGAAATTGGATTCGTATGACGACCGGGTCCGCATGGTCCAGTTCCCCCAAAACTTTCCTGAGCAACGAGACCTCGACCACCTGCATCGACTCCTCGAAGAGATGAAGGAACTCGAAAACGAAGTCACTGCAGTCGTTGATCAAGTCGAGGAGAAGACCCCACAACTCGACGATCTGATCAATTCCAAGTCCGAGAATTTCGACCTTTCCCGACTTTCCAAGGTCGATCTTGCCATCCTCCGTCTCGCCAGCTGGGAAATCCTCTACCTGCCCGATCTCGACAACGCTGTTTCGATAAACGAAGCCATCGAGCTCGCCCGCGCCTTCTCCGGCGAAGACGCCGCGTCCTTCGTCAACGGCATCCTCGATCAGATCGCCAAAGGCTGATCACTTCGCGTAATCCGCGAACCACTGATCGATCTTCTCCTTGTCCGGTCCACCATCGGAAACCACGAGGCGATACTTCCACGTCACGGTCTGCTCAGGCTTGATCTCGAACGGCTTTTCCTGGATCGGCACCCAATTCAGAAACATCTTTCCATCTGGCCAGGTCCGCAGTCTTTGGGGTGCATCGTGATTCGAGGGATGCCCGAGAAAGGTCAAGGTGGCCTCCCCCGTTTTCGTTGGCCCATATACTGCCACCCAGTCTGCACGTGACTGATGACTGTCGGCCCGTTTCTTCCCGGCGGACGTGAGATACTCGCTATTACCCTTGTTCCAATCCAACGGACCTCGCCATGCCAGTGGTCCTCCATATCGGTAGGCAGGCAACTTCAAGACCTCGTCCGAAACATTGGTCTCGGTCACTACATAGTCGATCACATGGGCTTCGTCCGAGCTCTTCACAGTGATCGCAAGTTTCTCACGCAAGACCACCGTCTCCGTCAGTTTCTCTCCCTTGTAGGCGACCTGCTCCTGCTCAACCACAAACCCCGAATCCGACTTCTCAAGCACCTTCACAAAACGCACCCGCCCGCTCTTCTTTTTGAGATTCCAGAAGTCCGGCTTGTCTTTCCCGTGCGTTGTTTTCACCCAGGCATGCCAGATTCCGAGATGATGATAATGATCGTCCGGATGAACCCCGGTCACCGCGCCTCCCTTCGGAGAATTGACCGGGTGAATAAAGCCGCTTCGCCGATACACCTTATCGACACCTTTCGGAGGATCGACCTCGGCCTTGTGGTAAGTCAGGACGAGCTTCCCATCATTCATCACCGAGAGAGCCTCCTGACTCTCCTCGACCTTGATCTCACCGACCGCGACCGGTCCAACCAAACAAGCTGTTAGAAACAATTTTAAATCCATGACTTCAATACTTTGACATCTCTTGCAATTAACTCCACCGCATCCATCGCTTCATTTTTGGGATACAATTGCGTCTTCCCCCACTCCATGTGAAGCGAATACGGCATCGGCCCTAGCCCCTTGCGCACCTTCTCGAAAACAGCCTTGCTGATCATCCCGCTATCGAGCGGCACGTTCTGCAACTGATCCGTCCGATCGCCGGTCCAGCGGGCATCCTTGACGAAAATGGAGCGAATGTGCGGACGAAGGTTGGCCAAGGCCAGATCAAATGACTTCCCGGTATCAGCCCGCACATGACGGAGATCGAAAGCCACCGCCGCGTGGTCGGGATCGATCTTCTCGAACATGATCGCAGCATCCCAACTCAAAGACCCGGCATACTTGGCTCCCGCGTGAATTTGATAAAGGGCCTGCACCCCGATTTCGGCACTCATGGCCGCAAGATCACGAAGCTTGGCCACGTTCTCGCGCAACTGCTCCAAGGGACTTTTCTTCAAATCATAGCGATAATACTCCATGCGATACTTGGTGATCCCATTCGCCTTCAAGGTTCTCAAAAACTTCTCCGTCTCTTCGGATGCCTCGTTGACGTTGGTCGCTGCAATCAAGGCCTGCTGTCCATTCTTTGCCAAAGAGGCCACCATCTTGGGAATCTCCCCCTCCGCCTTGGCTGGATCGATATGCCCGCCCTTCCGTATCGTAGCCTCAATCCCCTGAATCCCCATCTTCGCCAGCTGTTCGCCTATCACATCATAGGACAAGTTCTGGATCGGCTTCTCAAAAACCACGATGGGATTTGCCACCTCCCCACTCTCCTGCTCCTCCTGACCACGGGCAACTCCCACTCCCGCCATCGCCAACCCCGATCGCGCCAGAAAATCTCGTCTTTTCATCACCGACAAATCAAGCCCGCTTCCTCCGCACCTGACAATTGAAAAACAATCCAACTCCCTTCCCCACCTGGCATTCCCACTGGGAACTCAAGAACCGTTCCACATAGCAGTACAGATCAACCCTCCTGCCCCCACTGATATCAGTTCTTTAGCTTTTCGATGCCTTTGACTCTATTTCCTTCCGGTGAATGAGGAAGTCATCCGGAATTCGAGTCCCCCACCCGCCTCCTTTTCCACGATTCCCGAAACAAATTCTCCACACTTCCCCGCTTCCCCTCGCAAAAACACTGCCTTAGGCTCTCTCCAACACATGAAGTTCCTGTCTCTCATTTCGACCGCCCTGATTCTTCCCCTCGCCGCCAATCCGGTGGCCGGCGAAGGATCCGACCTCAAACCCGATTCCAAGGCCGTCTTCGGCTCCATGGACAACGGATTCAACTACATCATCTACCCCAATGCCGAGCCACCCGGAAAATTCTCGGTCCGCCTCCACATTGCGGCTGGTTCATTGATGGAAGAGGAAGGTCAACGCGGACTGGCTCACTTCCTCGAGCACATGGTTTTCAACGGCTCCAAGAACTTCACCCCCGATGAGCTCATCCCGAAGATGCAGCGTCTCGGTATCCAGTTCGGCGCTCACGCCAATGCCTACACCTCCTTCGATGAAACGGTCTACATGCTCGACCTTCCCAACCTCGAAAAGGACACCGTCGATCTCACCTTTAATGTCATGCGCGACTTCGCGGACGGCGCCCTCCTCTCGAAGGAAGAAATCGACAAGGAACGCGGCGTGATCATTTCCGAAAAAACGTCACGCGACTCGGTGAGCTACCGCATGATGCTCAAGCAATTCGAGTATCTCCTCCCCGGATCACGCCTTCTTCAGCGTGTTCCCATTGGCACCGAGGAAGTCATCAAGACTGCACCACGCGAACGCTTCGTCGACTTCTACGACCGATTCTACACGCCCAAGCGCATGACCTTCATTGTCGTCGGCGACATTGACGCCAAGGAAATGGAAGCCCGCGTGCGTGAAACCTTCATCTCGCTCCAGAATCCGGAGAAGCCCGGTAAAACTCCTCCGGCCGATGTCCCTCCCACCGGATTTGGACTTCGCTCCGAAGTCTTCACTGATAAGGAAGTTCCCAATGCCGACATCAGCCTCTACTCCTTGCGGAAATATACGCCCAAGACCGACACCAGCAAAACGCGCGCCGAGCGTTATCCTCTTGCTCTTGCCAACACGATTCTGAATCGCCGTTTCGAAGTCCTCGCCAAGGAAGAAGGCTCTCCCATCCTCGGAGGTGGAGGCGGACGCTCCGTTCTCTTCAACCAAATCGAACAAGGCGGACTCGAAGTCACTCCGGTCGATGGCAAATGGAAGGACGCCGTTCCTGTTCTCGAACAGGAACTCCGCCGCGTCGTCTCCTTCGGGTTCACCGATGCCGAACTCGAAGAGGCAAAGGCCCGCTTCCTCAACATGGCCGAACAGGCCGTGAAGAGAAAAGACACCCGCCGCTCGGACGGCATCGCGATGTCTTTCGTGAACGCAGTCGGACAGAAGAGCGTCTTCACCACTCCAGAAGCCGATCTTGAATTGGTGAAATCATCCCTTGAAAAGCTCACCAAGGAAGACTGCCACAAGGCCTTCAATGAATTCTGGGACACCAAGGACCTTTCCCTCGTCCTTACCATCCGGGAAGCGCCCGAAGGCACCGCCGATGACTTGAAGAAGCTCTTCCTTGAAAGCTCCAAGACCGAACTGAAGGCTCCCGAACAGAAAGAGCTGGCCACCTTCGGTTATACCGAATTTGGAACTCCCGGAACGGTTGCCAAGACCACCAAGATTGAAGACTTCGACGCCACCCAGCTTGTTCTCAGCAACAATGTCCAGGTCAACTACAAGAAGACCGACTTCCAAAAGAACTCCATCAGCCTGACCGCCAACTTCGGTGCCGGACAATTGAGCCAACCGGACGACACCGCCGGCCTCGACCGTTTCGCCGGAGCCATCTTCAATGCCGGAGGACTGGGCAAACACTCCGTCGACGATCTCGAACGCATCCTCGCCGGACGCAACGTCAGTGCCGGATTCGCGGTGAGCGAAGAATCGTTCTCCCTCGCCGGACGTACCACTCCTGACGATCTTGAACTCCAGCTCCAGTTGATGTGCGCTTACCTGACGGACCCCGGCTTCCGCCCCGAAGGTGAACGGATGTTCAAACTGGCCCTTCCCATGCTTTACAAACAGCTCAAGCACTCGATGCAAGGTGCCATGGTGGAAATGGGAAGCCACCTCCACGGCGGCGACTTCCGTTACGAGTTCCCCGCCCAGGAGAAGGCCCTTTCCTACAATGCCGATCAGGTCAAAAAGTGGATCATGCCCGCCTTCAAATCCGCTCCGCTTGAGTTAACCCTCGTCGGAGATCTCGACCCCGAGGCCGCCCTTCCCCTGATCCTGAAAACCTTCGGGGCTCTGCCCAAGCGTGAAACCACCCTCCCCGACTACGCTGAACGCAGAAAGATCAACTTCCCCGAGCGTCCCGGAGCCAAACGAATCACTTTTGATTCCAAGATTCCCAATGCCGCCGCCGTCGCAGTCTGGAAAATCCCCGCCACCGGCGACGACGTCCGGACCACCCGTCGCTTCAACATCCTCAGCTCCATTCTGAGCGACCGCATGCGCGAAGAAATTCGCGAGAAGCTCGGTGGCTCATACAGCCCCCGGGCTGGCGCCTCTCCAAGCGAAGCCCTCGACATCGGCTTCATGCGGGCCGTGGCTCAAGTCAAACCAGCCGAAACCAAGAAATACGGCGAGCTCATGATCGAACTGGCCGATAAGATGGCTCAGGACGGTGTTACGCAGGACGAGCTGGAGCGTTCTCTCAAGCCCATCCAGTCGGGCCTCAAAGAATCGCTCCGCGAAAACTCTTATTGGCTCGGCACCGTTCTCGGAGACAGCCAGAAGAAGCCCTACCGCCTCGATTGGGCCCGCCAGCGCGACGAGGACTACGGCAAGGTCACCGTCGAAGAACTCAACAAGCTCGCCAAGGAGTTCCTCCACAAGAAGAACGCCCTTCTTTACGAGTTCGTTCCCGAAGCTTCCGAAGAAAAGGAATAACCCCCTTCTTCCCAACCTTCCGCCCTTCCCGTTTTTCAAGCGGGAGGGGCTTTTCTTTTCCAGATACAGACAAAACGACAGGACAAGTTCCTTATTACCGTTATAGTCACCGAAGATGATCCGCTGGTTTGCACGCAACGATATCGCCGCCAATTTTATTTTTGTGGCAATCGTGCTCTCGGGAATCTACGTCGCCTTCAACAAGATCCCCCTCGAGGTCCAGCCGACCTACGACATTGGGGAAGTCGAAGTCAGCATGCGCTATCGGGGGGGCAGCCCCCAGGACGTCGAACAACATATTGTCGTCCCCATCGAGCGGGCCCTGAAAGACCTATCGGGAGTCAAGCTGATGGAGTCCAAGGCTCGAAGTGGTAGCGCCGAGATCGACATCGAGGCCAAGGATGGCGTCGATCTTGAAAAGCTTCGCGACGAAGTGGAGTCCCGGGTGGACTCCATCAATACCTTCCCTGGAGAAACAGAGCGACCGCGCATCAGAATTCCCAACGTTTCGAGTTACTTCGAAGTCCTCACCATCGGCATCACGGGAAACCTCAGTGACGTCGAGCTCTACCGGGCTGCCCGCAAGGTCGAAAACGATCTCCTCGACCTTCCCGAAATCTCGCGAACCGACATGCGGGGCAACCTTCCCCTTGAGATCAGTATTGAAGCCGATGACCGGAAACTCATCGACCACGGTCTTTCCTTCCAGGATCTGGTCAACGCCATCAGGCGTTCTTCCCTCGCCCTCTCGGCCGGCTCGGTCAATACCCCTGCCGGGTCGATCATGATCCGGACCGATGGCCAGGCCTACACCCGGGACGACTATGCCAAGATCATCGTCACCGCTGCCGATGGCGCCCAGCTCAGGCTCGACGAGCTCGCCAACATCAAGGATGGCTTCGAAGACGCCGAAATGATCACTCGGCTCAACGGCGAACCGGCCATCATGATCGACATCCTCCGCGCCGGCGATGAGAACGCGATCAAGATCTCCGATGCGGTCAAAAAATACATCAAGGACACCTCCCATCTCTGGCCCGAAGGGATCAACCTCGTGGCTTGGGACGACGAATCGATCCGGATCCGAGGCCGGCTTTCCACCCTGGCCAACTCCCTGATGGTGGGCGCTTTTCTGGTCCTCCTCGTTCTCGGCCTGTTCCTGCGCCCCATGCTGGCCTTCTGGGTGCTCTTGGGAATCCCGATCAGCTTTGCCGGCGGCGTCCTCCTGATGCCTTACTTCGGAGTCACCGCAAACACGATGAGCCTCTTCGGGTTCATCATCGTCCTCGGGATCGTGGTCGACGATGCCATTGTCACAGGCGAAAATATATACTCGAGACTCAGGGATAATCTCTCTCCACTCGATGCTGCCGTCATCGGAACAAAAGAAGTGGCCACCCCGGTGACTTTTGGTGCTATCACCACCATTGTGGCCTTTATTCCCCTGGCCTATTTTCCGGGGCGATGGGGCAATTGGACCAACCAGATTCCTCCTATCGTGGCAGCCGTCCTGGTCTTCTCGCTCATCGAGTCCAAACTCATTCTTCCTTCCCACCTCAAACACCTTTCGACCAACCGGAAGAGGCTGGGAACTTTCGCGGCCTTCCAGAAAAAAATCGCCGATGCCCTCGAGAAATTCATCGTGGTGGTCTACCAACCCATCCTGAAGTTCGCCACCAGCCACCGCTACGCAACGATCTGTCTTTTCTTCGCCATCGCCATGGTCGGCATCGGCATTCACAAGAGCGGAAAACTGGGCTTCACCAACATGCCCAGCATCGAACGCTACCGGATTTCGGCATACCTCGAGATGTTGAACAACACTCCTTACGAGGAAACCGACAAACAGATCCAGCACATCGAACAATGCGCTCGCGAGCTCAAAGAGGAGCTCATCGACCCCGGCACGGGTGAATCGCTGATCCGGAACATCATGAGTAGCACGGGGTCCTCCCGCTGGGGAGGCGCCGGCGATCCCGAAGAAGGTTTCGCTTCCATGGAAATCATGCCGCCCAGCGAACGAAGTGAACCCGGTCCCACCAATGCCGAAATTGCCAAACTCTGGCAGGAACGAATCGGAAAGATTCCTGGCGTCGAATATCTCCGGGTCTCGGGAGAACATGGATCACGCAGACGCGGAAGTGCGGAAGTCGAATCCATGAGCGTCGAACTCCGTGGCGACGACAGCGAATCCAAACGAGCCATTGCCGAAGAGATCGAATTGATGTTCGAGTCTCAAAAAGATCAGATCGAAAGCGCTCACGCCGACAATCAACGCCAACGCGAGGAATACTCCATCTCCCTGAAGCCCCAGGCGCTCGAACTTGGCATCACTCAACGGGATCTCGCCCAACAAATCCGTCAGGCCTTTTACGGAGAGGAAGCGCAGAAGCTGCAACGCGAAGGTGAAGAACTCCGTGTCATGGTCCGTCTTCCCAAGGAAAAACGGGAGTCCATGTACACCTTCGAAAACCTCAACATCAAAGCACCCAACGGATCGGTCGTCCCGTTCAACACCGTGGCCCTCGCCAAACTGCAGCCAGCCCCGGGCTCCATCTACCGCCTGAATGGTGCCCAGGTTTCTCACATCAACGCCCGCCCCAAGGACGAGACCATCGACATCATGGCTCTGGCCGAAAAACTGGAACCCGAGATTTCGGAGATCGTTGCCAAGGACCCCAAACTCTCCTGGGTCTGGTCAGGTTACATTAAAGAAGATCGTGAGACCGGCAACCGCTCGCTCTGGCTCTTCGGGGGCCTCCTGCTGACCCTCTACGCTCTTCTGGCCATTCCCTTCAAATCGATTCTCCAACCTCTGATCGTTCTCCTCGCTGTCCCTTTCGGAGCAATCGGCGCCTATGCCGGACACATGCTCCTCGATATCACCCCATCCTGGCTCTCGGTCTTTGGTATCATGGCTCTTGCGGGGGTTGTCGTGAACGATTCCCTTGTCCTCGTGGACTTCATCAACAAAAAGCGACTTGATGGCGTCCCTCTCAAAGACGCGGTAGCCCAGTCTGGAGTCAAACGGTTCCGCCCCATCTTTTTGACCTCCATCACGACCTTTGCAGGGCTCGTCCCACTGATGTTCGATCGGGCCATCCACGCTCAATTCTTGAAGCCCATGGCCGTTTCCCTCGGCTTCGGGATCCTCTTTGCCACCGCGATCACCCTTCTTCTCATCCCTGCCGCTTATCTCGTCCTCGAAGACTTCAAGAAGCACATCCTTCAACGATTCTGGGGTTGGTATTCCTCTCCCTTCCGAGAGCCGAAACCCGAGGCCCAACCAATCAAACAATCAAGATTGGAAGAAAGTTAAGAAAAGTTGAATAAATCCTCGTAAACCGTTCTGCAAACTGCTATGCCATGAGCCCTGTTGCACCCACAGGCCTCACCCATGTCACTCACCGCAGAACGCAAACAGAACATCCGAGTCAGCGAAACGCAGATGGAAATGCCCGAAGAAGGGCCTGCGTTTACCGAAGATTTTGAAGGCAAGCTTGCCGATGCCCAGTCCCAACTGGAGAAGCTTCAGGCCCAGCGTCAGGAACTCGAACGGCAAAAAGTCGCCCTCGAAGACCTCAACGTCCGGAAACAGGAATTCCTCAATGGCCAGCTGGATCTCTCCGAGCGATACGCGGCTGCCCTCACCTCCCTCGAACGGGAGCTCTATCTTTCCAAGCAGGAAATCGACGATCTCGAGCAAACCCGGAAGTCCTTCCTCAGTCATCTTCAGAAAATCGAAGCACTGAATCCCGAAGCCTGGCCCAAGGAATCGATCAACAGCGAACTTCAGCAGGCCCTTCTTACCCTCGATAAGGCGGAAGAAGAATATGAGCAGGCCGTTTCCTATTTCACGGGAACTCGCAAGAGCAGCGTCTTTGGCGGACCAACTTCCGGAACCCGCTCTCACTTCGGCAGCGGGGATTTCCGCACCATGCTTCGCAACGGTCTCGCCTTCAACCTGCCGGTGATCGTTCTCGGATCGATTGCCCTGTTGGCCTACCTGCTCAAGTAATCACCTCTGTTAGATGATGTTCTTCCGTAAACTGAAATTTGGGTCTCCCAAACAGTCGGTCGACGAACTCAGCGAGCTTGATTCCGAGATCGCCAAGTTCGAATCACTGATCGAGAGCGCCCCCCAGAAGCTTCGTGAGCAACGCGAACGGGAACGCACCACCATGCCCGCCCCTGATGACTTTGCCGATCGACGGAGGGAACGGCGATTCTACGCTGAACTCAGCAAGGGCCAGGTCCGCAACGAACGACGGTATCGCACGCGCAACACCGTCCTGTTCGTCCTCCTCGCCTGCGCAACCGTTTCAATCTGCTGGTGGATCTACACCGAGCTGATTCGGAACGGCATTATCGAGTAGTCGATCAATCATCCGGTGAATCCCCTACTCAGAAACCCTGAAAAATATTCTCGGGGAGCCTGGAGAAGGATTGGGAACAGGACCAAAAATCGTTTCCGCTCCTCCTGATGGAACATCCTCCTGAACGGTATTTGAGAAATCCAAGAGATCGGAGGACCAATAGATGTCGTATGTCCGCCCGGCCCTTGACTTGAAAGTGAGAGTAACTTCATCGTCCACCTTGTTGTAGGCAATACTGGTAATGACAGGAGCTTCTCCACCCGGAGCAGCATCCGGCCCTGCAGCGAAACTCTCTGCCGCCGCAGCGTCATTCATGGCACCATCGTAGATCCTGAATTCATTAAGATCTCCATGGAGGTAACCGTCGCCCGTCCAGTTGGATCGCCCGAGCCAATTGTTCACATCATTGATGTCTCTCGGAGTGATGGTGGTCTTTCTGGTTCCCTCGCGAACTCCATCGCGATAAATGATCAACTGGCCTCCTCCCTTGCCATCAGACGTCCAAACTCCGGCCACGTGATACTGTTGATCAATCAAACTCGGCAATCCAGTATCCAAAGCCTCTTCGGGCCCCGAAGTGGGAGTGGTCCCTCCACCGGGTGCGAGCGGATCCAGATTGCGGATCGTCATGCGTTGAGTGTCCAAATTGGTGCCCCTGCTCGGTGCAAAAATAAAATAATCCTGACCTTCGGTCGCACCAGTCATCCCGCCGGTAACCTCACCGCCAAGCGTGGAGCCAAAATCCCATAGACGTCCCCAGTTGTTGACAGATCTGACAGTATACCAAGCTTCGAAAGTCAAATGGTCCAACGAAGACATCAGGCCATTGGGCAAATCGACGTAGGCCGCGTCAGAAACCGCCCCATCTCCACCTGGCAGAGACAATGCCGAGCCTGTCCACATCCCTCCCGAGCCAACAATGGATCCATCCGCCGCACCTATCAAATCACCAACCACCGAACCTGCATCGGCAGGACCTGCTGCTTCATCAAAGGCATACCGGTGAAGCAAAACGGGGCTCGTTGCATCCGTCGAAAGAGGGTTTAATCCACCGGCAACTTCGGGAGCATCATAGATTCCGTCACTGTCAGAATCTTCCAACAAAGGGTTGGTTCCCTCGGTGTTGACCTCCTCACCATCGGTCAATCCATCCAGATCAGTATCAACCACCAGCGGGTTGGTCAGATGAACGTTCACTTCATCTCCATCGCTCAGACTATCATCATCGCTGTCTTCATCATCTGGACGGGTTCCTCTTTGGAACTCTTCTAGATTGGACAAGCCATCTCCTTCCTCGTCTAAAGACGCATCCGTTGGATCATTGGGATTCAAAAAGTCATATAAATCCTCATAGGCTGTTGGAATCATATCACCGTCAGGATCATCTTCAAAATCCACGACACTGTCTGGACCGATGGTTTGGGAAGCTGTGATCTGCTCACCCGACAGGGCTTCGTCATAAATGCGGAACTCTTCAAATGTCGCATCCAAATTCCCATCGTTCAGCCAATTTGAACGACCCAGCCAGCTATTGACGTCATTGAGGTCCGCCAAATTGAAATTCACCATTGCTCCAGTGGTCAACTGGACGCCGTTGCGCCAGTAGTTGACTTCACTCGTCCCAGGCCCGGTATCTTTCCAGGTCACGGCATAATGAATCTGTTCTCCAAAAGTTGTCGGCACACCGGAATCAAAGGTTCCAATCCCGCCCCCCGCCGGGTCCTCATTTCTGATCTCGACCCGCTGCACATTGTAGTCCGCCCCCCTTGCGGCCGAGAGAAAGAAGTAGTCCAAGCCCGCTGTTCCTCCCCCGTTTGTATTGCCCGGCCCGGTCACTTCGCCGGCAATCCCCCCCCCTGGTTCAGTGCTGCCAAAATCAAAAATCCTCGCCCAGGTTCCGGCATTACTTTCAATTCTAATCCATCCTTCGACGGTTACTTCGGTATGCGGCGAAATCAAATTATTAGGGAGGTCCCCATAAGCAGCCGATTCCGAGCTTCCTCCCGGAAGATCCAGGCCAGTTCCAGTGAAGACGGCCCCAGCGCCTTGCACAACTCCGTGGGCTCCTCCAATGGAGTCCTCCAAAGTTCCGCCAGCCGCATCTCCTGCATCGTTGTTAAAACTATACCGATGAATCAATTCAGCGTTGAGCGGAAGACAGGCCGATACCCCGAGCATCACGGGAGGTAAGGATCTAATCAGAATGGAAACTTTCGAAATCATGGCTGTTGTGTGTGGTTTCTCTGAGACCGAATGATCAGAATACTTTCCGGCCTCATTGCGAAAGCTACCACCCAGACCATTATTGCGAATAGTGTCGAGACGACATTTTTTGTGTTATTTCACGTCATAGCTCGCTGATTACAGCGAAAATCACAGCCTCTCACCTCAACCTCCCAACACCCCTCAATAAACGCAACTAACTATTTTAAAGCACTTTATAAACATCACCGCTTTAACATCAGGAGGGTTTCGCCCCGACCAACCTGATGTTCACTTGTGGTGTTATCAGGCCATGAAACATGAACTGTCATTTCTTGATCAGGCTGTGGAAAAGACAGCTCGGGAGAGGACTGGGTCAAATAGCTGCCTCCGCCGGACAACTCTCTGACAACCCCACCAATCTTGACGCGAGCCCCGACCGCACTCGCATCAAGCCGGACTCGAAGTGGGACAGACTTGCTCTGGTTGAGATACGTGACCACTGCATTGTTGTTCACTCCAAAGACTAAATCAGGACGGCCGTCATCATTGACATCTGAAACCGCAAGACTCTTGCAATCCCCCGGATTCACAACATGACTCTTATTCGCTGACACCGCAGAAAAATCCCCCTTTCCATTATTCTGCAAAACCTGACTCAACCCACCTGCCATTCTTCCGGTCTCCCGCTGGGCACTGAACGAATTCTGGGCCAGGACGGCATCGAGATCGCCATCGCCGTCGAGATCTTCCAACACCACTCCAAAAGCGGGCGCAATCTGAGCAATCCGCGGCAAAGGCTTCCAAACGAAACCAGTGTCCCCATC
The DNA here is from genome assembly GCA_049889715.1 of Akkermansiaceae bacterium. Classification (GTDB taxonomy): domain Bacteria; phylum Verrucomicrobiota; class Verrucomicrobiia; order Verrucomicrobiales; family Akkermansiaceae; genus SW10. The sequence continues at coordinate 53,999 of JBMHCW010000090.1, read as the reverse complement.
ATTAATTAACAAGCCAGACTCCAGCGTGTTGGCTTCAAACTTCCGAGCCTCGTTCAATTTCGAATCCTCGTAGAGGTCATTCAAGGCAGCACTCGCAAAGTTGTGAAACGATCCCACCTTGGTCTGGAGCGATGGCATCGCTCCTTTCGAGCAAGAGTAACCGCGACGGGGCAACAACTTGCCATCCGCATATTTGGCTTCAATGAGATGAGCCTCACCACTTCCATCGACATCGCCATAATAAATCAACGCCGGCTTCTTTGCTGACGCTTTGTACTTTGTGTTCAATCCATAGTTAGTCACAAGGTAATCCATATCTCCATCACCATCGACATCTCCAGCCGCAATTCCGTTCCACCAACCGAGCCGACCAGAAAGCCCGACCTCGTCCGTGCGCTCCAAGAACTTCCCTTCCTCGTTCTTGAAATACCGTACCGGTCCCCACTCCTCGGTGACCAAAAGATCGATCCACCCGTCACCATTCACATCCGAAAAGATGGCAGAGGTCACCATGCCCAATTGCAGAAGCGCTCCCTGCCGGAAACTCCCCCCGTCATTGATCAACAACCGGCTGGGCGAGGAGAGTGGATACTGACCGGGAATGACCCTGCTTCCGACGAACAAATCAAGATCGCCATCCCTGTCGAAATCTGCGGGCGCCACCACTCCTGAGCTATCGGTCAAGGGCGGCAGAGTTTCCGCCCCCGCTTTCTCGAACCCACCCTTCCCGTCGTTTAGGAAAAGATGGTCCTGATAACTCGAGTGTCCCGGAGGAGCTTCATTGCTGCCATTCGCCAGATAAAGATCGAGGTCACCGTCCCCTTCGCTGTCGAAAAAGACGACACCCAGGTTCTCGGCACCAGCCGATGTCTCAAATGCCTCGACGGACTTTGGAGTAAAGCTGCCCTCTCCCGAATTGAGGAACAACTGTGCAGCTTGGTCACGGGCTCCTCCAAGGAGGAGGTCGTCGTCCCCATCACCATCAACATCACCCCAACCTATTCCGGGACCATTCTGAGAAAGCTTGTTGGGCAAGAGCGGCTGATGCCTGAAGTCATCAAAAGGAATCTCCCGATGGACGACTTTTGCAAGCGAATCCGCCTTTGCAAAGAGAGGTGGTTGATCGGGCTCGGCTGGAGGGACAGGTTGCGCCACCGGCTCGGTGATCACATAGAGTTGATCCGTATCAAGATCTTTGTAGATCTGCCTTGCACCTCCAGGCCAGAGAATCTCCAAACGGTCTACCTTCGTGGATTCACCCAGACCAAAAAGTGCGGTCGTCTCACTGGCAGACAACCATCCACGGGCCAGAGTAATTGTTCGAGTTTGCGAAACCCCACCACTCTCAAGCCCAATGATCGCCCCCAAAGCCTGACGATTGGCTGCCACTCCCTCAAGTTTGACGGCAACCCGACGAGCGGAGGATCCCTTGTTCCGATAAATGCTCACCGGCCCATCGGCGTTGCTTACCACCAGATCAGGATCTCCGTCTCCATCAAAGTCTGCCGTGGCGGCTCCAAAACTCACCCCTTCTCGCTCCAAACCCCACTCGGCTCCTGCGGACTCGAACTTCAGATCAGACAAATTCCGGAACGCAAGATTCTTCTCCTTCCTCATCGGTTTTTTGAGCCAGAAATCATCGTATTCCTGCGTTCCAGGCTTGAGGTTCTTGTTGGCAAACTCAGTGAGATCAGAATTCATGTTATCCCTCATGACACCATTGGTCACAAAGACATCCGAATACCCATCCTGGTCAAAGTCCTCAATCCGCGGAGTCCAGGTCCAATCTGTACTCGAGAGACCGGCCATAAAGGCCGCTTCATGAAATCGGTCAGTCCCTGAATTCACGTAGAGAGCATTTCGCATGTATTGCCTCGGCTCCGCCCAGTCCAGAAACCATGCACTGTCTTCCATGTTTCCCATCATGACTTTTTCCCGATAATGCGAACTGGCTGACATGTCGGCGGCAAACAAATCCAGCAGCCCGTCATTGTTCAAATCCCCCACGTCACTCCCCATCGAAAACCATGGAGTATGAGGCATGGACGAACGAATGACATTTTCGAACGTCCCATCACCTTTGTTCCGATAGAGCATGTCCGGTCCGGTATAATCATTGGAGACGTAGAGATCGGGATCGCCATCAACATCGTAGTCGAACCATGTCGCAGAAAGCGTAAAATAGGGTCCATCAATCCCGGACGACTTTGACACCTCGACAAAGCGCCCCCAATCGTTCCGAAACAAACGATCATATTGGGCAGCCTCCACCCGGCGGACCTTGTCACCCGGGAGGTAGAGAATATCCCAGTATTCCCGAAGCTCAGGAATCACCACCGGCACTTCGACCCCATCGCTTTCCCGAGGAACAAAATTCACTTTGAATTTCGTTCCGTCCGGAGGAGCAACTGCGGTTGTTGCCAAATACCCGTCAAGATCACCATCGTTGTCAATGTCGGCGAAACTCATCATCATGCTCCCCCCCTTGAAATCGAGCCCCAGTTCCTTGGCCCGATCCGTAAAGCGCCCCTTCCCGTCGTTGATAAATGCCTTGTTGGCGCAGAGATATCCGCAGGCGAACAAGTCGAGATCTCCATCGTTGTCGAGATCGACAAAGCTTGCCCCGGTTCCCCAAAACTTCTCATCGTCAACCCCAGCTGATTTGGTCACATCCTCGAAACGGAAGCTCCCCAGATTTCGATAGAGACGATTCCCCCCACTCGGACTGGTCACGTAGATGTCGGGCAGATCATCACCATCGATATCACCCACGCAGATTCCTCCACTCGGGTTCAAAAAGAGAAACTCCTTGATCACTTTCGAAGGATCATCCCAACGAAGACCAAAATCCACCCCGGTATGAGCCGGGTCCATCAGCTCAAAAAGAGGCCCGGTCTCCTCTTCTCTTTGTGGGAGTGGTCGTGCGGTCAAAGATCCTTCGACCGGTGTCAACTTTTTCGGTGGTGGGCCTTCCTTTTTCGATTCAGGTTGCTCGTCACGACAGGACGATAAAAACAGAACTCCCGGGAGTCCCACATAGAAGAGAAAGTGACGTTTCATGATTCAAAAACAACTCCTGTAGTCTCGCAAAAAATCAAATCACGGGGGAACAAAAAACGCCCGTCCCCAAAAGGAACAGGCGTTGAAAATCTAGCCCCATCAACTCACGTTGATAAGAAAAACCCGTGCCTAGCGACGGCGGCGAATCCCAATTCCCAGAGCCAATCCAGCCAGCCCCAAAAGACCAACACTCGGCTCGGGGATGGCAGCGTCAGCACCAGCAAGAATACTGGCATCCACAGCAGCCTGATCAAAGGCATTATCGTAAATACGGAACTCGTCGAAGGTTGCATCAAGGTTGGCATCGTTGAGCCAGTTGGAACGACCAAGCCACATGTTCACATCATTCAAGTCGGCGAGATTCGAATTCACGGCTGCATTGGTCGTCAGCTGAACGCCATCACGCCAGTAGTTGACCACACTGGTTCCGGGGCCGGTATCCTCCCAACTCACCGCAAAGTGAATCTGATTGCCAAAAGTGGTCACCACGTTCGAGTCAAGGGTGGCAATTCCGCCTCCGGCAGGATCTTCGTTACGGATCTCAACTCTTTGTTGGTCGTAGTTACCACCGCGGGCCGCGCTCAAAAAGAAATAATCCAATCCTGCGGTGCCGCCGCCATTGGTATTTCCGGGACCGGTGATTTCGCCCGCCGCTCCGCCACCCGGCTCAGTGCTTCCAAAGTCAAAAATCCGAGCCCAGCCACCGGCGTTTCCATCGATCGTTACCCAGCCTTCTACCGTCACGGAGGTCCGAGTCGAAATGAGGTTGTTGGGCAGGTCCCCGTAGGCCTGGGTGCCGGAACTACCTCCAGGCAAATCGAGCCCGCTTCCAGTGAAATTGGCCCCGGCTCCCCGCACGACTCCATCGGCACCACCAACAGAATCGACGAAAACTGAGCCATCAGCGGCACCGCCGGCGGCATTACTGAAGCTATAACGATGGACGAGAGCGCCTTGGGATAACAGCGACCCCGCTCCCATCAAACATGTGGATACAAGAAGCGTTTTGTTCATAAATAGAGTGATGACTTGTTGTTGCACCGCGGAGAATGCATCAAATCACATCCAATCACTAGGACGTTTCCGTCAAACTTGTGTAAAAAAACGTCACTTTCTGGCTACAAACAACCCAAATCCCTTATTCCTCAAAAATTTCCATGTGTTGATTGCTGCTGATCCCTTTCAACACCGTGGACTTTCCTGAGGGCCACTCGACTCGTAATTCGTCGACGGTTGTTGCCTCTCCCAATCCAAAATGAACCGTGTTGGGAGCTTGGGAGCGATAGGAGTTTTCTGGAAACTGATTCCGGTAAATCGTCCGGTCCCCGATTATCACCGTCAACTTTGCCCCAACTCCCAGTCGATTACTTGACGTTCCCCTGAGCCGGACTTCCAGAAAGTTCCCTGCTGGGAACTGATTTTCATAGATACGCAACGGTCCTCCTCCGGCCTGCCGGACAACCAGATCCATTTTGCCGTTCTTGCGAAAATCAGCGGCCACCACTCCACGACCATCGCCATCGCTGTCCGCTCCGCTCAGGTGACTGATTTCAAGAAACTGTCGACCGTTCGAGTTGATGAACATTCGATTCCGCTCGAAGCTGCTCAGATTGTTCTCGAAATTGATTTGAAACGGACCAGCGACCCAGAATTCCCCGCGGGACGCATCGACCTCACCCGGTTCGGGGCAGGTGGCCGAGCGATCAAAAGGTTGTGACACGACAACCTGCCAGAGGCAACTTCATCCGTCAGGCTTTCCAAGCTCGTGACTCATAAAACCGGCAGTGGCAAAGAGGTCCAGCCAACCATCGTTGTTGAAATCAGCCAGCGAGGCGCCCCACGCCCAGCCCACCACATCCACGCCCATCGAAATGCCGGCGCCCTTGAACTTTCCTTCGCCTGTTCCAAGATAAAGCTGACTTCCATCAACCAATCTCCTGAGCTTGGTCATCACTTCCTCCGAGTAGGTGCCTTCCGGTAAATTCGCAATCACGCGCTTGCCGGCCTTGGAATACATTTCCGACACATCGATGTCGGTCACACCGTCGTTGTTAATATCACCCACCGTCATTCCCATGGAACCGAAGTCCGTCGGAGCCTTGTTCAGTTCCACTCCTTCAAAACCATCCTCCCGATTCAACAAAAGAATTCCGTCGCCGAATTCATCGATGACGTAAAGGTCTGGTCTCAAATCTTCATTGGCGTGCAACCAGGCAGCATTGCTGGTGGATCGCTCCCCCCCCGTCCACCGGATACCCCCCGGTCACGTCCTCGAACCGCCACTCACCCAGATTCCGCAAGAGCTGGTTGTTGGCCTGCTTGCCTGATTTCCCATCAATCCACGAACCTTCCTTGTAGCTTCCTCCCGCTCCTCGGGTCACATAGAGATCCATCCGCCCAGCAAGATCATAATCAGCCAAAGACAGTCCTGTCGCTTTCTCCTTCACCCCCTTCGGCAGCACTTTCTTCAGGATCATCTCGCGAGCTTCCGCCACCGGAATCCCCAGTAACAGATCGGGAAGGTTGCTTCTCGAGGTCACATCCTCGAAGTAGCGGCCCTTGACATTACGATAGAGCTTCAATCCATCAGGATGTTGGGCTGCTCCGTGAATCAAATCCTCCCAGCCATCTCCATCCAGATCGACAAAAGCCCCATAGCCTCCCCCCAAACGCCCCGAACACCCAGACTCCGGGACCTTTCAAGAAAGGTCCCTCCCGGTCCTCCGACAAAAAAGAAGGAAGCATTGCGGTCGGTCACGAACATGTCGTGATAACCATCCCGATTGAAATCGTTCAAATACACACCCCCGGTGTTGGTCACCCGCTTTTCCCGGGGGACCTTCCAGTTGTCCCAAAACATGTCGAGCGGAATCCCCCTCTCCTCGGTGGCATCCCTCATGAGGACCTCCCGGGATCGTCCCAATCTGACCTTGGTCACTTTCAATGAATCAAGCCAGCCCGGTTTTGAAATCCGTTCTTCGGTCAACTCGCTGATTTCAAAATCAAACTTCACCAAAAGCTCTCCAGACTCCCCGCCCTGCCCTCGATGAAATCCCTCCAGTTTCCCGCTTCCTCTCCAGCCGCCCTCAAGGTCGCCGGCCACTGTGGGCGACAACTGAAGCACGTGCGCTTTGACCTTCATCTTTCCGTCCAGGCCTTCGAGAACATCAAACAGGGACTCCACCATTCCTTCGCCATCAACCGAAACTTCCTTACCACCCGTTTTCAGTTGCCTGACTTTCAAATGATCAGCTTGGAACACCTTTCCTCCCTCCTGAGAAGGGAACGGCCCCCTCGAAACGGTCACTGAAGCAATTGGACAAGACCTCGCGCTGACCAGATGCCAGAGCTTCGCTAATCTGGGAAAGCCCATCGGCCTTGAGGTAGTTGACCTGGCGCTCCACTTCCCAAATCATGGCCCGCCCCTCCTCATCCAGAAGACCCTCGACCTTTGGCTGGTCCAGCTTCCGAACCACTTCGTCCTCCCTGCATCCAGTGGAACACAGGACAAGCATCAAGACCGGAAACGACACAATGCAGAACCTCATAAATAATGGCCAACCAGCATGAACTCCTATCCGCAAGGCCAGCATAAAACCCATGGGGCCTTCATTGAATCTTAAGAATGACGAAAAAGCACACAAAGATGTCGTTTAAGAACTAGCACCAGTGTCTCAACGGGTGGAAGCTGTCCCACGCACACAAACGAACATGGCAACGTATTCCATTGGTCTCAAAAGCGTTTTTCTTTCGCTCTTCTCGACGACTCTTGCGCCCCTCGCGGCCCAGTCGCTTCCGATTCATCGATACAGTTTCTCCGAAACTTCGGGAACGTCCGTCCCCGATTCAAGAGGATCTGCCCATGGAGTGATCCGTGGTTCGGGTGCCGTCTGGGACAATGGAAAACTCAGACTTCCCGGCGGAAATTCCTCGTCCGCAGCCTACGTCGATCTGCCCAACGGTCTCATCTCCGGACTGACCGACGTGACATTCGAAGCCTGGGTTTCAGTCGACGGATCCCAGACTTGGTCACGGATTTTCGATTTCGGATCCAGCAACTTCGTGGAAGTGACCGGACCGGGAGGTGGTGGAGAAGGCCGGGACTATTTTTTCCTTGGAGCCACCCGGGGCAATAATACCAACCAGCAACGAATCGAACTTCGAAATGAAGACCCGGCCGGAGGCGGAATTTCAACCGCCGATTCGAACCTCCCGACTATCCTTGGGAATGAATACCATCACGTCGTCACTTACGATGCCGACGGCGGAGCCGGTCAGGCACGCATGAAGTATTACCGCGATGGCGTCCTCGTGGCCCAGACCGACACCCCGACGCAACTGAATCAAATCAACGATGTCAACAACTGGCTCGGGCGATCCAACTGGACAGCCGATTCCAATCTCCAGGGAACATTCAATGAATTCCGGATTTACGAAGTCGCTCTGGAGCAAGATGAAGTCACCGACTCACGGGCTTTCGGCCCGGACCAGCTCCTCACAGCCGCTCCGGTCATCGAATCGTTTACTTCCGACCCGACATCGATCTTCGAAGGGCAATCATCCACTCTCTCCTGGGACATCACCGGAGTCACTGGAACCCTCGCAATTTCCATCGCCCCAACTCCGGGAGCCATTACCGGCAACCCCGCCAATGGTTCCCACAGTGTGTCGCCGGAGAGCACCACGACCTACACGCTCACCGCCACCGATTCCTCGGGCACCCGCGAGGCTGAAGTCACCATCGTTGTCGACCCGGGTATTCCCATTGCGAATCCACTCGCTCTCGAAACCAATCAAAACACCGCAGTCACTTTTACTCTCGATGGCAGCGACCCGAATGGCGGCATCCTCAGCTATGAGATTCTCTCTTCCCCCTCTTTCGGCTCTCTCTCAGGGACTGCTCCGAATCTTACTTACACGCCTTCGCCCGGCTTCACCGGAAACGATGGCTTCACCTTCTCCGTGGATGACGGAAAGTACGATTCCGACCAGGCCGCTGTTTCGATTACCGTCAACCATCCACCTTCCCCTCCCTCCAACATCAGTCTCTCCTCTCTTCTCATTCCCTCGGAAGCAGTAAGCGGAAGCTTGATCTCGAAAATTGAAGCCGCCGATCACAATGAAGAGGACCGACATTCCTTTTCTCTCGTCGACGGTCCCGGCGACAGCGACAACGCCCGCTTTCAAATCAGTGCCAACAACCTGCTCACCTCCGGACCAATGAATGAGCCGGTGGGCACCCCATTCGGCATTCGCCTGCGCGCGACCGACACCTCCGGGCTGTCTGTTGAAAGAGCCTTTGTCCTGACCATCGTCGAAGCCCCTGAGGCCATCGTGATCAACGAAATTCACTTCGACCCCGAAGACTCCACCCAACGAGGTGAATTCATCGAACTCTACAACCCGGGACCGGCACCAGTGGATCTCTCAGGCTGGTTCTTTGATGACGGGATCACATACACCTTTCCAGAAAGCACTCTCCTCAATGCAGAATCATTCCTCGTCGTGGCTCAAGACCCGTCAACCATTCTGGCGTTATATGGAGTCCCCTCTCTTGGACCATGGACGGGACGGCTTGATGGAGAAGGTGAAGAACTCACCCTCCGGAGACCTTCGGGTGTCGTGGTTGACACCGTGGACTATCGAGTAGGGTTTCCCTGGCCCATCGCCTCGGGAGGTGACGGCGCCTCGATGGAACTCCTGACCCCCTCACTGGACAATGATCTCGGCAGTTCGTGGCGAGCTTCCCAACCACCAGGCGATCTTCCCGAGGCAGTCCTTCTGCCCTATGCCTCGAGCGGCTGGAGCTGGAGACCCGGGAATACCGAAGCCTCCAGCCCCATCGAAAGCTGGCGGGGATCCTCTTTTGTGGAAGACGGTTCATGGACCCAAGGTGTGGCCGCTCCGATCGGATACGGAAGGGTGACTGGACTTCCACTCAATACCGTCATCTCAGGGATGGAGGACAACTACACCTGCTTCTTTGCGCGAAACACCTTTGAGGTCGCGGCCGGCGAGGTTCCTTCTTCCCTCATCATCAACACAAGAGCAGATGACGGGTATGTCATCTGGATCAATGGAGCCGAAGTCGATCGAAGACGCTTCACGGGCACCCCACTGACCGGAGCGTTCGCCCAGAATCAGGGGTCCGAGGGGGCCGTCGACACCGTGACGGTGAACAATGCCGCCAGCTTCCTTGTAGAAGGCAACAACACGATCGCCGTTCAGCTTTTCAATGCCAGCCTCGGCAGCAGCGATGCCGGTCTCGATGTGGAGGTAATCCGCCCACCCTCATCCGGACAGCCTCCCCGCCCCACCCCCGGAGCACAAAATTCGGTGCACACCGAAAATGCTCCCCCAAACATCCGGCAGGTCAATCATTCTCCCCAGACGCCCCGTGATTCAGAACCAGTCACCATCACCGCCAAAATTACCGATCCGCAGGGAGTCGACTCCGTCGCCCTGAAATACCAGATCGTCCTTCCCGGTCAGTTCATTCCTTCCCGGACTCCGCGCAGTGTCTCACAAATCCTCGCCGATCCCGAAGCTAACCCGCCGCTCAATCCGGCTTTCGAAGATCCCTCGAACTGGACCGAGATTCCCATGACTGATGATGGCTCCGGTGCCGATCTACTCGCTGGCGACGGCATCTACACCGCTCTTCTGCCAGCTCAAGCCCATCGGACTCTTGTCCGATATCGTATCGTCGTCACCGATCTTCCCGGCGCTTCGATTCAAGTCCCCTATTCCGACGACCGCTCGCTGAATTTCGCCTATTTTGTCTACAATGGCGTCCCTGACTTTGTCGCGTCCAGCGCTTCGGTCCATCCAGACGGTCCGGGTCACGTTTGGACCGCCGAAACCTTGAACACCCTTCCTGTCTATCATTGGTTGATCCGTCCTCAGGACATGCAAAGCCTCCAAGCCTACGAATCTAGCCAGCAATTCTCAAACACTGGAAGCTCCGCCGAGCTGGCGGCCCGCCGGGCCTATGATTGGGAAGGAGCCATGGTTTACGATGGCGTTGTCTACGACCATATCCGCGCCCGTCTCCGCGGCGGCAACAGCCGCTATGGCGACTTTGATGGCCGTTTCCCCCGCGGCAAACGACACTACAAATTTCGCTTCAACCGGGGACACCACTTTGCCGCCAAGGACGAGATGGGAAGGCCCTACGAACGCAAGTGGCGCATCTTCAACGTCAGCCGGATGTTCGGCACCAAAGGAGGAAACTCCTGGGGACTGCCCGAGGAAATCGGCGATACCCTTTACCACACCATGGGCGTCCCCACCCAGCGGGCCCATTGGTTTCACTTCCGTGTCATCGATGGTGCCCAGGAAGCACCCGACCAATTCAATGGAGATTTCTGGGGAATCCAACAGGCCCAGGAGAGATATGACGTTCGCTTTCTTGAATCCCGGAAGATGGCCAAAGGCAATCTCTACAAGCTCTCGGATTTCTTTTTCAATGCCGAATCCCAGCGTCGCTATCAGTCTCCCGACATGGTCAGCGATGGTTCTGAATTCGACAACATCCGCTTCAACCTCCATGGGGGGCAGACCGCAAACTGGCTCAACGAACACGTGAATTACGAAAAGTGGTATGGCTACTCGGCGGTCGGCGAGGCCATTCGTCATTACGACATCTTCCCGGAACCAACCGGGCGGCATCGCTTGAAGAATCTGGTCTGGTATTTCGAGCCCACCGGCTCCGATCGCTCCAGGGGAATTTGTTGGGAACTTCCCTATGACTACGATGCCTCGTGGGGCCCTAATTTCAACAATGGCTGGGACCACGCCAACAATGGTCTCTACGGCCGTGTCATCGTGAATAGCCAACCTTACATCGACAAACCACAAATGAAAATTGCCCATCGCAATGTCCTCCGGTCATTTCGCGATCTCGTCTGGCAACCTGATCAGGTCGGTGGTCTGCTCGACGACCGGGCTTCTTTCATTTCGAAAATGTCCATGGCCGATCAGGATCGATGGCGCAGCGCCCCCTTTGCCGCGGGAACTGCGATGGACGACCCTCTTGATTTCAAGGTACAGGACATGAAAAATTTTGCCTTCAATGGCTGGAGCGGAGGTAGCGGACCAAATGTCGGACCGGGCGGACGGGGTGCCTTTTTGGATTCCATTGCCGATGGGCCCGACGCCGGGCAACTTCCTTCCAAACCGATCATCACTTCCATTGGCCCGGAGGGATTTCCAGTCGACGCTCTCCAATTTGAAACAAGCAATTTCTCAGACCCCCAGGGACCGGGCACATTTGCCTCCCTCGAATGGCGGATCGGAGAAATCGAAGACCCCTCCGCTCCAGCGTGGGATCCCGAAAATGATTTCATCCTTGAAAATGATCTCGTCTGGGGAAGCGGCGAACTAACCTCATTCAAAGCTCAAATCAACATTCCACCTGGTGCTCTCCGGGTAGGATATACCTATCGCGTCAGGGTGCGTCACCACGACTCCAGCGGGCGCGCCAGCCACTGGTCCGACCCCGTGGAGTTCACGACCGCCGAACCCGTCATTCTTCCAGCTCTGCAAGACAACTTGATGATCACCGAAATCATGTATCATCCTGCCTCTCTCAATACAGCCGAGCTGACGGCGGGTTTCAGTGAGTCCGACTTCGAATTCATCGAACTCCAAAACATCAGCGACAGCCTGACACTTGATCTTTCGGCAGTGCGATTCACCAAAGGGATCGATTTTGATTTCAGCGATGGAACCGTGACCACCCTTGGCCCCGGACAATTCGTTCTCGTTGTGAAAAATGTCGCGGCCTTCCAGTTCCGATATGGCAGCGGACTTCCTGTCGCCGGCACATGGAACGCCAGTCAATCGCTGAGCAATGGAGGCGAGCGAATCAAATTGTCTTACGGAGCAGGGACCGGAATTCACGACTTCGAATATGACGATATTCCGCCCTGGCCAGTTGCAGCCGATGGGAGCGGACGATCCCTCGAGTTAAAGAATCCACCTGCGGCACCCGATCACGGTCTGGCAACAAGCTGGCACGAAAGCCTCGCTTCGCTTGGAACTCCCGGTGCCACAAGAACCTCCTCACCATTTCTTCTTTGGATGGATGAACAGGGAACCAGCGATCCTGCAGAGCCTTGGGGATCAACCAACCTTTCCCACCTTCTCGCCTATGCCCTGGGTGCTGATCTCGCCTCGGTTCCCCCGCATGCCCTCTCCCGGGGAATCCTTATCGAAGAAGCAGGTCTCACTTATCCCGCCCTGCGATTTCGCCACCGAAAGTCAGCCGCCCACACCACAACCACGGTCGAAATTTCCAATGATTTGAAGAACTGGGGTTCCGACACCTTGCCATACTCCATCGAAGATCATGGTGATGGAACGGAAACGATCACCGTAAGGTCCGACACTCCAATCACCGAACTTCCCCGCCAGTTCTTCCGGATCCTGGTCACCCACGAATGATCGTATTTTCGAATCTTTGCGATTCCCTCCTCTCCACCGCCGGTACATCCTCCGCGCATGGCCGATCACGCGATCAATGTCCGATACGTAGCAAACCTTGCCCGCATCAATCTGAGCGACGAGGAAGTCGAACGCTTTGGCTCCCAGCTTGACGGAGTCATGGCTCATATCGAGAAGCTCTCCGAAGTGGATGTTGAGGCCATCGAACCAACCTGCCACACCAACCACGACTCGAATCGCGTCCGCAAGGATGTTCCCGTGCAAAGCCTTCCTCCCGAAGGCTTCCTCCAGAACACCCCGGACCAATCACAGGGACAACTCCGCGTCCCCAAGGTTGTCGACGCCTGATTTCCCCACCTTCTTTTCAAACGACTCATGTCACTTGCCTCGCAATCGCTTAGCGCACTTCGGAAACAACTCAGCTCCGGTGAGATTTCCTCCCGCGACATCGTCCAGGACGTCATCAACCAAGTCGATGCACGCGACGGAGAAATCGGCGCCTTCCTTTCTCTGGATCCCGATTCCGCTCTCGCCGCCGCCGATCAGGCCGACCTCTCGCTTCCCCTTGGCGGCCTCCCCATTGGCATCAAGGACAACATCAATGTCAAAGGAGCTCCTTGCACCTGCGGTTCAAAATTCCTCAACGGAGCCTACACTTCACCCTACGACGCCACCGCCATCCGCAATCTCAAGTCGGCGGGCGCCATTCCCTTCGGACGCGCCAATCTCGATGAGTTCGCAATGGGATCCTCCACTGAAAACTCAGCTCTTCAGGTGACCCACAATCCGGCCGCTCCAGGACGGATTCCCGGCGGATCATCGGGAGGCTCTGCCGCCGCCGTTGCCGGAAATCTCATTCCTGCGGCTTTGGGATCTGATACGGGCGGCTCGATCCGTCAACCAGCCAGTCACTGCGGCGTGGTTGGATTGAAGCCATCTTACGGACGCGTCTCCCGATACGGCTTGGTGGCCTTTGGCTCCTCCCTCGATCAAATCGGCCCTCTTACCCGCACCGTGGAAGATGCCGCCCTTCTTCTCAACGCCATTGCCGGACCCGACGAACGGGATTCCACTTGCCTGGATGAGCCGGTTCCAGACTACACCGACGGATTGGATCGTGGCGTCGCCGGAATGAAACTCGGACTCCCCAAGGAATACTTCACCGATGGCATTGATGCGGGAGTCCGGCAACGAGTGGAATCGGCAGCCAAGGCCTTGGAATCCCAAGGGGCTGAGCTTGTGGAAATCTCCCTTCCACATACTGAATATGCCATCGCGACCTACTACATCATCGCCCCTGCCGAAGCCTCGTCGAATCTCTCCAGATTCGACGGCGTCCGATACGGAAACAGGGCCGAAAACCCAGCCGACATGCTGGAACTGTATACCAACAGTCGGGAAGCCGGCTTTGGTTCCGAGGTCAAACGACGCATTATTCTCGGCACTTACGTCCTCTCATCCGGCTACTATGACGCCTATTACCTGCGAGCTCAAAAGGTCCGCACTTTGATTCGACAGGACTTTGAAAACGCCTTCGAGAAAGTTGATGCCATTCTGACTCCGGTGGCTCCCGAACCGGCCCCTGAAATGGGCGCGGCCGCCGGAGACCCACTGAAGCACTACCTCGCCGACATCTTCACCCTTTCCGCCAACCTTGCGGGAAACTGCGGCATCTCGGTTCCGCTGGAACCCGTCGACGGACTCCCGGTCGGACTTCAGATTCTGGGTCCACACCTCGGAGAAAAAACCATCCTCCGTTGTGCCCGGGCCGCGGAAGCCTCCTGATTCTTCTTCCAGAGAATCAAAAACCCCGCTAAGGGCTGAGCTATGCGCCTCACTTACTTTGTGGCCACCTTTGTTCTGGGATTTGTTTTCGGCCTTCTTGCAACCTTCAAGTCGCGTGACGAAAGTCCTGACGAATCAGTCCCCTTGGGAGCTCTCGCCAACCAAACCGGAGAGAGTTTCCCCTTTGCTTCAGTCATCGAGGAGACAACCGGGCAGAAAATCATTCCTCTCAACCCGGATCTCCCTCCCCACCTGCTTCTCCAAAACACCCTCCTGGAAACAGCAAGGCAAATCTCACAATCTCTGAGCAGCGAAAACTCACCCGCCAGAGAGAAAAAGAGGATCAACGAGGTTTCGGCACTTTTCGAAGAAGCCTTGCTTACCCGCCTCGATCACCTTCCAGATTTTTCCTGCCGCATCCCTCTCACCGCCGAGGGAAAAGCCCAGCGTTCAGGATATCCCGACCTCAGGGTCGAGCACCTTCCGTCAGGCACCGTGGCCTACCTTGATCCCAAGTTGTTTGCCGAGAAGTCTCGAAGCTCCACCTTGCGAACCTTTTATTTCGAACCCGCCGGAAAAACCTCCAAGGTGACCGAAAATGCCCTCCATCTTCTTCTCGGTTTCCCTCACGATTCCAACACCGGAGAATGGACCTTTGCACCAGCCGAACTCGTCGATCTTGCTGAACTTGAGGTGACTTTAAAGGCTGAGTTCTCGGCCTCCAACAAAGAGCTCTATCAGGCCGGCTCCGAAGATTAAGTGTTCAGATCGAAGGAGCGTTCAACTCGGCCACAAAGTTGCGACCCGATAACAACTCCAGCATTTCCAACTCCATGGATAGACCCTCTCTGGCTGGTCTGGAGCATTCGTCCACGCGCCCACAGTGAGTATGGCTGGCAAATCCGGCCTTATCCTCTTCACGGGAAAGAATGGTAAGCAAGGGCCTCCCCTCTCGTCGGGCCAACAAGATAGGGTGCATCCAGCAGGACGTCGGTTTGTAAAACCAAGGATGCCTTCCCTCTTCCATCGCTTTCAACTGCCAGTGACATCGATGTTGATCATCAAGATAAACACAGCGGGTTTTTGAAAAATGGTCTGGAAAACCCCCGGCCATGTCAGCTTCAGCCGCTTCTTCGGTTTTCGTTTTCACTCTCCCATCATCAAGAGTGACCACTCCGCTTCGGTCATCCATTCGCGAGAGAATTTCAGCTTCCTCCTCGGAAAGAATGGCTCCATCGTGACAGCAAGTAGCTCGACAGCTTTGCAAGTCACAAACGGACAACCCACGTTCAAACGCCTCATGGTCCACTGCAGCCTCGCGCAATTGTCTACCAAGGTCTCCAGCTGTTTCTTCGAAAATCGTAGGAGCCCCGCTCATTGCTAATACAACTTCAAACGACACCAACGGGTTTCCTGAAAAATAAGCTTTCTATCATGAAGAGGCAACGGTTGATCCGGTGAAGCCGGTTTCAATTCCTGGGTAATGATCGGCCTCATGATCAGCGGTTCGTCCTGGGGGTGGAATTGTGGTTCTGCTTCCTTCGAAAGCCCCGCTTTCCCCAAGCGATCCAACTCAACCTCCGGGTTTTTGCCGAATCCCGGGGGCAGCCCCATCGCCCAATCCAGGAACCACCGCTGCAAATCGATATTGAAGGTTTCCAAAGGCTGTCCATCTCTTCCCGTGGTGATCACCACATCCCGGGCCCGGAAGGACAAGGCCCCCGATCTCTGCCCGAGGGCCTCAATCAGGGTCTGACCATTTTCGAGAAGGCGCTTTGCATCCGACTCAAAAAACTCCCCCCTGTTGATCTTGTCTTCCAAGATATCCCCATCCCACGAAACCTGAGCAATCCAGGGCATCCCGTCCACCTTATCGATCCCACCGTCGATCACACTCCGGAGAGAGCTGTGCTTGAGCGCCTTCAACTCCCCAAGGGCAGCCTTAAAGACCACATCGGTAAAATTTTTCAGCACGGCGTCCGAGAACAGTAATCTTGTCACTGCATAGCGAAATCCATTGCGTCCTCTCGCTCTGTAAACGACCATATTCGCAGATTGCAGGAGCATTTCTTCAATGGAATAATCCACTCGCACGCCAGCGAATCAATCACAGCCGCCCTTAAAAATCGAACAATATCGCCACGGAATCCTGCTCATCCCCGAGCCCCCAGCCGCGTTTAATCCCCGACGCTTTCGATCAAAATGCCCCCCCGAATCTTCTTCGCCGCCATTCTTTGGACTCTCCTGATCCCCGGTTCCATTGCCGCTCCACTGAGGGTCGCCACCTTCAATGTCCGGCTCGGTCTGGACGAACCCGGATCCACCGGACACGAAGCGGCCGTCGACGTGCTCTCGCGGATCGATGCCGACGTGGTTGCCCTTCAGGAAGTCTATATCGCTGACTTTACTTCCGGCAGCTTCGCCGCCTTTGCCGACACCCTCGGTTACTCCCATCGCTTTCTCGCCTCCGGAGCCCTCGACCCCCAAACCAGGGTTGCCCTTCTTTCCAAGTATCCTTTTTTCAGCAGTTCGACCAAAAGCATCGTCTCTCCGACCGGTGCCAACGATGTCACCAGGGCGGCCGCCGCAGCCCGGATCGATGTCCCCGGAACCGACAACGATCCCTACATCATCACTTCCCACTTGAAGTGCTGCGCCTCCAGGAACAGCGACTCCTTCAGGAGGGCGGTGGAAATGATACGGGTCAGGAACTATCTCAACGATCTCGGATTGAATGGCGAAGACAACGTCTTTTATCTGGGAGACTTTAATCTCATTCCCAACGATCGGATTTTCACCAGTCTTCCTTCCGACGTCCCCTCCACCTTTGTTCTGGGCAATGACATTTCATTCAACGTTCCCTACTTCACCGATCCCACCTCCTACTTTACGGCGGAAGGATTGGTCAACACCGGCCACTTCCAGCAGGACGGGAGCAATCCTGATACTTTTGCCGGAGGCGGAGTGCTGGATCACCTCTTGATTTCCGAAGCCATCGCCTCGCGCAATCCGGCAACTGAGATCTTCAATGCTGCCCTCGACTCCACCTTTCCGGGCCTCCCGAAAAGCGGATCTCCCCTGACCGCGACAACCGGCTCGAACGCCTCCGACCACTACGTTGTTTTTGGCGACTACGAGCTCGATGACGGCATTCCTCTCCAGATCTCGGTCAATCCTTCCACTCTCTCCGAATCGTCGTCCCCGGCCACAATCACCGTGACACTACCCGGACCCCAGACCGACACCGTGGAGGTCCAGCTAACCTCGACCGATCCCTCGGAAGCCAGCCCAACCCCATCCACTCTTTCCTTCGCCCCCGGCGAAACTTCCAAAACCAGTGAATTGATTCCACAGACCGACAACCTGCTCGACGGAACCCAAACCCTCGATCTCATGGCCAGTTCGTCCGGATTCGATAACGCCAGCCTCAGCATCACGATCACCGACAGTGATCTTCCTGCCTATCAGCTTGAGCTATTCGACATTCCTTTGGTCGAGTCCTTTGACGGCTTCCTGGGCCTGGAGCCTCCCGCTCAATGGGTCACCACGGGACTGGGTTGGACCGGCTTTGACGATGGTAGCTCGACAGCACCAGGCGGACGTTCCTACGGAGGAAATTCCCTTGGATTTCTGGCAACCTCTCAAGTCAATCTGGCTGCCCAGTTCGTCAATCAAACGGGGTTCCCGATCACGTCCCTCCGGGTCGGGTATCTCGCCTCGCAGTGGCGCTCATCATTCAATGGATCACGCGATGGCCTCAACATTTCATTCGTGAGCCAAGGTGAACAACGCTCTCTTCCCAACCTTGCTTTTCTCACCACAATTTCGGAACCCACCGGTGCCCTGACTCCTCCGCTTGAAACGCCGAAGCAAACCTACCTCAGAGGAGTGAACATTGCTCCAGGAGCATCCTTCTCTCTCATCTTCAACTCCACTTCGACATCGAACGGCCCAACTCCGTCCAGCGACGTATTCATCAATGAGTTCCACTATGATAATCAGGGCAGCGACCAGGGAGAATTCATCGAAGTCGTGGTCGGAGGCGCCTTCGCCGGGAGTCTTTCGGATATCCAGATCCAACTCTACAACGGCAACACCGGATCGTCATACGGCCCCCTTCATCCGCTGACGACGTTCACCGAAGGAACCTCCTCCCCCTCTGGACACCGCTTCTTTTTCAAAGACATTGCCGGGATCCAAAACGGATCACCCGACGGAATCGCCCTCATCGTCGAAGGTTCCGTGAAGGACTTTTTAAGCTACGAAGGCACCTTCACCGCGGTGGGAGGACCAGCCGACGGCATGAGATCCTCGAACATCGGGGTTTCTCAGAATGGCGCCACCCCGGCAGGGCTACGAAGTCTTTCCCTTGTCGGTTCAGGACGGGACGGGAGCGACTTCGCCTGGTCCTCCCCTCCCGGGAATTTCACCAAGGGAGCCATCAACACCGGACAAACCTTCGATGCCGCCTCGTCTCCGCAGGGCATCGGCATCGACGACCTGACCCTCATCGCTTTGTCCGACCGGGACGGAGACCTGATTTCGGATGAAGAAGAAGGACTTCTGGGAACAAACCCTCTCAAACCGGACACCGATGGGGACGGCCAGAGCGACTTTTTTGAAGCGATTCTGGCGGAAACCGACCCTTTGTCCGGTTCTTCCTTTTTGAAAACCACCACGCTCGTTGACAATTCGGGAGTCGTCACGGTCTCGGTGCCAACCCTTGAAAACAGGGCCTACATCATTGAATCCACCGCAGATTTGGAAAATTGGGTCCAAAGTCCGCAATACAAAGGAACGGGGGAAACTCTCACCCTTGTCTTTCCAGAAACTGGAGCCATGTTCTTCCGGGTGCGGATTATTGCTCCCTAAATCGACAAAAATTTGCTAGAACCCACCCAACGGGGTGCTAACTACCCGACTTATGAAGAAGCGTCTCTCTGTTGTCTCCCTTGTTTTGGCCGGAACATTCCTTGTTCTGGCCGAAGACAAATCGGCAACTGACGCATCGCTTCCGGTCTTTCTGAAGCGATTTGATACCAATGAGGATGGGAGAATCGATGAAGAGGAACGTCAGGCCATTGCTGATCTGAGAGCGGGATTGCGGGCCAAACAGCTTGAATCGATCGACACCGATCGCGACGGCCGCATTCAAAAAAAGGAGATCGAGGCCGCACGTCTTGTCCTCCGAACCTCGATAGAAGAGCGTCGACTGCAAAAATTCCGCGAAATCGCGGGCGAGGATGATCTCATTTCCAGAGAGGAATTCGCCACGATCCCGGGATCGGCCGACCTTCCCGACTTTGTGTTTGACGGGATCTTCTACCGACTTGATTCCGATCGCAGTGGAGAAGTCTCACTGGAAGAATTCTTCGAACGCCTGACCAATCATCAGCGTCCGGTTCGCCGCTCACGTTGAGCTTCAGTTCCGACCGGAAAACGCGACTGTTGCGTCGAGGGCGATTTCCATCATCGCGGTAAAACTTGTTTCCCGATCGACACTGGTCGTACTCTCTCCGGTCCGAATGTGATCGCTCACCGTGCAGATCGCCATTCCCCTGGCCCCAAACTCAGCACAGACTCCGAACAACCCGGCTGCTTCCATCTCAACTCCCAGCACTTTCATCGCCTCCATCCGGTCGAACATCTCCGGCTGAGGCGTGTAAAACAAATCAGCGGAGAACAGATTCCCGACCTTGACCGGAATCCCGAGTGCTCTCGCTGCTCTGACATGGGCCTCGAGCAAATCATAATCAGCGATGGCAGCGTAATCATGCCCGCCAAAGCGCACTCGATTGACCCCACTGTCGGTGCAAGCGCCCATTCCGATTAGAACATCCCGGACCTTCACTTCTTTCGAGACTGCCCCACAGCTGCCAACCCGGATAAGATTCTGCACCCCGTATTCCGTAATTAATTCCTTGGCGTAGATCGAAATGGATGGAATCCCCATCCCGCTTCCCATCACGGAAACCGGGACCCCCTTGTATCTCCCGGTAAAGCCGAGCATGTTCCGAACTCCATTCACCTGAACAACATCCTCTAGAAAATTACGGGCGATGAACTTCGCTCTCAAAGGATCTCCTGGAAGAAGACAAGTCTCCGCAAACTGACCTTTCTCTGCTTCAAGGTGGGGTGTTGCCATGACTGAAGCCTACCGGATCAGCCGCCCCTCGTCCACTTCCACTCCAAACAAGTTGCCCACCGTTGCCGCTATGTCTGCGAACGATTCCCGGATCCCAAAATCACCCGATCCACTCAGAAGCACCGGCACCCGCTCCCGGGTGTGATCGGTTCCCGTCCAGGTCGGATCATTGCCATGATCAGCCGTAATGATCAGAAAATCCTCTTCGGCCAGCTTGGTCAAAAAATCGCCCAACTTCTCGTCCCACTCTTCAAGTGCCAACCCGTAGCCTTCGGGATCCCGACGATGTCCATAGAGCATGTCGAAGTCGACAAAGTTGGTCATCACCAGGTCACCCTCCCCCATCGCCTCGAATGTCCGGTGCCAAAGTTCATCGTGCCCGCTTGCCTTCAGCTCCCTCGTGAACCCGGTATGAGCAAAAATGTCGCCTAACTTCCCGACCCCGTGAACACGATAACCAAGCTCAGCGACCTTTTGCAAAACGGTCGGTTTGGGCGGCGGAACCGCATAGTCCTTTCGGTTCCCGGTTCTTTCGTATTCTCCTTCGTCTCCCACAAAGGGTCGGGCAATCACTCGTCCCACCAAAGGCTCCATCAACAATTTCCGCACCATTTCACAAAGCTGATAGAGCCTCTCAAGACCAAAGGACTCCTCATGAGCAGCGATCTGAAAAACAGAGTCAACCGAGGTATAAAAAATCGGTTTGCCGGTCGCCACGCTCTCAGCACCGAGCCGGGCAATGATCTCAGTCCCGCTGGCATGACAATTGCCGAGCGAACCCTCCAATCCAAACTTCTCGAAGATTTCCTTCAGAAGGTCCGCTGGAAAACACTCTTCCTGATCCGGAAAATACCCCCACTCCCAGCGAGCAGGCACCCCAGCCATTTCCCAGTGACCACTCGGGGTATCCTTCCCGGTGGAGATTTCCGTAGCTGCGGCATACGCGCCTTCGATCTCCACCTCATCCCAACCGCCGGGCAAGCTTCCATGAACCAGGCGATAGGCCTCTCCCAGTCCGAGCTTTTGTAAATTCGGCAACCGAAGAGGGCGGTCCAGATTCTCCAAAAACCACTCCGCGATATGCCCCAGAGTATCACTCCCTTCGTCGCCAAAGGTGGCGGCATCAGGAGCCCCTCCGATTCCCACCGAGTCGAGAACAAACCAAATGACCCTGCCCATGGTTCTTAGTTTCCGACTTCTTCGGCGAACGCCTTGACCCCGCCATGAAGAACATAAACATCGAAACCGAGTGCCTCTCCATGCTTCTCCCTGAGTCGATCGGCCACGTATGTGCTCGAGCTACAGCCGCTCTGATTGCAATACACCACCACTTTGCTCTTGAGGTGGGAACCATCTCCAAAAACGGCCAGAACGAAGGGCTCTTCCATCACCATCCACTCTTCCTGATCGTTCACCAAGATCGCCCCTTCAATTCCATCTCTCTCCCAATAATCCCGAGGTCTGGCATCAACCCACAAGACATCCGCCGCCTCCCATTCTCGAACAGTCGCAAGACAGACGTGGTTCTCCGGGAGATTCCCGGGATCACAAGGCACACTCCGGTCGGGAGGACCGACGACAAACCAGGTCACCAAAGCCGCGCCTCCGCTGAATGCGGTCAGTCCCACAAGCGACAGAGGCAATCGTTTCATCTCACGGCTTGGATACTCCGCCGGCATCCCGTTTGGGCCGAATCACCGCATAACCCATCGCCCGCTTGAATCGGGGGAACTTACAATCGGTGGTGAAGCTCAGCATTCCCAACCCTGAAGAAGAAGTATCGGAAGGAGTCACAACGACCTCATATTCCCACCCTTCCTTGATGGTCTTGAACTCATACTTGAACCGCGGATTATTTCCCCGGTGCTCGAGGATCCGGATCGGCTCCTTGTGTTGAACCTTGATCTTGATTGTCTTGGGCTCAGCTGGCCCACCGAGATCCCACTTCAGATTGGTCGGGCTCAACGAGACCAACTCGGGAACATGAACCCTGACCGTCAGGACGATCGGTTCGCTGTCCCCAACCAGATTCAATTCAATGGCCTTGTCTACCGTTCCCAGAAATTTGGTCACATCGAATTTCGCCATCATCTTGCCCGACTCGCCCACCTTCCAACGAAGCTTGGCCGAACGGTCGGGATTCAACGGCTCCACTCTTGCGGCGAGACACACGCATTTGGCATCGTAATCCTTGATCGTTTCATCCTCTCCCTTGATCACAAAGGGAAACTCGCCCACCACTTCCTTATCGTTGGGAGAACAGTGAATCTCAACCAACTTCTTCTCAAAAACCATTTCGGCGTGCAGTGATGACGACACACTGCAAAGAACGACCGAGGACCAGACAAAAAACTTCTTCATTTATCGAGAGACAAGATTTTCACGGCGACGATCACCCGACCTTTCCGCCACTTGGGTCCAACGAGATAGAACGATTTTCCTTTGGTCAAAGTCGGATTTGTCGACAAAACCTTCCGCTTGCTCTGCCAATACTCAAGAACCATTTGCAGACTCTCCCCCTCCACCCTCTTGATCGGCTGGAAACTGACGAGAATCTCCTTGGACGGATTGATGGGAGTCGCCCATCCCTCATAACCATTGAGGATATCAGTCACATCAGCTCCCAGGAGCCGGTATTCCGTGTAGTCCAGTTTCTCGAGCTTTTGGAGTTCCTTAATTCTCTCCGCATCCAGCTTCTTCGCTCCTGCCCCCGCTTCCGCCGGATCACCATTGGTAGCGTAGATCAACTCCACACTCATCGTTCCAATGGATTCGGTGCCCGGATCCTGAGCGACCACGACCGGACACACACTCAGAATGAGAAGAAGAGTAGCGGATAGAATTTTCATTGTGAACTACTGGAATCGGCGGGCCTCGGATCGAACATAACTCACCGGAAGGCCTTCCATGTCATCATCACTCTCATGGCTCGAAGCAGTTGCAAGGTCGAGGTCATCCTTCAGGGCATCGAGACCATCAACCACGATGGCTGAAACTTCTCCTTTTTCATTGGCTACCACTGAGGCTTCGAGGCTGTCGGAGGTAAAGTAGACGCTCACCACATCCGCTTTCACCGAAGTGGGTGCTTGCCCCACGGCAGCCAATCCATCAGCAGGTGAATCCGGTTTTCCAACCCGATGCCCGGCAAAAAAGGCCAGCACGAGAGCCAATGCTCCAGCCGGAGCCCAAGCCCAACGAAATGACGTCCACCAGCGCTCAGCTTTCTTGGCAGGACTCTGGGCCTCAACCTCCAGATCGACCTTCCTCATCAACTGGCTGTTGAAAAAATCACCGTAGGGTGGTTCGACCGATTCCGGGACCACTTCGCGAACGGTCTGCGCGACCATTCGACTCTGATAGAGATCAGGCTCCAGTTCCGGATTTTCCTCCATCAGGGCATTCAATTGAGCCTCCTCTTCGGGAGTGAGCAGGCCATCGACCCATTTGACATAAAGTTCTTCAGTCTTCTCCTTTTTCATCACTGAGCAGAGTTTGTAGTTTCTTTCGAGCGTAATAGAGACGGCTCATCACCGTCCCGAGGGAACAATCCATCACCTTGGCGATTTCCTTGTAATCAAATCCTTGGACCTCTCTGAGCAGGATGGTCTCGCGATGTTCGGCATTCAGCGTCTTCAATGCCTGTTCAATACGCGCACCCAGCTCGCTGTTTTCAAGCGCCCGGTCGGGGCGATTCTCCTTCGCGGGAGCGGTCCTCGCCCCCGCGGCGATTTCAGAGGCGTTCAACAGATTGTCATCCAGCTCGCCATTCGAATCGATCTTCCGCTTCCTCAGCCAATCGTAGACCACGTTGTGCGTGATCCGATAGAGCCAAGTGGAAAATTTGGCCCTTGCCTCAAACTTGGGCAAAGCCTTCCAGACCTTCAAAAAGACCTCCTGGGACAAATCCCAGGCATCGGCCTCATTCTTGATCATGTTTTGAATCATCGCATAAACCTTTCCACGATGACGGGTCACGAGGACCTCAAAAGCCTGGGTATCCCCGCTCTGACAGGCCCTGATGAGCTTGCGATCAGGAATTTCCTGATCACCCGCCCCGCCTTCGGGAGACGCCCCGGCTGGCGCCATCAATATCTTGGACGTGACCCAACGGGAAAAATTCATTAACGAAGGATACAAGCTAACGAATCCAACTCGTCCTGACCAACCTTTTCCCAATAAGGTTTCAGCGCCCTTCAACCTCCTCCAAAATCCCCACGATTTCTCGAAAAACTTCGAAATCAAAGCTCCGGTCCGCTCCTTTGAGCTGCCCGATCAACCATTTCTGGATCTTGGTGCGGCGCTCCCTCGAAAATTCCCTCACCCAACCCGACGAGTCGCCGTCGATGACCTCTTCATCGCGCCTCCCATGTGAACGGGTCACAATCTCCCGATAATGGTGCAACACCCTGTCCAGCAGGACCCAAGCGAAGTTCTCACTCTCGGGAGGGCCTACAACCAGAGCCTTGCTCCTCTCGCCGTCAAAAGTCACTCCGTCGGAATCTATCTTCAACTCCGGCAGTCGATCCCCCTTGAAAAAGGCCCCGCTGGCTCCGGTTAGAACACCAAAAACCGTTCCCAGCCCATGAGTCAGTCCCGCCGACCCAAGATCAACCGCCGCCCCGGCGGCGCCACCGGCCAAACCACCCGCGACAGCCAACTGAGAACGCGAAAGCCCCCATTTCTGCCAGGTTTCCTCTGAACTTAAGTCAACTCCCTCAAATCCCCCGCTCCCCACTTCGGCCTTCAGCAAACGATGACGGTAAAGCTTCAGCAACTTTTCGTAGGTAGCTTGTTCGGATCGGGCGATACTGGCGTAATAACGCTTTTGAAGATCTTCCTTCACCCTCTCCTTTCGGTGCTCCAACTCTTCCTCCCTCGCTCCAATCTTCTCTTTCTCCCGATGTTGCAAAGCTGAAGAGAGGAATTCCATCACAAGTTCAGCACTTTCCTCCCGTCGCTGATCCCATTCATCGTCGACCAACTGGATGGTCTCCTCGATTTGCGCCCGATTGGTCTCGTCAATCTCAAGGAGAGAACGAAGTAATCTCTTTCGCTCTTCGAATCGGGCCTGATGAGCATTGAAGGTTCTCACCAGATTGAAATAACTCCCCAGCCGTCCCCGCCACTCTTCCACTCTCTCGGAATTCTCCGCCTTCTCATTCAAAAGAGCCATGCGAGGAACTCCGGACCAGCGCAGAATTTCCATCTCAGCGACAAAGGCATCCCTCAGCGGCTTTGAAGGATCAATGACATACAAAATTCCCGCCCCTTGGACGACAGGCTCCAATAAACGGGCCTCGTCTTCGAATTCCTGGGTCTCCAGCTGAAGCTCGACAAACTTCCTGATCGTCGCCATGTCGGGAGTGCCCTCGCCATGCAGATCCTGGATCGCTCTCATCGCTTCGAGAGGTCTGGAAAATCCCGGAGTATCGATGAAGCGAAGCATTTCCCGATCATCGAACACCACCGGCATGACCTGACAGTGTGTGGTCTCCCCCGGAGTCGAACTGACCCGGATCAAGCGATCGTCATCGACCTCCATCAAGGTCGAGAGGACCGACGACTTCCCCATATTGATCTTGCCCACCACTGCAAAGGTTGGCGCATCCGTGACCCACTCACTCATGATTTGGAACCTCCTTGAAATGCCACACACTCCAAATTCCCGTCTCTCAGGCGATCTGCAAAAGTCTGCCAGGCCTCGAATTCTTCCGAGGCCGGCGCCTGCATCCCGTCTCCCATGACCAGAAGCCGCAAGACGGTTTCTTCACCCGCCTCTTTCCTGATCCTCCCGATCAAGGCCGTCATTTGCTTCGGCGAAAGACTCCATCCCTCCACCAACAAAACCACGCCGCATGGCGCGGCCCGCATGGCTTCCCATGCTTCACGTTCTTCCTCGTCATCAAGAACTCCCACTGAAAATGACTTCTCAGGATTCACCCGAAGTTGTTGCAACAGAAAGGGCCGAAGATCATCGAGAGAGAAGCCCAATCCCCCGACATCCAACAAAACGATACCATCCTTGATTCCTTCCATGGCCACCGACCGCTCCACCCGGCTCAGGTTTCTCCACAATTCCCGATGCCCGGTATCCTGAAACTCCAGCTCACCAAGAATCTTGCGCTCCTTCCAAATTGCCATTCCCCACAACAAAATCCGGGGCAGCATTCCCCAAATCGCCAGTGCCATGAACACAAAGCCCAGAAAAGCATTCCAACTGCCATATTGCTGGTCACTCTTGGGCAGATTCTTGAGTTCCCCTATCTCTTCAGGCGATAATCCCGCCCCTCCCCAGACTCCCGCCATCAAGGCCGTGAGATACCGCAGGCTCTCGCCTCCGAACTGCGAAAGGCTCGTCTCCCAGAAGAATTCGATATCCTGAAACCAAAGCACCCCGAACAAACCGGCTAGCAAGCCCAGATTGAAGCCGATTCCGCCCACCTGCAAGGTCCGGGCCATCCTCCAAGCCAAAGCCGTTGGTTGACGCCCCTTGCCATGAACCAAGGAATGCCAAGCCTCCGGACTGACTTTCCCCAAAAACTTTTTCACGAGCGATGACAACGCCTCTTTCAGCCACCCCACCCCTCCGATCCAGAATCGCAGAAGGAGAAAAGACCCCAAACCCACCAGCAAAATCAGCCACTGGATCCCGATGGTTCCCGCCAAGAGAACCCAAATATTCAGGGCCGAACTTCCGTGGAAGGCTGTCACCATCCCGCGAATCACTCCCACACCCACCAAAAAAGTGACAATCAGCAACACCAGTGCAGTCAACCGAAGAACAGACACTACTTTCTTCCCAACACCGGGTCTGGACCTTGAATCCATCCACTCTTTCAAGCCCCAGCGTCGCCTTTCCCGATCATCGCGAAAATTTCGAGATTTCAGCTCCTTTCGAACCTCACGCCCCAATTCCGCCGGAACCTCCTTCGATTGATGAACCGCAATCTCGAAATCAACGAGATCCTCCAGATTCCAAGCTTTTCGTCCCCCAGCCATCAACTCCATCTAACATGTCGGAGCCGGCACAAATTGCAAACCCATCAACATATCGCGATTTGTAGATTTGAACTTGCCAACCCGCGATATTCAAACGAATCTGCGCCCGCAACGCAAGCCGATGTCCCACGATCTTACCACCCAGCTCAAAAAAACGCTTTCGGAACGAATCATGGTTCTCGATGGAGCCATGGGCACCACGATCCGAGGCTACGAACTCTCGGAAGCTGATGCCCGGGGTGATCGCTTCAAGGACAACGAGGAGGATCTTCTCAACAACGGCGATATCCTCTCCATCACCCGTCCCGATGTCATTCAGGACATCCACAAACGCTTTTACGAGGCCGGTTCCGATATCTGTGAAACCAATACTTTTTCAGGTACCGTCCTCGCCCAATCGGAGTTTTTCGTGGAAGACCCCAGAAAATCCGGAGGCATCAAAGATCCCGAATTCTTCGAAAAGGAAGTCATCAACAACCAGGAACTTTCCGATCTCGTTCGGGAACTGAATATCCGCTCGGTCGAGTTGGCCAAAGTCGAAGCCGAACGCATCGGGAACGAAACCGGTCGCCCCCGCTACGTGGCCGGAGCGATCGGCCCCCTGACCGTCTCTCTGACCAATGTGGTCGATCCTGACGACACTGCCTTTCGGGCGGTAACTTTTGATCAGGTCAAGGGAACCTACGCCCATCAGATCGATGCCCTCATCGAAGGAGGCGCTGATATTCTCATGGTGGAAACAATCTTCGATTCCCTGAACGCCAAAGCGGCCCTTGTAGCCATCAAGGAGTCGGGAACCGATCTTCCGGTCATCATCAGCGCGGCCGTCGGTCGCGGAGGGGAAACGATGATCTCAGCCCAAAAAGTCGAGGCTCTCTGGACCACCTTCGCTCACGTTGATCCGCTGGCCATTGGTCTCAATTGCTCACTGGGCCCCGATCTCATGGAGCCCTTCCTCCGCGACCTCTCGACTGTCGCCACCACGAATATTTCCTGCTACCCGAATGCCGGACTGCCCAATCCCCTGGCTCCGACCGGTTTCGATCTTGAGCCCCAGCATATGCATGACTTCCTCGCCAGCTTTGCAGATTCCGGTCTTCTGAATCTCGCCGGCGGATGCTGCGGCAACACTCCCGAGCACATCGCCGCCATCGCCAAGGCCGTCGAGGGGAAGAAGCCCAGAACTGTCCCTGGCCTTGCGTAAGAATCTTCTGAGACCTCGAGCGAAGCACCATGCCCGACCAACCGACCATTCCACGCCTTCTTCGTCTCTCCGGAACCGAAGCCTACAATCACACTCCCGATAAAAACTTCCTCATGATCGGTGAGCGGACAAACGTCGCTGGCTCCCCCCGCTTCCGGAAATTGATTCAACAAGGAGATCTTGAATCCGCCCTCGAAGTGGCCCGCCAACAAGTCGAGAACGGAGCCAACGTCATCGACATCTGTTTCGACGACGGGCTCATCGACGGCGTGGCAATGATGGCTCGCTTCCTCGATCTCATTCAGGCCGAACCCGATATCCAGGCCGTCCCCATCATGGTCGATTCCTCGAAATGGGAAATCATCGAAGAAGGACTGAAGCACCTTCAGGGCAAGGGAATCGTCAACTCCATCTCGCTCAAGGAAGGCGAAGACGCTTTCAGGAAACACGCCCGCCATATCCTCAACTATGGAGCTGCGGTCGTCGTGATGGCTTTCGACGAACAAGGTCAGGCCGCCACTTACGACGACAAATGCCGGATCTGTGAGCGGGCTTACAACATCCTGGTCAACGAAGTCGGCTTCCCTCCACAAGACATCATCTTCGACCCCAACATCCTCACCGTCGCCACCGGCATCGAGGCACACAACAACTACGCTCTCGACTTCATCAACGCCACCCGCTGGATCAAGGAGAGCCTCCCCTACGCCAAGGTGTCAGGCGGGGTTTCCAATATCTCTTTCTCTTTCCGGGGCAACAATGTCGTCCGGGAAGCGATGCATTCGGCCTTCCTCTACCACGCAGGCAAAGCTGGAATGGACATGGGCATCGTCAACGCCGGCATGCTCGAAGTCTACGATGAAATCCCCGCAAACCTTCTCAAGGCGGTCGAGGATGTCCTCCTGAATAAAGACGACGGAGCCACCGAACGCCTCCTCGATCTTGCCGAGGAGTTCAAAGGACAGGGAACCAAGAAAATCACTGAAGATCTCTCGTGGCGGGAGGCTTCGGTTGAGAAACGACTCGAACATGCCCTGCTCAAGGGCATCGACAAGTTCATCGACGAAGACACCGAGGAAGCCCTTCAAAAATACGGCAAGCCGCTGACTGTGATCGAAGGTCCGCTCATGGATGGAATGGGCATTGTTGGCGACCTTTTCGGAGCCGGAAAAATGTTCCTTCCCCAGGTGGTAAAGTCCGCCCGTGTCATGAAGAAGTCAGTGGCCTGGCTCGAACCCCTCATGGAGGCTGAACGGGAGAAAGCCATCGAAGCTCAAACTGCTGCACTCCTCGAAGAAGATCCCACGACTGATCCGAAAGAAGCTCGCCAAACTGCCGAGAAATCCTTCTCAAACGGCAAGGTCATCATGGCCACGGTGAAGGGCGATGTTCACGACATCGGCAAAAACATCGTTGGCGTCGTTCTGACCTGTAACGGATTCGAAGTCGTCGATATGGGCGTGATGGTTCCCTGCGACAAAATTCTCGACGCCGTCGAAGAACACAATGCGGACATCATCGGTCTCTCCGGTCTCATTACTCCCTCTCTCGACGAAATGATCACGGTCGCCAAGGAGGCCGAAAAACGGGGATTCGGAAAACGCAGCATCCCCATCCTCATCGGAGGCGCCACCACCAGTGCTGCTCACACCGCGATCAAGATTTCCGAACACTATTCCGGTCCATTAGTGCACGTCCTCGATGCCTCCCGCTCTGTTCCGGTCACCACCAGTCTGCTTTCCGAAAACCGCGAGGAATTCATTACCGAAAACGAAGCCAAGCATGTCAAACACCGGGAAAACTTTGGTAAAGGGCCGAAGAAAGAAACCATCTCCCTGGAGGAAGCCCGAAAGAATCGGACGGTCATTGATTGGCAAACTTACCAGCCTCCCGTTCCAGCCTTCACTGGAACCCGCTTGATCAAGAATCAATCACTGCGCGAGCTCGCCAACTACATCGACTGGACTCCCTTCTTCCACACCTGGGAACTCCGGGGTGTCTGGAATCCCGAGACTGAAACCCTGAAAACGCGGAACGAAGAAGGCGCCAAAGTTGCCAAGGAACTTTATCTCGAAGCCAAGGAACTCCTCGAGAGAATCATCGAGGAAAAGAAGTTCACCGCTTCAGGGATCTACGGGTTCTTCCCGGCCTACTCCGAAGGAGACGACATCATCCTTCCGGATCACGACACCACCTTCCACACGCTCCGTCAACAACAGAAAAAAGAGAGCGGCAAAGCCAACTTCGCCTTGAGCGACTACGTCTCCAACAAGGTGAACAGCGATCATCTCGGCGGCTTCGTCGTTGGCATCCATGGGGCTGATGAATGGGCGGACGAACTTCGCGCTCAGAACAACATTGATGAAGCACTCATGGTGCAAGCTCTGGGCGACCGCTTCGCCGAGGCCTTCGCCGAACTTCTCCATCATCGGGCAAGGGTGGAATGGGGAATCGAAAGGCCCGGCCAGTTCACCAACAGCGAACTCATTCACGAAAAGTATCAAGGCATTCGCCCGGCTCCGGGGTATCCTTCCCAGCCCGATCACACCGAAAAGCCCTCTCTCTTCAGTCTCCTCAAGGCCCCCGAAGAAACCGGGGTCGAACTCACCGAGTCCTGTGCCATGCATCCGGGGTCCGCGGTTTGCGGACTGTACTTCTCTCACCCCGACTCCCATTACTTCATGATCGATTCCCTACAGAAGGATCAGATCGAAGACTATGCCGTGAGAAAAAGCATGACAGTGGAAGAGGCCGAGAAGTGGCTCGGCCCCTGGCTGGGATACTAGTTCACATTCGGAACAGCCCACCCTTTTTACCTCCGAGCACCACTGCACCAATGATGGAGATGCCGAGGAATACCATGGCCCAGACTCCAAGGGCAGATGCCAGTTCATAGCCATTGCCCAACATGCTGATGAGGGAGTAAATCGCCTTGGTGATTGGATAATGCTCCGACTGCTGGGCCAGAATCAAACTGTCACTGACCTCGAGCATGGCGAAGGCAAAGGCCAGAATTCCCCCCGCGATCAGATTGGCTCCAAGCAAGGGCAACGACACCCTTCGAAGCGTCCTTGCGGGGGTCGCCCCCAACGATCTCGCCGCCTCTTCCAACGCAATATTGGCCTGCTGCAAACCCGCCACCGCCGAACGAACGACGTATGGCAGCCGCCTCACAGCATAAGCAATAATCAGCAACCACATCGGATCGCCGTCCTCCCCGACCAGGAAATGAAAATCCTCCTGATCCTGCGAAAGCGCCAGATATCCGAACGCCAGCACCAAACCCGGAACCGCAAGAGGCAACATCACCAGAGCATCGAGCAAGGCCCGCCCTTTGATCGTGCTCCTGACAATCACCCAGGCAATCGCCACCCCCAGAATCAAATCCACCAGAGTGGCTCCCGAGGAATACAAGAGGCTGTTCTTGATGGACGGGACCACCAAGGGATGACCCAAGGCCTCCTCGTAGTGAGCCGAGGTCCAAGCTTCGGGGAGAATCGAAGCATACCAGTCATGCGACATTGAAAGAATCACCACCCCGGCGTGAGGAAGGGATGATACGAAGAAAACCCCGAAGAAAAACAAGGTGCACAACCAGGCCTTTCCGCTCTTGGGCCGGACTTCCTGAGTCCTTCCTTTCGGGCGAGGGGCGGTTCCCAGTTTGGACCTCCCGAAGACCGCCTTGGAAAGGATGAAGACCGTGGTCGACACCACCAACATGATGGCCACCAACGCATAGGGAAACGGGTTATTGTTCAGGTCCTTAATCCCGTCATAAACCTGAACCGGAGCAACCCGCGTGTAATCGAATACCAGCGGAACACCCAGCTCGGTGAATGACCAGATGAAGACAATCGCTCCTCCGGCAAAGATCCCCGGAGTGGTCAACGGAAGAGTAATCCGCCAAAGCCGTCGCCACGGAGGACATCCCAGATTCTGTGCCGCCTGCTCCATGGCCGGATCGATATTCGACAAGGACGCCGCGACATTCATGTAGAGAATCGGGTAAAGGTGCAGGGCATTCATCACCACCACGCCCCAAAAACGCCCCTCTCCCAACCAGTCGATGGGCGCCGCCGGATCCACCAAACCAAGATGAACGAGGCAGGCATTCAAGGCCCCCTGAATCCCGAGGATCTGCTTGATTCCCACAGCTCCCACAAACGGTGGCAGCACCAAGGGAATCAGGATCAGGGCCGACAAGGACTTCTTGAACGGAAAGAGGTAACGATGTCCGATCAAGGCGAGCGGAAAGGCGATCAGCAAACTGGCAAACGTGCTTGCAATCCCAAGGGCAAAGGCATTCCACAAGCCCTCCACATAGACCGGATTCTTAAAGACTTCCGCCACAAACCCGATCGTCCAACCGTCGCCTTCCTGATAGAAGGCCTTCTCCATGACGATGGCCGCCGGATAAAGAAAGAAGACCGCGAAAATCGCACACACGACAAAGGTCAGGCCATAGGCCACCGTCCGGTTCATTCGGAACCTCCCTTCGCCAAACGAGCGGCCTTCTTGTAGTTTTCGCGGAAATGTCGACTCAGGTCATTGGTCATCCGCATCATCGCCACACTATCCTTGCTCTTGCTCACTTTACGAACCCGGGAAATGGCTTCGTGATAACCGACCGGAGCCACATCATAAAAGACCTTGGTCGCTTCCTCAGGAAAGCCCGCCTCAATCAAAGCATCCCATGCCTCCTTCATCTCCTGATGGGAATCAATACACATGACACGAATGATGATCCGCAGTGGCGAAAAATGCTTTCCAGTCAAACTCCCGTCGTAAACGAACTCGTCCGCCGTTTCGTATGGCATCACGTCGGCATCAATCATCTCCGCCAAAAAGGGTTTCTCATAAAGATCGCGTCGGACCGGCAAACGCCTGAGAGCCCTCGACCGCGGTCCCCATTCGGAACCCGGACGGGCGTTCCAGAGCATCTGTCCTTTCTTGGTCAGTAGAAACCTCACAAACTCCTCAGCCAATTCCTTGTTGGGTGCTCCCTTCAATATTGCCACCGGATCAACGCTGATCGATGAACCTCCCACCGGCGAGATGAACCCGATCCGACTGCGCCCATCGGCCTTTTTCAAATTCTCGCTGTAAGAGCGCCCATAAAAATCGATACACAATCCCGCCACGGCGTCTCCCTGAGCCACATCGTGAGGAACCTTCGAAGCGCTATCTGTAAAATACCGGGCATTGGCCGAGATCGCCTGGATCAAATTCATTCCTTTGCGCCACCCCTCCACGCAAGCTTCGTCGCGCTCCAATCCCTTCTTGAGCTGAATGTGAATTTGCTGCTGCACTGCCATCTCAAAGGCCTTGGCCACAGATCCGCTCTTGGTAGGATCCGCCAACGCGACCCCTTTCCGATAGGCCGGGGCTCCCAGATCCATCCACGACTTCGGAGGCTCCAAGTCTCTTCGCTCAAGACTATCCAAATTGTAGCAGATCCCGAACGAGGACAAACAAACACCCACCCAATCCAGCTCCTCAGGATAAAAGGTTTCTCCACTCTCGGTCTTGGGAATAATGCCGGTCTCGAATAATTCCTTCTCTTCCTCGAAAATCGACAGCTTCTGAAATCTTCCTTCCTTGGCTTGTCCATTGAAGTCGTAGACTCCACCCCCGAAAAAGAGGTCCAGCCCGATTCCCTCCTTGCCATTCTTCTGAGCTGCCGCAAAGGCCCCGTCGAGCACCCGCTTGATCTCGCTGGTTCCCCCGGGAGTCCGCCAGTTGATATACACCGACTTCCCGCTCTTCTCCTCGTGCCACTTGGAGAAGGCGTCGCCAAACTCCCTTCGGATGGCTTCATTGTGCGGAGTAATCACCTCCAAACGAAGATCGGCCTGATCCGCTCCTACCGTCTCGTCGTCGCGCAAGATCATCGGCGCTGCGATCACTACGGCCATTGGCAGGAACACTCCGACGTATTTTTTCCAGTCACCCTTCATTTTGCCAGAACCTTGAGATCTCCGCGAGCCACCGACAGCCCCACCTCACGTTCACCAGGCTCCCTGATCAACTGTGGATTCTGCTCCGTAACCTGCATGCTCTGACCATCACGGAGCTCGACGGCATACTGAATGACACTACCCAGATAAACCCTCTCCGTAATCCTCCCTTGCAAGGCCGCACCTTCAACAGGAACGATCTTGAGGGCTTCCGGACGAATCGAGACTATCACCTCCGACCCGATTGGCGGATTCCAGTCTTCCACCGAGGGTTCCCCTGCAAGCGTTGCCGTCACAGTCTCGATCTGCCCACCTTCCCTCACAATACCTTTCAAGAGATTGGTTTCTCCAATGAACCCGGCAACGTAACTGGAGACCGGTTGGCGATAAATCTCCTCCGGGGGACCGACCTGAACCACTTCCCCCGAATCCATAACTGCCATCCGGTCGGCCATCGACAAGGCCTCGGCCTGATCGTGAGTGACGTAGACTCCGGTCAAATTGTTCTCCTTCACGATACGGCGAATCTCCGATCGCATTTCCAATCTCAGCTGGGCATCCAGATTCGACAGCGGCTCATCCAACAGCAGACACTTGGGCTTCACCACCAGTGCTCTCGCCAATGACACCCGCTGCTGTTGCCCGCCCGACATTTGATCAATCCCCCGCTTCTCAAATCCTTCCAGTTTGACCATCGCCAGCGCTTCCTCGACCCGTCGCTGGATTTCCTTCTTCTCAACCTTTCGCTCCTCCAGACCAAAGGCAATGTTCTGCCCAACCGTCATGTGGGGCCACAAGGCATAGGACTGAAAAACCATCGCGGCCTCCCTTTTGTGCGTCGGCAACGACGTGACATCCCGCTCTCCGAAAAACACTCTTCCCTCCGTCGGGGTTTCCAGACCGGCAATACACCGCAAAAGTGTGGTCTTGCCGCATCCACTGCCCCCGAGCAGGAAAAAGAGCTCCCCGGAAGCAATTTCCAGCGACACCTCCTTGAGTGCCGTCACTTTCCCAAAACGTTTGGTGATCTTGTCAGCCCGGATCTCTTCCATACCCCGCCATGCTTGAATTTCAGACCCAAAAGGCAAGCCCAAGAGAGACGAGTTTTCTATTGGCCAATTCATCATCGCTGTGATGAAATTCTGGAAACCTACCATCCGAAGAAACATGCCACGAGTCAGCATTACCATTCCTGAAAAAAACGCCCAACCCTACCGCTTCGCCCTGGATCGCGAAGTGGTCACCATCGGGCGGAGTTCCGAAAACGACATCGTCATCGATTGCCCGTCGGTTTCGTCAAAGCACTGCACCATGGAGCGTGTGCCCGGCGGCTACATTCTCAGAGACCGCAAATCGACCAATGGAATCCGGCTTGAAGAGGAATACATGTATGTCGTCGACCTGTTCAACGACGCGGACGTCAGAGTCGGCGATGTCCAATTCGGCTATACCCTGACCGATGAGGAACTCGACGAATTGGACGAAGAGGAATTTGAATCCAAGCAGGAAACTCTCGAGGAATACGAGGAGCGCAAAGGCGAGACCGACGAGAACGAGAAGCCCAAGAAAAAAAAGGTCATGGCACCGGCCCGCTCGTCTACACCGTTCACTCCCCCTCAAATGCTCGCCTCAAGCAATCAGGGAACGGGCTTCCTCTACGGACTCTCTCTCATCATCTGTGGTTTTCTGGCCCTCTACGCCGGTTTGAACCTGAGTTACACCACCCAGGATAACAACCTCCGGGGCCGCTCCAAGGGTGACTTTTCCCTCTTCAGCGATATCAAGGACGGACGTCCGCCTGCTCCCGAAAGCGAAGAAGGAGAGTCCGAGTAGATTCCGTTTCTCTGGAAAAAGTTCACGAAAAAGCCCTCACTCCGGTGAGGGCTTTTTTACGAGCTGATCTCAGAAGCCCCCTATATCTATTTGTCCGTGACTGCCCCTTCACTGGCACTGGTGACGAGCTTGGCATACTTGGCCAGAACGCCATGGGTATAATGAGGCTCGGGTTGCACCCAATTCGCGCGGCGCGATTCGAGCTCATCATCAGTCAAAGCCACGGAAATCTCGTTTTTCTCGGCATCAATGGTGATGGTATCCCCTTCCTCAAGAAGTCCGATCGGGCCACCTTCAAAGGCTTCCGGGGTGATGTGCCCCACCACGAATCCGTGACTACCTCCGGAGAACCGGCCATCGGTGATCAATGCCACCTTGTCGCCTAATCCACGTCCCATGACCGCGGCTGTCGGCCCAAGCATCTCACGCATTCCCGGCCCACCCTTCGGACCTTCTCTGCGGATGACAATCACATCCCCTTCCTCGATTCCCCCTGAAAGAATACACTGCATCCCTTCTTCTTCGGATTCAAAAACACGGGCCCGTCCTGTAAAGGCCAGACCTTCTTTGCCGGAAATCTTGGCCACCGCTCCGGTCGGAGCGAGATTGCCGTAGAGAATTCGCAGATGGCTGTCTTTCTTGATCGGATTGTTCAGAGGTCGCACAACATCCTGACCTTCCGGGAATTCAAGCGGGGAATTAGCCAGGTTCTCGGCCACCGTCTTTCCGGTCACGGTCAAACAATCACCATGGAGCAGTCCATCGGCCAGAAGCTGTTTCATCAACGGAATCAACCCACCAATCTTGACCATCTCGGCCATGACGTATTTCCCGCTCGGTTTCAAATCGGCCAAAACCGGCACGCGTTTTCCGATTTCTGTGAAATCATCGATGGAAAGTTCCACATCAGCCGCGTGGGCCATCGCCAGAAGGTGCAACACCGCATTGGTCGACCCACCCAGGGTGATCACCACGGTGATGGCATTTTCGAATGCCTTGCGGGTCATGATGTCCCGCGGCTTAATCCCCTTCTCAAGAAGGTGCAACACCGCAGCCCCGGCATCAAAACTGTCTCGCTTCTTGTCGTCCCCGATGGCCGCTTGCGCCGAACTATTGGGGAGACTCATTCCCAACGCCTCGATCGCGCTGGCCATGGTATTGGCGGTATACATGCCTCCACACGATCCGGGACCCGGGATGGCCGCTTCTTCCACGATCTGCAATTCCTCATCCGAAAATTCACCGCTGGCATGTTTCCCCACGGCCTCGAAGACTGAAACGATATCAAGGTCTTTTTCCTCACCTTTCAAGGTCGCACATCCGGGAAGGATTGTTCCACCATAAACAAAGACCGAAGGCCGATTCATTCGGGCCATCGCCATGATGCAGGCCGGCATATTCTTGTCGCACCCTCCGATGGCCACATAACCATCCATTCCTTCGCAGCCCACCACGGTCTCGATGGAATCCGCAATCACCTCGCGGCTCACCAGGGAATACTTCATCCCCTCGGTCCCCATGGAAATTCCGTCGGAGATGGTAATGGTGTTGAAAACCACCGATTTTCCTCCGGCAGCATCAACTCCCTTCGCCGACTCCTTTGCCAACGCATCGATGTGAAAATTACAAGGAGTCACCTGACTCCAGGTCGAAGCAACCCCGACCTTCGGCTTGTTGAAATCGTCTTTATCAAAGCCCACCGGATACAGCATGGCCCGACTCGGAGCCCGATCGGGGCCGTCGAGGACTTTGGAGGAAAACTCGCGCATATTTGGATTGTCGCACATGACGGCGCGACTTTTCCCCTCCCGCCTGCAAACTTCAAGCCTGTTCCCGATTTTCCACGGTATCCTCCGTAGGTTGCTACAGGGTTCTCGACCCGGCCTGCCCCGTGAAGATGGGAATCGCGACCTTTAAGAGCAACGTAGATGATCAAACCGCCGGCCCAGATACCGGCTGTGACTTTCCACTCCACCATACTGGGAAGATATTCGACCCACTCATGCAGGGTCGAAGGAACAAAACCCGGAATGATCAGCCCCATCCCCTTTTCAATCCAGACTCCCACAAATATCAAAAAACAGGCCGTTGTTAGGCCGTGTGGACAAAACGGTTTTTGTCCAGGTCACCAACCCCGGACAGTCACTGCCCAACTTGAAGGAAATCTTCGAAGCCAAGAAAGGGCTCGAGGATAAGTTTCTTATTGTTTCCGACGTCTACCCCACCGCTACCACCGAACTGGCCGATCTCATTCTTCCAGCCGCTCTCTGAGTGGAGAAAAGCGGGGTCTACGGCAATTCGGAACGGCGCACCCAACAATGGTTCAAGATGGTCGAACCACCCGGGCAGGCCCGCGAAGACCTCTGGATGACCATCGCCATTGCCCGCCGCATGTTCGACCTTGGCCATCCCAGTATGAAGGATCGCGATGGAAAATTCATCTTCACCGTGACCGACGATTCCGGAGCCGAAGTCCCCGTCTGGGACTACAACCACTTCCACGACATCAACGTCGACAAGTTCCTCTATGAGGACTACCGCCCGCTGACCCATCTGAAGCACAAACACGTTGCGCCCTACGACGAACTGGTGAAGCACACCGGACTCCGCTGGCCAGTGGTCAAACAGGACGACGGCAGCTACCGCGAAACCCGTTTCCGATTCTCATCCTTTGATGATCCCTTCGTGGCAAAAGGTCGCACCATCGATTTCTACCATTCGACTTCCAAGGATCATCGGGCCCAGATCTGGTATTGTCCGTATGAAGCCCATCCCGAGGAACCGAATGAGGAGTTCCCCTTCTGGCTATCGACAGGCCGGGTGGTCGAACATTGGCACACCGGAAGCATGACCATGCGGATCAAGCAACTTCGTGACGCCATGCCGAACACCTATGTTGAAATTCATCCGGAAGACGCCCATGAACATGGAATTGCCAACGGAGACCCGGTGTTGGTTTCGACTCTCCGGGGAGAGGTCGAAATGACCGCTTGGATCGACGGCCGGGGACACCCTCTCAAAGGCAGCCTGTTCGTTCCCTTCTTCGATGAAAAAAGGCTGACCAATCTGCTCACCCTCGATATCTACTGCCCGGTCTCCAAGGAGCCGGATTACAAAAAGTGCGCCGCCCGTATTCGCAAGGCCTGATCTGCCGGCACCATGAACACCCACGACATCGAAAAATACTTCAAGGAACATCACCGGCATCTCTCGGTGCTTTCCGTGGTCATTTTTGTGATCTGCATGTCCGGTGTCTTTATGGGCATCCGTCAATCGCGTCGGGCCAGCGAAGCTCCGCCTCCATCCCGTGATGTTCCTGCAACCACGGAACAGGCAAGCTATCCGGTGGCCCCGCGTTATGACCAGATTCCTGTTAGCGATTGGCTCGCCAATAAACATCTCGCCTTTAATTTGAAGCAACTTGCTCCCCCGCCCCCAAGCAAATCGAAGACTTCACCCGAAACCAATGATCTGAAGGAATTGCTGGCAGAGCGCAACCACCGTCGAGCCTTCGAAGGGGCGCCCCCACCATTCCCCACACCATTTCCCAACTCTCCTCGGCGTCTTGCATCACCTGCCACTCTCCCGAATCCACAGTCTCGATTTCCGGACAAACTCCGGCGAAGATGAGCCACCCCTATTTTGCCAATTGCACTCAGTGCCACGTTCCCTCGGACGGCCTCAAAACATTGACCGAAGCCGAAGAAGACCGTCTTGTGGTAACCTCGTTCTTCCATGGCCGCGGACAACCGGGCCCCGGGAGCCGCGCCTTCCAAGGTGCCCCTCCCACCATTCCCCATCAAATCTGGATGAGGCAGAATTGCTCAAGCTGCCACGGACCCGAACAGCTATTTGCAGTCCCACGCAATCATCCGCCCAGCCAGAACTGCCTCCAATGTCACGCTCCCGATGCCCGATTGGACAACCGGGAAGGCATTCTCAACCTCCTCCGCTCCGATCAATGAACCGCCCCACCAGCCGACGGGACCTCTTCCGGGCCTTCTTGCGCAAACCTGCCAAGTCCACCCCTGCCACTCCGCCACCGGAACAGAAGAAAGCTCCCAACCCAAGGCGATCTGGCCCTGATTCTCGACCACTTCTGCCTCGCCCACCAAGGCAGCTTTTGTTCGACCTGCGTGGAACGTTGCCCGGAACCCGGAGACATGAGCAAGGTCGATGGAAAGTCAGTCGTCCATGCCGATGCCTGCACCGGATGCGGGGTCTGCCAGGAAGTCTGCCCGGCTCCCAAGAACGCCATCTTCTTTGTCGCCCGTGCTCCGAAACCCGGCATGATCGGCAAGACCGTCGATGAAACTAAACCTGATGCCAGTGATGTCTGAACCGGAAGACACCCCTCCTCTTCCCGATCTTCATCAATCAGAGATCAAGGAGGACATGCTGAAACAACTCTTCATCGACATTGGCACCCACACCCGGATCATTGAAATCATCCCAAAGCGGGCTCCGGGATTCGTGGGATCAGAGACCGAACATCTTGAGCCCGACCAAGCCTTCAATCAACTGATTTCCCGTGAGCTCAGAGGGCTCCAGATCCGCTACCAGCATCAAGGGAAGACCTGGTGGGATACCATCATGCCTCTTCCGAGCGAACTTTTCAGAATCGTTCGGATCCAGCATGATTTCTAAAAAGCCGCCATCTCTTTGGTCGACACCAGGGACAAAGCGATCTTACCGACAAGGAGAATGGGCCATGGCACACCAGAACTTCTCATTTCCCCGGTCCGGCTCTTGCTTTCACCGGCCCGCTGCGCTAACGAGGCGCCGCTATGCCAAGTCGCGTTCTGGTCTCCGACCCCATCTCCGAAGTCGGTGTTGAGCTTCTCAACGCCCACCCTGACATCACCGCAGACTTTAAAACGGGCCTTTCTCCCGAGGAACTCATTTCCATCATCGGAGAATACGATGCCCTCATCGTGCGATCCCAGACCAAGGTGACACCAGAAGTTCTGGCCGCTGCCGGTAAATTGAAGGCCGTCGGGCGCGCCGGTGTCGGCGTCGACAACATTGATCGCGATGCCGCCAATTCCCACGGGGTGATCGTCATGAACACCCCCACCGGCAACACCATTTCGACCGCCGAACACGCCTTCACCCTGATGTGCGCCACGGCCCGTAACATCGCCCTTGGTCACGCCGGAGTCATCGCTGGCGACTTCAAGGCCGCCCGCAAGGCCTACCAGGGAATCGAACTCAATGGCAAAACTCTCGCCGTGATCGGGATGGGACGAATCGGATCCGAATTCGCAAAGCGCGCCCAAGCCTTCAACATGAAGATCGTGGCTTACGATCCCTTCCTCACCCAGGCCCGTGCCGACGAACTCAAGGTCCGCCTTGCCCCGACTCCGGATGAAGCTCTCTCGGGAGCTGACGTCGTGACTCTCCATGTCCCGATGACTCCCGACACCAAACACATTCTCAATGGTGATCGCCTTGCCCTGATGAACAAGGGAGCCCTCGTCATCAACTGCGCCCGCGGCGGACTCATTGATGAAGACGCTCTCAAGGCAGCTATCGATTCCGGTCATATCGCCGGGTGTGGCCTCGATGTCTTCGAAGAGGAACCGCCTTCGGCAGACCATCCTTTGTTCACTCTCGGGAAGCACATCACCTTCACTCCTCACCTCGGGGCCTCCACCAACGAGGCTCAGGAAAACGTGGGCATCCAGGTTGCCGAGCAAATACGCGACTTCGTGACCACCGGCGAAATTCGCAATGCCATCAACATGCCGTCCCTCGACGCGGCAGCTCTCAGCGAACTCGGAGGCTACCTCGACATTGCCAAGGCTCTCGGCAAACTCCTCGCCAAGCTCGGCCCCGACAATCCCGACTCACTCCGCGTTTCCTACCACGGCGGCATCTCCGAGAAAGACACCGCTCTGGTCTCCCGCAGTGTCCTGACCACTTATCTGGAATCGGCTCGCTCGGATGGTCAGGTCAACATCGTAAACGCGCCGGCTGTGGCCAAGGAGATGTGCCTGAACACCATCGAGTCCACCATCAATGCCGCCACCGAATACAGCGAATTGGTAGTCGCCGAACTCTCCAAAGACGGCAAGAAATTCCGCGTCTCCGGCACCGTGATCGGGAAGTCACCCCGCGTCGTTGAAATCGACAAACTCTTCGTCGACATCAACACCAAGGGTAATTTCCTTATCGTGAAAAACGACGACCGCCCCGGCATCGTCGGCTCGGTGGGAACGGCCCTTGGCAATGCCTCGGCAAACATCGCTAACCTCTCCCTCGCCCGCAACAGTTCGGAAGGTTGCGCTCTCACCGTGATTGAACTGGATGCCCCTCTCAATGACGAGGTAATGAGCGAGATCCGCGAGACCGCCGGCGTGACTCTTGCCACCGGCGTAACTCTTTAAGTCATCTCGGAAGGGTCGCGAAAGCGAACCGATCCTGGATCAAACTCCCCTTCACGAATCCGGGCCACCAGCTCGGGTCCGTATTCTTGTACCATGGGATGATCCCCCGAAAGAAACTTCTTGAAGCCCTCGACTCCGCCACAACCTTCCAGGGGGCAGAGTCCGGAGCCTTCGTGAATCTGCAGCCCCGTTTCCCGGGAAATACCGGCGGCTCCCTCAACCAGAATGAGATGCTCCCAGTTTTCCTCAAAATCATAACGATAAACGAATTCGCTCACTCCATTGGAGATCAAGTCCGCCATCATCAGCTCCCTCTCTGAAAACTGGTCATCGCCACGAGGATGAGCACAAACGAGCAATTCCACCCGCCCCTCGTCCCGAATCTGAAATTCATGCGCCCCCCTATTCAACCAACCGAACGAATCCTGAACCGCGCAGTGAAGATCAAAAA
Organism: Akkermansiaceae bacterium; assembly: GCA_049889715.1. Lineage (GTDB taxonomy): Bacteria > Verrucomicrobiota > Verrucomicrobiia > Verrucomicrobiales > Akkermansiaceae > SW10. The sequence goes on along the minus strand of JBMHCW010000090.1, from coordinate 10,729 downwards.
ACGTCGCATCAGCGGCCAGACTCAAACGCCTCCAGATTTCCGGCTTTGTCCCCAGCAAGCGCACCCGAAACATCATTCTCGCCACACTTGCGGGAGCCGAATACGGTGTCTCGTCGGATGACTCTCGAGGCAGGTTTTCCGAAAATCCCGCCACGATCTTCCTCCCCGCTTCGGTCGCCAAAACCTTCTCCATGAACTTTTCGATCTCCTCTTCGCCCGCGCCTTCCCCGGGCCCCGATTCCATCATCTCATAAAATGCCCCCAACTCTTCGTCAGTCACTCCTTCAACCGAGCCCGCCAACAAGGCCGCAATCCCCGGTGGCAACTCCCCGTCCTTCATCGTCGCCACAAAGCTGCCCGCCGATTGCCATCATAGCCAGCGCCCATTTTTCGATTTCCTCAAATATTTTGACAAACCCCAACGCCACCAGCGTATAAGTTGCATAAATTTGCATTCATATCTCTCAACCAACCATCTAATGATGAAACCACTTCTCATCCCCTTTCTTGTTCTCCCTCTCGCCGCTCAGGTGAAGCTTGCTCCCTCAACAAAGGTCGAAGCCAAAACCACTCAGGGCGCCTTCTATCAACTGGAGTATCAGTCCGGCGAAAAGTGGCTTCCGCTCGGATCTCCCATTGCAGGAACTGGCAAAACCGTCACCAGCCACCATGCCATCCCATCGGATGCCAAGCTCCGCCTCACCGAGCTCAAGAACCAATGGATTCAGGTTTGGGCCGACGAATTCAACGGCGACTCTCTCGATCGCAGCAAATGGGCCCACGAAGAAAACGGATACGGTGGCGGCAATAATGAACGCCAGTTCTACTCGACCGAACCCAAGTGCACCGTCGTCAAGGACGGTCTGCTCAACATCAATCTCTTCAAAGAGCCCCACACCACGACCGACGGAAAAACCCAGCCCTACAAGTCCGCCCGCATCCGGACGCTCTACCGGGGCGACTGGAAATACGGCCGTTTCGAAGTCCGGGCCAAACTTCCGTCGGGAGAAGGCATTTGGCCGGCCGTCTGGATGCTACCGACCAACTCACCGTATGGCACTTGGGCTGCCGGAGGAGAAATTGATATCATCGAGTCCCGGGGCTCCGAGGTCGACCGAACCATCGGCACTCTTCATTTCGGAGGCACCTGGCCCAAAAACAAATACAAGGGCGGAAACTACAAGTTTCCCGGCAAGAACGCTGCCGAGGACTTCCACGTCTACGCCGTCGAATGGGAAAAGGACGAGATCCGCTGGTTTGTCGACGGAGTGAAGTGGCAGACCATCAAGAAAGAGGAATGGGACTCCGCAGCTGCCCCGGACAGTCCAACCGCTCCCTTTGATCAGCCGTTTCACTTGATTATCAACCTTGCGGCCGACGGACACTTCTTCAGCGGCGGCGACCCCGCCAAGCGCCAGACGACCGACAATCTCAAGGACAGCGACTTCCCACAGACCATGCAGATTGACTACGTGCGGGTCTTCCAATGGGCCAAATAAGGAAGCTACCACCTCCTTGACAAAACACCCCCCTGCCTCCACCGTTCCAGCAGAGACAGGGGTGTTTTTCCGCGCCAGTGGAGATCCTGAGATCATACCCTCACCACCAGCTGAAGGTTCACCGCCCACGCTGGGAGTCAGACCAACATCTTGCTCACGCCTGTCGTTGCTTTCCTCGAAGCCGACAGGCTTTTTTATTTCATCCAAGACCCACCAAACAATTCCATGATCTCACGCGACGAAAACGGCATCACGCCCGAAAATTCCAAACAACGATCCGACTACACCGGAAACTTTGTCGAAAACATCGACAACTCCGCCGAGCTCGAAGCCATCGCCAAGGATCCCACCACTTTCCCCAACTCAACGCGCGTCTACGTCGAAGGCAAGATTCACTCTTCCATCCGGGTTCCCATGCGGGAGATCCGGCTCTCGGCTACCGAACATCCCAATGGCCGTATCGAGGAGAATCCTCCCATCCGCGTTTATGATTGCTCCGGCCCTTGGGGCGATCCCGACTTCAAAGGAGATGTCCGCGAAGGACTTCCCGGCCTGCGTCGCGATTGGATCCTCGCCCGAAACGATGTCGAGGAATACGAAGGGCGCGAGGTCAAGGCCATCGACAACGGCTATCTTTCGGAGGCCCACGCCGAGAAATACAACGAAAACAAAGCCGCCAAGAACAAGCTCAAGGAATACCCGGGCTTGAAGCGTAAGCCTCTCAAATCCACCGGCAATCCGGTGACCCAGAAATGGTATGCCGACCAGGGAATCATCACTCCCGAAATGGAATACATCGCCATACGCGAAAACATGGGGCGTCTCGAAGAGTTCAAAACCATTCACGATCGCTATCCAACGGCCGACGAAATTCCCGATGACGCCTCGGACCAAATCAAGGAGTTCGTCAAGCAAAAGAATTCCACTCCGGAGGGCTATGAGATGCCCCGCCCCAGCGAGATTGATCCCTCCAAACAGGTCTCCCGCAACGTGATGAATCACCAGCATCCCGGCCAGACCTACGGCGCAGAAATCCCCAAGTTGATCACGGCGGAATTCGTCCGCTCCGAGGTGGCACGCGGCCGGGCCATCATCCCTTGCAACATCAACCATCCTGAACTCGAGCCCATGATCATCGGGCGGAACTTCCTCGTGAAGATCAACGCCAACATCGGCAACTCCGCCGTCGCCTCCACCATCGACGAAGAGGTGGAAAAGATGCGCTGGGCCACCAAGTGGGGAGCCGACACCGTGATGGACCTTTCCACCGGCAAAAACATCCACGCCACCCGCGAATGGATCCTTCGCAACTCGCCTGTTCCCATCGGCACCGTCCCGATCTATCAGGCCCTCGAAAAGGTCAATGGCCAGATCGAAAACCTGACGTGGGAGCTCTTCCGCGATACTCTGGTCGAACAAGCCGAACAAGGGGTGGACTACTTTACCATCCACGCCGCGGTCCTCAAGAGGTTCGTCCCCCACACCGCCCGCCGCATGACCGGCATCGTGTCACGGGGTGGCTCCATCATGGCCAAGTGGGCCCTCCACCACAGCGAGGAAAACTTCCTCTACACCCACTGGGACGAAATCTGTGACATCTGCGCCGCTTACGACGTCTCTTTCTCCATTGGTGACGGCCTGCGTCCCGGTTCCATTGCCGATGCCAACGATTACGCCCAGCTCGCTGAACTCGAAGTCCAGGGAGAACTCACCAAACGAGCCTGGGCCAAGGGCTGTCAGGTCATGAACGAAGGTCCCGGCCACGTTCCGATGCAACTCATCGAGGAAAACATGCAGAAGCAGATCGACTGGTGCCACGAAGCCCCCTTCTATACCCTCGGGCCACTGACCACCGATATTGCTCCCGGATACGACCACATCACCTCAGGAATCGGAGCCGCCAACATCGGTTGGTATGGCTGCGCCATGCTCTGCTACGTCACTCCCAAGGAGCACCTTGGACTCCCCAATCGCGATGACGTTCGCGAAGGCGTCATCACCTACAAGATTGCCGCCCACGCGGCTGATCTCGCCAAAGGACACCCCGCCGCTCAGGAACGTGACAATGCCATCTCGAAGGCCCGCTTCGAATTCCGTTGGCGCGATCAATTCGCTCTCGGTCTCGACCCGGCTCGCGCCATTGATTTCCATGACGAAACTCTCCCCGCCGAAGGAGCCAAGACCGCTCACTTCTGTTCCATGTGTGGCCCCACCTTCTGCTCCATGAAGATCACCGCCGATGTCCGGAAATACGCCGAGGAGAACGGCTTCACGGAGAAGGATCTCGTCGAGGCACCTGCCAGCTAAACCCGGGTCTTCGGCACCTCTTAACGAATCAACAAAAAGAGCCCAACGATGGGCTCTCTTTGTTGGGGGGACGCCTGTCCCTACTGTCCAACGGAGTTCCGGACTTTCTCAAGCAATCCATCCTCAAGCTCGACCAAATGACTTGATTCAGGAAAAGCCCCGCTTTGCACATCACCGACGTATTCACTGAAAGCAGCGATCCGCTCCTCCTGTAATCGCCGATACTCCGCCGTGAAATCGCGATAAGCTTTCGCATGCCTCGGGAGGCGCTCGTCGTAATCCCCCAAGATATCGTCCGAGAACAAAAACTGAGTATCGCATCCTGATCCGGAACCGAGCGACATCAACAACATCGAGGTCTCCCCACAAAGCCAGGTTGCCAACTGATGCGGAACGCACTCGATCTCCGCGGCGTAGGCCCCCGCATTCTCCAGATCCTTCATCTTTTGGTAGAGCGCCGTCGCCTCCTCGACCGTCTTTCCAATCGCCCGGTAGTTGGTCCACGTCACGTGCCTCGGCACCATCCCCAAATGCCCGACCACGGGAATTGCCTCCCGTGCCATCGCTTCGATCAGTCTTGGACTCGCCGAGCAATAAACGGAGCTGGCGCCCAGCTCGAGGGCCCGGAACCCGGTCCGGATTGCTTCCTCCTCTGAAGCCATGCCGTGAGGAGTCGCCCCGGACAGAAAGCTCGTTGGCGCCGCTTCCACTAGAGCCGGCAGTCGGGCCTGCGACTCCGGCGAATCAAAACTACAGCTCATCAGATCCACCCCTGCTGCTTCTGCGGCCGATGCCTCTTCAGGTGATTTGACATGAATGTGGGTCAAACACCGCTTCCCCTTGAGCTTTCTCAAATCATAAACGGTGTATCTTTTTCGAGGACGAATCATGGTGACGCCAGCCTAGAGAAGCTCCCGATTCATCGGCGATCAAAAACCGGGGAAGTTCTTACCGCTCGACCTCGACGCCCCCTGCTTTTACACTCTCCCCCGAGAATGCTCACCAAAAGCGATCGCTATATCACCCGGCAAGTCTTGTCGGTGGCGCTTTTTGCCGTTCTCATTCTGAGCGTCGTCCTCGTCCTCGGCAATATCTTCAAGGAAATCAACGACCTTCTGGTTCAACGAAAGGTCGAAATCTCCTTTCTTGGGATCTTCATCGCGAAGCTCCTTCCCGTCTCCCTGGTCTTCACTCTTCCCTGGGGATTCCTTGTTGCCGTCATCCTCGTCTTCGGGCGGCTCTCCGCCGATCAGGAGATCAACTCGCTCCGAAGCGCCGGACTCAGCCTCTACCGGATCGCCGCACCTGTCCTCCTGCTGGGATTGGCTCTCTCCATCTTCTGCTTCTGGATCAATGCCACCGTCTCGCCCCGATCAAAAAAGGAGCTGAAGTTTCTTCTCTACGATTCCTTTAAAGAAGATCCATGGCGACTCCTCGACCCGGGAGTGGTGCAATCCCGCCTGCGGGGACAACAGATTTACATCGAGTCCAAAGACGACGATCAAAGCCTGCAAGGCTTCCACGCCTATCAAATCGATACCGACAACAAAAACGCTCCTCCCCTCGGCTACCTCTACGCCCAGCGAGTCACGCCCTTGCGAGTCGACTCAAGTATCGACCGCATCGATCTCCGTTTGATCGGGGCTTATGCCGAAAGCTTCGAACAGGATGGTCGTGTCCACGAAGGCTTCGTGGGCGAGATCCAACCATGGATCCTTCCGCTCGAAGCCTCCCGTCGGAAACGACTTCGAAGTTCCAGCCTCGACAACGGGCAGATCCGGGAGATCCTCGCCAATCCTCCGCCGGGCTTCACCCAGCCTGTCCTCGACAAGTTCGCCTTCGAAGCGATGAGGCGATACTCCTTTTCTCTGGCGCCCCTGGCCCTGGCCATGGTCGGAGTGCCCTTGGCCCTGGCAGGAAGACGAAAAAAAGCCTCCTCGGGAGCCGGACTTTCACTCGTCATCGCCTTTGCCTACTTCCTCTTTTTCACCATCGCGGACGAGTCCCAGGGGGCCGGCCCGGTGGTCGCCCAATTTCTCTTGTGGGTGCCCAATATTCTTTGCCTTCTGCTCGGCATCTTCCTATTCCGCAGGGCCACCAAACGTGCCTGATTCATGCTCATGGACGGCTCCCTCCAACGAAAACTTCGATCCGCCTACCGGAGCTTCCAGGCATGGGCCGAAACCAACCCCCTCCGTCTCTTCCCTTTCGCGGATACCCTGAAATCCTACCGGCCCGATCAGGCTAAATCGGACCTTCGGGCAGCCGTCAATGTCGCCCTCCTCGCCGTCCCCCAAGGCATGGCCTATGCCGCCATTGCCGAACTCCCCATCCTCTACGGGATCATCTGCTCGGCCATTGCGGCCATCATCGCCCCCTTCTTCGCCAGCTCCCGGCACACCATTCTCGGCCCCACCAATGCCACCTCCTTGATGATCTTCAGTTTCTTTGCCGGAGGAACCTACACCATGTCCGACAAGCTGGAGCTCATGCCTCTTCTCGTTCTTATGGTGGGTATCATTTGTTTGATTGGAGCCATCTTGAAAGCGGCCGAGCTGGTTCAATACATCAGTCAGAGTGTCCTCGTCGGCTACATCACCGGTGCCGCCATTCTCATCATGATCAATCAGGGCAAGCATCTCCTCGGAGTCGCTGAAGTCGTCGAACCAGCCAGCAACTTTTTTGGAATGTTCTGCTCCCTCGTCGACACCCGCGGGCACTATCTCTGGCAACCTGCTGTCTTGGGAATTGGAACCCTCCTCGTTTATCTAGCACTCTCGAAGTGGCTCAAAGCCCTCCCGAATTTCGCCATTTCCCTTGCCCTTGCCGCGATTGCTTCCGCCCTCCTTTCGAAAGCCTCTGAATCATGGGCAGCCGCCGTTCCGACCTTTGCTTCCTATACGATCAGCGATCTCCAATTCCGGTTCCCCTCTGCCACCGAAGCCGGGATACTGACCGATATCTCGTCACTGGTCGGAGTCGCAGTGGCCATCGCGTTCCTTGCCTCTCTCGAAAACACCGTGATGGCCAAATCACTGGCCTCTCGAACCGGCAGCCGAACCGAAATCAACCAGGATATGATGGCCGTCGGCATGGCCAACGTCGCCTCCGCCTTTACGGCCGCCATGCCGGCTTCAGGATCCCTCACCCGTTCTGCTCTCAATTACGAATCAGGAGCGAGGTCGGGAGTTTCTTCCATCCTCGCAGGACTGATGTGCGCCATCGCTCTCTTCACTCTGGCCTTTCTCGTTCCCAATCCGGTTTCCTATATCCCAAAATGCGCCCTCGCCGGGCTTGTCGTCGGAGTCGCCGCCTCCCTCATCAAGGCCCGCAACATCCGGATCTGCCTCCGTTCCACCCCGGAGGATGCCGGCGTTCTCCTGGCCACATTCTTCTGCGCCCTCATCTTTCCGCTCTATCTCGCCATCTTCATCGGCGTCTCCCTCTCGGTCTTTCTCTTCCTTCGCAAGGTCTCCAAACCCCACCTCGTGGAATACGAAATTTCTGATAAGGGCGAACTCCGGGAATTGGACCAAAAACAGAAACGCCCCGACCCCGGAATCTCCATCGTCCATGTCGAAGGCTCCCTCTTTTTTGGAGCAGCCGAACTTTTCCAAACCCAGGTCCAGCGGCTGGTCGCCGACCCGAATCTCAAGGCCATCATTCTCCGACTGAAGAACGCCCGACACCTCGACGCCACCAGCGTTCTTGCTCTCCGCGAATTGATTCGCTTCGTCCGCTCCCGCGATCGACACCTCATCATTTCGGGGGCCACGCGCGATGTCTACAAAGTCCTGAAAAGCTCCGGCGTCCTCCGCACGCTTCAGAAGGGATGTCGACGCGAAGAAGGCGAAACCAATCTCTTCTTCTACTCCCCGAGCAATCCCAACATCTCCACCCGGGATGCCCTCATCCGGGCCCAGGAACTCCTCGGCACCAAGAAAGCCGACGTCAAAATTTACTTCGATCCCACCCACGACTCCAAGTCCTAGACTTTCCTTCATCACGGGCTAACATGCCTGCGTGCCAGACGAATTCGAAGATCGCGCCCGTGAAGCCCTTGCCCAGCCTCAGAACGTTGGAGAAATGCCCGACGCCGATTCCGTTGGAACGGTCGGATCTCCCGACTGCGGAGACATGCTTCGCATGTGGCTCAAGTTCACCGAAAAGGATGGCAAGAAAGTCATCGACCGCGCCTCTTTCCAGGCTTTCGGATGCCAAACCGCCATCGCCGTTGCCTCCATGGCCACCGAACTTCTCAAGGGGAAAACTCCTGACGAAGCACGCTCGCTCAAACCGGACGAACTTTCAGGCGATCTTGGACCGCTTCCTCCCATGAAAATCCATTGCGGACAGCTGGTCGAAGAAGCCCTCAAGAGTGCTCTCGACGGCAAGGATGCCCCATCCAAACCGGCGGCCGAAACCCTAAACTCACAGCTTCAACCCAGCTCAAAGGGGAAAATCAAGATTGTCCCTCTGGATGAAGACGGCAATTCATAGCGTCTTCTTGATCATTTTCCTGAACGCCACCCTTTTGGGCAAAGAGTGGCCGTCGAAGATCACTCCTTCGAACCCGGTTATCACACCCGTCGAAAAAGGAGATGGTCGCTTTCACTACTCTTCCCCCGCTTACCACATTGATAGCTCCGTGGAGATCGACGGGGCTCTCCTGGCCAACCTCGCCCGCACCGCCGAGTCAGTATCAGTCGTTCTTAAACAGATTCCCCTGCCTCTTCATGCACCGGGACAAGGCGGAAAGCCAGCCATCACCATCACCTCCGACGATAACGAATACCGTCGCTTCGGCGGAGCACGGGGAACCGCCGGATACTACAACGGCCGACGACACCGCATCATTCTTCAATGGGAACACTTTCGTCCCAACAAGGAGCACTCCCGTCTCATACCCCTCGCCAACTACGATCTTCTGGTCCACGAATTGACCCACTTGGGAATGCATCGCCACATGGGCCTGACCCCGGCTTGGCTGACCGAAGGAACCGCCGAGTATCTCGTAGCTGCCCACACCACGAAAGGGGCCTTCGACTTCACCTCGCTGGACCGATCAATCCGAAAAAGGCTGGAGAGCAACTCTCCTCCCGAATCCAAAGTCATCTCTGTTCTCAACCTCGCCCAAGTCCTGAAAATGACCGACCGGGACTGGCAACAGATGACGTCCACCCAATCCCCCTATCAAACCCTCCGGGCCTACAAATCCTCGCTCCTCCTGACCCACTATTATTTTCACGGTGGAAAGGAGCACCGAACCGAAATCAAAGAATTCCTCGCCGGCTTTCTCGCCCTCAAAAGAAGAGACGATCCCCTTCCCGTGTTGTCTTTGAGCCACTCACCGCTCGAAATCCAGAAGAGGCTCTCCGCATACTGGACAACCAAAGGCATTCGACTCGACTGGCAATAGTCTTCTTCAAGACCCGGCCTCCACCGCGCGATCCTTGAACTCATGCTTTTTGCCAAACAAGTGGTGTTGAAGAAACTTCCTCACCTCCGTCTCTACGGATTCCCCGAAACCCCGGCCATGCCCCCCTCCGTTGACCGTCAGGAGAATCGACGACACACCGACCGCATCGAGCTTCTCATCGAACGCTTTTCCTTGAAGATAAGGAACCAATGGATCCTTCGTCCCATGCACCGTCAGAACCGGAGCATCATCCTTGCTGGCCTGATGAAAAGGAGACGCCTCCTTCGCTTTCGCAGTCAGCTCCGAAACCCGGCCGCCAAGAAGTTTCCCCTCGGGTGAGTCCGGCCGGTCATGGTTCATCCTGCTCCCCTGCTCGTCCATCACCACGAAATCCGTCGGCCCGAAGAAATTCACCACCGCAGAGACCTTCGTGGAAACCCCGACATGCTTTCCCAGCTTACCATCATAGAATTTGTCATTCTGAGTCGTTCCCAACATCGAGACAAGATGCCCGCCAGCAGAAGCGCCCCAGACCACGATGCGGTCGGCATCCAGGTGATGCTTGCCGGCATTGGCCCGCACCCATCGCAAGGCCGCCTTGCAATCATGAATCTGCGCCGGCCATTGGGCTTCATCGGTCAGCCGATAATTGATGGAGACCACCGCACAAGGGCCGATGACCGTCACCCGCAAGGCCTGCCCCGGTCGATCCTTGCTCCCCTTCGCCCAAGCCCCTCCATGAACCCAGAAAATCACGGGCAACTTCGCTCCTTTCTTGATGGTCGGAGGCAAATAGAGGTTCAGCATCTGTCTCGGATTCCCCTCACCAACATAGTCGATGTCCTGGCTTCGAATCAGCTCGGAAGATGACCCGATCATGGTCCCGATCACCATTAGGATGGCGCTTAGTTTTATTCTCATTACTTGATCTCAGTTAATTCCGGGAACTGACAGACCAGATGCCCGCCTCCATTCATCTGTAGCAAACTCTTCAAGTCAAGCGATCGGCTTCAGTCTTTTCGATAGGATTCGCATCCAAGCTCAACGATTCCTCCCTCTTGAATCCGTCTACTGTTCAGTGATCGTGATGGCCTTCCTGACTTCAGTTCCTTCTACGGTCTGCTTACTTCCCTTGGGCCAGACCACTTCAATTTGATCAATCTTGGCCGCCGCCAGAGAAAATGGTCCATTTTGAGTGAGAGGATTTGGTGAAATCCAAATTCTAGAAAATAAATAAGCAAAAGAGACACAAACCCGAAGAAATCATCCTGTTGCTGCGCGAGTTTGACAGCGGAAGTTTGAGCCAAGAGAGCTTCTGTCAGCAGAAGCAGATCTCAGTGGCCACCCTCAATCGATAGCGCAAGAAGTTCGGCATGATGGAGGTGGCGGACGCCAAACGGCTCAAAGCCCTTGAGAAGGAAAACGCCGAGCTCAAGAAGATGTATGCCGATGCCATGCTCGGGATGAAGATCTTGCAGGAGACCATCGAAAAAAAGCTCTAAGC
>JBMHCW010000089.1:0-85870 GCA_049889715.1 Akkermansiaceae bacterium | reverse complement strand
TTACCAACTCGACCCCTCTGAAACGATCTATCTGGACGATCTGGCCGACAACATCTCCACCGGCAAAAAGTTCGGCTTTCATTCCTGGCAGTATGATTTCAACGATCACGAGGCCTGCCTGAAGTGGCTCAAGAAGCTCCTTTGAAAGGAGCTCCCGGGGTGGTAGGAAAAATATTTCGATTTTTTGGTAACGCCATCCGATTGGTGGCGTCTTCACCCCTGCCGCCCTTATGGAATCACCCTCAAAAGTCACCTCAGCCATGCTGACCGCGACCTGGAGAGGATGCCAAGCCACCGCCAGGGAGGTCGTCGAAATGCTCTACCCACTCGTCATCTCCATCGGGACACGGGAGGACGGCAACGAATGGTTCACCAAAGCAGCTCTTGCTCTCACTCCCGGCCAGCAAGTCGTCGACTGGGGCACTGTTCGCCAGGATGACAACACCTTCCATGTCTCGATCAAAGTGGCATGCCTGGATTCCCCCGTCCTTCCCGTTCCGGTCGATGGCGTAACTGCTGACGAGGTCCCGGACGGATGGGTAATCGATGCCGCCGGCGAAGTTCGCTTGGGAGGCTCGCCAATCCGACTCGTTTCGCACACTTATCCGCTCGGTGAATTAAAAGCCGGGCACTACAAATTCGTTGTTCACTCCCGCGAGGCCATCATCGGGGCCGACCGCTTCGTCGTCGAAGGAAACCCACCGCGGGTCCATCTTGCTGTCGAAGACATCACCGAGGCCAAAGATGAACATCGTTTCACCATCAACTTCCAGGACTTCGACGGCTTGGATCATGCTTCAATCCAAGACGCAACCGTCTGGATCTCCGGACCCGACAACTACCGCGAAGAGGCCACTCTCGAAAGCTACGGAAGCACCGATGACTTCCCCAGCACCGCAGGCTTCGGTAGTTACTCGATCCGAGGACCGGGCGGCTCATGGGATCGCCCGGACAACGGAGGATACCGCGTCTTCATCGAAGCCGACAAGGTCCTCGATCTTCAAGGAAATGCCCTTAAAGAGCCACTCCTCGGAGGATTCCGTGTCCGTATTCTGCCACCTCCAGATCCCGGCGTCAGCATCGCCTTTACCCGGAACGAAGAAGGTCACTGGCTGGCCAATGTCGAAGTCATCTCCGAACCCGGTCAACAAATCGTGGTCGATTCCTGGGGGCCTCTCGTAGTTCACGGACATAGTTTCGTCGCGCTTGCCTCTGTCCATCTCGAAGAAACCAACGGCCCGGTTGAACCAGTCGCCCACAGCTATGACCTCGGCCAACTGCAGCCCGGATATTACGCCTTTGTCTTCAAGACCAATCTCGCCCATTGCGGTATCGGCGAACTCATCGTTCCCGGTGTGGAAGCCCCTCCCGTCGCACGCTGGCAGACCCTGACCGGACCTTCGGCCAACATTTCCGACTACTTCTTCGCCTCGAAGATCCCCCGACTCCGCCCCGAACTGGTCGGCGACGATCCACGATCCCGCCACCTCGGCATCCGCTATTGGCGCCTCACTGGGGCCGAAGGCGTGACCCAGAGAATTGAAGCTTCGGGAGATCTCTCCAACTGGAGCGACGTCACAGATTCAGTCGACATTGTGGAGCGCACTCTGGACATCGATGGAACGGAAATCGTTCTTGTCTGCCTTCGTCAATCGATGTCCGAAAGCCCCTATCGATACCTCCGCATCGTTCTGGAGGAAATCGAGTAACCCCTCTGCATGCAATCCACACAAGCCATCGTTCCAGAATCGGAGCGATGGTTTGTTGCTATCGGTGAACCTCGTCCCGTCTCTGTTCGAGCGTTCCCTTGGTGACTCCCAAACGTTCAATGGCACCCAGTTTGCGCACCAAGTCCCGAGCCTCTCCCTTTCCATCGAGAAACTCCCGATACCACTTCACCAGTCGTCCAGCCTGCCGGGCATCTTCTTCCAACAGCTCTACCCGGAACCTACGCAAACCCAGCGAAATGAATTCATCCACACTCCCTGCCCCAGTCTGCGCCCTCCCATTGAACAAGGTATTCCGGCAGCCGACGTCCGCCTTGAGGATGTGCAGTTGTCCGACGCGATCCCGAAGCTGGACGTTGTGTTGATCACAAGGCTTCCCGCAATTCTTGATACTCGTTCCATCGCTCAAGAAAGTGCAGAACACACAATGCTCCATATGAAACATCGGCATGTGCTGATGCACCGTTAATTCAAACCACTGGGGCGGAGCTCCTTCCAGCAAACCCGAAACCTGCCCCTCATTGAGATCATAAGAAACCGTGAGGTTCTCAAAATCACCATTCTCCATCAGCAACCGGGCGGTGATCGGGTTCGCGACGTTCAGCGAAAAATCCGCAACCCGAGGCACTCCCCTCTCCTTGAAATACTGCACGCCTCCCAGATTACGAACCAGCACACCATCCGCTCCTGCCTTCTCTACCATCTTAAAAAAGCCAACCTCTCTTGGCTTCTGTATCCTCGGGGTGGCCAAAAAGATCTTCACACCCAGATCCCTCGCCAACTCCACCGCGCCCCGGTATTCCCGCAGGTCCTCGAAGTCACAGTAGACCATTCCCGCTCCTCCACGGGCCGCCCCTTCGACTTGCTCCATCGACCGACAAAGGACTCGCAGCTCCGGAATCGATTCATCGGCAGCACCAACGGAAGGCAACAAGCCCGCCAAAGCCTGTGACCCATTGTGGACGACTGGATCCACGGCCAGTTCTGAAATCAATCGCCTTCGCAAGCGATTCAATTCCCCGAGGGGAATCATCACCTCCCCTGCAATCCGGTTCTCGACTTTCTCCAGCTTAAATTCTGTTCCGCCCAACCGCCCCAACTGGGCCTCCAGAACCTCGTCCGTCAACGCCCTCTTCTCCGCCTTCTCCAGCAGGATCTCGCTCGAGACAGACTTGCCCTTACTTTCCAGGACCAACGATTCGCCAACTCCTCCTCGGACCGTAATCACCAACCCCTCTCCTTTCTCCTCAAGTCGCCCCCCTTTCCACGTCTTCTTCACCTCCCGCTCCAAGGCTGGATCACTGGTCTTCCAAAGGCCCTGCCCGGGAACAACTCTCTTCCAGTTGATTCTTGATCGCCGATCAAAATGAAGCCGATTCCCTTCCACCTTCCAGATCGTCCCCCCTTGCTCTTCATTCCGGTCTTCGCCCGCATCAAAAACAAACCCATCTCCATTCCGAAGCGGCACTTCACAAGAAGACAACTCAACCCAGCCTTCCCCCATCGAGGCGATTTCACCTGCGAATGCTCCTCGCTTCTTGCCCCACTTGCCGTGCGTCAGTCGCGGATGATTCGTTCCCTCCAGCCATCCCGATGACAAACCGCGCGAAAACATCATCTCGAGGGTATAGCGATCCTCCGGAGTAACCTCGACCTCATCGAGGGCTTTGCGATACACCCGGGTCACCGCAGCAACATACTCCGGCGACTTCAAACGCCCCTCGATCTTGTAACTGGTGACTCCCGCTTTCACCAACTCGGGAATGACATCCACCGCAGCCAGATCCTGCGGGCTCAGGAGATAACGGACTTCCCCCATCGGCTTCTCCTCGCCATCAACCACCAACTCATAAGGCATCCGGCAGGCCTGGGCACACTCCCCCCGGTTGGCCGACCGCTGCCCCAGGCTCTCTGAAGTCAGACACTGTCCCGAATAAGCAACACACAGGGCCCCATGCACAAACACCTCCAAAGGAACCTCTCCTTCCTTCCGGACGCGGGCAATATCTTCGACCGACATTTCCCGGGCCAACACCGCCCGGTCCAAATTCAAAAACTCGTTCACGAAGGCCAGCCCCTCGGGCGAGGTGATCGTCATCTGGGTCGACGCATGCAACTCCATTTCCGGAGCAATCTCCTGCACCAACTTCGCAACGCCCAGATCCTGGACGATGACGGCATCCACTCCCGCTTTGGCCATCGTCTCAATTTGCTCCAACGCATCTTCCAACTCACCTGGGAAGATGAGGGTGTTGAAAGCGATGAATCCCTTCACGCCATGGCGATGAAGAAAGTCCATCAATTCGGGTAAATCAGCTTCGGTGAAATTATCGGCCCTCATCCGGGCATTGAATTTGGGCAGCCCGAAGTAGATGGCATCCGCTCCATTGGCGACCGCCGCGCGCGCGCAATCCCAATTCCCCGCTGGTGCCAGAAGTTCCGTCACAGCGGCAGCCTATCGCCCGGACCAGCAACTGGCAACAACAGGCCACCAAACACTCCTCGCCTTTCTCCAAGTCTGAGCTATAGCAAGGTTATGCCCTCCCGCATTCACATCTTTATCCTCTCGCTCCTGCCCGCCCTTCTTCCGGCGGCCGAACCTGTCACCCGCATCGCCTGTGGTTCCTGCTACAAGCCCAAAAGTGACAAGGGGGTCTTCAAGACCATCCTCGCCGAACAGCCTGACGTCTTCCTCTTCATGGGTGACAACATCTACGGAGACACTGAAGACATGGCCGTTCTCAAAGAGAAGTACAACGATCTTCTCCGCCAACCGGGCTTCGCTTCCCTGGCCAAGTCGGTCCCCATCCTCGCCACTTGGGATGATCACGACTACGGACTCAATGATGCCGGCCGCGGCTATTCCAAACGATCTCAATCACAACAGGTCTTTCTCGATACATTCAATTTTGCCTCCGGTCACCCGGCTCGAAAAACCCCCGGCATTTATCATTCCAGAATGATGGGGCCCGAAGGCAAAAGGACCCAGTTCATCCTCCTCGATACCCGTTTCTTCCGCAGCGGGCTCGAGAAGAAACGGATCAACGGACGAAACACTTACGTCCCCTCCACCGGACCGGACGCCACGATGCTCGGTTCCGCCCAGTGGGCTTGGCTCGCGACAGAACTCAAAAAGCCCGCTGATCTGCGTGTGCTTGTCAGCTCCATCCAGGTCATGGCCACCGATCATCGCTTCGAAAAATGGGCCAACATGCCCGACGAACGAAACCGCTTCTTCGAGCTTCTCAAGAAGAGTAATTGCGGTCCCACCATCCTCCTCAGCGGAGACCGTCACCTCGCCGAAGTGGCCCGACTCAAGAAAGAAGAGACCGGCCTTCCCTTCGACCTCTACGAAATGACAAGCAGTGGCATGACTCATGCCGGAGCTCCGGACGACCCTTCGCCAACTCGGGTCGAAGGCACCTATTACCGGGGCAAGAACTTCGGACTCCTCGACGTCGACTGGTCTGGAAAAACTCCTTCGGTCACGCTCAACATCAAAGGGTCCGACGGAAAAACGATCACCTCAACCAAGGTTGGTTTTTGAGCGGTATTTCCTTCAAAGCAGATCCATCTGGTCTTCTTCGGTGGCAAATTTCACCCCGACTCCAAGCAATCTCACTGCCTTTCCCCTTCCGCGACTCCAGGCCAGCCGGAGTAGTTCCTCGAAGGTCTCCTCGTCCATGACAGAGCCTGCCTTCTCGGCCGTCGTCTGGGTGAAGTCCTCAAACTTCAACTTCACCACGCGCGACTTGATCTCCTGATCGCTTTTTCGCTCAACCGCATCCTTTACCTGAACCCGGAGCTTCCTCAAGACATTCAACAACCACTCCACATCATCGATGTTCTCGGAAAAAGTCCGCTCCTTGCTCAGAGACTTCCGCGTCCGGTCCACGGATACCTCCCGGTCGTCACGCCCACGACATCGTTCATAGAGCTCGAGTCCCCAGCGGTTCAACCGGTCGGCCAACTCGAGTTTAGTGAACTTCTGCAAATCCCCGCAGGTCTCCACGCCCATCTTTTCGAGAGTCTCCTGACCTCGCTTCCCGACCCCATGAATCTTCCCCACCCGGAGACCACGCATGAACTCGTCCACCTCCCCTGGGCGGATCTCCAGTTGGCCATCCGGCTTGTTCCAGTCGCTGGCCACCTTCGCCAACATTTTGTTGGGCGCAATTCCCGCCGATGCCGTCAGTCCGGTCTCGTCATGAATCGCCTTGCGAATCTCCCGCGCCAGAGCCGCCCCCGATTCCGGCCGATGACTTAAATCCAAATAGGCCTCATCGAGTGACATGGGCTCGATCAGGTCGGTATACCTCGCAAAAATCCCCCGTATCCTCCGCGATTCCTCGCGATAAACATCAAACCGGACCGGCGTGAGAATGATCTCGGGACACAGCTGACGCGCCTTGAAAACCGGCATCGCCGAGCGGCATCCATACTGGCGGGCTTCGTAGTTGGCCGTCGTAAGAACTCCTCTTCCCGAACTCCCACCCACTCCGACAGGTTTCCCGATCAGCGAAGGATCATCGCGCACCTCGATCGCTGCGTAGAAGCAATCCATATCAATGTGAACGATCTTGCGAACCACGGGGGAACTTTATCAAAATTGTTCAAAAGAACAACCTCTCGATCGACTCTGGAAACACTCGTCCCCCCTCGCTCAACTGATCCTTCCCATCCGGTATCCTTCGAGCCCTTTCAGCAAGCTGGCAAGAGCCTCAGAAGTATCCGCCAGACGTTGGTTGGGGTCGGTCTTGATGAAGGACATGACCCAATTGGCAAGCCAGTTCGGCAGATCGGGACGGAGCTCGGCAAGTGGGGTTACAAAGAAGTGCTGTAAGTGAGCTGCCATCACCTGCACCTCGTTATCTCCGCCAAATGGACGCTTCCCGGTTAGCACCCAATAAAAGACCGCGCCCAGAGCATAGAGATCGGTCCGCCGATCCAGTAGTTCTCTCAAAAACTGTTCCGGAGCCGAATAGTAGATTGACCCGTTCAGTCCCCTTCCTCTCGGGAGGCGGCCAAGATGACCACTCATCAACTGGCAACGACCAAAGTCAATGATCTTCACGTGACTCCTCCCGCTCAATAATCCAGTGATCATAATGTTTGATGGTTTCAAATCGAGATGAAGCAAGCCACCGGCATGAACGGCATTCAACCCCTCGAGCGACTGGATCGCAAAGTTGATAAAATCATGAAGACCCTGAACATTCCCATCGCCGGAAAATACCTCCTCGGCATTCCTTCCCTCAATGAGTTCCATCACAATGAAACGGCCGTTCTCATCGCTGTCGGCATCCAAAATGCTCATGACGTTCGTATGATTGGCCAGCGCTGCCGCAGTCATTTCCGAGCGATAGTCTTCGGCCATCTTTGCCGGACAGGTCTCTCGAAATCGCTTTAAGGCAACGGGATATCGGAGCCTCGTATCCATCGCTCGGTAGACCTTCGCAACACCGCCCTCCCCGATCAGTACTTCGTTTCGGTAGCGCGGAGCTGCACAATCAACAGACTTGGCAATCACCCGAAACAGACTCGTTTCATCGAGAAACTGTTTGGATGCTTGGGACTTTGATTGGACAGAATTGGGGAGGTAAGGAAATTCCATCTACCCAATAAAACGACATATAGTCGGCTAAGAACTCAAATATTTTTAAAAGAATATCATTTTTCACTCATTCATTTCCTGAAACAGATTCGACACGAAAAGATCATCCTGTTAGAGATGCAGTGACATTCCCCGAATCTCAATGATTTCCGGAGATCAATTCTGGCTTTCTTGAATACTTAAACTTCAAAGAAATCATCACCGAAGGCTCCCGACTTCTGCAGATAGTAGTCGTAGTCTCCCGCATATTTCTTCACCTCGCCCCCTTCGATATGCCAGGTCTGTTGGGCTAGCGAGCGGATGAAGTGAACATCGTGCGAAATGAACACCAGAGTTCCCTCATAGGTTTTCAGGGCCGAAACCAAAGCCTCGATCGAGGTCAGGTCCAAGTGGGTCGTCGGCTCGTCCATCAAGAGGAGATTCGGCGGATTTACAAGGAACTTGACCAACGACAAACGGGACTTTTCCCCTCCCGAAAGAATCTTCACCCGCTTGCGAACGTCATCCTTCTTGAAGAGGAAGGAACCGAGAATAGCACGGGCTTCCTCTTCCCGCATTCCTCCACCAGCTTCGACGACTTCATCGAGAACAGTATTGTCTTCGTTGAGGGTGGCGGCCCGATGCTGCGAGAAATAACCAATCTTGGTGGTCGTCCCGACATTGCGCTTTCCGGCATCGCCCTTTTCAACACCGGCCAGCATCTTCATCAAAGTGGATTTACCGGCGCCGTTGGGTCCCACCAACACAATGCTGTCGCCCCGCTCGATGAAGACATCGAGATTCTTGTAGAGGACGTTGTCACCGTATGCCTTGTCGACATTCTCCAGAGAGATCACCCGCTGGGTCGAGCGAGGAGGCTGGGGAAAGTGGAAATGGAAAAGCTTCCGGGGTTTGCGGGGCTTGGGAAGACGTTCCATCTTCTCAAGCATCTTGACCCGGCTCTGCACTTGGGAGGCTTTCGAACCCACCGAGCGAAACTTGTCGATGAACTCCTGAATGCGAGCGATCTCTTTTTTCTGATTCAAGAAGGCCTTGAGCTGCTGATCATAACGCTCGTCCTTGAGCTCAAGATAACGGGTGTAGTTGCCGTCATAGGCAATGAACTTCTGCTCCTCGATCTCGTAGACCTTGTCCACCACTCCGTCCATGAACGACCGATCGTGAGAGATGATCAACAGGGCGCCGGGATACTGCTGAAGGTATCGCTGGAACCACATCAAGGAATTCAAATCGAGGTGGTTGGTCGGTTCGTCCAACATGAGGAGATCGGGCTCCTCCACCAACAAACGGGCCAGGTGCGCCCGCATGATCCATCCACCCGAAAACATGTTGGCCGGACGAGCAAAATCCTCCTGCGAGTACCCCAGACCAGCGAGAATCTTTTTGGCCTTGGGCTCGAGCTGGTAACCATTGAGTTCCTCGAAGCGGTCCTGGGCCTTGCCAAATTCCTCGGTATCCTCGGAGGCCGTTCTCATGGTCTCAAGAATACTCCGGAACTCCTCCGAAATCCCCATCGCGATTTCCAGAATCGAGGCCTCGCCCGGATTCCCCGCTTCCTGGGCCAGATACCCGACCATGCCATATTCATCCTTATCAACCGTGCCTTGATCGGCGTCCTCTTCTCCGAGGATGATCTTGAAAAGGGTCGATTTACCGGCGCCGTTCGGGCCCACCAGGGCAACCCGCTCGCCCCAGTTGATCGTCATCTCGGAATCTTCGAAGAGGATGCGTCCTCCCAGCGACTTGGTCATCTTCTTGATCGTCAACATGGCGGGAGGGGTGTCGGGCGAGATCGCCCCAGAGTCAAGAAGTTTGCGGTCTACTCCCGAAGGACGGGAAGCTCATTCTAGCCCCTTGACAAAACGATGGGAGATTCCTCCACTCATACCGTCGTGAAAAAGCTGATTCCTCTCCTGATTTTGCCGTTCGTCTTCCCCGTTCTTTCCGCTCAGGAGAAACCGGCCCCTCAAGAAGTCATCCTGGCTTCAAAGGCCCCTCCCTTACCCATCGGTCAGACCATGGAGACGACCGACAAGTTCTCGATGGCCGACTCGACGATCAAAATGCAGTTTGATGATCAGGAATTCGGAGGAACAGTCAGCGCCTCGGACACCGAGAAACAACACTGGGAATTCCTCTCTCCCACCAAGATCAGAGTCACCTTTGTCGAGCACACCAGTCTCAGTGTGACCAAGATGTTGGGAGAAGAGGATGTCGAGAAAAGCGAAGGGGCCGTAATGGGAAAGGTCGTCCTTTTTGAGGAAAAGGACGGAACCTGGTCAGGCACCCTCAAAGAAGGAAAGGTGGAGAAGGATCAACAAGAGGAATTTGACGAAGAAATCGACGACCTTGAAAAGGTTCTGAACGACGACGTCGAAGAAAACATCAAAATGTATGGCCTCAAGCCACGGAAAATCGGCGAGAGCTGGAAGGTGGATCCCACATCTCTTCCCAGCATCGACTTCATGGAAGTTCAGGGAGGAAACGTCTGGCTCAAGTTAATCGACGTGAAGAATTTCAACGATGAACCCTGCGCGGTTCTGGAAGCAAAACTCGACCTCACCGGTCATTTCATCGACGAAGAGATGGAAGGCATGAATGCCAAGCTCAGCGGAAGCATGAGGGTGATCCGGTCACTGAAATACTTCATGGACTACAAGATCACGGGAGACATGGAATTCAAGATGTCGGGAGACACGGAAATCCAACCGGGTTTCGTCGCCCAATATTCCTCGGAGGGAAAAATGAAGATGACCATCAGGTCGACCTTCCTCGATAAGAAATAAGCGGGAGTCCTCCTACAGGAAGGACAGCCAGACCGCCGAGATATTCATCGCGGCAATCAGCATCACGCTGATATCCCGCTTTTCATTTTCGGACCGGGGTCGGTTGAAGATCGAAAGGATGGACAATCCGATGGCCATGACAGCGGTGCCAATCAACTGGGGATGCTTCCCCGACTCGAGCAGACTGAGGGACAGGTGAATCAAGGTCGCCAGGATGCTGCCGGCGGTCACGATGGCAAAGGTCAGCTTGGGAGAATTCATGGTCGTTGATCGTTAGGTTCCTTTTGCTGCCAGCGACAGTTCAAAATCACCCCACCAAAAAAGCCGCCCCGGTTTCCCGAAGCGGCTTTGAAGTTGGTTGCGAACTGGCGAGCTTTACTCGTCGTCCTCGGAAGGACTCCACTCTTCGGACTCGTTGTTGGTCGTCGCAAGGTTGAACGCTTGCTCCAGACCCACAAGGTCGCTGGAAGGACGGAGGGTCTCGAAGGACTGGCTCTCTTTCTGAAGCTGGTCTTCCGAGTAGGAAACCGCCTTGATGGAGAGACCGATACGACGCTCGATCTTATCGACTTTGATGACGCGGGCTTCGACAGGATCGCCGACCTTGAGGACATCCTTGACGCGCTCCACGTGCTCCTCGCTGAGTTGCGAGATGTGGATGAGGCCGTCGATGTCTCCGTCGAGGCTGACGAAGGCTCCGAAGGAAGCGATCTTGGCAACCGTTCCGGTGACCTTGTCGCCCACCTTGAACTTGCTGTCGATGTCGGACCATGGGTCGCTATCAAGCTGCTTGATACCGAGGGAAACACGCTGATTTTCCTTGTCGATGCTGAGAACAACAGCCTCCACTTCGTCGCCCTTCTTGAGCATTTCGGAAGGATGGTTGATCTTACGGGTCCAGGAAAGATCGGACACGTGGATCATGCCGTCGATTCCCTCCTCCAGTCCCACAAAGGCACCGTAAGCGGTGAGGTTGCGAACCTCGCCCTTGATCTCCTTGCCAATCGGGTAACGGGCTTCGATCTCGGACCATGGGTTCTCTTCGAGCTGGCGGACACCAAGAGAGATCTTCTGTTCTTCGGTGCTGATACCGAGAACGACGGCCTTGATCTCCTGATCGAGTTCGAGGACGTCGCTGGGGCGCGTGATGCGCTTGACCCAGGAAAGCTCGGACACGTGAACGAGACCTTCGACACCCTTCTCGATTTCGATGAAGGCACCGTATGGAAGAAGCTTGGTGACCTTTCCGGAAACCTCGGCTCCGATCGGGAAGCGGGCTTCGATGTCTTCCCATGGGTTGTCGGTCATCTGCTTGAGACCAAGCGAGACACGCTCCTTGTCGCGGTCAACGTCGAGGATCTGAACCTCGAGAGTCTGACCGATGCGAAGCATCTCGGAAGGATGGGCAATGCGACCCCAGCTCATGTCGGTGATGTGAAGCAGTCCGTCCATGCCCTGAAGGTCAACGAAGGCACCGAAGTCGGTGATGTTCTTGACCTGTCCTTCGACCTTGTCACCGACGGTGACGGTCTGGAGGAACTTCTGACGAAGTTCGGCACGTTCGGCTTCGATCACTTCGCGACGGCTGAGAACGAGGTTCTTGCGGTCGTCGTTGACCTTGACGATTTTGAATTCGTAGACGTTGCCGACATACTCCTGCAGATCGCGGGGAGGGATGATGTCGACCTGGGAACCGGGGAGGAAGGCCTCCACACCGACGTTCACCATCAGGCCACCTTTGACAGCGCCTTTGACTTTTCCTTTTACGAGACCTCCATCTTCGTAAACCTTCATGATCTTTTCCCAGTTCTGCTTGTGGGCGGCCTTCTCTTTGGAGAGGACGATCAATCCCTCGTCGTCTTCAAGACGCTCAAGGAGAACTTCAACTTCGTCTCCGACTTCGATGTCTTCATCTTCGAATTCGGAGACCGGGATGGCGCCCTCGGACTTGTAGCCGATGTCGACAACGACAACTTGGGGGCGGATATCAAGGATCGTTCCGTTAACAATGGATCCTTCTTTAAACTCGCGGAAGTGCTCGTCGATCAGAGCCAAAAGCTCTGTATTCTCGGGCTCCGTAATAGCGGTGTTACTCATAACTGTAAGGTTAGGGTTGGGTTGGTTTGGTTAATCGTCCAGCCGACAGGTGCCCCACTGGAAAGAAACAAACATTGCGGGGCGCTGACCTGCTAGTTTCTGGCTCACCAATCCACCTCCCGGCAGAAGCCATTCGCGTTTTCCATTCCCCTGAAAATTCCACCGGAATAAAAAACGCGAATGGCACACTCGAAGGGAGTCGAACCCCTAACCTCCTGATTCGTAGTCAGGCGCTCTATCCAATTGAGCTACGAGTGCTAGTTCGCGTGGCGGGACTCTAGTAACCAAAAACGCGGCGTCAACACTTTAACGAGGAATTTTTGGCTCCCGCAAACTGCCTGGAATCCTTTAGTTTTACTGAAAAGCTGGCCATAGCGCCCGGTCGGTTCCTATCATCTCCCAATGCAGAATCGACGCCATTTCGTCCGGACCGCCGCCGCCACTTCACTCGTCGCCAATCTCAAGGCGGCCAACAAAGAATCCGGAAAACTCCGCGTCGGCGTGATGGGTCTGAGCCGAGGAAAGGCGCATATCAACAATTTTGCCAAGCTCGAAGGAGTTGAGATCGCCTACGTGTGCGATGTCGACCAGAACCGCCTTGCCGCCGGCGCCAAATACGCTGCGGAACGCCAGAACGGCAAAGCTCCCAAGGCCGTCACCGATTTCCGCCGCATCCTCGAAGACAAGGACATCGACATTCTTTCCATCGCCGCCCCCAATTTCTGGCACGCCCCGGCCACCATTCTGGCCTGCGAAGCCGGAAAGCACGTCTACGTGGAAAAACCAGGCAGTCACAACCCGCGCGAAGCCGAACTGATGGTGGAAGTCGCCCGGCGCACCAGCAAAAAGGTCCAAATGGGCAATCAACGCCGAAGTGCCCCCGGATTTCGGGAGGGAATCGAAAAGCTTCACTCAGGAATCATCGGCCCCCTCCGCTACGCCCGCTGCTGGTATGACAATGCACGGAAATCAATCGGTAAAGGCAAGCCGGTTCCCGTTCCATCCCACCTCGACTACGCTCTCTGGCAGGGCCCCGCCCCCGCTCGCCCCTACAAAGACAATCTCGTCCACTACAACTGGCACTGGCATTGGCACTACGGAGGAGGAGAACTCGCCAACAATGGTGTGCACGCACTGGACATCGCCCGCTGGGCTCTCGGCGTCGATCTTCCCAAAACTTCAAGCTACACCGGAGGACGCTATCACTTCGACGATGACCAGGAGACTCCGGACACCGCCGATGCCACTTATGACTACGGCAAGGTCGGGATGAGCTGGCATGGGAGCAGTTGCCTTCGGCGTAAACACGAGAAGCACTCCTTTGTCAGTGTCTACGGAGACGGCGGGGTCATGTCCTTCGATGGCGGAGGCTACCGGATTCATGACAACGATGGTAAACTCGTGGAAGAGAACGTTCCCGGCCTCAACGACCTCCCCCATTTCCAGAACTTCGTCAACGCCATCCGTAACGGCGAAGCTCTCAATGCCGAAATCTCGGATGCCCAGAAAAGCACCATGCTCTGCCACCTCGGCAATATCTCATACCGGGAAGGAAGGCAAATCCACGGGATGGAGATTCCAGATCAACTCCGGACCCGGCAATACTCAAGAGCCTGGAAGCCAAAGGGTTTGTAACATCAGAGGAGGAAAACGCTGCACCGAAATCATATTCTGATCATATCTCCCAACAAAAATTGGCTTTACCGTTCGGGGGGCGATCACCATCGTGCCACTGTGAAATTTTCTCTTTCTTCCGGGGACTTCCCATTCCTCAAACTCAGCCTGCTTCTGGCTCCGGCCACCATCAATGCCGAAGACCTCTACTGGATCAACGGGCCCGGCAACAATACCGAAATCGAAACCAGCTACGGAACAGCAGCCCTTCCCTTGACTTGGTTCGACACCACGAAGTGGTTCACGACAGCCTCTGCCCCACAAAACCCCAATGCCGCCGTCCCTCTCGACGGGCAATCCATCGCCCATCAGAACTCCTGCTGTAATCCAGAGCCATTTATTGATCTCAACAACGGAGGCCTCGGGGTCAACCTTCCCAATTCGTCAATCCGTTTCGATGCCAAAACCAACCTTCTCGACAGCAGCGCGGGCGACCTGACCGATGTTACGGGTGGCAGCTATGATCTCGAATTGGTGGACGATGCCCTGATTGCCGACACCATCGCCTTCAATGGTGCCGGAGGGCGTGGAAACGATGTCTATGTGCCTGTGACCGCCAAAACCCTGACTTCGAACAGACACGGAGCTGTCCTGAACTTGCCAATCACCGTTGAGACCATTCTGGCTCGCAGTGGACATCAGGACAAATGGGTGATCAACGCAAGCCCCACCGCCCCTCTCCTCTTGATCGAGCTGGACGAAAACCGGGGTCCCGACGGCGGAAATATCGACGGTTCCTTCACCGTCAATGCCGACCTGGAAACTGAAACCTTGAATCATGTTTGGAGCCGTCTCGTCGTTGGCCCCGGCGCCACGCTGACGGTCGGCACCTACAACCTCACCGACTACTCGACAGCCCCCGCGCCGAACAACAATCCGGCTCCACTTGTTCTGGATGGCAACATGTCGGTCGGAACTTTCAATTTCGGAGACGTCGAGCAAGCCCAAGGGACGTGGGGCGCGATCGGAAGCGGCGCGGACAACGAAGCATCCTGGATCACCGGAGAAGGGCTTTTGACCGTTGGTGGCGGACTCCCCCCAAAAATCACTTCTATCGAGATCAACAATTCACGGGAAGAAATCACCCTCATTTGGAATTCGAGGCCCGGTCAGATATACTCAATCCTATCCTCCACCGATCTCACCTCTTTTGAAACCATCGTCGAACAAGACATACTCTCCGATGGAGATGCCACCACCCATTCGTTTCCCAATCCAGGTTCAGACGAAGCGCAGATCTTTTTCAAGGTCGTCAAAGGCGACTGACCAATTCCTCACCCGACTTACCAATGAAGTTCCTTCCGCTCCTCCTTTCCCTTTTCGGACTATTTCCTCTCTCAGCCAAAGAAACCATCCGCATCGGACTCATCGGCCTCGACACCTCCCACGTCATTGCTTTCACCAAAGTCCTCAATGACCCGGATCACAAACAACATGTCCCCGGAGCAAAGGTCGTTGCCGCTTTCAAAGGAGGGAGCCCCGATATCGAAACAAGTTTTTCGAGAGTCGACGGATTCACCAAGACATTGAAGGAGGACTTCGGAGTCGAGATTTGCCCCTCCATCAAAGATCTCTGCACCAAGGTCGATGCCGTCATGCTGGAAAGCGTCGATGGGCGACCTCATCTCGAACAGGCACGTCCCGTGATTGAAGCCGGACTTCCCTTGTTCATCGACAAGCCGATGGCAGGTAGTCTGGCCGACACCCTTGAAATCTTCCGGCTCGCCAAGGAGGCACAAGTTCCGGTCTTTTCATCATCCAGCCTTCGATACGGCAAAAACACCCAAGCCGTCCGTAACGGATCCATCGGCAAGGTCACTTTTGCCCTCTGTTCCAGCCCGGCGACCATTGAGCCCAGCCACCCCGATCTATTTTGGTATGGAGTCCACGGATGTGAATCGCTGTTCACCGTCATGGGGACCGGTTGCCAAACCGTCACTCGACGCACCACCGCCGATGGTCTGATCGAAGTGGAGGGCACGTGGGCGGGTGGAAGAACCGGAATCTTCAGAGAAGGCAAAGGATACTCCGGCATTGCCCGTAATGCCGAAGGCAAGGAAGTCCCGGTAGGTTCTTACGACGGCTATGCACCACTGTTAAAGGAAGTCATCAAGTTCTTCCAAACAGGAACCCCTCCGGTCTCGCCCGCCGAAACCATCGAGCTGTTCGCCTTCATGGAAGCCTCTGACGAAAGTAAACGGACGGGAGGAAAGGCCGTCGCGATCGCGGATGTCCTCGCAAAAGCAAAGCCCCCCATCAGAAAGAATGAATAATTCTGAACGCTCAAGCAGTTCTCCTCTTTGCAGGTGCAAAAGTCTTTTCGCGCAAATAAAAACGCCGTTCGCAGAAACGAACGGCGTCATTGAAACTTGAAAAATCAGGTATTGAGCATGCTTTATCGTCTGCGACGAACTACCAGAAGCAGCCCAGCCAGAGCTCCGAGAAGCCCGGTGGAAGGCTCGGGCACAGCACTCAGTGCGATTCCAGCACGACCGGCGTTGTGAACCAGCGCAACCTCATCGGCAGTCAGGACTCGATCCCACATCGCGACGTCATCAATCAATCCGTCCCACATGCGGTTGGCACCCCCTTGAGGGTTATTACCAATCCAAAGATTATTGGTTCCATGATCCGCAATGTTGGCAGGACCACCACTTGTTGCGACCGAAACCCCATTGACGAATAACTCCGTGCCACCAGCCGCAAGGGTCGTCGCGGCAATGTGATACCAGTTCTGGTTGTAAAGGTTATTCCCGCTAAGATCACGAATGTCTCCGGTGCCACCGGCATAAGCTGGCCCGGGGATGTTACCTCCACCACTGTCTCGTGCGATCCGATAATCACTACCTTCTCCATGGGCGACCATCGCCTGCCAGCCCGTCTGGTCGTTTTCGAACTTAACCCAGAGAGAAATCGAGAGACTCAGGCCAGTGCGATCAATGTCAGTTCCCGCATCAGTCACTTGAATCCGCCCATCAGTACCAGAACCTCGCTCAAAGTCGGCAGCTTGACCAAACAGGCCAGTCGCGAAACTGACCGTGCCATCGGCTCCTTCCACAGATCCATTGTCGACTGTCGTGCTGGTTGCCTCGGCAAATGTATTGGCTGTCTCATCACCATTCCCATCAAGGGCCCAGTAATTGCTCAGTCCACTGTGAATCGCCGCTCCATGCGAGAGACTCGCGGAAACGGCCACCAGCGTTGTTGTGAGGATCGTTTTTTCATCATGTGTGGGGTAACAGATATTATTTGGTCTCTACCAAGAGGAGGAATGCCATCCAGATCACATCATGGAAGCGGAAAGTGACAAATATTTCACATTCCCCCTGCAGCGGAAGATTTGATCCACATTCTTGATTCACAAAATCTTGAGTTTTCCCGAGAACTCCTCCAAGATCCCCGCTCCCCTTTTTTCCTCCGATGAAATTTCTATCAATCGAAGAATCCAATTCCGCTGCCCTGACCGCCCTCATTGACCTCGCCGTCGAAATGAAGGCCACCCGCGGTGCCCACCCCACCCAACCGCTGGCCGGGCAGACCTGGGCCATTATTTTCACCAAAGCCTCCACCCGGACCCGCGTCTCATTCGAAGTCGGCATCCGCGAACTCGGAGGCGAAGTCATGTTCCTCTCCAAAAACGATATCCAGCTCGGACGGGGCGAGCCCATCAAGGACACCGCCCGCGTTCTCGGACGGATGGTCCATGGAGCGGTGATCCGGACCTTCGCCCAACAGGACGTGGTGGATTTCTCCTCCTACTCCGGCATTCCCACTATCAATGCCCTCACCGACGAAGAACATCCCTGCCAGATTCTGGCCGACCTTCTCACCGTGAAGGAAAAACTGGGCACCTGGGAGGGCAAGAAAATCGTCTTCATCGGCGATGGCGACAACAACATGTCCCGTTCCTGGATGTGGGCCGCCAAGTATCTCGGATTCGAATTCGTGGTGGCCGCTCCGGAATCCTGCCTTCCGCCACAGGATTTCATGGACCGGCTGGCCGCCGACAATGTCAGCCTGACCACCGACCCCACCGAAGCAGTCAAGGACGCCCATGTCATCAACACCGATGTCTGGCTCTCGATGGGACAGGAAGGACAGGACGAGAAGGAAGCTCTCTTCGGCGACTATCAGGTCAACGAGGGTCTTCTTTCAAATGCCGCCGACGACCATATCGTCCTTCATTGCCTCCCGGCCTATCGCGGCAAAGAGATCACCGAGGAAGTGCTCGAAGCCCACTCGGACACGATTTTCCAACAAGCCGAAAACCGGCTGCACGCCCAGAAGGCCGTGTTGGCTCGAATCGATGCCATCGATTCCATCCTCAGCTGATCGATGATCATCCGTGAAACCTCCCGCGCCTGGAGTTATCTTCGGGAACGCGGGCTGAAAAAGACCTTGCTTGCCCGCGATGCCCCCTTCCTGATTCAGTTCGGGAAGTATGGGCTTTGCGGCGTGGTTTCAGTCGTCGTTCTCATCGCCGTCACCAATCTGGGCCGGATACTCTTTCCCGAACACTTCGCGATGGACCTACCCCAGGGAACCAGGGCCTTCAACAATTCCGTCGTCCAGTTTATCGCCTTTGTGCCTTCCAATTTCACGGCCTACGCCCTCAACCGCTGGTTGGTCTTTACCCCTGGGCGTCACGGCGTGCGGACCGAACTCACCCTCTTCACCATCATCTCCCTGATCAGTTTCTCCCTCGGTCTGATTCTCCCCGTGTGGCTGGTGAAGTCCTTCAACGTCCCCAACGGGATCGCTGATATTTCCTTCGTCGTTTCTTCCGCTCTGGTCAATTTCGCCTGCCGGAAGTTCTTCGTCTTCGAGAAGTAGAATTTCCCCGGAAAAAACATCCTTTTTTCCAAGAAGATCGGACTCCCTGAGTCTTTATAGTATGGAACAGGCTCCAAAAGCGCCTTCCTCCCACCTACCCAGACCCATGAAAACGATCCATCGATTCCCGTTTCTTCGCGGCCTTGCTCTTCTCGGAGGCCTGCTGATTGCGAATTCACCCCTGCATGCCCAACAAACCGTAGGGTTCATCGAAGACTTCGCGCTCGCCGAAAACCGCGCCGAAGCCCTCAAGCAGCTCATTCCCGGCACCGAGGACTACTACTACTTCCACGCCCTCCACTATCAGAACGAACGAGAGATCCAAAACCTCGACCGCATCCTGGGAGAATGGCGCAAGCGCTTTCGCAATTCCGGTGCCCGCAAACAGATCGAACACCGCGAAGCCCTGATCCGCTATTCCGACGACCCGCAGGCCACCCTTGCCTACCTCCGCAAGGAAATGGGTTTGAATTTCAACCACCAGCAGGAAGGTAAAGCCCGCGAAGCCAACCATCCTTCCTCACTGGATCAGAAACACATTTCCTGGGATGCGTTCCTCAAGGATGCTCTGGCGAGCTCCAGCAATCTCCAAAACCTCGAGACTTCGGCCTTCCATCAATTCCTCGCTCAGAAGCCAAATTTGAGTGCCTCCGAACGACGCGATCTCCTCGCGCGCGCTCCCCTGCCCGACCTTCCCGGGTTGGTCGATCTCATTCTTGTCGATCTCAAATCCAAGGAGACCCGCGGGTTTGGTGAGTTTCAAATTCATCGAGCCCTCACCATCTCTCAGCTGGACCAGCTGCTCACCGGAAAACCCGATCTCATCCAGAACGAAAAGTTCGTCGAAACCTACCTCGCCAAACTGCTTCCCGGAGCCGACGACAACCTTGCCGCCTCCCCTGAAGTTCGCGAAGCCTACCTTGAGCGCGCCTGGAAATTCGTCTCTCCTCTCGCTCCCAAGTTCACTTCATTGAAGGTCCACCTTCTCTACCAGCGACTCGTCCACGACCGTGCCCTGGGCAAGATGAACCAGAAGAGGTTCATGACCTATCTCGCCTTCCCGAAAAATGTCTCCTACCTGAATCCCGAGTGGCGGAAAAAGGAAGTCGACGCCTGGCGCCATGCCGCCGATCTCGGGCGGGACTATCGACGCATTACCACCCTGCCACCGGTTTCTGGAAGCGATGAGGAACTGGTGAAGTCCTACCTTCTCGAATTTCTCAAGGACGCTCCGGACACCAAGAAATTCAGCCCCTTCCTCAACGAAAGCTGGCTGCGGCGTGTCTTCGCGGAATGCAAAATCACCAATGGCATCGGCAAGCCCTCCGACTGGGCCTCTCTTCTCTCGCCTTCGGAATTCCAAAACCTGAAGGACCGGGTGGATATCGAATTCGATCCGATCTCCAAGGAGGTTTACGGACTTAACGACGAGGTGGCTCTGCCCGTTCATCTCAAGAATGTCCCGAAACTCATCATCAAGGTTTTCGAAATCAACACCCTGAATTACTACCGCAATCTTGGCAATGAAGTCAGCACTGACATCGACCTCGACGGACTCGTCGCCAACCATGTCGAGACCCACGAATACAAGACGGCGCCCCAGCTTCGGTCCCGGCACGAATTCAAATTCCCCTTCATTGAAAAACGGCGCGGCCTCTGGGTTGTCGAATTCATTGGAGGCGGCAAGAGCAGCCGGGCCATCATTCGCAAGGGAGCCCTCGGCATCCTGAAAAAAACCATCACCTCCGGAGAACTCCTGACCGTTCTTGATGAAAACCATCAGCCGGTGAAAGGAGCCGGACTCTGGTTGGGCGACCGCCACTACAAGTGCGATGACAAAGGACGCGCGCTCATCCCCTTCTCCAACAACCCGGGCGATCGC
This sequence comes from Akkermansiaceae bacterium, assembly GCA_049889715.1. GTDB lineage: Bacteria > Verrucomicrobiota > Verrucomicrobiia > Verrucomicrobiales > Akkermansiaceae > SW10. The sequence goes on along the minus strand of JBMHCW010000089.1, from coordinate 65,257 downwards.
ACCGCAGTCATCCACGATGCCTCGGGCTTTGCCACGATGGCTCGCTTCGTGCAGTCTCAGGAAGCGTACCGCCTGAAGGCCGGAATGCATCTCGACCGCGAATCCCTTCGCTCAGGCGGAAAGGCCAAAATCCTCATTCGCCCCACTCTCACCCTCGCTGGAGAGACCATCTCGTTGGGCAAGATCGAAAGTGCCAGCCTCCATCTTCACTCGAACAATCTCGATGGCATTCCCGCCACTACCAGCGTGGCCGACTTCAAACTAGCCAGTGATCGCGAAGCCACCCATGAGTTCCGCGTTCCCAATCGTCTGACTCAACTCACCGCCACCCTTCGGGTCAAACTCAAGGTCGCGAGCCAGGGCGGAAAAGAAATCGAACTCACCGATTCCCGCATCTTCAAGGTCAACGAATTCCTGAAGAACGACAAAGTCGGCGACTTCTATCTCAGCAAGATCGATCACTCCTACCGCCTCGAATTCCTGGGCCGGAACGGCGAACCTCTCGACGGACAGAATCTTGCCGTGAGCGTCCACCGCAAGGGCTTCAAAAACCAACGCAATGCCACCCTGAAAACCAACCAGTTCGGAGCAGTCAATCTGGGCAACTTGAAAGGCATCGACTGGGTTTCCATTCGCGAACCAGGAGGCCACGCCCGGACCTTCCCCTTGGACAATGATCGTCGTGACCAGATTTCCGTCGTCACCATGACCGAAGGAAAAGATCTCACCATTCCCTTCCTCGGGAAACTGGATCGCCATTCGGTGGCCTTCTACTCCCGGTCCCTTGGCGGGTTTCTCACCGACGAATTCGCCCGTCTCAAACTCGTGAATGGTTCTCTGGTTGCCAGCGGATTGACTGCCGGAGACTACAGCCTTCATCTGAAAGACAGCGGACAGTCCATCACGGTCATGGTCGGCGCCGGTAGCGAGTCCCTCGGTCATACCTTCAACAAGGCGAGGATGCTCGAATTGCCGAAGCGACAGCCGTCACACATTTCGAAAATTACCGAAGGAAAAGAAGCCCTTGAGATCCACCTCTCCGGCGTCGATCCCCTGACCAGGGTCCACGTCATGGCCACCCGCTTTCTTCCCGAATACAATCCCTTCGAATCTCTCGGCGGATCCCAACGGAACGGTCTCGTGACCGGCAAAGCACGCTACCTTCCCAGCCTGTATATCAGCGGACGAAATCTTGGCGACGAGCTTCGCTACATCCTCGAGCGGCGCTACGCCCAGAAATTCCCGGGCAACATGCTTGCCCGTCCCGAGATCCTTCTCAACCCCTGGGCTCTTCGCGACACGGAGGCCGGAGAGGAACGCCTCTCTGGAGGTGACAAGTTCGGGCGCAAGCCTGTTCCCGCACCCGCTCCAGCCTCAGCCGCTCCCAAAAAGGGAGCCCGAAGACTGTCAGAAAGACAAGGCGCTTCGAATCAATCGCCATCATACGACTTTCTTCTCAACGACCCCGTTCTGGTCGCTAACCTCGTGCCCAAAAACGGCAAGCTCTCGCTGAAGCTCGACGCATTTGGCGACCGCCAGCACGTCCATATTCTTCTGGTCGATCCCGATGGCTTGACCTACCGCAGCGTGTCTCTCGAGGACCGCTCAACCAAGCTCCGTGACATCCGTCTTCTGAAGGCTCTCGATGCCAAACGCCACTTCACCGAGCAGGACCGGGTATCCATTCTCAAGAAAGGCGACAAGATCACCCTTCCGGATCTCGCCAATTCCCAGTTCGAAATCTTCGACCACCTCGGATCCATCCATCGCTATTTCCTCACCTTGAAGAACGACGTCACCCTGCGCGAGTTCTCCTTCATCACGGAGTGGCCCGAGCTCACCGATGAGGAAAAGACCGAGAAGTATTCCCGATACGCCAGCCATGAACTCAGCTTCTTCCTTTCCCGCAAGGATCCCGACTTCTTCAAGAAGGTCGTGCTTCCCCATCTGGCCAACAAAAAGGACCGGACTTTCATGGACGACTATCTCCTCGGCAAACCCCTCGAGAAGTATCTGACCTCCCATGAATACTCCCGCTTGAATGTGGTGGAACGCATCCTTCTCTCGCAGAAGGATCCCGCCCGCCGGGCTGCCCTGATTCTCGATCTGGAAAATCGGCTCGCTCTCACTCCGCCCGACCTGGGCCGCGCCCAACAGTATTTCGGAGCCGCTCTGGGCGGAGGTGGATTCGGAAACACCGACGCCAGCAAAACCCGGGGCGCTGCCGCCCGCTTCGCCAACAATGCAGCAAGACCGGCAATCGATGCACTCTCCACCGGAGGAAGAGCCCTCGGCCGCCTCAACAAACCCGGCCAGGCCGCCAGCGCTGAGGCGAAAAAAGTCGAGCTCTCCAGAATGCGCAAACAGTCCGAAGCCTTGTTCGACTTGGCAGAAGAGGTCCGTGACGAGGAAATGGAATTAGCCGAAGCAGATGCCTTCGGATTACAACTCGAAGTCGAACAACTTCAGGAGAAACTCGAACAACTCTACCGGAGCCTCGAGCCCACCAAGGAATGGGCGGAGAACAACTACTATCACCTCCCCATCGCCAGCCATAACTACGACCTCATTCCCGCCAACCCCTTCTGGCTCGATCTCGCCAGGCATGGACTCAAGCCAGGCTTCGGATCCCGTCACCTCGGTGCTGTCACCCGCAACTTCCACGAGATGATGCTCGCTCTCGCCTTCCTCGATCTGCCCTTCAAGGCACCCGATCATCAGGACGAAATCAAGGATGGCGCTCTCGATTTCACCGCCGGCGACTCCCTCCTTCTTTTCCATCGCGAAATCAAGGAAGCCGGCATGGCTGCCAATCGCCCCCCTCTTCTCGTAAGCCAGAGCTACTTCCAACTCAACGATCGCTTCCGCATGGAGAACGGACAAAAAGTCGACAAGTTCATCACAGACGAATTCGTTCGAGGCATCGTCTATGGAGCCCAGGTCGTGGTCACCAACCCCACCAGCTCGCGCCAGCGTCTTGACATCCTGACCCAACTCCCGCAAGGCGCCATCCCAATGTTGGGACAACGCAGCACCGGGACCAAGCCCATCCAACTCGAGCCCTACTCAACCTTCCGTCTGGAGCTAGCGTTCTATTTCCCGAATTCAGGGGAATTCCCAATCTATCCCGCGCATCTCTCCAGAAATGGCGAAGTCGTGGCCAATGCCGACTCCCTCGTCTTCAAGGTGGTCGACGAACCCACCAACGTCGATAAATCCTCATGGGCGTGGATCAGCCAATGGGGCGAGGAGCAGGTGGTTCTGGATTACCTCACAAAGCAGAACCTCCACGCTATTGATCTGGGCAAGATCGCCTGGCGATTCCGCGAGAGTGCCGACTTCTACAAGAAGGCCCTTCCCATTCTGGAAAGCCGGGGACTCTACCACGCCACCCTTCAGAGCTATGCCGTGGCCCACAACGACAAAACAGGTATTGCCCAATTCCTACTGATGCAGGGCGGATTCCTCAATCAATGCGGACTCGCTCTTGAATCCGATCTCATCACCGTTGATCCCATTGCTCGAAGAGCCTACCAGCACTTGGAATACAAGCCGTTGGTCAACAACCGCGCCCATGCCCTCGGTGGAGAACACCGTATTCTCAATCCGGTCATCCGCAGCCAGTATCAAACCTTCCTGACGGTTCTCAGCCAGCGGAAGTCTCTCGACGACATGGACCGTCTCGGAACGACCTATTACCTCTTCCTCCAGGATCGGATCAGCGAAGCACTGGCGCACTTGGACAAGGTCGATGCCGGCAAACTGGATACCAAAATGCAGTTCGACTACTTCCAGGCCTACGCCGCCTTCTATCAGGCAGACTTGGGCAAGGCCCGGCGGCTCGCCTCCAAATACGAAAAATACCCCGTCGATCGCTGGCGCGAATTGTTCGCCGACATCACAGCACAGATTGCCGAGGTCGAAGGAGCCGGACCAGTCGTCATCGATGACGGAAACCGGGAGCAGGAACAAAATGCCGCCGCCGACCGGGAACCAACCCTCGACCTCAAGATCGAAGGGAACAAGGCCACTCTCGACCATCGCAATGTGGCTGAGGTCATCGTCAATTATTACGAAATGGACCTCGAGTTCCTCTTCAGCACCAACCCCTTCGTCTCAAGCGGCACCTCCCGGTTCTCGATCATTCGTCCGAACCAGTCTGTGACCATGAAACTGCCCCGGGACAAGAAGGCCACCACCTTTGAGATTCCCAAGCAATATCAGGCGAGCAACGTCATTGTGGAAATCCTTGGAGACGGCAAGAAGACCTCGCAAGCGGTCTATGCCAATGATCTCAAGACCACCCTCTCCGAAAGCATGGGCCTCCTCTCGGTCCGAAATGGCAAGACCGACAAGCCTCTCTCGAAGGCTTACGTCAAGGTCTACGCCCTCACCGATCAGGGGGTGAAATTCTTCAAGGACGGTTACACCGACCTTCGTGGAAAGTTTGACTACGCCAGTGTCAGCACCACCGGTCTCGGGCAGGTCAAACGCTTCAGCATCCTTGTGATGAGCGAGGAAAATGGCGCCACCGTCCTGGAAGCCTCCGTTCCGCAACGGTAGTTCCAGCCCGATTCTCCCCCCAATGAAGGCCTTTCACCCGTCCGGGTGGAAGGCTTTCGATTACAAACCAGCCCGAATTCTGCATTGCGGAGTGGGTTGAGTTTTGCGCAAAAGCACGGCATACTCCTCCGCCCGTGGAATCCTCTTCCGTCAGAAACCGGCCCGGCCACTACCTCTTATGGGGTGGCGGCGTGCTCGTGGCCATTCTTCCCTATATCGCCTTCTTCATCCAACCGGAATGGAGGGCTTCATGGATTCTTGAACCCGGACGCTTCGCCGACAACCTGGTCGTGGCCATGCGCCACATCCTCATCGGAGCCACCCTCGGCGGATGGATCTGGTTTCTGCTCAACCGCGTGAATCCTGTCGATATCTTCCGCTCATGGTGGCGGGAGCCCGTCCCATTCAACTGGATCTGGTTCTTTCTTTCCCTCGCGATTTATTCGACGCACAACATTCTCGTCCTGATGAATCTCCCGTTGACCACCGGAGAATTCATCTCGGCCGCTGCCGGACGCGTCCTGACCGCCCTGATCGTTCTCTCCTTCTTCTGGATGGGCGCGCGCATCGCCAGCATGGCCGCTCCTTACAAGCTCCGGTATCTTCCGTGGGCCATCCCCGCGGTCATTCCAGGCATCCTCGGAGCCGATGCCCTCGCCATCATCTTCTGGAAGAATTCCCTCCGCTTCGTCATGAACAAGATCGACGAAGACGGACCGCTCAACGTTGCCCGACAACTGTCAGCCGCCGGATTTGAAAAACCACCCTCGGTCTTCCTCTTCGGCATCCTCATCGCCATCCTCGTCCTCTGCGGCCTTTGCTATCTCAGTTTCTGCCTTTCACGCAAAGCCTCTCCGCGCGTGGGCTTCCGTCCCGCCTTCGTTCTTCTGGCCCTTGGTTTGACCTGGGGAGGCATTGCCGCGGAAAAGGCTTCGGGATTTGCCTGGAAGTCCCGCAAGGCCCTCCGCATGGAGCACAACTCTTACGAGATCCACCTTACTCCGATCAAACCGGAGCCAGGGCTCGTCTCTTATCAGGCCGCCTGGCATCCCTTCAAAGAGCCCGATCTCACCGGACACGCCACCATCCAACCGGATATCTACATCTTCATGCTGGAGTCGGTCCGATCCGACGCCATCTCGCCCGAACACGCTCCCTTCCTGACCCAATTCCGGGATGAGGAATGCCAGCAACTCGGACAGACCTGGGCTGCCTCCAACGCCACTCATCTCTCGTGGTACTCCTTCTTCAACGGACAGATCCCTCCCTATTGGGGTGATGCGGTTGATGTGATCCAAAATCAGGGAAGCCTCCCTCCCTCCCCCCTCATCAGGGCTCTCCAAAATTCCAACTACAAGATCCAGGGCCGCACCGTTTGTGACGTCTCCTATCAAAGCATGGGCGCCACCAACTTCGGCGAACCCCACGGTCTGGAAATCTTCAAGAGCGCTCCGGCCGGTTCCGAATTTTCCAAGTCGAGCATCGCCGAACGTGAGTTGAAGAATCTGGAAGACGCGATGGAAGTTCTTGGCTCCAGTCCGTCCGGAGGCAACTTCCAGTTCCTCGCTTACGATTCCCCCCACTTCGACTACGAGTGGCATCCGTCCTTCACCCCTCCCTACACCGACTACGAACCGTCGGGCGGGTTCCACGCCTACCCCAAGCCGGAGGATATCGAACGGGTCCGACGCCGCTATCTGAATTCCATCGCATGGACTGATCACGAAATCGCCCGCTTCGTGAACTTCCTGAAGGAAGAACATCGATACGACGACGCCCTGATCATCATCACCGGCGACCACGGAGAAGAATTCCAAGAGAACGGTTCGTGGTTCCATTGCTCATCCCTCGAAGAAGAGCAAACCGCCGTTCCTCTCATGATCAAGTGGCCCGCAGGCACCGAAGCTCCCGATCAAGTCAGCGCGTCCCATCTCGATGTCCTGCCCTCCGTTCTCGATTTCCTCGGTTATCCCGAATCAACCTTCAGTCATCTGCCCGGCCGTTCCCTTCTAAAGAAGCACGACGAAGAGGGCACCCAGGTCACCATCACTTCCTACTGTGGGATCACCGGGATCGCCATGGCCTGGCAGCGGGGCGACTACAAGGCTACCTTCCGCTGGAAAAACCCGTGGTCCACCCAATTACCCGATACCATCTCGCTTGATGATCTGACCGATGCCAACGGCTCCCTCGATCTCGCCACGCCCGAGGAATGGGACACCGCCCTCAGGAAACACTTCCCCAATGTCTTCGACCGCTACTTTTCTCGTTTCGAGAAGAAGTAATTCTTCCTAAAAAGATCCCGTCCGAAGCAGGACCAGCGTGCAGGCTTCTTCGGTCTTAATCCCGGCCTCTTCCAATCTCGCCTTGGCTTCCGGACTCTCGGTTCCCGGATTAAAAATGACCCGCCTGGGAGCCGCCTCTATCAGGGAGTCTAACACCGGAGCCAATCGGGCAGGTCCGACATAAAGCGTCACCGTATCCATCCTGTTGGGAATAGAAGTCATCCCATCCACTCCCAAAATCTCCCCGCCCGTCGGGCTCACCGGAAAGACCTCATGACCCTGCTCCATCAGTAAAAGCTGAGCCTGATGAGAATACCTCTCCGGCTTGGGACTCGCTCCAAGAATGGCTACTTTCATAATCTCTTGGTCTATGAGGTTTACTTCTTCCGATACACTCTCACCGAGTCATACGCGAACGACTTGAGAAACTCCCAGTCATCGTTCTCGATGCGCTCGAGGGGGATCTCATGAAAATCCACTGAGTTGTGTGAATCCCAGATAAAGACTGTTCCAGAGGGCACCTTTTCCGGAGTATTCCCCGGTCCCCAGGCTTCGAGTTTCGTGAGGGAATCATTCCCCTCCAGCCAGTAGGTCACCCCGATGTTGTGAGCCAGCACCGGCACGTCTTCGAACTCCTCCCGGACAAAAAGCGTGGCCTCCTTGATTCCAGTCGCATAGCGACTCAACTTCATGGGCGGGGCAATCAGCTTGTAGGTGATGTTGACGTCCGGCATTCCCTCGATGTGGCTGTCCGGAACCACGAATTGCTGTTGGGGCATCATCAATCCTCCCATCACGACCACGGCAAGAACCGCCCCACCAATCTTGGGACCAAACTTCTCCCAAAGAATGTTGAACCCCCGCAAAGCCACGAGGCCGATCGCCGGAGCCATCGGCATGATGAAGTGATAGTAGCCGCCCGAAGCAAACAAGCCCTTCCAGTAAATCAAACTGTGCATGACGAAGTAAGCAGGATAGGTCAGCCACAAGAGCATTTTCCAATCGACTCTCTCCCACTTCTTCCAGAATCCGATTGCCATCAGGATCACTACTGGCAACCCGCAACACGAGATCAAGTGCCTGAGATAAAGCCAGATCGATCCCGATCCGTAATACTCGGTGGGCTTGGAATCAAAGAGAATCTTGTAGGGCCACTCATCCCGCATCACCCCGCTGGCGATATTCATCACAATCAAAGGAACGCAGGTCCAAAAGCCATACCAAACAGCTTTGGGAAAAGCATCCCGGGCATCTTTCCACTTCCCTTTCAGCAAGTATCGCGCAAAGCCACCGGGTCCAAAAATCACCCAGAGCCCCCACAATCCGGAAAGCGCGATTCCCTCATGGCGGACCAGTGGAAGATATCCCCAAAGGAGCGCGGCGATCACCCACTTGTCGCGCATCGAAAAATACATCGCGGCAATCCACACCACCATGAACGGGGTCTGGGTCAGCACTGGATAACTCAACTCCGGAAACCACCATTGAAAGCCGACCAGCAACGGAAGAAAGGCGAGCCCCTGCATCCCCAACCTCTTGGCCCCGCGACCCGTAAACCAGATCGCCAGTCCGGCCAGAGCCAGCGTCCAGACGCGCGCCGCCGTCAATCCGAAGTAGGCCGGGATGAACTGCAGGATGTTTCGCCCGGGCCGGCTCCAGGGATGCCACAACTCCTTCGGATCATTCCACACATCCTTGGAAATGAGATAGTGCGTGAGCTCGTCGTCAAGAATCCACGACTCGTTGGTGAGACAGCGATACAGGCTCCAGGCCATCGCCACGCCCCAGCTGATCCAGAATCCGGAGCCCAACCGTCCCTTGAGTCGCTCATTCATCGACGGATCTCTCCCACTCAATTGCCTCGCGGTCGAGAACATTGTAGCGGAAGATGCACCAAATCGCCCGGAAGCCGTCCTTGACCCCGATTTTCTTACCTTCGTCGTAACTGCGCGGATAGTAACTCACGGATGTTTCCATCACCCGCAATTTCATCTTGGCTAACTTTGCTGTCACTTCCGGCTCAAAACCAAATCGATTCTCCTCGATGGGAATCGCCTGGATCACTTCCCGGCGAAACCCCTTGTAGCAGGTTTCCATATCGGTGACGTGCAAGTCGCTCATCATGTTGGAAAGCAGGGTAAGAAATCGATTCCCCATGGTATGCCAGAACCTCAGGACCACGCGGGTATCCTTTTTCAAGTATCGCGACCCATAGACGACATCAGCCTGACCGTCTGCCAGAGGTCCGACCACTTTGCAAAACTCTCCCGGATCATATTCCAGATCAGCATCCTGAACGATGACGTAGGGCATTTTGGCCTGCAGGAATCCGGTCCGCAAAGCCGCCCCCTTCCCCTGGTTCCGCTCGTGTTGAATAAACCGCACCCGCTCTTCCTTGTCTTCCCACTCCTTGGCCACTCTGGCCGTTCCGTCGGATGAACCATCATCGACCAAGACCACCTCTCCCACCATCTTCTGGGCGAGAATCTTCCCGAGAACCTCGGCGAGCGTTCCCTCTTCGTTGTACATGGGGACCACGACGGACAGGACTCCCCCGGGAACAGCAATACTCATAGGTCTTCAGTTAATGCCATTTTGCTCCATACTCAACTCAGATCGATTCAATCTTTGTGAAAGGACACAAAAGCGCTGATTCGTTTCTATCACTCTCCAACTAACAATTCCGCTCCTGCCCGACATGAATCGCTCGCTTGCCCTCAAATTCCTCGCTCTGGTCTTCTGGCTGACAGCCTCTGGCTTCTCCCACGCGGAGGCCAAGAAACCTCATATTATTTTGGTGATGGTTGATGACCAAGGCTGGGGGGACACAGGCTACAACGGGCACCCCTTCGTCAAGACTCCGGCTCTCGATCAAATGGCTTCCGAAGCCCTCGTCTTCGACCGCTTCTACGCCGCCGCTCCGGTCTGCTCTCCCACCCGGGCCAGCGTCCTGACCGGGCGTCACCCCATTCGCACCAAGGTTCCCAACCACGGCCGCTACATGCGTCCTCACGAGCAGACCATCGCCGAAACCTTGAAAGCCTCGGGATACAAAACAGGAATCTTCGGCAAGGTCCACCTCGGGTCCGGCCAACCAGACTCCCCCTGTAATCCTTCCGGGATGGGATTCGATGAATGGGCGGTCGGGCTCAACTTCTTCGACAACGATCCCTACCTCAGCCGCAACGGAAAGGTCGAGCATCGGAAGGGCAAGGGATCCGTCATCCTCATGGACGATGCCCTCGCCTTTCTCAAAAAGCACAAGGACTCGAAGTCTCCGACCTTTACCGTCATCTGGTTCCCTTCCCCCCACGATCCCTTCCGTGAAGTTCCGGACGGCCCATCGCTCTACGACGGAAAGAAGCACGCCGGCTACTATCGGGAGATCACCCTTCTCGACCAACAAGTCGGGCGTCTCCGCAAGGAACTCAGGGCCTTGAACATGGCAGACAACACCATCCTCTGGTACTGCAGCGATAACGGCGGCTTGGTCAAAGAAACCTCCGGGGGGAGAGAGAAAAAAGGCAGTATCTACGAAGGAGGACTACGCGTGCCGGGCATCCTCGAATGGCCAGCAAAGGAATTGAAGGGCCGGACTTCCGTTCCCGTCTCCACCAGCGACATCTATCCCACCGTGCTGACGATGGCCGGGATCAACCATACTCCGCCCCACCCACTCGATGGTGTCGATGCCAGCGGAATCATTTTTGGGGATGCCTCCGAAAGGTCAAAACCGATGGGGTTCTGGCACCACTTCCAGGGCGGGCAAAGCACCTGGAGCGACCGGATCCTGAAAGCCATCATGGAAAAACAACAGGCTGGTGCCGCCCTGCCCCACGATCCCCCGAGGGTCAAAAAAGACGTCGATGACTTTCCGCAGTTCTCCGAAGACTACTCCAAGGGCCACGCCGCTTGGACCGACTGGCCGTGGAAACTCCATCGGATCAATGGCAAGAAGTTCGAACTCTACAACCTTTCCGAGGACCCGATGGAAACAAAGGATCTCGCTCAAACTCCGGCCCAGCAAAAACGGGTTGGTCAGATGTCGAAGGAGCTCGATGAATGGATGCGTTCCGTGGTCCGGAGCATCAATGGTAAGGACTACAAAAAGTAGCACTCACTTCACCGCCGACTTTACGGCATCTAGCACCGGAGGGTGGATGGGCTTGCGATCAAAGAAAAAGGGGTCGGCACCATGACTGGCCGGCTTGTCCATATCGATGAGTTTCAGGACAAAGCCATACATGTCGTTGATCGGGACTCCGTGAGCCTTCATCACCTTCGCAGCGATCTCGTTGTATTTGATCTCCGATCCCAGCTCAAAGACATCGGTCGACGAATGTCGGATGGGCGTCGTACTTGCCCAAATGACTTTGGCTCCTGTCGCTTTCAGTCTCTTGACCAACTCCTGAAGGTTTTGCTCATACCGGACGGGCGGCGTCGTCCGCACTCCACCGGCATGACGGGGAAACACGCGAAATGATTTCATTCCCGGCGCCCGGTGAACCAAATCACCAAGACCGACATTGAAGTGAATGACATCCCACTTCTTCTCCCCCAGCAGCTCATCAAGCTTCTCCAAAAGAGTTGTCGAATTGAAGACTTCTCCGGGCTCAAACCGGGGCACCACAACTTCCCATTGACCTTTGACCTCCTTGGTCAGTGAGCCTGATATTTGTTGATAAATCGGGTCCCCCAGAATGAGAACTCTGGGCAACGACTGTTCAGCCTTGGCCACGCCGAGCAACAGCACCACAACTGTGATCAACCGAAAAATCATCGTTGGCTAGGCTGTCACTTCCGTCATCTCTCCCGTGCTATCGGCGAACTTCTTCACCGGCACGTCCACGGCATTCAGCATCGAGACAAAAAGATTGGCCAGCGGCACTTTCTTTTCTCCTTCAAAGGAATGAAGACTTCCGTGTTTGAGGCCGAGCTTGTTTCCGCCGGCCAGATGAATGGGGTAATTCTTGGTGCTGTGGGAGGCATGAGGGTGGGCCGACCCCCAGAGCACAACGGTCCGGTCAAGCATGTTACCATCCCCTTCCGGAGTCTCACGAAGCCTCTTCAGGAAATAGGCATGCTGTTCGGCTCGCCACTGGTCCCACTGTCCCGAGAAATCGGCCGGACGCTTGTGGGCAATGTCGTGGGTTGCGCCTTTATACCCGAGAACATAAGTTGCGTAATTCCACATCTCGCTGCTCTGTGATTGCTCACTCTCCAGCATGAGAGACGCAAAGCGCGTCGAATCAGTCTGAAAGGCCAGATAAACCAGATCATACATACAGCGGATGTACTCCTGGGGATCCTTGTGGGACACCTCGAGATTCAACCCCTTGGTGTCCACTTCGGGAAGCGCTTGATGAGTCCACTCGCTGGTCCTTTCGACTCTCTTCTCTAGTGACCGGATTGAATCCAAATATTCCTCAACCTTTCCTTGGTCCTCATGCCCGAGGCGTCCTTTGAAGCTCTTGCTCTGCTCCATCAACAAGTCGAGAATACTGGCTTCGCGCTTCAAGCCCGCCCTGACTTCTTCGACGCCTTTGCCGGCATAGGGAGTGAAGAGACGGCTGAAAATCTCCTGCGGCTTGTGCATCGACGGAATGGGACGGCCCGGCCCTCGGTGGGACAAGGTCTTGCTCGATCCATAGGATCCGGTCCCACCTTCGGTTCCGAGGACCAAGGAGGCATAGCGGGTCTTGCTTCCATGCACATTGGCCGCCACTTGATCGATCGAAATATTGTTGGTCTTCTCGTGATTCGTCATGTCGGCCCCGGTGGCGAAGACATCGCCCGAGCTATGACCGCCCATGGCCCATCCACCCTTGTGATCAAGCCCACGCAAATAAGTGACATAGTCCTTCAACGGCTCAAAGGGAGCCGCCGACTTGTTGAAACTCAGCGGTCCGGGATCCTTGCAGGGCCACCAACTCCACTCATGATGATCCTTGTCCTTGTGTGGGATTCCGGAAGATCCATTCGGCATGTAGGCGCCATAAGCAAAGTAGCTCACCAGCATCCGCTTGGGAACATCCTTGGCCGCGCCTCCTCGGGCCCAACTCATTCCATTTAAAAACGGCAGGGCCAAAGCAACCCCTCCACCTTTCAAAAGCTCTCTCCGATTGATATGCCAGGATTTCTGTTTCATTTGATTAATTCTTCTGAATCACGCCACGGAACAGATCACTCCGGCAAACCAGAACAATCAGGTCCCGAAGACCATAGTCTTTTTTCTCCGCTTGGCGAAGGATCTCTTCCACCGCAAATCGATCGCGGTATCCCAATTCTCGGCCAAGTCCATAGGCCATCAACCTTCGCACCACATTCGCGGCAATCTCTTCTTTGCGGGACTTGAGAAGATGGGCTTTGAGGTCCGCCATGCCATCGACCTCGGGACCATGAGGAACCCTCGCCTCCGCTTCAACCACCTCGGTATTCACAGTCTTCAAATACTCCCGGTATCCCTTCAGGTCCTGATGTTTTTCTTTCTGAAATCCGCTGATCCTCGCGCCCTCCTTTGGAACCATCGACTGATACCTGCCAATCGCGTTGTACCGCTCAAAAGGAATTCCCCAGGGATCCAGTCGCACGTGGCAATCGTTGCAACTCTCCTTCTCCCGATGCAGAGCCAGAAGGTCCTTGATCGAAAGAGCGACTTCCGCCGAGTCGCCCGCCGAGTCCGTCAGGGCCGGAACATCGGCAGGGGGCGGTTTGACTTCATCTCCGAGAATCGCTTCGCGCAGCCAGACGGCGCGATAAATGGGATGAGGTGCTGACCCTGTTCCGTTTCCAATCAAGACCGAACCATGGGTCAACAAACCACCAAGCCGATGTTCAGCCTTGAGCGACACCGGACGCAACTCGTTCCCTTGCACTCCCTCCACTCCGTAGTGGGCAGCCAAGGCTTGATTGAGCATCGCAAAATCCGAATCCACGACCTGGAACACCTCGGCATTCCGCCGAATCAGCTCACCGATAAAAGCGACCGTTTCATCCATCATGTAGTCCCTGATGGTCGGGCGATAGGGTTCCTCGGTTCCCGCCCGTTCTCCCCGTGGGACATAGTAGAGAAACCGGGGAAAGAGATCCTGATTGATCGGCACCGTCTTCATCTTGGAGAGACTCAGCCATTGAGTGGTGAAATTTCGAACAAAGTCTGCCGCCCGCTGATCCTGCAACAATCGCAAAACCTGGGCTTCCACGACGTCAGGATCCTGTAACTTTCCCTCTCGAGCCAGGCTCGATAGTTCATCGTCAGGCTGGCTCCCCCAGAGGAAATAGGAAAGACGTGAGGCCAGCTCATCGTCCTTCGTCGCGACCTTCCCATCGGACACGGTATGCATGAGAAACTGCGGTGAGATCAACACCATGGACAGCGTCTCACGCAGAGCCGCCTCCATTGTTCCCAACTCAGGCTTCAACAGATTGTAGATCTTGAGGAAGCGGGCCACCTCGGCCGCCGTGGCCGGACGACGAAAGGCTCTCGAGATGAATTGTTCGAGAACCTCGCTCACGTATTTCTCGGGATCACTCTCACGCAAGGGAGACTCAAAAAGAATCCGGCAATGATGCGCCGGGGGCCACTCTTCGAATACCGGCGCCTCGAATTCCATCCAGTTGATCACCGCTCGGGGCATTGCCAGATTCCGGTTCCCGTCATTTAAGGTTCCGTCATTGTAGAGATTACGTGGAGTGATCGTGATCGAATCATCAAGCTTCCGCCCCTTGACGACCCGGCCGATCTGGATGGGAATATTCTCCATTCTTCCCCGAAATTCATAGACCTTGGGATCGTCCGGGCTGTTGGTCAGCCGCACTTCCCCGAGTGATTCCACCAGTTGGGTCGAACTATTGACGTTGATCCCGTAACCCATGATGAGGCCGAGGGGCAGACCTTCCACCCCGGAAGGAAGAATGGCCGATGCCTGGAAACGAATCCGGAACTCCCCGGTCCGCGGGAACTTCTTGAGTCCCATCCCGGTGGACGGCGAATGACGGCGGTTCCCCCACACTCCCAATTCGTCCATGGCGAGACCCCGCTCAATTCCATGCCCGGGCCACTCCTTCCGCGACTTGTGAACTTCTGGCATTTCAGGGTCAACAATGGCACTAGCCATGGCCCGTCGCGCCACCTCCAGGTATCGGTCGATCTGTTCCGGACCAAGCCTCATCAGCTCCGCGGTATTGTTGGGAGCGTATGGCTTCTCGGGATCCTTCGGAAGATCGTCGATGACCTTGAGGTCAATCCCCAGCAAGTCGCGCAGGGTATTCTCATACTCGAAATTTGTCAGCCGTCTGGCGAGGGGCTCGGGTTCAACCTCCTTGGCCCTGGAAACGTAATCCTTCATCCCCTGCTCGATCCAACGCGCCACAGCCAGGCGTTCCTTTTCAGCTGGTTGCTCTTCTTCCTCGGGAGGCATCTCACCGCTTTCAATCATCTCCATGATGACCTCCCACTTCTCGAGTTCCTTTCCTCTCGAAAGATCACCATCAAGAGAATGCACCGTTATTTTCCCCTTGCTCTTCTCCGGCCCATGACAGGAGACACAATGCTTTTCGAAGAACGGAGCGACCTCGGCCTTGAAACCATCCAGACCCGGCGGAATCTCTTCCCCGACAAGAGCCGACGGGAAAATCACGCACACAGGAAACAGCCAGAGCCAACGATTGTTCATCACGAAACTACCCGAAGAATGCTTTGATCGGCCCCTTCTGATTCATGTGAGTCAAGCCGGTGTCGATGGCCCCGTAGTGCTCGATCGGATTTCCATAGGCATTGAGAATACTGGTATACCAGTTCCCCAGTGTTTTGTGCCCTTCCCTGCCATACCCCGGCAGACGCATGTATTTGCCCGAGATGTCCAGTTTGACGTTGTTGCCTGCCAGGACGATAAACGGCCATTCCGTTCCTTTGCTGTGATGGGTCTCTCCATTGTCCGGGAAATAAAGCACCATGGTATTGTCGAACATGGTTCCGCCATCCTCCGGAACCTCCTTCAAACGAGTGACAATACGATCGATCAGGGCCATGTGATGCCGCCGGACCTTTTCACGAACTTCCTCTGCCTTGAATTTCCCCACCGGTTTGTTGTGTCCCACATCGTGCAGATTGACATTCTCATTCTCGATATCGTCAATCCCGGTGTAGATCGTTCCCAGCTCGTCGGCCGTCAGCGTCACCACATTGGTCATTCCGGAAATCAAGGTGGCAAGCAGGATCTCGGTGTGACCCATCTGCCGGTCAATGGTGGAAAGGTCATCGGCGAAGTATTTCTCATCCAACTGGGGAACATGACGACGAATGACCTCCGCCATGGCATCCATCTTACGGTTCCGCTCGCGTATCACCTCGATGGAATCAGCGTAATTCTTCACCTTGGCCTTTTCGAAACCTCTGAGCTCCTCCGCGAGCCCTCCTTCACTTCGGGAGGCAAACTCCAGTAACCTCCGCTCAAGTTGGTATTGCACCTTGGCGTTCTTGTCGCTGGCCACGGACTTGAACAACTCCTGCATCGCTACCTTCGGCGAACCAAAGGCATAGTTCGGTTGCTGGGGACCTCGCGCCGAAAACCCTTTCTCAATTCCGTTGATGTTTCCCCGTGAATTCCCCCCTCCACTCGGGAAGCACGCCAACTCGATATGCTCGAGAGGCGACGGATTGAGTTTGGCCAATTCAAAATCCACAGTGGCCCATTTGATGGAACTCAGCCGCTCATTTGCTTTATAGACGCCGAGCGAGGACTGCCAGGTGTGATGACCCGTAGTGCACATCTTTCCCGAGAGCCCCTGCAGAATTGTCATCCGATCCTTGTGCTCATTCAGCGCACCCATCCATTCCGGAAGATCATGGTTCTTCAGATCAACCTGATAAGCTTCTTTGTTTTTCTCCTTCACTCTCTCCTCCTCACTCAAGGTGGGAGGAACCAAGGTGTGAGGAAGCAATCCGTTCCCCTTGTGAATGAACACAAATCGCTTCGGCGGCCTACCCTCGCTCGAATTGGCCAAAAGCCCTGGGCCCAGAGCCATCGCTCCGGCACCCAGCACCGATTGTTTGAGAAAGTTTCTTCGAGTGTTCATTTCAACGAGGTGGTGTTTTTACGGTAGATAAAGGAATCCGAAGTCAACAAGGACAGGATCACCATTTTAAAGCTGCCCCCGCTCTTTACGTAGGCGGTTTCGGCATCGATCAAGGTTTGAGAATCGGAAAGCAATTCGTTCCGTCCCATGAAATAGCGAAAGGCATGACGGATGATCGACTGCCGGACGCGACGGGATTTCGCCAACCGGTCGATCAAATCGAAGGCATCCTTCACCTCTCCATCCAAAGCAGGGTCGCCCGTGCCATCAAGACGTCCCACCGGATTGAGCGGCTTGGTCTTGTAGGTATGTTCTCCATACTTGCCCGTGGCCTGCTTTACGATGTTCTCCGGATGCTCCAGCGCTTCCTCAAGACGGAAACGCCCGAAGTCATCATACATTTCAAAAGGCAGTCCGAGTGGATTCATCGATTCATGGCACTTCCAGCAGGTCTCCGGCCGGGTCACTTCGTCGAGGCGATCCCGCAAGGTCCGATGATGATCTTCCGGAATCTGGGCATCCACCGTGATCGGAACATCGGGGACATATCCGGCGAGCAATTTTTCCCGGATCCATTTCCCCCGCCTCACCGGGTCCGTTTCAGTGTTCTGGGAATGCGCGACCAACCAAGCCGGGTGTGTCAGCAGACCTTTGCGGTTCGGCACCTTGAATGGCTGCTGGGTCGGAAAATCCCAATACTCCTGATCCGGGTAGTTTCCATTGGCCCCGATCGGGCCGCTTCCCGGCACCTTGGGAAGACTATAGACCTCGGCATAGCTGAACTTCTGCCCTCCGTGGTAAAACCAAGGTGAGGTCGCCGGGGTGATCCCCCTCCCGAAAGTATTCTCAAAATACTCCATGAATCGCTTCAAATCCCTCACATTTCTCCGATCATCAATCTTGGTGATCTTGATCGCCCTCAAGGCCTCCCGATACTTCTCAAAGTTCTCCTCCAGAAACTTTTTGGGATCTTTCTCCCACTCCGTTTCTCTCAAGGTTTCCCAAGCCGCCTTCCAATCAGTTACAATCTTTGCACCTTCTTCGTTGCTGTGACGATGGAGGACGAAGAACTCGTCCGTCGTCAGCAAGCGCTCAAAGACATCGCGATCCTCGCCGACAATCACGTCCACCACCTTGTCCGCCTCATTGGTGATCCACCCGGCGGTCCCGGAATAGCCTCTTGCGGTATTCATGAAGGCCCCTCCACTGCGTGCGGTATCCTTGAACACCTTACCACTGTTCGGGTAGCCGAAGAATTCACGGAAGAAGCGATTGATCCGCGGATGGGTCACTTTGTGCGAGCGCAGATGCAGACCGTTCACCATCGGGTCGACCTCGTCGACAAAGACCTGCTCATCCTTGAGAAGGCGGGTTATCTCCCGGCGGTAATCCTCACGGGTTTCCAACCGGCCTTCACTCGCAGCCTTGACCAACTCTTCATCCGGATTCCGATCACTCAAGGCATAGGCGATCGCATAGCTCGCTTCTCTCGGCGACATCTTCTTCCGGCCAAACTCATCCTCCTGACCTGCGCCAAACTCGTGACGATACATGAATTCAGATTTTAGAATCACACTCACCAACATCTGCCTCAACCCCTCGGTATTTCCACCCAACTCAATACTCTCTTCGAGAAGCGCCAGATGCTCCGACACCTCATTATCAACAGCCTTCCGCTGAAGAACACATTGATACTGGGCTTGGATCGCAGCCACCATTTCGTCCCTGGTCGGAGGAGACTTTTTTAAGACGATGGCTTCCAGGGCCGACGGCGTCTCCGCGGGAGACCATCGATCCTTGGGGTTGGCAAATTCCTTGGAAGATAGCTCTCCAGCCTTCACCCGGGCCGGCCTCAGCTGTTTGCGGGAGATCCACTCAGCATTGGTCAGCATCATCAACAAATGCCCACCACCCAATGTGGTGGTGTCATAATAACGAACCCCGGAATGGTCTGGCAGAATCACCGGCACTGTGATGCCGTAAAAGGTCTTCTTCCGACTCCGCCCCTCCAATCCGAAGATGGCATTGACCCGCTCGATGAAAATCTGGGGGCTGACCAACCAACGACGCGAAGGCGTAAAGGCCTTCTCTTTGATCTCCCCACTAAAAAGCTTCTCGTGGTCGACATAGTTACCGTAGGAAGGATAGCGCAGTTTATCCTGAAGCGTGGATGCCTTGTGCTTGTTCAACTCTCCGCCCACCCAGGCCAAGATCTCGTCTCTTTCCTCTTCCTTCGGAAACTTCTTCCCGTTCTTGGGAGGCATCTGTTTGAAGTAAAGTTGCTCCTGAATCTTGTTGAAAACATCCAATCTGACCTCCAGGGGAAGAGTCTCCAATTGGTCCAATCGCAATTCCCCTTCCTGCTCCCATTCGTCATGACAGGCGAAACAATAACTCTCAAGAAACTTCCCCGCCTTGTCCGTCAATTCCGCCGACCTCACCTCCTTCAGACACAGCATGGCCGTCCCCGCCACTGCGATAAGCCGCGTGATGACAGAACGAGTGACTCGACGAAAATCAATCATATCCACTAACTGAAAATATCCATCACAGGGTTTCCATGACCATCCTTGGTGGCGAAGAAGGGCCGCTTCTCAACATCGAACGCCGTCTTTGGACTAATGCCCATCGCCGTAAAAATAGTCGCGTGCAGATCCTCCACGGTCACCGGGTTCTCGACTGCCAACAATGGCCGTTCGTCGGCCGTCTTTCCATAGAGCCCTCCCTTTTTCACGCCGCCACCGAACATTGCCACGCTGGTTCCCCCGGTGAAGTGACGATGCAACCCGTAGTGCTTCATTTCCTGAAGCTTGTCGGTTTTCGCCCTGGACTGGTCTTTGGCATTCGACCCCGGTCTCCCCTCGATCATCATGTCACGACTGAACTCGCTCGCGATCACCACCAGGGTCCGGTCGAGCAAGCCCCTTGATTCGAGATCCTTGATCAACTGCGCGATTGGCCGGTCAATCTCCTTCTTCATCCGGTCAACCGTGGTGTGGCCGTTCTCATGAGTGTCCCAATGCAGGAAGGGAACGTACTCGGTTGTTACTTCCACAAATCGCGCGCCCTCTTCGACCAACCTCCGGGCCAAGAGGCATCCCTGACCGAACCTTCCGGTATCATAGCTTTGAAACGACTCCTTCGCTTCCAGCGTGAGATCAAACGCCTTCTTCTCCTTTGACTGGAGCAAGCGATGTGCGGCATCCATGGAACGCAACATCGATTCCTGCTGAAAATCACTCATCAACTCACGATTGGGATTGGCGTCGATCAGCTTTCGATAGTGCTTGTATCGGTCTGCAAACCTTCCCGGTTCCATTCCTTTGGGCGGCTGCACCGACCGCACCGCATCCTTCGGGTAGGGCAGGTTCATGGGACCATACTCGGTGCCGAAAAAACCTCCGGTAGTGAAGGCCTTGAGCTCCTCCTTTTCTCCCACACCCTCCAGACGTTGACCAATATTAATGAAGGGAGGAATCACCGGATTCTTTGGCCCAAGCACCTTGGCCATCCATGCTCCGATGTGCGGAGCGGCCACGGTCAGCGGCGGAACATACCCCGTATGCCAATGATACTGATGCCGCGAATGCAGAATGTGTCCCAGATCCGGTTGAACCGCCGAACGAATCAAGGTGCCTCGATCCATGACCCCGGCAATCTGTTCCAGGCCTTTGGTGATCTTGATGTTGTCCACCGCGGTATCGATGGCAGGGAAGGTGCTCAGGATTTTCTCCACTGGAAGCCCTTTCTCAAAGGGGAGATACCTCTTGGGATCAAAAGTATCGGGCGCCGCCATTCCTCCCGCCAACCAAATCAAGATACAGGAATCAGCACGTGCTTCGGGATGCTCCACTTCTCCCGACTCAGCCCACGCCTGTGTTCCTCCACAAGCCAAAGCGGACAGCGAGGCCGCGCTCAGTTGCTTCAAAAAACCCCTCCGGGCAATCTGTTCTTCCTGTGTCATCATCCTATCTCACAATCTGAAACTCGGGTTGCATGAAGATGAGCCAGAGCAGATCCTCCAGCTGGCGGTCATCACTCTCCTGCCCTCCCGCATCCAACAACACTGCCGTCTCTTGGTTGGAAGGCAAACGGGACAAGGAATGGAGGAAGACCCAATTAATCAAAGCATCTCCTTTCCGCCCACCTTGACCGAGCGATTGCGCGCCCCGGCTTAAATACCCGGCGAGCAAATCTCCATTCGCCAGATCGATGGCTTGAAGAGTCGTCAGATCATTGGGTCTCGAGGTCACCACCTGATCACGATGAGGGCGCCCGAGTGATCGCATCAAAAAGTCATTCTTCACCAATGCCGCACGCGCCGGAGGAGCTTGCCCCATGGAAGCCCCATTGATCCTTGCCGCATCAAGCACCGGGCCCCAGGGCTTCGACCCATGAGGCTTGAGTTCGGCGGCCGCCTTCCATTGCCCTCCCGGTGGGCGGGCCTGCCAAGTTTGATCCGAAACCAAAGACCTTTGAAGATCACCCTTTTTCATCACGAACTCCGCAATAAAACCCGCCGATCCCCCGAACATCTCAGCATCGACTTCGATGAGATTGTCTCCCTCACGAAGAGCGTTCGTCACTTCGACATACACCGGCGAAGTCCATTCTCTGGAAGCCGCCACCTCAACCCCATTGATCTTCATCACGAACGCATTGTCGCAAGTCGCCATAAGGATCGCTCGTCCGGGGGCACCTTTCAGTGTAAAGCTCTTACGCAACTGCGATTTCTTTCCGGTGGCTCCCTGATGCCAGATCCACTTTGCTGAAACCGCTCGAGGCTCCAGCAGATCTGCCTCCCCGTCATTCTGAATCCGCTCGCGGCGGTCCACCTTGGTCTCCGTCTTCCCGGGTGCCGTGCCCGTGACCTGCCAGATGGTATCAAGCAACTGTTCCGCAGTCATCCTTTTGGCGAGCGGCCCCGCATACTGATAATCATCGCCCGGCTCCTTGGTCAGCACCACGCTCTTCGACTGGTAAGCCTTCGAAGTCATGATGAACCGGATCAGCTTCTTCAAATCATAGCCGTCGTCCGCAAACTGCACCGCCAGGGCATCCAGCAAGTCCTCATTCCACGGCTTGGTATCCATGGCATCCACCGGATGCACGATGCCTCTGCCCATCAGCCGTTCCCAATATCGGTTCACCAGCGTCCGGGTAAAGCGACCATTCTCTCGATGGGTCATCAGCCCGGCCAACTGTTCAAGTCGCTCTTTTCTGGGAGCCTTGGCATCCACGTCCCCCAACTCGGGAAAAATCCATTTCGCCTTCGCCATCGTTCCGGTCGGTTTGTCACAGCGATGAAGCTCCAAGGGCTTGTCCGCAAAGATGGCGGCCAAGCTGTAGGCCTCTTCGAGCTTCCATCGGTCAATGAAGCTGTCGTGACAGCTGGCACACTTCATATTGATCCCAAGAAAGACCTGCGAAATGTTCTGCGAAAACTGAATCTCTCGCGTCTGACTGGAATTCACATCCCCCCGCCACTTGATTCCATTGATGAAACCTTCCGATTCCACTCCGGGAGAAATCAACTCTTTGACAAACTGATCATACGGCTTGTTGTCGCGCAGCGACTGATACAACCAGGAGGTGATTTGCTTTCTACCCCCGGTGATGAAGCCCGTGCCGGTATAGTCGTTGCGGAGAAGGTCATTCCACATCGTCAACCAATGATCGGCATAGCCCACTTCGTTGGCCAACAGCCGATCAATGACTTTGTTGCGCTTGTCCGGATCTTGATCCGATACAAAAGCCTCCAGCTCGTCGGGAGTGGGCAGCAGGCCAACAGCATCAAGGGTCGCCCGACGCAAAAACACCCGGTCATCAGCCGGCTCCGGAATCGCAGCCTTTCGGCCCAGCAAACCGGCGTCAAGAATCCGGTCCACCGGATGACTTCTCTCCTGATGGACCGGAGGCAGCTCGACCACTCTCGGCTTGAGCGGCGGCTCCCACGATGATTGCCCCAAGGTCACCTCTTCAGGCCAGGGCATTCCTTCGTTGATCCACTTTTCAAGAATTCCAACCTCATCCGCCGTCAACCTCGGTCCCTTGGGAGGCATCCATTCGTCCTCATCAGAGGATCGAATCAACTTCATCATCAGGCTCTCGCCGGCTTTCCCGGGAGACACGACCTCGTCAAACTCGGACCCTTCGAGCAACTGCGCCCGCGTGTTCATCGCCAGCCCACCCTTCTTCTGATTCCCGGTGTGACATTCCGCACAGTGATTGCGAAGGACCGGCATGACTTCATGAACAAAATCGACCTCGGCCCGGACCATTCCAACCAGTCCGGCCCAAGCCAATATTCCGATTCCGACCACTCTCATTCTTAGTGCTAGGGGCTACGCAGAACCTCCCTCCGCTCTATCGCGTCGGGAAAAATGCGACTCCGCAATACCCTCCCTTGTGAACGAAGCTTCGTCGAAGCAAGGTTCCGAATTCCGGATAGACAACCAGCCCCCTTTGGAGCAGGTTCTCTCCGCCGTGAGCTCTTTCAACTTTTCGTCCATCACCTCGCAGGTCGCCGACCACTTGCGTCAGGAAATTCTGAGCGGGCGCTGGACGGGAACCATGCCCGGACGAAACAAGTTGTCCGAAGAGCTGAACGTCAGCCCGAAGACCGTTGAGGGCGCCCTCTTGATCCTCGAAAACGAAAAACTTCTCCTCGGTCAAGGTGCCGGAAAGCGACGGAAAATCTCGGTGTCCCCGGAGAGCAATCCGAATTCCGTCATCCGGATCGCCATTCTGGATTACGATGAAGCCTCCCGTCGCGAAAAGGATGTCATCGAACTCCACCACAAGCTGACCAGCGCCGGACACAAAGTCTTTTCGACCTCCCGAAGTCTGGTCGATCTTAAAATGGACCCCAAACGGGTCGCCAAAGAAGTGGCCGAAACATCAGCCGATGCCTGGATCGTCTGCGCAGGTTCGCGCGAAGTCCTCTCATGGTTCTCCGAACAAGACCTCCCTGTTCTCGCCTTGTATGGAAGGCGTCGCCAACTTCCCATTGCCGGAGTCGGGCCGGACCACGTCTCAGCGGCCGGAGATGCTGCACGCAGGCTGGTCGAACTCGGTCACAGGCGCATCGTCCTGATCAAACGGAAGGAGCGAAGAGACGGCGGAGGCGGGGAACCCGAACGGGCCATCTTCGATGAAATGACGCGACACGGGTTATCGGTCGGCCCCTACAACATGCCCGAGTGGCAGGAGACGGCCGACGGGTTCCGCCAACTCCTCGACAATCTATTTCAGGTCACTCCGCCGACCGCTCTCTTCGTGGATGAAGCCTTCATCCTTCACGCCGCACTCAGCCACCTCGCACAAAAAGGCCTCACCTCTCCCGCCGATGTCTCCCTCATCTGCAGCGATCCCGACCCGACCTTCGCCTGGTGCAACCCTTCCATCGCTCACATCCAATGGGACTACCGACCGGTCACCCGACGCGTTCTCGCCTGGGCTCGCAATGTCTCGCGAGGCAAGGAAGACATCCATCAAACCCTGACCAAAGCCGTCTTTGTTGAAGGAGGTTCAATCGGACCTGCCTCCTAGAAAAGCAGGTTGCTCTTCCCTTTCCTGTAAGAACCCATCACCCACTCCAGTTTTCCCTCCATGAATCTCCGCTGTCACAAACCCTTCACCTTGGCCGCCCTGCTCGGCTTCGCCCTTGTCTTGTTTTCCCCGATGGCAACCGCCCTTCCCAAGGATGACAAGAAACCAGAGAAGATCGAAGGCACCGCCAACCCTGAGAAATTTCCGGCCGAAGATCCCGACAAAGCCCTGCTTTCCACCATCACCTATCCCGAAGAGATGACGGCCGGCGTTTTTGCCAAGCAACCGGACATCCTCAACGCCACCGCAATCTGCTTCGACGAAAAGAATCGCCTCTACGCCTCGGAAACCCACCGATTCGACCGCGGGATCGAAGACAACCGTCGCAACCAACACTGGCTTCGCGACGAGATTGCTTTGAAATCGACAGCCGAACGCCTTGCTATGTATAAGAAGCATGCCGGGGTCAAACCGCTCTCGCACTACACCAAACACGCCGACAAGATTCGCGTCCTCGAAGATCGCGACAACGATGGCAAAGCGGATGTTTCCAAACTTTACGCCGATGGATTCAACGACCCGCTCGATGGCACCGCTGCCGGCATCATGGCCGCCAATGGCAAAGTCTATTACGCCTGCATCCCTCACGTCTGGATGCTTGAAGACAGCAACGGTAATCTAAAAGCAGACAAACGCACTTCGCTCCAGGAGGGATATGGAATCAGTGTCAGTCTGAGCGGGCATGACCTCAACGGATTCGCCTTCGGACCCGACGGACGGATCTACTTCACTCTGGGTGATCGCGGTTACAATTTGAAGACCGCCGACGGTCGCCACCTCTACGACCAATATGCCGGAGCGATCTTTCGGATGGAACCTGATGGCAGCGATCTGGAAGTCGTCCACTACGGTCTTCGCAATCCCAAGGAGATTGCCTTTGACCAATACGGCGAGGCCTTCTCCGTCGACAACAATGCCGACATGGGAGACAAGGCCCGCATTGTTCATATCGTCGAAGGGGCCACCTCGGGTTGGCATCGAGGAAACCAGAACTTGCGCAACTTTCGCCACGCCATCGATGTCAATGCCCGCCACAAGATTCCGTGGATGGAAGAAAGCGGTTGGGATGTGAAGGGTAAGAATCGCCCTGCCGCTTACCTCCCTCCTACTAACCATCTCAGCACCGGCCCTTCCGGGCTCACCTACAACCCCGGAACAGGACTCGATCCCAAGTGGGCCAACAACTTCTTCATCTGCGACTATCGCGGTGCCAAGAGCGGCATCATCGCATTCGAAATGGAACCCTCCGGAGCTTCCTTCACGCTCAAACGCGAAGAAATGTTCATTCAGGGATTCCTCAACACCGACATGGAGTTCGGATACGACGGAAAGGTTTACGTCAGCGACTTCACCGGCAGCTGGCGCACTTACGATCTCGGCACGATCTTTGTTTTCGAAAACGAAAAGGAAACCGCCAAACCTGTGGTCGCCGAAGTGCGCTCCCTCTTTGCCAACGGCTTCGACAAACTCTCCCCCGAGAAACTCGCTTCCCTCCTCAACCACACCGACATGCGGGTGCGACAGCGAGCTCAGTTCACTCTCGCCAAGGACCTGAAGAACCACAATCTGCTCTTCAAGGCCGCCTACCAGAAGAACGACGTCATCCACCGTCTCCACGGCCTCTGGGGACTGGGCCAGATTGCTCGCAAATTCAAAGACCCCGAAGTTGCGATCTCACTTGGTGGCCTCACCAAAGCTTCCCACTGGCGGATTCGCAGCCAAGCGATCAAAGCCCTGGGAAATGCCGTTCCAATAAGATACCGGCGGACAATCGCCGAAGGTCTCAACGACAAACATCCCAATGTTCAACTTCACGCTGCCATCGCTCTCGGTAAAGCAGGCAACCCCGAAGACATCCCCGCGCTCATCGCCTTGCTTGAAAGGAACAACGATGCCGATGCCTATTTGCGTCACGGGGCAGTGCAAGGGCTCATTTCCATTGCCCGTGCCTCCAACACTGTCGACGGTCTCCTTTCTCATGCCAAACATCCTTCGCCTGCCGTCAGACGAGGCCTAGTCATTGCCCTTCGTCGACTGCAAAGCAAAAAGATCGCCACTTTCGTGAACGATTCGGATCACTCCATTGCCATCGAAGCCATCCAAGCGATCAACGATGACTACATTGAAGGAGCCCGTCATGCCGTGGCCAAAGCCACGCACCTTCTCGGAAACTCCTCACCCATGATCGACAACCGCATCATCAATTCCATCTACCGCATGGGAGATGAAGAGAACGCACTCCGCGCTCTCGGAATCGCGGCCGATACCGAACTCGCAGACTCCATCCGAATGGAAGCCCTCTTCGTTCTCCAGCGTTGGGAAAACCCACCAGCCGCCGATCCAACCACTGGCTTCCATCGACATCTCAGCAACTCGCGCTCCTTGGCCACCGCCAAGCCGAAGCTCACCGAAACGCTCAACAAGCTTCTCGAGTCAACATCCGGCCAATTGCTTGCTGAGGTCATTCGCACTGCCGAAAGCTTCGAAGTTGAAATTGCACTCGCCACTCTCGTCGGCCATTTCACAAACCCCAAGAACGAAACAGCCATCCGCTTGGCGGCTCTCGAGACTCTCTCGAATTCCAAGAACGAGAAACTGCGATCCGCCCTTGATCAAACACTCAAAGACAAGAATCGAGAGATCCGGGCCAAGAGCCTGTCCGCCCTCGCTATTCTCGATCCTCCAGCGGCTGTAGCAGAAGCCGATCGCATTCTGGAAAAAAGCCAACAGCTCTCCGATCGACAGAATGCCTTTGACGTTCTCTCAGGGATCGACCTCCCCAAAGCAGGGTCCATCATCCACGGCTACCTCCGCACTCTCGGCAAACAGAATCCCTCTCTCCAGCTCGATATCGTCGAGGCCGCCAGTGTGCGCAAGGAACCGGAAATCGTGAAAACGCTCGCCCGCTACAACAGCCACCTCGATTCCTCCAACCCATCCGCCGCTTACGCCATCGCAGCCGAAGGCGGGGACATCAACCAAGGCCGCTTCATCTTCTACAATCATGGAGCCGCCCAATGCACTCGTTGCCACAAAGGTCAAAAAGGCCGCAAGGGCGGCATCGCCGGCCCCGACCTCTGGAACGTGGGCAGCCTGCACAGCAAAAACTATCTCGTTCAATCTCTCGTCGACCCGGCCTCTCACATCGCCCCTGGATACGGCACCGTTTCGGTGACGCTCAACAATGGCGACATCGTTGCCGGCAACCTTCTCAAGGAGAACAAAAAAGAGGTCGTGATCAAAAATCTCGAGAGCGGTGACAAGCGCTCCATCCCCAGAAGCGAGGTCAAAGAAATGTCCCAACCGGTCTCTACCATGCCTCCCATGGCAGGTATTCTCAGCAAGTCGGAAGTCCGCGACCTCGTTGCCTACCTGGCTTCACTCAAGGATTCGAAGAAGAAGTGACCAGCCCTTCAAGCCAGAGACGCTTGGCACAAGCGCTCGAGCAGGAAACCACTTCTAAACTCCATCAAGAACAACCGAGCCGAAGTTCCGGCCGAATCTCCGGCACCAGATGGATATGACCTGGTATTCCTTGGGATCGAAGCCATCCTCGAGGAGATAATTTTGATCTCCGATGTTTCCTTTGAGCGACCCCAGATTGATGAAGTCACCATTCGACACCGTTTCCTTGAGTTGCTTGTTCTCGGTTGAGTCTGTTTTCACAGCGTAAACAAAGAGATCTGGTCCATTCGAGACTTCAAGGTCGGTAAAAGTCAGGTTGATCTTCCCCTCGACTTTATTCAAAAAAACGTTCCCTGAAATGGTGTAAGTGCCGTCACCCCGATGAAACGAACCTTTCCCCAGCACCTGGGAGTTACTTTCCACCGCGCCGTTCTCCGATCCGGAGATCAAACTTGAAACTGCTTCCGGAATTTCCTCTTCGGCTTCCAGATCAACAAAGAGCGCTTGAATTCCAAAAACGCCAAAGGCCGACCAGCCAAGAAGGCCGGCTCCAAGAACTGTTAGCGCAACTTTCAAAATCTTCATCATGCTGCAAAGTAGCCACGACTGCAAGTTACTCAAATTAATGTAAAATTCATCGCATGATTCGCCAAAACCACGCTGAACATTGAACGAAAGAACCCCTCTTCCTTGTCATCATCCGCCAATAATATCAACACCCCCGGCAGGAGAGACAAGAAATCTTGTTAAGAGGCTAAAGGATGGAAGGAAGAAAAGAGCGGTTCCCAGCCTCTTTCCCCCTAGGGGTTTCCCCTATTCATTTTCAGGAAGATCACCGGGTGGCAGAAAAATCAAAGACCTGCATAGTCGGCCAAGTTCCAAAGCTAGTTTTGACGAAACGTCAGTCAGGTTTCATAACAAGGGTTAGTTGTTATCAACGTACCAGGGGGGGGTGCATGATAATCGGCGCTCTGTAACGGACACCGAGGCTATTCCCTAGTGGCTGGGAGGTGCTTTCATTAAAGCCCTCCTGGTCACTTCTTGTTTGAACAAGGAATATTTTCGGAGTTTCCAAAAAACATTAAAGTTTCCCACCTAAATAATAACGAATCCATGAGCCACTCGCCGGACACCAAAAATCAAACTTTGGCCCCCGTTCATGCAGAGAAAGAGAACTTGACCAGTTGCAGCCTTGAGCACATGGCGAGACTAGCTTGGCGTAACAATGCCCGCTGCATCGGTCGCCTCTTCTGGGATAAGCTGCACCTCTTTGATGCGCGGACTGCGGATACTCCTGCCGAGGTGTTCGAAGCCTGCGTTCGTCACCTTGACTTCGCCACCAACACCGGACGCATACGTCCGGCCATCACCGTGTTTGCTTCCGCTGAACCGGGTGAGAAAGGCATCCGTATTTGGAACAGCCAATTGATTCGATACGCTGGCTACCGCGCCGCCGACGGAACTGTTCTCGGTGATCCGGCCGAGATCGAATTTACAGCACGGGCTATGGAGATGGGATGGCAGCCGCCCCGCGACCGTTCCGCCTTCGACCTGCTCCCAGTGGTAGTGGATTTCCCAGGTCATGCGCCACGATGGTTTAAACTCCCAAAGCAGGTCGTCATGGAAGTTCAAATTTGCCATCCCGAGTTCGCATGGTTTGCAGAGTTGGGATTGAAGTGGCACGCAGTTCCCGCTGTGTCCGATCGGGCGCTGATTGGTAATGGGCAACGCTTCACAGCAGCACCCTTTAGCGGCTTCTACATGGGCACTGAAATCGCTTCTCGAAATCTCGGTGACGAGGCGAGATATAACTTACTTGTCGAAGTCGCAGATCGTATGGGAATCAACCGATCCAAGCGCTGCATGTTGTGGAAAGATCGAGCTCTCGTGGAGCTCAATACTGCGGTGTTGTACTCTTTCAACGAGGCCGGAGTGACTATCGTGGATCACCACACGGCCTCTGCTCAGTTCATGGAGCACGTTCAGCGCGAGGAAAAATGTGGTCGCCCGGTCCCCGGCGACTGGTCGTGGCTGGTCCCGCCAATGTCCGGTTCGGCTTGCCCGGTCTTCCATCGATATTACGACAACAGTCGCCCAACTCCTGCCTACGTTGAGCAGGAAAAACCTTGGTAGGTAAATGAACGTTGGGATCAATCAAGCCAACATTTACTTGAACAAGGTTGACGCCAGCAAGGCCCCTCTTGGCAGCGATAAAAAGTGGCAAAAAAATATGGCCCGGAGTGGGAGTTCCCTGTTTGGTATAATCATCCAAAATGCATGACCGAGCATGAACGAATTAAGGCGCTCAAGCGCTACGAGATACTGGACACGTTGCCCGAGGAGGAATTTGACGACATCGCTCATCTTGCCGCTCAGATATGCAAGACGCCCATCGCGCTCATCTCCCTCGTCGATGAAGAACGGCAATGGTTCAAAAGCGCCGTTGGACTGGAGGTCTGCGAGACCCCGCGCAACGTCTCGTTCTGTGCGCACGCCATTCAGCATGATGAGCTGTTGGAGGTGCTCGACACACTGAAGGACGAGCGCTTCCTCACTAATCCTCTTGTCACTGGTGAACCACACATCCGGTTCTATGCAGGCGCCCCTCTCATCACTCCAGATGATCAACGCCTCGGAACACTTTGCGTAATCGATCAGCGTCCGCGAGAACTCAGTGAGGAGCAGCGTGATGGACTGAGGCGCTTGGCGGCGCAGGTCGTTCGGCAGCTCGAATGGCGTCTCAGCCGAAGGCAACTGATCCGTAAGACCGAGGAGCTCAAGGAAAGCAACGAGCGGACCGAACAAATCCTCGCCTCCGCGCTGGATGCGGTCATCACGATGGGAATGGACGGCCTAATCTTCAGCTGGAATCCGCAGGCGGAAACCATTTTCGGTTGGAGCGCCGAAGAAGTCATTGGTCGAAGGATGTCGGAAATCATCATCCCACCTTTCCATCGCGAAAAGCATGAGCAAGGGCTCCGCCATCTGGCCAAATCCGGTGAGTCGAACATTCTTGATCGTCGGCTTGAAATGACCGCGCTGAACAAAAACGGCGCGGAATTCCCAATCGAGCTTACGGTCTCTCGGATCGAGGTATCGGGCGAACCGTTCTTCAGTGGTTTCATTCGTGACCTCAGTGCTGTCCAGGAATCCGAAACGAAACTCAAGCGCACGGGCGAATTACTCTCTGCAGTGGGCCAGCTACAATCGGGTTACATCAGCCGGGATCATGTCGAAGCCGCGGAGACCTTTGAAGCCCTCTTGGCACTGCTCTTGAAGTTCACCAACAGTGAATACGGTTTTGTAGCCGAGGTATTGCGTGATGAAAATGGGGCTCCCTACCTCAAGACCCATGCCATTACAAACATCGCCTGGAACGATGAGATGCGAGCCTTCTACGAGAAGCACAAGGCAGCTGGCTTGGAATTTCGTAATCTCAAAACGCTGTTTGGGGCAGCCTTGACCACCGGTGAGACCGTCATCTCGAACGATCCCTCCAAGGACCCCCGCCGCAGTGGACTACCGCCGGGTCATCCTCCAATGGACTCCTTCCTCGGTGTGCCCATTAAACAAGGAAACGAACTGATCGCGATGGTGGGTGTGTCCAACCGGCCGGGCGGTTACGACCTGGAAATCGTCAAGGAGATTGATCCTCTTCTCTCCACTTACGCCACGATCATCCGGGGCTTCCAATTCGCACAGCAACAGCAATCCGACAAGCAACGGATCGAAGCGCTTAATCTTGACCTTGAGGCCCGGGCCGCGGATTTGGCGGATGCCTTGGAGATAAATCGCCGGGTGGAACGCGAGCGTCGGGATGCTCTTAAGGAATATTCCGCAAACCTCGAAAAACGGGTCGCCGAGCGCACCGCAGAACTCGAACAGTCCCAGCGTCAGTTCCAGGACCTCTTTGAATTTGCCCCGGTCGCACTGGTAATGACCGACCGAGCTGGCGTGATTCAGCTAACCAACCTCCAGTCAGAGCAAATCTTCGGATGGGATCGGAAAGACTTGCTTGGGCGGTCAGTGGAGATCCTCCTTCCCTTTCTGCGGGGTGAGTTCCCCGGGGAACAGCGCAACATTTCAGAAGATGCCAAGAACGCTAGCCTCCCCGGTAAGCGCAAGGACGGCACGGAGTTCCCTCTGGAGATAAGTTTCAGCCCGTTGCAAACTGAAGACGTAAAACTGGTCACAGTTGCCATGAGGGATGTTTCGCAACGGGTCCTCTTGGAACAAGAGGTAGCGAGAATCAGCAGCCATGAGCAAGAACGTCTGTCTCGCGATCTGCACGACCACTTGGGCGCTTATCTCGCCGGGATCGCGTTCCGTTGCAAGACAATGTCGGAAGCACTTGAGGCTAAATCAATTCCGGAGGCGAAGGACGCCCAGCAACTGGTCGACCAAATCAACGACGGAATTAATTTAGTCCGGAACTTCGCCCGCCTGCTTTCACCAGTCGACGTTGCCTCCGGGGGACTTGCTGCAGGATTGACCGGGCTCGCTCGGGAGATGGAAAAGATTTTCGAAATCATCTGCCAAGTGGAACTCCCTTGTGAGCTCCCGCCTCTTAATCAGGAGCATAGCATGCAGCTCTACCGTATCGCTCAGGAGGCCATCCGCAATGCCGTCCAACACGGAAAAGCCTTGAACGTTTCCATCTCCATCCAGTGCGATGAAGATTGCCTGACGATGGCGATTTTGAACGACGGTGCACCATGGAATCCTGGAGAGAGGTCCCGCGAGGGATTGGGACTGCGAACCATGCGTCACCGGGCCGCCGGTCTCGGTGGATCATTTACTATTCAAGCCAGACCCGATGGCCTCACCGAAGCAACCTGCACCCTTCCCTATCCAACGGAAACAGAGGTAACCCCGACCCCGCTCCATGAAAAAAATTAACGTTTTAGTCGTAGATGATCATCCCTTCTTTCGGAGCGGCCTGATACAGTGGCTAACCCAACAAGAGCTGGTTGAGAGCTGCACGGAAGCAGACTCAATAGCCGAGGCCCGAATAGCAGTCGAGGAAACAACTCCAGACGTGATTCTCATGGATTTGAGACTTGGAGATGGAGAGGGCCTAGAACTGACCCGGGAATTGGCTCCAGAACGCCCGGAGATCCGGATCGTAGCATTGTCACAATTCGACGAAGACCTCTATGCTCATCGGGCTCTTCAAGCCGGGGCCAGAGGCTACTTGATGAAATCTGAAGCGACTGAATCGGTGCTGGCCGCCATTCGAACAGTCATGGCAGGAGGAATCCACCTCAGCCCGGTGATGGCAGCGAAACTCCTACAAAATATCTTTCCCGATCCAATTTCAAATTCAGTGGACCTGGCAAAATTGTCCGACCGCGAACTTCAGGTATTCCAACTTCTGGGGGCAGGAAGAGGCACCGTTGAAATTGCCGATCATTTGAAATTGAGCCCTAAAACGGTGGAAACCTACCGGGAGAACTTGAAGAAGAAGCTAAGCCTGCCAGATGCTGCAGCATTATTGCGGGCTGCGACCCTCTGGTCTGAAGGTGGCAATGCTTAGTGAGAGTTCACGTGCCGGACTACTGTTCCTGCATTGTATTCATTCCGCTTTAGTCTGGTGGATCTAAAGCTCCCGGCCTCGGGGAACCCCTGAATCAAATTCAGGAAACACCCGATGGCGTTCGCACCCCTCCTCAAATACCTTGCTGGTTACGTGGGTTAGTAAAAACACACCCAAAACCACCAGGCCATGAACAATACTTCATTCACTGAGGAAAACCTGAGACCTTCCACCGCGAAGTCATCTGAAAGAAACCCATCCGTAAAGCCGCGCTTGCTTGCATACATGGGCAACACCGATTGGATGGACGCTCGCACAGAACACACCGCGATTCCAGATGGCATGAATATAAAAATAGAGTGGAAGCGTTGGCGGAAGTGGTACGACGAAACATATTGCCCACTTCTGCACACAGAAAAGCCAGCCGACTACATTTCCTTCTTGGGTTGGATCAAACGGGAAGGAGCGCGGAGAGCCACGGAGATTGAAGATTTCTGGGAAGCATAACCGGAGTTAAGGACTGCGGTTGGCCAAAGGAGACAACCCAGTATGGGATTAGGATCACCCTAAAATCAATCAGTCGATCTCAGCGGCCCCGAAAATCACCCCCATTGTTGATTCCCCGCAGAGAAGAATAAGAACTCCCCGCGCTCGAAAAACTATTACCGCTGTGTCGCGATCAGCAACCAACCGTTCCGTTCTAGTTTTTTCCTAGAATGGGAAGGTCTACCTTCCCGAGATGGAGAGATCAAATGTTGGTTGGGTGAGGTCTCTCAAGAACAACCGAGCCGAAGTTCCGGCCGAATCTCCGGCACCAGATGGATATGACCTGGTATTCCTTGGGATCGAAGCCAGCCTCGAGGAAATAATTTTGATCCCCGATGTTTCCTTTGAGCGATCCCAGGTTGATGAAATCACAGTTCGACACCGTCTCCTTGAGTTGTTTGTTCTCGGTTGAGTCTGTTTTCACAGCGTAAACAAAGAGATCTGGTCCATTCGAGACATCAAAATCAGTAAAGGTCAGGTTCAACGAACCTTCGACCTGACTCAAGAAGGCCTTCCCAGAGATAGTATAGGTACTGTCGCCTTGCTTGAACGAGCCTTTACCCAGAAGCTTCGAACCTTCTCCCGCTGAATCACTGGTATCACCATCCTCCCGGGAAATGAGGATTGAGACAGCCTCCGGAATCTCCTCCTTGACTTCCTGATCAATAAAAAGCGCTTGGATTCCAAAGAAGTCGAAGGCGAGCCAGGAAAGGCCGCCAACGGCCAGAAGGGATAAAATAATTTTCGGAGTTCGATTCATGGTTGAGTTGGTTGGTGCTTTCAGATGTCGCATTCCCTGCGACATAGATACAGAGGATCGAGGGACTCATATTATTCCCCCTGTTTTTTCAAAAACCCCGACAAACCCCGAACACCTCCCCCACAGGCAGATGACTCAGTCTGCCTCTGCTCACTCAGGCATCTGAGAGGAATGATGCTCCGTGATCAACCAACGCTCACCATTCCACCGGTAGACATAGGTGAATCGGGCCTGCACCTCGGCACCACCACTGAAGGTAAACGTGTAAACACCTGAGTTGATGGCGAGGTCGTTGAAGATCCTGACGTTCGACTCATTGATCACTCCGGATGGTCCTTTCGCAAGGAAACTGACAAAGTAGTCTTCGATCTCTTCATGGTTGTGGCGAACTTTGTTCGACACCGTGGGGAGCAGAATGGCGCTCGACTCGTAAAGAGCTGCCACTTGTTTGGGATCTCCGGTCTGGAGAGCGTTGTTCCATTCTTCAAAGAGTGCGGTGATCTCGTTTTCGTTCATTGTTTTGGTTGGTGACTGGATAATTGAAGTGACGCCTGGAAGTTTCCTTCGGGCGGCCGCCGTTCCGGCGAAAACTAGGCTCTCAGATCGGGGAAGTCAATCGACTCACCGCCATTGAATGCCCCAAATCCAGTCAGAGAAGATGTCCGAGCTTTCATCTTCCCGAAACTGTGATGCAATGGTGCCATGGTTGAATCCTCGGACGTCGACCAATTTCTCGAAAGCATCGCTGATGAACAACGCAAGGCGGATTGCCTCGAGGTGCTAGCACTCATGAAATCCCTCACCAGGGAATCACCAAAAATGTGGGGTAAAGCAATGGTCGGATTTGGCTGCTTCCGCTATCGGGGCAAAACCACGGAAGCCGATTGGTTTCATGTCGGTTTTTCGCCACGCAAGCAGAATCTGACGCTCTATCTTCACTGCGATCTTGCGAACCAGAATGACCTTCTGGAAAAACTCGGGAAACATAAGGTCGGTAAATCCTGTCTCTATCTGAAGAAGTTTGAAGATGCCCACCTTCCAACCCTCAAGAAGCTGATCACCAAAGCTTACAAAAAACCGGCCATTCCAGGCGCGGAAATCATTTAGCGACGGCGGCGCATCGCGAGCCCAAGACCAGCGAAAACCAAGAGTGCACTCGATGGTTCAGGGACGACTTCCCCGTTGAAGATCAGGCCATCAAACCCTGTGTTGTTTCCGGCGGCATTGCTATTGCTGTCGACAAGGATCTCAACATCATACGTCTCACTACTACTCAGATCCAGTGGGCTCGAAAAAGCCACATTCTAAAGTCCGCTCACCGCACTAGCTATCGCAACCCCAGTCCCAACAAGACCGGACGAAGAACCTGTCACTGTAATTGTCCACCGGACATTGCGCGCTGGTCCTTGAAAGTTCCCACTATTGTCAAAATGCTGCCAATCGAGATCGAGACTCTCAAGTGTCACGTCCGCCCCGGACAAGGCGATCGGAATTGTGACGCTCCAAGGTCCCTCGTTCCCGATATTCTTGTCCACCGCGAAATGCCCCTGCGCATTGGCGGTATCAAACAGTCCATTCGCAGGCAGGGACCCAGGGGATTGATTGGTCACCGTCAGACTACCGGGGCCCGATAATCCATCCTCGGTCCAGATCACGTTGGTGGCTGTTGCCCCTGACACTATTCGTCCGGTAAAATCTGTAGAAAGCAAGACAGCTGCCTGGACATTTCCCAAAGAGAAGGAAATCACACCGATCGACAAAAGGCCTTTCGCCAAAATGGGTTGGAAGAATGTGGGGGCATCGTCGGTAGGGTTGGTTCAAAGATCCGGATTGTAAAACAGATTTTGAGGCACCCGTGCGGGACAGACCACGACCTAGACCATCAATTGCTTGATCGCTCCCGCCTGATCGAACTTCTTCCGGGCCATTTCGAGGTCGAAGTCACCGTAGTGTTTAATCGGATTTCCGTAGGCATTCAGCAAGGTGGTGTACCAATTACCGATGGTCTTGTGCCCTTCAGTGGCATGATAAGGCAGGCGCACGTAGCGACCGGTCAGATCCAACTTACAGTTCTCTCCGGCCAGAACAATGAAGGGGGCTTCCGTGCCATGGCTATGGTGCCCTTCGCCGTTCTCCGGGAAATACATCACCACCGTGTTATCAAACATCGTCCCCTTCCCTTCGGGCACTGCCTTCAATCCTTCCACGATGGACGCGACCTGCTCCATGTGCCCGACCCTGATTTTCTCCCGGATCTTCTCGGCGGAAATTCCGCTGTATCCGCCATTGTGCCCCAGTTCATGAATGGAAATGTGATCTCCCTCATTTCCAGAGATTCCTTTGATCGGGGTGGAAAGCTCGTCAATGGTGTAGGTCACCACATTGGTCAGGCCAGTCACGAGGGCAGCCACCAGAATGTCAGTCATGGCCTTTTGTTTCTCCGGAGTGGTCGCGTTCGCTCCTCCATCAGCATGAACCGGAGCAATCTCGGGCAGATGTTTCGCGATGGAGTCCGACATCGTCTCCAGCTTTTTGTTCCGCTCGCGGACTGCCTCGATGGAATCGATGTGGTTGCTCAACTTGAGTTTTTCGTATCCCTGTAGAACGTCAGCCTTGAAGCCCTCTTCTTCCTGCAGGAATTCGAGCATGGCATTGTCGGAATTGACCGCACCCGGATTGGTGACTGACTTGAACAATTCGTTGTAGGCGGTCTGGGGATCGGCGTAACAGTAGTTCCGCTGATGCGGTGCCGGCGCCGAGTATCCGGAAACGATTCCAGTCCGGAAAGAACTGTAATTTCCGGTCAGCGACAATTCGACATGACCGAAGGGCGATGGAAAAAGCTTGGCCAATTCAAAGTCGATGGTGGCACGCTTGATTCCGCTCAGGGAATTACGGCCCGACTTATAAGCTCCCATCACCGACGAGTAAGACCAGTGCCCGTTCTCGCTCATCTTGCACGAGAGTCCCTGCAGTATCCCCAGCTCGGATTTGTGATTGGCAATCGGCTGAAGCCAGGAAGGGAGTTCATGCTGATCGAGATCAACTTCAAACGCCTCGCGCTTGTCGTCCATCGTCTTCTGCTCTTCGGTGAAGGACGGCAAGGCCACTTCCTTCGGACGGATCCCGTTCGACTTCCGAATGAAGACGAACCGGCGCGGGCCGTCGATCTGACCGACTTCACCGGCAAGAGCATTCATGCACGGATAAAGGCCCAGCGCTCCGGTTCCGAGAGCGGATTGTTTGAGAAATTGTCTTCTACTGGTCATGTTTCTGGGTGGGCTTGGATGATAAGGCTTTTCGGTAGATGAAGGAATCGGAAGTCAGCAGGGAAATGATGACGGCATCAAAACTTCCCCCGCTTTCAAGATAGGCTTGATCGGCATCCATCAGGGTTTGGGAATCCGAGAGGAACTCGTTGCGCCCCATGAAATAGCGAAAGGCATGCCGGATGATCGATTGCCGGACGCGCGCCGACTTGCCAAGGCGTTCGGCGAGCTCGATGGCATCCACGACTTCACCATCAAGCTTGTCTTCGCCCGTCCCGGTGAGAACACCACGGGCGTCCACCGGAAGAGTCTTATAGGTATCCCGCAAGTCGATATGCGGCGCAGCCTTGTCCGGCCCCTTCGTGACGAGATTGTCGGGATGTTCGAGGGCTTCTTCGATTCGGAAGCGACCGAAATCATCATACATTTCGAAAGGATACCCCAGGGGATTCATGCGCTGATGACATCGCCAGCAATAGTCCTCTTCGGTCACGCCCGCGAGACGACTCCGCATGGTCTTGTGATGATTTTCGGGAACCACCGCTTCCACCGTCACCGGCAGATCGGGAATCGTTCCGGCCAGCAACTTCTCGCGCACCCACTTTCCGCGAATGACCGGGTCGGTTTCGGTATTCTGGGCATGTGAAATAAGCCAGGCTGGATGGGTCAACATCCCCTTTCGATTCTCCACCTTGGCGGGTTGCACCGACGGGTAATCCCAATGATCGAGTTTGATGTTGAAGAACTTGGCCACCTCGGGTGAGCGAAGCTGCCCACCTGTGCGGGTGTCCGCGTTGTATTTTCCATGCGCAGGAAACGAAACGTAAGGGGCCGCCGCAGTTTGTCCTTTGTCGAATCTCAGCGTGAAGCTCTCCATCGCCGTCTTGAACTCACGAATCGAATTCCGCCGCCCCTTGGAGGCGAGATTCTTCACATCCACCCCCCGCATCTGAACCTCGGCCAGGAACTCCTTGTGCTTCAAAAGATCCTCCTGCTCGAAGTCCTTCCATCCCTTGTCCTTGAAGTATTCGTAAATCTTGCGAATCCGCTCGGAGGAAGCCGTCATCGCCTCGTTGTCACCCGAGTGGTAGACGTAAAAATTCTCCGTCGTAAGCAGCTCTTCGAACACATTCTTGTCCTTCTTGAGAATGTGCTCCACCAGCCGGTCGGCTTCCCCCACCAAACGCCCTTTGGCATTGTCATAGTTTCCCCCGAACCTCTTGTTGTCTTTGAAGATCGGTAACATCTTCTGATACCCAAAAAACTCCCGGAAGAACCTCAGTTTCCGAATCGGCAGATTGGTAATGCTTGCGGTGTGTTGGATCCGCTGGACTGCCTCATCGATGACATAATACTGATCCCGCCTGGCGAGCATCCTCACGACTTCCCGGCGATAGTCATCACGCGTCTGCAAACGCCCCTCGGCCGCGGCTTTGATCAACTCCTCATCCGGCCCGCTATCGGTCAAGGCATAGGCCAGAGCGTAACTGGCATCTCTCGGAGAAAGCATCTTCCGGCCAAATTCATCAGACTCTCCGGCTCCGAACTCCTGACGATAGACAAATTCCGATCTCAGAATGAGCGTCTGAATCAACTTCTTGATCGTCGGCAGGATGCCCAGATTGCCGACGTAGGACTTGGCCAGTTTGGCATAGAGCGAAGCCTCGTCCCCGCTGGGTTCCCTTTCGAAAATTTTGACGAACAAGTCCTCCACCAGTTGAGCGATCAAGTCATCAGCCGGGGGACCAGCCGCGTCCCGCTCACGCTGGAACTGCTCCTCCCAATCAGCCATGCACTTGGCGATGATCTCCAGATAGGTGTCACCTTTGCCTCGATGACGTCGGATCGTTTCGGCGATCACCTTCATTTCCGCTTCGTCGCGAGCCTTGTAGACATGAGGCTTGTTCTTCTCGTCGTATCGATGTTGGGCAATCTGTTGACGCCATTCCTCCATGTAGTTGATGAGGAAAGTCACGCGGGCCTGAATCTTCCGTTCATTGTCCCCGTAAAAAAACCATTCACGTTCACAGGCCTTGATGAGCTCAACATCCGATTGGCCGTCCTTCTGATGACGTCGCATGCTGCGAAATATGACGACCAACTCATCCCGCCCCGGATTGGCGGCATGGAAAGGCGCCTTCTTGGTCTTCTCATCCTCGACAATGGCCGGAGGCACCTCCACCCGCTTGAATTCAGGGAGGAACTTTTGGTGTTCGCTTCCGTAAATATCCTCGAGAACCTTTTCGATGTGGGTTTTCAGAAACCCTTCCCGTGAAGCCAGTAGCTTTTCGTGCCCCCACTCCTGCTCCATGATCGATGGGATGGCCGGGAGATAGTTCCGGTCCCTGACCGCCAGCGCGACCATGGAGTCAGCGGCCTCCTTGGCGTTGGTGATCATCGTCAGCAAATGCCCGCCATCCAGAGTGGTGGTATCGTAGTATCGCACCCCGGTATTGGTGGGCAGTAGAAAAGGGTTGGTCAGATTGACCCGGCGGTTGTTGTCACCGATCACGGTCTCCCGCTTGCCATCGATCGTCTTATGGGGGCGGTGATTGAGAATACGGTTGAATTTGGCGTCGAAGATATACTCGCTGATCAACCAACGACGATCCGGAGTAAAGGCCTTCTCGTTGGCAAACTCCCCCGAGAACAACTGATCGTGATCCACGTAGTTTCCGTATTCCGGCTTGCGTAATTTCTCCTCAAGTTTCGAAGCGTTATGCTTTTCCAATTCCCCCGCCACCCAGACCATCAAGGCCTTCTTCTCCTCCGAAGTCGGCTGGTCTTTTTTCTTTGGCGGCATCTCACCGAAATAAAGCTGCTCCTGAACCTTGTTGAGAAGGTCGAGGCGTTCCTCCAGCGGAAGCACTTTATCCAACTGAATGTTCCCCTTCTGGGTTCCTTCGTCGTGACAATCAAAACAATAATGCTCGAACAGCTCCTGGGCTTCTCCGCCGCTGGCGGTCAGGACCAGGGACGATGAAACAAGAGCAAGAAGAGTGACGAGATGCTTCACTGGAGGAGTTGTTCTTGAAGGTTTATTTGCCCTTGGGAGCTCCCTTGTTGAGTTCGGGGCGGAGCCTGAGCGTGACCTTGGTTCCGACCTTGGGGAGCCCTTCGCTGTTGACCTCCCAGATGAGTCCGCCGTTGTCATGGGTATTGACGCTCGGAAAGCAGAGCAGTTCGTCTCCGAAGGTCGAAAGAGAGATGATGTTTCCACTTCCATCCGCCATGTATTTTTTGGGCCCTTCTTCGGCATCAACGAGATGAGACCCCGCAAAGACAAAAGTATTGGTGGGAAACTTTCTCGGCTGGTTCTCTTCGACATCAACGAGCGAATGGATGAAGTCATTGATCGGCCTCTCATTCATCTCTCCGTTCTCACCTTTGATCACCAGAAAGACCGTCACCTTCGCGCCTCTCGGGGGAATATCGATCCAGCGTCCGCCGCTCTCCTCATCCACCACTTTGCGTATCGCCGGATGCCCGGCCTTGGCGCCGAGCAACAGAAGAGCGGTGTGGATATGCATCCCTTTGGCAGGAGTCATCACGATGGACTCATGCTCTTTGGTATTCTTGCTGCAAACCAGCAACTCGAGGCTACCGGAATGGAGACAGACTTCAGCGTCCACATCGACGCAACGCTCATCCAGATTGATATGAACCCCCGGAAGCTTCAGCTTCTTGATGGCCGCCCGCAGCGATTCCTCCCGGTTCTCTCCAAAAGCGGAAGAGACCAGCAGACAGCCGAATAGGACAAGCAAGCGCTTCATCATCACAGGTTGAGGAATACAAAATTTTTTGCCATGGCCTTTCCAAATACGATCAGGCCTGTTCGCCTTTTCACGGGAAGATTCCACCTATTTGCGATCACCCAATTCCTTGGCGAAGGGATTTTCATACCAGAAGACCCCCAATTGGTCACGCTCTTCACAGCACAGCAGGTCGAGATCCCCGTCACCATCAACATCGTAAGGAACGAGACGGTCGTATTTCTCGCCCGGTTCACCAGCCACTTCGTGGCTCACAAATTGGGTCTCATCCCAGGAAAGCCATCGCACTCCCGAAAGTGCTCCCTTGGCTCCTTCACAACTGAAAACAAAATCGTTTGCGCCATCCAGATTGACATCAAAGCTCACCGCGCTTTTTCCGCCACCGACTCCCTCGGGAAGAGGAAGCACAGCCGCCCCCCAGTTCCCTTCATTCCCAGCCGTGAACCAAATGATCGACTTCTTATCAATGGCAATGATCGCGGTCTTACCATCACGATGGATGTCGCTGGTCGAAATGAAGAGAATCTCGCGATCGTCTCCTCCGATTTCATGACGCTTCCATTCCGATTTCGCCTTCTCCGCACCGGGATACTCCAACCAGTAAATCCCCCGTTTGACGCCCTTCCGATCACTGACCAGAAGATCCTGGTCTCCATCACCATCCATATCGGTGGCAATCAAGGACATGATCCACCCCGCATCTTGCAAGTGATGGTATTTCCACTCAGAGACATCTCCCGACACCTCCAGCCACCCCACGCAACCGTTCTTCCCTTTCGATCCCACAAAGAGATCCGTCCCACCTTTCCCGTCGATTTGCATGGGCAAGGCATACATCCACGATCGTGATTTCTCCGTCACCGGAATCACTTCCGTCTTCCAGGAGTCTTCCTTCAAAAAGTCCTCGATTCTGGCCGGAGCCCAGTGAACGAACATTGACTTGGTTCCCCCTTCGCAAGAGCTGACCACGTCCTTCACGCCGTCGTTGTTGAGATCGACAAAAACCGCGTCCTCCGCCGACTTCACCTTGCCAACTGTCACTGCCGGCCAGAGGGCCTTTTCTTTTCCCCTCCCGGGATGCAGGTAGGCGCGAACCACTCCCCCTTCCTCCCATCCCGTCGCGATATCCATCAATCCGTCGCCGTTCACATCCGACAAGCGGACCCCGTCCGCCCCTTTTGAACCTTGATCAATGGTATGCCTGGTCCAACCTTTCTCATCGGCATAAGTCGACACCGTGAAAGCAACGATCAAGAAGATCTGTTTCATCGTTTCTTTTATAGGAGTCTTCCTTCTCTCTCGCGAGAGGAAACCTCGCTTCAACTTCCCTGATATGAACACACCCTCACGTTTTCACTCCCTTCTCGCTGTGACCTTGTTGGCTCTCAGCCCGTCCCTCCTCCATTCTGCCGGAGGAGGTGGAGGAAAAATCACCCCTCCTGATTTTACCAAAGGCGAGGCTATCCCGGAGGGATACACCCACGACTGGAACCTCGGACCCACCGGACTTCGAGGGTGGATGTATAGCGAGCGACTTGAAACATCGAAGGCCCGCCAGATCAGAATCACCAAAGTCGACCCAGGCTCACCCGCCGATGGCTTGCTCAAGGTCGGTGACGTGATTCTCGGAATCGGAAACTCCCCCTTTGAAGGAGACCCACGCACTCTGTTCGGCAAGGCAATCACGGAGGCTGAGAAGAAAGAGAATCAGGGACAACTCCCTCTTCTTTGTTGGCAGGACGGACAGGCCAAGACCATCACCATCCGCCTGAAG
Source organism: Akkermansiaceae bacterium (assembly GCA_049889715.1). Lineage (GTDB taxonomy): Bacteria > Verrucomicrobiota > Verrucomicrobiia > Verrucomicrobiales > Akkermansiaceae > SW10. Next base: position 21,658 of record JBMHCW010000089.1, on the reverse strand, counting down.
ACCCTGGGCAGTTATAGCGCCACCGCTCCTTTCAACTGCTCCAAATCGCGCCAAATTCTCAAACAAGGGTGGAAGGTGCTTGCCGAGAAAATAAAGAACGAACCGGAGAAGGGGCACATCATTACCCGGGCTCTCAATGCCTCGGCTCTTCTTGCCAGTGGTGATCCGCAATACCTTCCCCTCCTCAAGAAGCAGGTCGAACTCCTCTCCACCTTCAATCAAGGCACAGGTGTCCGGACCTGGAGTTATGCCTACGTGAATATCTTCCTCGCCGAATATGTGCTCGCCACCAAAGACCACTCGCAAGTGGAAAACGGTCTCCAGCGAATCACGAAAATGATCGTCGATGGCCAAAGCGCCGTTGGTTCGTGGGGACATGATTTCATCGATCCCTCCACCAAACGTCTCCGCGGATATGGCATGATGAACGCCCCGGGAATTCCGCTGACCTATTCCCTGGTGCTTGCCCGACAGGCCGGAGTCCGTGTTTCCGGTCTCGATGAAGCCATTGCCAAGAGCGAACGCTTCCTGTCCTTCTATGCGGGCAAGGGCGCTATTCCTTATGGCGATCACGCTCCCTGGATTGAAACTCACGATGACAATGGGAAGAACGGAATGGCAGCCGTTCTCTTCGATCATCAAGGCCAGTCCAAGATCGCGGAATATTTTTCCCGCATGTCGGTGGCTTGCCATGGAGCCGAGCGGGACACCGGGCACACTGGTCCCTTCTTCAACCTCCTCTGGGCCCTGCCCGCGGTGGCCAAATCGGGACCGCACGCCTCAGGAGCCTGGATGGAGGAATTCAGCTGGCACTACGATCTGGCTCGACGCTGGGACGGCACCTTCCTCTACCAGGGAGCTCCGAGTGCCCGACCTGAAGCCTACAACAATTGGGACTGCACCGGCCTTTACCTCATCGGGTTGGCCCAGGGGGAAGGAAAAACTTACTTCACCGGGCGCAAGAAACCGGACGTCCCGCAAATCGACCGGGCCACCGCTGTCAAACTACTGGACGACGGACGAGGGTGGTCCAACAACGACCGGCATTCTTTCCACGACTCCCTGTCACCCGAAGAATTGGTCAAACGACTTTCAAATTGGTCGCCCACCGTTCGCGAACGAGCCGCCATGGCCCTGGGCAAAAAAAAGGACAATCCCACCCCCCAACTGATCAAACTCCTCGAATCCGGAGACCTTTACTCGCAATACGGAGCCTGCCAGGCCCTCAAGATGATTCGTGGACGGGGCGCCGAAGCAGTCCCGGCTCTTCTCGAAACTTTCAAATCCGAGGACCTCTGGCTCCGTGTCCTCTCCGCCAACGCTCTTGCCGGGATCGGGCAACCCGCCAAATCAACGGTGCCCGTCTTGCTGGAGCGACTGACTCAAAGTGGGGGCAAAGACGACCCCCGCAATATGGAACAGCGCTATCTTTCCTTTGCCCTCTTTAACCAACGGGGTGGACTTCTCGGACAATCGCTCGAAGGAATTGACCGCGAGATGCTTTACAAGGCGGTCCGAGCAGGACTGCACAACGAAGACGGGCGGGCCCGCGGCAGCTACACCTCTGTCTACCGCAACCTCTCCTTCGAAGAACTGAAGCCCCTGCTTCCAGACATTCATCGGGCCATCAAGGAACCGGCCCCCAGCGGCATCATGTTCGCCGACCAGATTCAGACCGGAGGGCTTGAGCTTTTCGCCAAGCATCATGTCAGTGAAGGAATCGAACTTCTCGCCGACTACGCCCGCACGCAAAAACAACACGCCAGCGAAAAGCGGATCGAAACCATCATGAAGCTCCTCAAGTCGTACGGAGCTCATGCCCAACGGGCCATTCCCCGCCTTGAGAAGGCTATTCACTATTTCGAAAAGGAAGAAAAGAACTTCCCTCGCCGACTGGGGCTCCACAAAGCTCAAGTCGTTCGCGAGGCCATCGAGGAAATCAAGGCCTCCACTGATCAACCCGAGTTGATCGTTCTCTCAAAATAGCAGTCACCTACCGACGGGAGACCACCCGGACGCGGAGAAACTCGCGCTCGACGCTCCCCAACGGTTGGACGCTTCGGTAGGTCACAGCCGCCGTTCCATCCCCATTGGGAATCGAGGACACCAGGAGTAATCCCGGTTGAGTCCAGGCCTTCAGATCGTTGGAGATTTCGACGGCGAAACTCACATCATCGGCCGCAAGATTCCGGCGGAACGTCAGCGTCAGATAGTTCTCAACACCTCCCGCACCGTTATCGGTCTCAACCGTTCCCAAAATCAGATTCGCTTCCGGACTGGGACCGGCATCACCCTGAGAAGTTCCAAAGGCATACTCGAGAAAAGCACTCAGCCCGTCGCCATCAAGATCGAGGTCCGGATCTCCCGCGAAGGCCGTGGCGTCACTTCCCCCGGGAGTCCCTCCGAGCATGGCGCTGGACCTCCAGCTCATCGGATCGTCATGATCGGGAGAACTCATTGGGTCAATCAAGACCAACGAAAAGCCATCACCATCCGGACCGGTCGGCCAGGGAGCCTTGTCGTTGTATCGAAACGATCGCACCTCGACTCCAAGAGCATCAACCAAGGAGATTCTCTCACCTGAGTTATCCAGGCTGGTCGTGGCAAACTCTCCCGGCGCAATATTCATTCCCGCCGTATTGTAAGCAGTCGCAAAGGCGGCCTGATTCTTCACCAAGACGACCCGCTCACCGGCCTCCAGCGTGAATCCGAAGGGAAACTCGAATTCAATCCCGCTAAAGACAAGGTCGGTTAGATCAATGGTGCTGCTTGAAATGTTCATCAGCTCCATCCACTCCGTATCCTCGGACTGACCGGGCGAATTATACATCAATTCAGAAACCACCAGATTCGAGGCGTCAGCAATCGGAGCGACAATAAACCGGCCTTCACTCAGCGCCGACCACTCGCCGTTGTCGAAGGCGCGGGCTTTGACGACCGAGCTCCCGTTCAGCTCGACCTCCGATCCTCCTCCGCCGCCCACCGGAGCGATACCGGAAAGCTGAAGATCAAACCCAGTGTCACTGCTGGTGCTGCTACTTTGATGAAGCTCCACCGCAATGACATTCGTTCCCTCGACCAGGTCTCCCGGATTGACCCCAAAAGTTCCGAGATTGATCAGAGCCCCCTCATTGGAGGTCGCGTTGATCGCAAAGTCTCCATACTCCTGATTCCCTCCGTTCATATTGGAACGGCCAAGCTCGCGTCCGTTAAGATAGACAATTGCTCCGTCATCGCGAATCAAGCTGACAACGACTTCAGTAAACGAGTCGGCATCCGTCACCTCAAAGGACTTGCGGAAGTAGAGCGTCGGCAGGCGAGGCGACTGAATGGGGATCAGCTCATTAATGGTTCTTCCGGAAATCGTTCCATATCCAAGAAGGGCCTGGCCGGTTTTCCAGCTACTATCATCGAACTGCGGATGCTTCCAGTCGGACGGCCCATAAGAAGGGTGCCCGTTCACGACATCGCTGGCACTTTGGGCCACTCCGGTATCCAGATATTGCCAGCCGTTCTCTTCGAGCGTGATCAAGGAGGTTTGATTGGCTCCCGCCCCGATCGACCCGGCGGCAGGATGGATTCCTCCTCCTTCAAGGCGAGGGTCCGAACCATCGGTGGTGTAATAGATCGTCCCCGAATTGGCCATCAGCTGAAGAGTTCCTCCAACCGGAAAAATCCCGCCCTTCCGGGGAGTTCCATCGACGAGGAATTCCGGAGCATCGTTATCGGGAAGCAGCGAACTGTATCCCGAGAGCACATTATTGCTGCGAACCGGAAAGTAGCTGTTGAGCAATCGCGACTGCTCGGTCAGCCAATGATTGTCGCGGGTATAAAGGGTTCCACTGGAATCACCCCAGCGGGCCGACTCGGCAATAATCGCGCGATCAAGATTGTTGGCATACTTCATCCAACGCGCGGCGGTTGCCTCCGGAGTCAACGCGCCACCTTCCGAAAAATGCATGTTCACCCGGTCGGCAAACCGGGCTCGATATTCAGCATTGCTCTCGAGAGTCCCCCTGACACCGACCGGGTCCGTGGGTGTGCTCGACGAGGAAGGGTTTTCAAGGGTTCGCTCGCCATCCCAGGAATAAATCTGCCAAGGCGCCATCAACTCCGGCTGCCCGGCCGGAAAAGGGCCACCTCCGGCGGAACGCCAGTTATTGCCAGCACTCAAATCACCGTTGCCTCCGTATCGGTTGATGATCTGGTAGTCGATATAGTGGTCGATATCCAACACACCCTGAACCTTCTGCCAGTAGTCAGGAGTCCCGGTCGCTGAGATCAACGACTTCATGGCATCGTAGGCAGCGGTCGTCCCATCGATCGTGCTCCCGGCATTCCGGGCGTCGAGGACTTCCTCGTCACCTCCATTATGAGCGGCGTAATGGGAAGCTTCCGGACGTTCACAAATATTGTGCACTCCCCAATACAGCCCGTTGATGAAGAGGTGCACCATGAAGCCATGACCGGCCGCCGGATTCCCCATGTCCAGCATCGATTGACGCATCCACTGGTCACGAATCATCGAACCCCTCGCTCGTTGTTCACCACTCCAGTGGATCCATGAATTGTTGTATCCACTCCGGAAGGCGATCGAATTGAATTCCTCGACCTCTGATCCTGGAAAGAGCGGGTGACGCAACTTGCCCGGACCGTATTCCGTCCGGAATCTAAGATTCAGCGAATGCTTCGGACTGCGGGAACGACTCGCTCCCCCAAAGACCTTGATCCCACAATTCACCTGCCAGTCGTCCCGGCTGTCTCCTTCGATGGGAATGAATTCCGCCGAACAGGGATATTCAAGAGAGCGGTTACCGGCATTGGAATAAATTCCGCTGCTTCCCGCAAAGTCATCGCGATCCATCACGATGGACATGGTCGGAATGTCGCGCAACCCCAGCAACATGGTCTGGGCAACGGTGGTAGTGTGTCCTGTGGCCAGCCCGGTATTCTGCGAAACCCGGGTGTCCATCTCGTAGTTTCCTCCCCCCCATCCGGCAGGACGAGTCTGTTGAAGAAAGGCCGTGTTCAAACCCGCCGGATCCGTGCCATCGGGTGCCGCATTGTCGATATCCACCAGAATGTAAGTATGTGAATCGATGTTGGTGGGAGCCAAACCAGTCAGGGTTGCCGCAGCTCGAATCGGCATCGTTTTGGTTACCGCAATAGGACCCGTATAGGTAAGCGCGTTGGCAGTCGGAGCGCCAGTGTCGTCCACCGGCGGCGTGCCATCGGTCGTGTAATAAATGACAGCATTCGGTGTGTCGCTGGAGATGGTCACGTCGATCGCCGACTGATAAAAACCACGGTCCGGAGAGAAATTGGTATCCGCCACCTGGGCCAATCCATCAGCATCATTGGGAGCTCCCGGAGTGGGCGAAGCGAAATACACCGGATCTGACGAAACCGGATGCAAGCCGTATGAAATGTCATCATTCTGACCGGGATAAAAATTCCCTCCGGGATGAAATTCACTAAAGGGCGTTCCCGCCGGACTGCTCAAGGCAAGATACTCTCCGCTCGAAGCGAGACGGAAATTCGTGTGAAGGTTGCCATTGGCATCTGGAACGCCACTGCCCGACGCGTAGACAATCAAATACTGCCCCGGGAGAATGTTGGTCGGTGATGGAAAAGTCCACTTGGTGGGATCCGCCGGATCATCCGTTAGATGCCAACCGCCAAGATCATAGGTGGAACCGCTGGTATTCAGAATCTCGATCCAGTCATCCGTCGTCCCGGGGACCTGGTTGGCGATGGGATACCACCCGTTGGGATTGTTGTCCTGACCGCCATCATTGGCAGCCATGAATTCCGTGATGATCAATTCACTGACCTCAAGAGTGGTGAAAGACAAAGTCGTATCCGACCAAACCGACCCGGCGGCATTTTGTGCAAAGACGCGATAGTAATAAGTCGTCAAAGAAGAAAGTCCGTTCAACACCGCTGAAAAACCGGCGCTCTGTTGCCCAAGATCCATCGAATCATTCCAAGCTCCAGGAGAAGCCCCTCCGTCGTTCTGCCCGAAATAAATGGTGATCACCGGAGGATCGTCTCCGGTCTCGGTCACTTCCCCCCCGATCTCGACCGCTGTTCCGGTGATATTGATTGCCGCACTACTAGTGACCGCCGGAGGCGAAAAGGCCATCGTCGTGAAGGTCTGAGTCGAAGGCGCCCAAGCTCCCCCTCCCCCATTCTCAGCATAAGCCCTGAAATAATAAATCGTATCGTCGGTCAGACCAAAGAGATTGGTGGTGAAGGCTCCATCCTCATTTCCCAAGACCACGGCATCGTCCCAGACACCTGGATTCGTTCCGCCATCATTATCGCCAAAGTAGATGGTGACGATAGGCACCTCTCCTCCCGTCGAGGTGACCGCGCCATTGAGATCGGCTTCAATGAAGCCAACTCCTGTGGCAGCGCCATTGACTACGGTCGGGGGATTGGGAGGTGCCAGGGTCGTAAAGGAAGAAGTCGAATTGGCCCAATCACTTCCCACGCTGTTGCTCACGAAGCATCTGAAAAAATAAGTCGTCGAAGGAATCAATCCGGTCAGCCCTGTCGAGAACGAACCGGTTTGCTCCCCCAGTGTCACCGAATTGTCCCAACTGCCGGCTGTTGTTCCGGCATCGTTGTCTCCCCAGTAGATGGTGACTGACGGACTGGAGTTCCCCGTATCGGTAATCTGGCCTCCGATCGTGGCCGACGACGGGAGAATCCCGGTGGCAGCCGAATTGGCAACCTCTGGTGGGCCGGCCGGAGCGGAGGTGCCATCGAGGATCACTCCCATGAAGCGGGCCCGGGAGCCAGGACTTCCATCGAGATCCTGATGTCTCCACTCATAGGAAATCGAGTCATATTGCCCTTCATTGATGAAACTGAATTCGGAGATCCAGCCTCTGTTGATGTTGCCAATCCCGCCCTCACTATCAACGGCCTGGAGATCGGGCTGACCAGCTCCGCTCATTGTCAAAGTCAGGGTCCATCCATTATTGAAGGAACCCACCGGAAAATAGATTTGTCCCGAAGACAACCCAGAAATATCAATGGTGCCGTCAGCTTCCGCAACCCGTGCAAATGTGTTTGCCGCTCCAGCGACACTCGTTGGATTGTGATCCTTGGCACTCCCGGAAAAATTGATATCCGGCCCCGGATCCGAAGAGGTCCAGACATTCGCCCAATCCTCCCCGTTCCCGTGAGTGCTGGCTGTTGTTCCCACCCGGACTGGAGTGGGCGTCCGTGTTCCAGAACTGGAGTAGGTCGTCAATTCACTCCCACTACCCGAGTTGCCCACCAAATTATGACTCAAGACCGTCCCGTCCCCTAAAACCTTCTGGAATGTTGGAGCTCCGGGCTCAGCTCCCCCATTCCCCCGATCATTGTATTTGGCGTTGCCCGGATAGACCGAGAGATCGAAATTGGCGTTGTTTGACGAAACCTGGGTTCGGGGTTCCAAAGTGAGGGTAGCTGCTTGAAGATTTCCGAAAAGAAAACCGGTAAGGCAGATGGATCGTAGCAAACGTTTCATGTCGGCGAACAAGAACCAAAGAAAAGGAAATTTCTTCGGAACGGGTACGATCAACCTTCCCGATCGGGACCGCAAACAAAAAGGCCACGCAGAACTCTGCGCGGCCTTTGTAAAAAACTTTGATCAGCTTCTGACTAGCGACGACGACGAAGCAGGAAACCAAATCCAGCCAAGCCGACCAGGGCAACCCCGGATGGCTCAGGAATGGCTTCTCCATCGAGCATCACCCCCATGAATCGGGCGCGGGATCCTGGACTTCCATCCAGGTCAAGGTGTCTCCACTCGTAATTGATGGTGTCATACTGCCCTTCATTGGTGAAACTAAACTCTGATATCCAACCGTTGTTGGTGTTTCCAAGAACACCGGGATCAACGGTGTAATCTGCAGTCAAGTCAGGTTGTCCGGCACCCGTCATGGTCAAAGTCAGAGAAAAGCCATTATTGAAGCTACCCACGGGGAAATAGAGATCCCCGGAAGATAAACCGGAGATATCGACAACTCCGTCAGCGGAGACCACCCTTGCAAAGGTGTTCGCGGCACCTGCCACCCCAGTTGGATTGGCATCTTTGGCACTTCCCGAAAAATCGAGATTGGGACCGGGATCCGAGGTGATCCAGACATTGGCCCAGTCTTCGCCGTTTCCATGAGTGCTGGTGGTCGCCCCCGAACGAACTGGGGTGGGCGTTCTCGTTCCTGCGCTTGCGTAGGTCGTCAACTCGGAACCGGAGCCGGCATTACCCACGAAGTTGTAGCTCAACAAAGTCCCGTCTCCCAAGGTCGTTTGGAATGTGGGCGTTCCTGGTTCCGCTCCACCGACACCACGGTCATTGTACTTGGCATTTCCGTCTACGACCGAAATGTCAAAGTTCGCATTATTGGTGGTGACCAATGTATTCGAAACGTTGGTGATGGTTGCGGAATGTGAGCTGACTGCCGACAGAGCGACGACCGACAGCGACAGAATAACTTGTTTTTTCATAATCTGAGGAGGATCAACGACCGCCGTGGCCTTTCAACACCGACAGTCAATGATATTGTTGTCTTATTAGGTTTCGTGTTGGTTTTTTTGGAGGATCCTAATTCTTTAGGATGATAAAGTAAAATTTGTCATCCAAAGGAAGCCCCTGGAGGTTGAAGTTGGCGGTGTAGGTGGAACTCTCCCCTGCTTCCCCTTCGAATTCGTCTTCCAGTTGAGTCCAACTCTCCACCGGAAGTGACAGGTCATTCGAAGCCAAAATGGTGTAGAGCCTTCCTTCACTCGATCTGAAGACCAGATCAACGAGAATATTGTCTCCCGTATCATTGTGGATGACATCCGTAATGACCAGCGGAGTGGAATCGGCATCTGCCGCCAAAATCACCCCCATGAATCGGGCGCGGGATCCATCCCGATCGCCATTGGTATAGTTATACGAAATGGTGTCGTATCCGTCCTTGTTGACGAAGGTGAAGCTGGTGATCCAGCCAAAGTTCGTGGAGGCCCCGTTCACTTCCGTATCAAGGGCTACGATGTCAGGAAGCCCCTCCCCTGACATGGTCACGGTGAGAGTCCAGGCATTGATAAAGGTTCCGTGTGGGAAGTAGAGAGTTCCTTCACGAATCCCGGTGATATCGATCGTTCCATCCACCTCGGCGGCCCTCGCAAAGGTATTGGCGGCGCCTATGGTATTGGTCGGGTTATGATCTTTCGGGTTAGCAGCGAAATCAGCACCGGGATCAGAAACCGTCCACACGTTCGCCCAGTCTTCGCCATTTCCATGAACGTTTGCGCTTGGAGCTGTCGGAGTTGGGATCAACCCCGCCTCTCCGCTGGCGTATGTGGTCAAAGGACTTCCTGTCCCCTCGTTCCCGACAAAATTGTAATCCAGCACCGTTCCATCGCCAAAGGGATTGGAGAAGGTCGGCTCTCCCGGTTCAGACCCACCAATTCCGCGGTCATTGTATCCTGCGGCTCCCGGGAACACTGAAATGTCAAAATTCGCATTATTGGTGGAAACTTGCACTCGGTCCACCAGTCCGATTGTTGAGACACCGGATGGGAGCGAGTTCTCATCCGTAGGATCGGATCCCGCGGCAATTTCGGCCCCATCGGAGAATCCATCGCTATCGGTATCCTGCTCCAGGGGAGAGGTGATGAATCCATCATCGCCTTCCACAACTTCCTCGCCATCCAGAATCCCGTCATCGTCCGAATCATCATCCAAGGGGTCGGTTCCGTGCACATCGCGCTCGTCCCGGTTTCCAAGATCGTCGTTATCGTTGTCGCTGTCCGGATCATTGGGATCAACGTCAATGTCATCCCGAACCCCGTCGTCATCGGTATCAGCGAGGGTCGGGTCGGTCACAAAAGTGTCGGCACCTGCCACCAATTCCTCATCGTCGGTGAGATTGTCTCCGTCGGTGTCCGGATTGGCAGGGTTGGTCATATGGACCGTGACCTCATCGAAGTCATTGAGGTTGTCGCTATCGGTATCCTCGAGGGTCGGGTCACTCCCATGGGTATTGAGCTCAGGTCCATCTTCCAGACCATCTGAGTCTGTGTCTTTGACATTGGGATTGGAGGTGGCGTCATATTCCTGCCTATCGGTGGCCCCATCGGCATCGGCATCACCGGTCCCGTCGGTCACAGTCAAATCAGAGGGCTCGACCGTTCCATTGTTGTTTCCGAAAAATTCATCTTCCCAGAGATCATCGAGGAGGTCGCCGTCGGAGTCGAAGTCAAGATCCACAACCCCATCGAGAATCACTCCCATGAAACGCGCCCGCGACCCTGGACTTCCGTCCAAATCACCGTGTCTCCACTCGTATTTGATCGAGGTATATTGCCCTTCGTTGGTGAAGTCGAAGGCCGAGATGTATCCTCTGTTGAAATTGCCGATCCCCCCTTCAGAGTCCGCCACCTGAATATCATCCTGTCCGGCTCCCTGCATCGTCAACGTGAGAGACCAGCCATTGTTGAAGGATCCCACCGGGAAGTAAATCTGCCCTTCGGTCATTCCCGAGATGTCGATCAATCCGTCTGCCTCCGCTACTCTGGCAAAGGTATTGGCCGCACCCACGGTATTGGTAGGGTTGTGATCCTTGACGTTCACGAAATCGACGCCGGGATCAGAAACCGTCCAGACGTTGGCCCAGTCCTCTCCGCCACCGTGCGTACTCGCCGTTGCCCCCACTCTCACGGGAGTCGGCGTCCGGGCTCCGTCGCTGGCGTAAGTCGTCAATTCCGATCCGTTTCCATCATTGCCCACAAAGTTGTAGCTCAACACCGTGCCATCACCGAGCGGATTGGTCAGAGTCGGAACCCCGGGCTCGACCCCTCCGATTCCCCGGTCGTTGTAGCTTGCAGTCCCTGGAAAAACGGAGATATCGAAATTGGCGTTGTTCTCGGAGACCTGTGTGCGGCTGTTAAATGTCAGGCTCGCTCCAGACAACAAGGAGGGCACGGACAAGAGACCGAAGAGGGTCACCAACGAAAAAAATCGGCTGGATTTCATAGTGAAAGAATAGGTTTGAGATGAGTGTGGGAGGTGAAAACGGGAAAGTCCCGGTCGGTATCTTCTTCCGGATCCACCCGGGAAATCTGCAGACACCGGCAGAAACCAGCAGACACGCTATGAAAAAAATGTGAAGTGACCAGATCAAAGTTCGATGATCTCGCCTGATATCCTGCTCATTTTTCAGCAGGCTGGGCCACGTTTCCCCAGTGCTTGCATTGTCCTCCCGATTTTCTAGGTTCGACGGATGGATGAAGATCCTCCCCCGGTCGACGAATCACCTTCTGGCTCCTCCTCGTCCTCCGATCAATTCGCACAGATGGCCGAAGAACAGCAACCGGGATTTTTCAGCGAATTCTGGACGTTCCTTCGGCAAAACAAGAAATGGTGGCTCACCCCCATTCTCGTTGTGCTCTTCCTTCTGATCACCCTGGTCATTATCAGCCAGACTCCCCTGGCTCCCTTCATCTATCCATTTTTCTAGGACCAATGGCCGCCATTCTGGGGATTTCAGCTTTTTATCACGATTCCGCGGCCGCCTTGTTAATCGATGGAGAAATCGTCGCCGCGGCCCAGGAGGAGCGTTTCAGCCGCATCAAACACGACCCGGGGTTTCCCCTCCGAGCTGTCGAATACTGCCTCGCAGAAGCCGGAATAAAGGCCGCCGATCTGGACCACGTCGGCTTTTACGACAAACCTTTTTTGAAATTCGAGCGCCTCCTCGAAACCTACGTTGCCACCGCCCCTTTAGGAATCCGCTCCTTTTTCAAATCCATTCCGGTCTGGCTTCAGCAGAAGCTACATCTTCCCCGCGAAATGCGCAAAGCACTCGGAGGAGACTACCGGAAACGCTTCGTCTTCACCGAGCACCACGAATCACACGCCGCCAGCGCCTTCTTCCCCTCGCCGTTCGAAGAAGCGGCCATCATGACGCTCGATGGCGTCGGAGAATGGGCCACCGCCAGTTTTGGAACCGGCCGGGCTAATCGGATCGAGCTCACTCACGAACAGCATTTCCCCCACTCCCTCGGGCTCCTCTACTCCGCCTTCACTCAATACTGCGGCTTCCGGGTCAACTCGGGAGAATACAAACTGATGGGACTCGCTCCTTACGGCGAACCGCGATTCTCCGATCTCATCCATGATCATCTCATCGACCTCAAGGATGATGGTTCGTTCCGAATGGACATGTCATATTTCGACTTCACCGCCGGGCTATCGATGATTTCGCGGAAGTTCGACACTCTCTTTGGAACACCTCGTCGTGAACCGGAATCGGAAATCGCTCAGCACTTCATGGACGTCGCGGCTTCCATCCAACAGGTCACGGAGGAAATCATGGTCCGCTGCGCCCGACACGTCAGGGAATCCACCAACATGAAAAATCTTTGTCTCGCCGGCGGAGTTGCTCTCAATTGCGTCGGTAATGGCAGAATCCTGCGCGAAGAGATTTTTGACAACCTCTGGATTCAACCCGCCTCCCATGATGCCGGTGGCGCCCTTGGCGTCGCCCAATTCATCTGGCACCAACTGCTTGACCAGCCCCGACACCCCGGAAAGAAGGACGGTCAAAAAGGAAGTCTTCTCGGTCCTCGCTTCGATCACGACATCTGCCTCGAAACTCTGGACGGGAAAGGCGCTCGCTATCAACGCATCGAAGACGACGAAGAACGCGCTCAATGGGTTTCCCAACAACTGGCCGACGGAAAAGTAGTCGGGCTCATGCAAGGACGGATGGAATTCGGACCTCGCGCTCTCGGCAGCCGGAGTATCCTCGGCGATCCTCGCAGCGAAAAAATGCAGCGCCTGATCAACCTGAAGATCAAATACCGCGAATCCTTCCGACCATTCGCCCCCTCCGTCCTGTCCGACGAGGCCTCCGATTGGTTCGAGTTCTCCACCGATCAGGAAAGTCCCTACATGCTCCTCGTCACCAGCGTCAGGGAGTCGAAGCGGAAGGAAACCGAGTCTCAAGACGCCACTGGGCTCGACCGCCTTCACCTTCCCCTCTCCGAGGTGCCCGCCATCACTCATGTCGATGGCTCGGCCCGCGTCCAGACCGTCGATCCCGATCGCCATGGATTCTACCATCGCTTGGTCAGCACCTTTCATGATCTGACCGGTTGCCCCATGGTGGTAAACACCAGTTTCAACGTGCGGGGAGAGCCCATCGTCTGCACACCTGACGATGCCTATCGATGTTTCATGGCCACCGAAATGGATGTCCTCGTTCTTGAGGATCTAGTGCTCCTGAAAGACAATCAACCTACAAGCAAATCATGATCCAGCTGAAGACCACCTTCACCAAGCGCGAGCTCATTTGGTTCGGCCCTCTGTTTGCACTGTTCGGCGGACTGATCGGAGCACTCGCGTTCTGGAAATTCGAGGCCCCAGGGATTGCCAAAGCAATCTGGATTTCCACCGCCGCGACCATCGTCCTCTACAACCTCATTCCTCCCCTTCGAAAGCCCATTTACACCGGCTGGCTGGCATTGGTCTTCCCCATCGGCTGGATCGTTTCCCACCTTCTCCTCACCATCGTCTTTTACCTCGTGGTCTTTCCCATTGGTCTCTTGATGAGACTCTTGCGATACGATGCCCTCGGCCGGACTTTTTCTCCCGAGGCCAAGAGTTATTGGATCAAGCGCAGCGCAAATAGCGACCCCGCAAAATACTTCCGGCAATTCTAATCGCCGCTCTCTTTCTTCGACCGGATCAACCGGAGATTCTTCTTCGCCGCCTCGTGATTGGGATCAATCTCCAGAGCCTTCAAACACACCTGCTCCGCTTCATCGAGCCGGTTAAGCTGAGCCAAAACATAGCTTAGGTTGTCATAGGCTGGAAGGTAGTTCGGACGGGCTTCGATCAATGATTCGATTGCAGGAACCGCCGGCTCGAAATCTCCTCCCCTGACATAGGCCACGCTCAGCTGCAGTTTGGCTTCAAAATGATCCGGCTGCTCCTTCAGCACGTTCTTCAACATCGCCACCGCTTCCGGCAGCTTTCCCTCTTTGAGCAACGCCTTGGCCTGCCCAAACTGAGCAGCCACCTGCACTTTTTCACCGGCGGGATGATCAGGATCAAGCACGAGAAGCTTCTGCAAAATCTGGGCACTCTTTTCGTGCTCACCTTGTTCGGCAAGAATGTCAGCAAGCTGGGCGTGGGCCTTGACGTAGTAATCCACACTCGCGCTCAAAGGCACACTGACGAGATAACTCAGACGCTCAACCGCCTCGTCCTTCCGGCCCAAGGCGTAGGCAAGGTTGCCCACCTGATAATGAGCCTCCGCGTCGCCGGGGAACAATTCCAAAGCTTTTTTTGCGGCCGCATAGGCATCTTCCATTTTACCCGCCCACGAAAAGACTTTGGACAGATTCCGCATCGCCACGCCCTGTTTCTTCGGGTCGACTTTCTTCATCACCTTCGCAGACACTTCGGCGATTTTCTCGTCACTGAGCCCGCCGTCATTCGACAGCCAATCAAGCTCCTTCATCAACTCGACAAGAGAAACCGCCAACAATTGATGGCCCTCGATGGTGGGATGAACGTGATCGAGAAAAAGGGACTCGCCGGGGATCCCATGGGGCGAGGCCTCCTCAACCATCGCAACGAAATCAATCACCGGGACCTCTCGATCCTCCGCCACCTCCTTGACAATTTCCGGCATCGGGGAAAGAGCCCGCAAGGGACAAACGTCTTCATCCAACGCCCGCCGGTAAGACTTCTTGGCGTCGGGAAATCTCTTCAAGCCCTCGAGGATCTTTCCTCTCAAGTAGTGGGCTTCGGCATAACGATCATCCATCGCCAAGGCCTCGTCCACCTTCTTCAAAGCCGTCTCGTAATTCTCCGCGTTACGCCCCTCCCGGGCCATCTCTATCAGGCCACTCCATTGCGCTAATTCTTCCTCGCCCAACCCATCACGATGTTGACTCTTGAAGGGCGAGCAATGACTCAGATTGGAGGCCGGGGTCACGAAAATGACCTTCGCGCCTGCCGCCCGGGCGATATCGACGATTCGGGCCATGTTGAACCGATAGTGGTCCAACACCTGCCCCTCGAATTCTTCATCCCGTTCATACTGTTCGGGTCCGAACGATTGATCGAGAATGGCATTCACCTCCCCGCCCAAGGTCTCCCCTCCCTCGTCTCGTTTCCCTGACCCCCGAATTAATCTCGATAGACCACTGAAGGTTCTCGTCCTGCTCAGGGTCGCCCCCAGTCCCCGTACCGCTTCGGGCATCTCGATGATTCCGGCATAAGTTCTCCGCTCCAGGAACTCGTTCTGACCACAGTAAACGACAAAGATATCGGGATCATACTCCGACAATTCCTCCATCAGGGCCGAGACCCGATAACTGGCATAGCTGATCCCTCCGGCATTGATCAGCTCCCAATCCTGCGAAGAATCCGCGACCGGCAGCAACTCCCGCAACCAACCGCAAAATGATGTCGTGTCATCGTAAGGCCGACCATACGTCGTTGACCCTCCCACACAAAAGATCCTGATGGTATCCGACGGCTTCTCCTTTGGAAAACTCTGCCGATTGAAAAAGGACAACTTGTTTCGTGCCGTCGTCAGCTTTTCGCCCTCCTCTTCATAAAGAGGAATCCGGGAGGAAAAGCCCACGTAAGGATCCTCTTCATAGGACAAGGGTTTGACTCCCACAAAGAAGAGAACGGATTCGATCAACCCGAAAAACACCACCAACGCCAAAAGAGAAAAAGCCAGCTTCTTCCAGAGCGGAAGACGAACCTGAGGAGCCTCGTCGGCGGAAGCTTCTTCGCGAGCTGGTTGTTTCTTTGTTTTTTGGGACGACATAAGCCGATGCACTCGACCAAGGATCAATTTCCCCGTCAAGCCCACGCTTGCCGCCTTGATGAGGGATCAACTAATGAAACGAGGCCAGCCCTTAAAAGATTTGCAGTCCCTCCATCCATCGGCACACGAACGGTCGCCCGTTCGATTTCGTCAAGAGTGATCACATGATCGTTCTCACCATCCACCGAACCTTGATCGACTCCCGGATTTCCCGGCTGGAAGCGACTAACAATGAAATGCCAGAGGCCGGGAGCAAACCCGATAGCAATGAGGTCTTCGGAACAATCCCTTACAAAGAAGACCCAATCCTTGATCGACATCCTGACTGCTATTAATCAGGATGCTTCTCCATGGCCAGAATCCACTTTCCCTCCGTGACCGAGCAGGTCGCCGACCACCTTCGCGAGGAAATTCAGCGCGAAGTCTGGACGGGAACAATGCCCGGCAGAAACTATCTGGTCGAATCACTGGGTGTCAGCGGAAAGACCGTGGAGCTCGCCCTCCAGCAACTCGAAAAGGAAGGATTACTCGTTGGTCAGGGAGCCGGCCGCAAACGACTCATTGCGCATACCGGCCCCAAAAACCCGAGCAACAAACTCAACATCGCCATCCTCCTCCCCAACAAGTTCGACCGGGGTGATGACTTCATCGTTGAAATCAGGCACTTGCTCGAGGATGCCGGACACACTCCTTTTTTTGCTGAAAAAACTCTCGTCGATCTGGGCATGGACCCCGCCCGGGTTGCCCGCTTTGCCGCCAGCGTCAAGGCCGACATCTGGCTCGTGGCCGCCGGTTCACGGGAGATTCTGGAATGGTTTGCTGAACAACCGGTCCCAGCCTTTGCCCTCTTCGGGAGACGTGGCGGCATCCCCATTGCTTCCACCGGCCCCAACAAGACTCCGGCCATGGTCGCCGCGACCAGAAGACTCCTCGACCTCGGGCACAAACGCATCACACTGCTTTGTCGCGAGCAACGCCGCCTGCCCCGCCCCGGCAAACCGGAGCGCGCTTTTCTCGAAGAACTCGTCTCAACCGGTATCCAGATCAGCAAATTTCATCTGCCCGATTGGGATGAAAGCAAGGAAGGCTTCGCCACCCTTCTCGATTCTCTCTTTGGCCCCACGCCTCCCACTGCCTTGATCGTTGATGAACCCTTCCTCTTCAACGCCGCTTACTACTTCCTGGCCACCCGCGGACTGAAGGTCCCCGAAGATGTCTCCATGATCTGCACCGACAACGATCCGGCCTTTGCCTGGTGCCAGCCATCAGTCGCCCACATTTCATGGGACTACCGGCCTATCGCACGAAAGGTGGCTCGCTGGGTCAATTCCGTGAGTCGAGGCAACAATGATCGCCGCCAAACGCTCACCAAAGCAGAATTTGTCGAAGGTAACACCATCGGACCGGTGACGTCCACTGTCACTTAAGGTTCTGCTCCATCCTCGAAACCAGATCCTGTGCGACACTGGGTGCATAGATCACCCCCTTGGAACCCAAACCATTGACGAACCATCCGAATCCTTCCCTGTGACGGATACTTGGATTGCTCCGGTCAATGATGGGCCTCACGCCGGCAACGTGCTCGATCACCTCGCAGTTCAAGTCGGTGAACCGCCGAACGATGGCCTCCACCTTTTCCCGACCTTCTTCACTCGGCCCCGATAACAAATTATCCCACTCATAGGTGGCGCCCGCCCGATAGCAATCATCACCAATCGGAATGATCCATCCACCGCTCACCAAAATGCGATCCTCGTTCCAACCGGGAATTCGCAGGGTCAGAATTTCCCCTTTGGCACTCCGGTGCTCGAGTCCCGGAAAGTCCTCCCGGATCAGTCCGGCGGCCCCGGTGCACCAGATCGACTCCTCGGACTGCCGCGTTGCCAAAACCTCTCCGCCTCCATTCAGAAATTCCAGCTTCGCCGCCTTGAGAAACCCGGGGCAATCCAGCCACCCCCCTCCCTTCCAGGTCACGCCCTCATCATCGATCCGGTCAATCCAATCCTCGAAGGTCTCGCGTTTTCGTTCGAACTTGGCCCGGTCCTTGTCATCCCTCCACAGACGTTTGATCGGCATGGGATGAAACAGTCCACTTCCCAATCCTCGATAAAACGGCAGAGCCACCTCCAGCGACTCAGCCAGGTTTCTGCTGATCTCAAAATTCCGCCCTGCCACCGGATTGACCAATCCCGCCGCCACCTGCGTACTGCCCTGTTTGCCGTCATCGACCACGCGCACCCTGTGTCCGGCCTGTTGCAAACGCAACGCCACACACGCACCCGCCAACCCGAAACCAACAACCTCGACCGTCACGCCCTTCAACTAACTTTCCCTCCCAAGATCTTCACGCCAAAAATCACGCCCGTTCAAAACGGCTCCGCTGGCGAAACTGCGACGGCGTCACCTTCATCTGCCCCTTGAAGACAAGGCCGAAACGACGATGATTCGAAAATCCGCACTCCCCCGCAATCGTCTCGATGGGAAGATCCGTATTGTAGAGCAGCGACTTGGCCCTCCGAATCCGAAGCCGGTGGATGGCCGCCAGAACAGTCATTTCCAGCACTTTCGAAAAGGCCCGCTCCAGACTCCGCCGCGACACCCCCACATGTCTCGCGACTTCGTCTACCCCCATGCCCACATCCCGAAGATTCCTTTTCAAAAAACTAATCGCCTTCGCAACCACATCGTCGTTGACCGCAAATTGATCGGTCGAGGGACGTTCCACCACATGAGCCGGAGCCACCATCTCGACGTCTCCGCCTACCAGTTCGCCACGCATCCTCCGGCTCAGAATTCCCGCTGCCCGAAAGCCGATTTCTTCAGCCGGATTATCAACGCTCGAAATCTGCGGAGCACCCAGTGTGCAAATGGTCAGATCATTATCCACTCCGAGAATCGCGACCTCGTCGGGAACCGGAATCCCTCCCGACTGACAAAGAAAACTGAGCAAGCGGGCGTGCTCATCATTTGAGCAAAGAATCGCCACCGGCTTGGGAAGCCCCATCAACCATTGACGAATCTCCTCCTCCGCTCCTCTCGAATACCGATCATACGGAGGTCGCAAAACATACTCGGCATAGCGCCTTGAAATCCCATACCCTTTCCCACCGAGAACCTCGGAAAACCCAAGTTCGCGATCGAGCGAAAATGCCGCCGTCGAACTTCCGAAAAAGGCAAAGTTCCTTCTTCCAAGATCAAACAAATATTCAGCGGCCATCCGCCCGACAGCGGCGTGATCAACATCCACTGCCGGAAACGAAATGGAAGGCAGGTTCGAGGACACGCTGACCACCGGACAATCGACGTCCTCCAACATCTCCGCAAATGGCCGATCGAGAACGTGAGCAATCACTCCGTCCGGTTGGGAACTGATCAAGCGCTCCCTCGACTCCAAGGTCGCCGGCATTTCCTCAAGCAACCACCCTTCCCGTTCAGCCCAAGCAGCTACCCCGGTGACCACTCTCCGGCAATACCCCACCTGCAAATTCAAGAGGAGTGCGACACGATGACGATGGGTTTCCACGTCCCCGATTCAATCACCACTGGCCCTCCGGCTCAAGCCAACTGACGCAAAACGACACATCAATATCGCGTAAACAACCTAGCCGAATGATCTCAACTCCCTATTCTAGGACCGTCAAAAACAGCGCATTTCGACCATGAGACTCTTTCTGATCCTGATCTCCACCATCCTGACTCTTTCCGGCAAACCCATCTCACTCTTCGATGGCAGGAGCCTCGATCAATGGGAGGGAAACCCCGAAATCTGGCGGATCGAAGATGGAGCCATCACGGCATCCATTCCCAAGGGCGGCAACCTCGCGAAAAACGAATTCCTCTATTGGAAAGGCACCCTCACCGACTTCGATCTTTCCCTTAATTACCGCATCACGGGAGGACCGACCGCCAATTCCGGGATCCAGGTCCGCTCGCAAAAGGATGCCTCGGGCCACGCTGCCGGATATCAGTGCGACCTCGATGACGGAAAGCTTTGGCTCGGGCGGATCTACGACGAACACGGGCGTGCCCTCGTCGCCGAACGCGGAGCTCTCACCAAAATCTCCACCGACGGAAAACGTCACTCCATCCCCTTTTCGAAACCTGATTCCCTGACCCGTTTCGCCAAGGCCAACGACTGGAATCATTATCTCATCCGCGCCCGGGGTCATCGCCTCGAAATCCACATCAACGGCATTCACTTCACCACCCTCGAAGATTTCGAAACCAATCAGGCTGACCTCTCCGGACTCCTCGCAGTTCAACTCCACAGTGGAGCCGGCCCCGCCAAAATCCAGTTCCGGGACATCACTCTGACCCCCTTCAAGCAAAAGAAGACGAAAGAATCTTCCGACAAAAGCTCCCAAACAGATTCCAAGGAAAACCTGGCCGGAATCGTTCCTCCCGATGCGCCCAACATTGGCTTTGAAAAAGGGAACTACGACGGCTGGACCCAAACCGGAGAAGTCTGGTCCAAAGGCCCCATTAAAGGAGACACCATCGCCGCCCGGGGACGGGGAAATTCCACACACAATGGCAACTTCTGGGTCGGAGGTTATGAATTTTGGTTGAGCGATCAAACGCAAGGCACTCTCACCTCGACTCCCTTCAAAGTGACCCACCCCTGGGCCAGCTTCCGCATTGGCGCCGGACCTCATCCCGAAACCCGGGTCGAAATCATCGATGCCAACTCCGGCAAGGTCCTCCACAAAGCCAGCGGCCGCGGTGAAGTCGAAGACATGGTCCTCAACACGGTCGATCTCAAAGACCATCTCGGCAAAATGATCCAAGTCCGCGTGGTCGACGAACACTCCGGTCACTGGGGACACGTCAACTACGACGACTTCCGTTTTCATCAGGAGAAGCCCAGCTCCTCCGTTGCTTCGTCTGGAGCCGGGCGCCTGAATTCCAGCCCGCTCCTCTGGAACCTCAAACCCAACCCGGCCGGCGAAGAAAACGACATCACCTCGACGATGCATGTCCCCGAAGGATTCCAGGTCGAGACGATTGCCCGTGAGCCACAACTCAGGCAACCCATCGCCTTCACCTTTGATTCCCGTGGCCGCATCTGGGTGGCCGAAGCCTACGCCTACCCACGTCGACAAAAAGAAGGCGAAGGCAAAGACCGCCTCATTATCCTTGAGGACAAGGACAACGATGGAACCTTCGAATCCCACAAGATCTTCGCTGACAATCTCAACCTCATCTCCGGATTCGAAATCGGTTACGGCGGTGTCTTCGCCGCGTGTGCTCCCGAGTTCCTCTTCATCCCCGATGCCGATGGCGACGACAAACCCGACGGCCCGGCGCAAGTTCTGCTCGATGGCTTTTCTACCAACGATACCCATGAGACCCCCAACTCGTTCCTCTGGGGTCATGACGGCTGGCTTTACGGTTGCCACGGAGTGTTCAACCCTTCCCTGGTCGGAAAACCTGGAACACCAAAGAATGAACGTCTCAGCGTCAAAGCGGCTATCTGGCGCCTTCATCCCGTCACCCACGAGTTCGAGATTTACTCCCACGGCGGCTCCAACCAATGGGGACTCGACTACGGCCCCGATGGTTCTCTCTTCATGACCCACTGCCGAAGCTCCTGGGGACTCGGCCCCGTCAGCCAGGTTTTCCAAGACGGACACTACTGGACTCAGAACAACTCCAACCACCGTGACTTCATTGCCACCGACAAAGTGGGCTGGAACCGCACCAATACCCCCCTCTTCAATTACTTCGATTCGATCGCCGCCTACGGTCACGGTGAAGGAGGTGCCGGAGCCAAAGGATCACGCTCCATCTTCGGAGGCCACTCACACGTCGGCACCATG
>JBMHCW010000088.1:0-34586 GCA_049889715.1 Akkermansiaceae bacterium | reverse complement strand
GGAGCAAGCTCACCGGAATCTCCAACCAGCATTGTGCCGCGTGTCGGCTTCGAATTCGACTTCCTTAGCTCAAAATTCTTATCGATTTGCAGGTTTCCCCAGAAAAAAACTGACCTGGGGTGCCTTGTTGTAAACGACATTCTGCAAAACCACCGACAGCCGATACTGCCTGTCGGACATCAACCAGGGCAAGGCGTGCTCGCTCGGAATCGGGGTCGTGTAAAGCCGCAGGCTCTTTCCACCCGGCCCGCGAAGCAGCAGCTCCTCCCGCCAGTCACCAATCAAATCCGCGGTGAGATTGGGCCACCGCCCGACTCCACGCCAACGACGACGCCCTTCCAATGGAAAAGGAAACTCCGCTTGAAAAATCGTCTCCTCCCGCTCCTCTTTCCAGTCCCATTTCACGACGCGATAGCCCCCATAAAGTTCCCGCAACAGATCGCCATCCCACCAAATTGCCCAGTCCTGATAACGGGGCGTTCTTTTCGAAAGAACCTCTCCCTTGATCGTGCGCAACCCGGTGAATCGATCCCAGACTTCATAGCCCGGATGACGTGGATCGATGTCCGCCAACAAGCCCACACTCAAGTCCACCCCCGGACTATGCGACCAGATCACCTCTCCGGTCCTGGCGTCATGTAAACCTGCTCCCGGCGTTCCCCACGACCTCGTCCTCTCTTCGTTCTCCGTCACCAGATAAAGCTCCTTGCCCTCCCTCTGCGGATCGAGATCGCCCACCGTAAGAGTATCGCCATGACGCCGCCCGGTGGCAAACAAGCCCTTCCCGTCATCATCCACCACCATCGCCTGATAAACGATTTCATCCCGCCCATCGTCATCGACATCCGCCACCGCCAGCGAATGACCACCCATCCCGGAATAAGGATTCTTCCCGTCTTTCGAATCAAAGACCCAACGCTTGCTCAGCTTCCCGTCCCGCCAATCCCAGGCTACCATCACCGTGCGACCATAAACACCCCGGCACATCACTAGGCTCGGTCTGTTTCCATCCAGATAAGCCACGCAGGCCAGGAACCGATCGCAACGATTCCCATACGAATCATTCCCGCCATTTCCTCCCCGTCCGCCCCAACCTCCGATCGGGTCGCGCCCCGGCAAGTAATCCACCGTCGTCAAGGCGGCTCCTGTCTTCCCGTCAAACACCGTCAAAAACTCCGGACCGCTTAAAACCCGACCAAACTTCTGGCTCTTCTCATCCCGCTCGACCCAATCCGCTGAAGCGTCTCCGATCACCGTTCCCTTGCCATCTTTGGAGCCGTCCGCCGTCTTGCAGGCAACCTCGGCACAACCATCGCCATCCAAATCATAAACCATAAACTGCGTGTAATGCTCCCCCTCCCGGATGTTCTTTCCCAAATTAATCCGCCACAATTTCGTTCCGTCCAGCTTGTAGGCATCGAGCACCGGCGCGGTCGTCAATCCCGAATGACTGTTATCATGCGCCCGTCCCACCATGTGTACCACGAATTCGAATTTGCCGTCGCCATCCAAATCACCCACCGAACAATCCCCCGCCCGATACCCCTCCGGCGGATCAATCGGGATCTCTAGAAAATTGTTCTTCCAAACCTCCACCTTCTTCCCCGTTTCCTCGCCGCTTTTCCTCACTTCATAAACCTCCGCTCCCGCTTCATCCAAAAAACTCGTTCCCGAAAACTTCTCCTTCACCAACTCCCGCTTCCCGTCCCGCTCCCGATACAAATCAAAAGTCTCGCCCTTCTCCAGCAAACGCCAGTTCACCATCACCTTCCCCTCCGCCGTCGGCACCGCCACCACACTCCGGTCCGCTTCACAACGAGCTACCAAACCGGCAGCCATCAACACACCCAGGATGTTCTTCTGCACCCTGCTCCTTACGAAGGAAGGACCGCGAATAATTCACCAAGTCATTATTCCATTAAAAAGCCACCCTGGAAGATGGCTCTGACATCGACGCATTTCTAAATAGTGAACGAGGCACTCTCCGTTGCACTACCACTTCGCGCCCTTGGGCTTGGCATCTTTGGCCTTGGTGACCACCAAGCAGAGGCCGGGCACTGAACTCAAAGTCTGAATAATACACAGGCGGTGTCGTTCTGATACAAGTCTTGGCGGGATGATTCATCCTATCGTTGATCCTTCTCCTCGACCTTCGGAAGTTTCACCTCATGATTCCTCTTCGTCATTTTCTCATCTTCGCCTCCGCAACTTCCGGGCCCTTTGCCGGTGAGCTTAAAGTCGACATCAACCGCGACACCAAGAACAACGATCAATACACCAAAGTCGGTTTCGTGAAGTGGAGCCAGGGCTCATTTGACGGCGCGACCTCCACCGATGGCACGGCCGGAGTGACCCGGAGCTTCACCACGGCTGCGGGTGAGAACGTCTCCATCACCTTTGCCCAGACCGCGAGCTCGGCGGCGGCAGGCGGTGAAGGACTGAGCGCGATCTACTACGCCACCGCAGTGAACGGCGAGGCCGACCTGATCGGTGACGGCCTTGCGGTCAAGCCCGCCAACTTCTCCAATGGAGGCCAAATCGAAATGACGATCACTGGTCTCGAAGCCGGCAAGCATTCTCTCCTGACTTATCACAACGCCGCCGACAATTTCGTGGCTGGCTCCCTGGGCCCGATCGATGTTTTTGTCGACGGAACGCAAGTCATCGATGACCACCCGCAAACCATCCGGGAACTCACTAACACGGGAGCGGCGAGCACGTATGTCAATTTCACGGTCACCGGCCCCGCCGACTCGGCCACCATCCTTTTCGCCGCTGAACAAACCACCGGGAGCTTTGCCATTCGCAATCCCATGATCAATGGCTTCGAGATCGACACGCCCAACATTTACAAAGTCTCTTCCAATCCCCTGCCCGCCCATGAGGACTGGCATGTCGATGCCGACAACGGAACTGTTTCACTTTCCTGGACGCCGGCCCTCTCCGGCGACACCTCCTCGCACGATGTTTACTTCGGCAAAGATTTCAACGCCGTCAAAAATGCCACCACGGCTTCTGCCGAGTTTCTCGGCAACCAAGCGACCACCACGCGAACCGTCGCGATTACGGAAAGACTGGCCGCTTATTACTGGCGGATCGACAAAGTTACCGCCGGCGGGGGAAAAACCGCCGGCCCCGTTTGGGCCTTTCGACCTCGCGTCCCCGCCTTCCCGGGAGCCGAAGGATACGGACGTTTCGCACGCGGAGGACGTGGTGGAACTATCGTCAAAGTGGCCTCGCTCGCCGACTACGACGACGGCGACACGCCCATCCCTGGAACTTTGCGCCACGCCATCGAGGAAGCAGAGGGACCACGCATCATCATCTTCGATGTCTCCGGACTCATCACGCTGGAACGTCGGCTGACCTTGAGCGATGACAACGTCACCATCGCCGGACAAAGCGCACCCGGGAAAGGCATCTGCATTCGGCAATATGCTCTCGGCTTGAGCGGTTCCGACGACTCCATCGTGCGCTTCATTCGCAATCGCCCCGGCAACATCAGCGGCGAAACCATCGATGGCGGCGGACTAGCCGGTTGCGTTCACAGCATCATGGATCATTGCTCGATCAGTTGGTCCATCGACGAAGCCTTTAGCTCACGCAACGCCGGAAACATCACCCTTCAACGAACGCTCATTTCCGAAGCCCTGAACATCGCAGGCCATCAAAACTATCCTGCCGGGACCGCCCACGGATACGCCGCAACGGTCGGCGGCGAGGTTGCCAGCCTGCATCACAATCTCCTCGCGCATTGTGAAGGCCGGAATTGGTCGATGGGCGGAGGTCTCGATGGGAACGGCGAGTGGGCCGGGCGACTCGATATCCGCAACAACGTCGTTTACAACTGGGGAAGCCGCACTACCGACGGCGGGGCCCACGAAGTCAATTTCGTCAACAACTACTACAAACCCGGCGCAGCCACTTCGATCTTCACCGCCCTCAATCCGACCTACGACAACTTACCCGGCACCCAGCAATACCACATGTCCGGCAATGTCATGCCCGGTCGCTTTAACGAAAGTAATCAGGCCACCGGTCGCACCGTGGCGGGCAGCAACGGCGGTTCTGTGCCCACCACTTATCCCGTCTGGGTCGCGAGCCCGTTTTTTGAAAGCCATGTCACCACCCACACTGCAACGGAGGCTTACCGCCGCGTCCTCAGCGATGTCGGTTGCTCCCTTCCTCTCCAGGACGATCACGATCAACGCATGATCGAGGAAACCCGCACCGGAACTTTCAGCATCACCGGACAGGGACCATTCGGGGGAAAACCCGGCCTGCCCAATTCGCAGGAAGACTCCGGCGGATGGGAAAACTATCCGGGCGAAAGTCGTCCCGACAACTGGGACTCCGACAGGGACGGCATGCCCGCGTGGTGGGAAGCTCTTCACGGCTTCAACCCGGACGGCATTCCTGAGGACTTCACCGAATCTCACCGCGATGTCGACAACGACGGTCGAACCGACCTCGAAGACTACCTCAACTGGATCGCCGAACCGCACGCCTTCACCGGACCGGGAAAGGAACTGATTCTCGATGCCTCCATTCTCTTTGCCGGGTACGATTCACCCCGTACTTTTAGCCTCGTTTCAAGTTCCAACGGAACCGCCTCGATGGAGACCTCCGGGCAACTCACCTTCACTCCTTCTCCGGGTTATGTCGGTCTGGTCGAAATCCAGATCGCCGTTTCTTCAAGCGGCGGAAACCTCACCCGAACCATCCAAATCGCCGTGACCAATCACCCCTCGGTCAAGACCCTTCGCTTCCGCTCCGGCCAGAACTGGAGCGATTCGACCTGGTGGAATGGCAGTCTTCCCTGCGCCTGGCAGGAAGGAAACATCCCGCTCTTTCCAAAGACCGGCGAAGACTTCCAGACCCTGACCATCGACACTCCGGTGACGACGAGCGGGCTGGTCGTCGACGGGAACTACCTTTTCAACGGCGACGAGGACTTTTCGGTGGAGGGAAATTCACAAATCAACGGAACAGTGATCTTTTCCGGCCCTTTCAACCTCCTTTCCAGCGCCCCCTGGGAAATCTCCGGCACCCTCGATTTCCTGACCCTAACTGGTTCCCATCCAGCCTCCCTCACCACTCTCCCCGGAGGAAAGTTCACCACCCCCGCCGACCTGAGAGTCGAAAACGTCAGCCAACAGGGAGATTCCACCATCATCTCGGCACAACTTTTCAAAAACCACCAATACGAGCTCCAAAGCTCCCCGGATTTGCAGGCTGAATCATGGCAAGCTGTTCCCGGAACCACAATGGAAGGAAGCGGAACAATCGAAGAGCTTGTCGACCCTTTCCCCACACCCGCCACCCGTTTCTACCGCGTATCGACCCGCCGCGATTGACTCACCATCCGGGAAAGAAGGACGAAGAAGATTTACACCAATCATGTCGCGCCGCTACAAGTTTTAACGGGGTAATTCCCATACCGTTTATTCCTCAACCGACGTCCCTCTTCTCCCATGGGAACTCAACAACATTTCACCGCAACCATTTAATCATATGAAAACGACAAAGCCCATCCGCTTCGGAGTCTGCCCGGCCCACTTTCAATTTGCCACCACGCTCGCTCCCGATGACGACGGAAACCTTCCTCGCAACCCCGACGGAGAGCTGCGAATTTTAGCAAGCCTGAAAACCTTCCAGGCAAACACTCCGATCCCGCTTTCGGTCCTTCCCATCTTCATCTTTTCCGGCACCAGGGAGAACGACATCCGGGAGCTTTTGAGTGGCATCAAAGCCCTAGGGCTCACTCCTGAAGTCATCCTCATGATCAACGGTGCCAACCCGATGGTCCCCTCCGATGAAGACCAATTCGTCGCCATTGCCCTCGGAATTCTCAACATCGCCAAGAGCCTCAACATTGAATGTGTCACCTCGACCACCTTCGAACCCTGGATGGACCAAGCGCCCGAAAAATCCGGAGAAGAATACGAAGCCGCCGTGGCCCAGTTGGTCAAAGGACACTTGCGGATTTACGAAGAAGCCAATCTGGCCAACTCATCGATCAAGTCCTGGCACCTCGAGTTCCTCCGTCCCGTGGAATTCGCCACCTTCACCAATATCCGCCGCTCATGGGATGTCGTGAAGCGACTCAATGAAACCACCGGCACCACGTTTTTCCGCGTGCTTGTCGATGCCTCCCACTGCGGAGACTCCGGCCTGAGTGTCGAAGAAAACCGTTCCGTCATCCGGGAAATCGCCGCCGCCGGAGCACTCGGCACGTTCCACGCTTCTTCAAAAACCACACGAGGCTGCCTGACCTCCGATGAAGGCTGGATCAATGCCCTGCTCGATACCTGTCTGGAAACCGGAAAACTCGAAACGGTCATCGTGGAAGCCTTCGATCACACCGACGAAGCCCTGCAACCCCTTCGCGATGCCGTTGAGGGCCACGGTGTTGACACCACGAAAGGAAGAACCTACGACCAGCTGATTTATGACGGGCTCCAGCTCGTCAACTCCCGCATCCAGAAACACAGACCGTTCGGCGCATAACAAAAATCACGGCTTCATGAGATTCCTTTTTCCAATCATCACCTTTTTGGTTCTTCAACTCTCTCCCTCTCTCTCCGCCCAGGAATCACGTCGGAGAAGCCTGGAACGCATCCACGATCCCTCCACCGTATTACAGGAAGGAGAACACTATTATTTCTTCAGCACCGGCCAAGGCGTTTCCTTGATCAAAGAACAGGACGACAAGCGGTGGCTTCGCACCGCGCGGGTCTTTGATCGCGAAAAACTCCCCACCTGGCACAAAGATAAAGTCCCCGCCAACCGCGGTCACCTCTGGGCTCCTGATGTCATCAAGCTCAAGGACACCTACTACCTTTACTACTCCGTTTCCTCCTTCGGCAAACAAACCTCCGCGATTGGTCTCGCCACCGGAAAAACCCTCGATCCCGACTCACCCGATTGGGGATGGAAAGATCACGGCCCCGTTGTCACCTCCAACGAACGGTCACCTTTCAACGCTATCGATCCCGCTCTCTTCAAAGACGACGACGGCTCCCTCTGGATGTCCTGGGGATCGTTCTGGAACGGCCTCTACCTCGCCCAGCTTGATCCCAAAACCGGCAAACTTCTCGACCCAAAAAAGAAACCCGTGCAACTCGCCTGGGCCGCCAAAATCGAAGCACCCTTCATCCACAAGCGCGGCGACTTCTACTACCTCTTCATCAATCACGGCATCTGCTGCCGAGGCCTTGAGAGCACCTACGATATCCGCGTCGGTCGCAGCAAAAAAATCACCGGACCTTACTTGGACAAGGACGGCAACGATCTCAAAACCGGAGGCGGCACCATCATTCTCAAAACCGACGGTGACCGCATCGGCCCCGGCCACGCCTCCATCCTAAAACGAAACGGCCAGGAATTCCTCGCCTACCACTACTACAGCAAGCCCCACCGCGGCTCCTCCCGCTTCGCTCTTGCTCAGCTCGCCTGGAATGACGACTGGCCTCATCTTCAATCTACCCGATGAAATCCCTCCTTTCCTTTTTTCTTCTCGCTCTCCCTCTGAGTGCGAACATCACCTACACGTTGCAATTCGATCCGAACTTAAACGGAAGCACGCAACAGTTGGCGAACTCTATCGCGGTCGCCGCAGACTTTTACAACAAGCACGGCTCATTCAACAAACACTGGGATGTCTATTACAATACCGGCATCCCCACAGCTGAAGCCAACATCAACGGCTACATGGGCTACGGGACTATTTTCAACGAGCGTGTCGTTTTCCATGAGGCTGCCCACACCTTTGGCATGGGCACGCATGGAAACTATGCGGGACTCATTCCGAGCGGAGTCTGGACCGGACAATACGGTAACCAAGCTCAATTCGACACCTACAACGACTTTGGCGACGGCCTGCATGGCGACAGCCATCACGCCATCTGGCCCGGCGGGTTCAACTTCAACAACGAGGACGGCTTCATCGAACGCTTCTGGCACACCCGCATCATGGCCGGCATCCGTTCCGACATGGGCATCCTTTCCTACACCAGGGAAGCACTTAACGCAGCCGTCGTCGCTGGCGAGACGGCCGAATTCCACGTCGTCTCACCTCTCGCCAACAGCTACCAGTGGTATAAAAACGGAGTCGCCCTGACCAACGGCGGCGACATTTCCGGGGCGAACACCGCTACCCTGCGCATCGCCAACACGCAAGCCTCCGACCAGGGCGAATATCATTGCGTCGCCAATGGAGCGGGCGAATCCCTCGCCTGCCGCCGGCGTAATCTCTGGGTCCACCCCGCTCTCCAGACCGGCCAATGGCACTTCAACGGCAACACCATCGACAGCCTCAACGCTCGTAACGGCGTTCCGGTCGGCTCGCCCGCTTACGCCACCGGCAAGTCCGGCCTCGCCATCAACCTCGACGGCTCGGACGACTACGTCGATCTCCCCGACGACGTCAGCCGCCTGCGCAACCTTACCATCTCGATGTGGGTGAACTGGGATGGCGGCGGCGACTGGCAGCGCGTATTCGACTTCGGCAGCAACACTTACCAATACCTCTTCCTCACCCCCCGCTCCGGCGGCGGTGACATGCGGCTCGCCCTCCGCGATTCCATCAATGGCAAGGACCAGGAATACGTGGTGGGAACCACCGCCCTGCCCACAGGCACCTGGGTGCACCTGACCGCCGTCATCAATGGCGATACCATAACCCTCTACCGCGACGGCCGTCCCGTGGGCACTACTTTCGGCATCACGCATGCCCCCTCCGACTTCCTGCGACCGACCAACAACTACGTGGGCAAAAGCCAGTATCCCGATCCGCTTTTCGACGGTCGCATCGATGACTTTCAGGTCCACGCCACCGCCCTCGACGGTTCGGACATCTGGGACCTCTGGGGACAAAGCACCAATCAGGCTCCGCAATTCACTTCCTCCTCCATTACCCTGCCTCCATCCACCGCTCAACTTCCCTACACCGGCCACTCCCTCACCTCCCACGTCACCGATGCCGATGACACCGCCCTCAACTTCATCAAGCTGGCCGGCCCCTCCTGGCTGACCGTCTCCGCCAATGGTAACCTCTCCGGCACGCCCAATTTCGCCCCCGGCTATGATGACCCGCTCGTCGTCCGCGTGACCGATCCCTCGGGAGCCACTTCCGACGCCCGCATCACCATTCCCGTCTTCGGCACCATCGGCCACTGGAATTTTGAGGAAGGCTCCACAAATGCCGCCGTGCCCTACGCCCCCGCCAATGCCGGGCAATACGACGGCAGCATCACCGACATCTCGGGCAACGGGAACCACCTTTCCGCTTGGGACAACAACTGGCACTTCTACCGCTCCCTCGTCCCCTCCGCAACCACCCCGCAGACCGGATCTGCCAACACCCTCAGCCTCCAAAACGGCAACGGCTTCCCCGTCTTCTCCGCCATCGGCACCTCGCTCACCCAATGGAGCCCCCGTGCCTGGACCATTGAGGCTGTCATCCGACCTGACGACGCCACCAACGGCTTCCAGACCTTCATTGGCCGCGACAGCCAAGCCGCCGCGACCGGCGATCCCGCTCTCGCCGCCCTTTATTTCGGAATAACTCCCACAGGCCAACTGCGCATCATGTTTAACGATGCTGCGGGCACTAACTGGGACCTTACTTCAACCGCAAATTCCGTAGAAGATGCCAAATGGCAGGCCGTGGCCGCGACCTCCGATGGCAGTACCCTCTCGCTCTACTTGAAAAACATCACCGACGGCGACACCGCCTACACCCTGCTCGGCACAATCGATATCTCCAGTGGCTCCGACCCTGCGATTTCCACCGGAGCGGGCGATGGCGGCGATTGGGACACCGGCGTCTTCAGCTTCGCGCGCGGCCTATACAATGGCGGCCATACCGATCGCTTTTTCGGCCACCTCGATGACATCCGCTTCACCCAGGGTGCCCTTAGGCCCTCGCAATTCCTCCAATCCGTGCCCCTCACTCCTGCCCAAGAATGGCGACTGGAGCATTTCGGGACAACTTCGAACTCTGGCCTTGCCGCCGACGACGCCGACCCGGATGGCGATGGTATCGTGAATTTACTGGAGCGGGCTTTCGATGGCGATCCCGGTTTTGCAGATCCCGAATTCCTGCCCGCTATCGACGACACCGCATCATTCTTCAGCATCACCTACCGCAAGTCCGTAGCCGCGACCGATCTCACCATCACCGTTCAGGAAAGCACCGACCTAGAAACGTGGATTCCGTCCAGCGACACCCCAACCCTACTTACTAATGACGGCACGGTGCGGGAATACCGGGTCACCCGCCCGCCGGGAGCAAACACGAAATTGTATCTGCGGGTGAAGGTCCAGTAGCGAACCGTGATCAGACCTTCCAGGTCCAAAGTCTCCCATCCCAATGCCCAAGAAAGCACTCCTTCTCATTCCGCCCTTGGTCTTACTCGCTTACTTCGCCATATCGGTTTTCCGGAGCAGCAATGAGAGACATTCAGAGCCCCAGCCCGAGGTCCGCTCCCTGAATCCGTCCAGCCAGACGCCCAGCTTTGATTGGCAGGAAATTGTCAAAGAACTTTCGAACCACTCGCTGTCCGGTCGAATTGATGAAACGAGTGCCTTTGGTCGCTTCATGAACGAGATCAACGACCTGGGCGCCCCGGAACTGTTAGAACTCCGCGATAAGATCGCCTCTGAAGACATGCCGGAGGATATCCGCCAGCGACTCGGATTTCAGATCACCGGATCTTTGGTGAGAAAAAATCCAGAAATCGCCCTCGAGGCTCTCTCTACTCATCTGGGGCAGACGCAGAATCAAACCACTTCCCTGCTCTTGGCGGGCTTTCGCGACTGGTCGAAAAAATTCCCCATCAAGGCCGAGGTCTGGCTCGACCGTCAAATCAGCGCCGGGACTTTTGGCAACAATAGCCGGGGAGGAATCTCGCAAACCCGAATTCGGTTCGAGCGAGAGATGATTCGCGCTCTGCTGAGTATTGGTGAGGAACGGCCCGTCGCCCGACTCCAAGCCCTGCCGGAGAGCGAGCGGAAAAATGTCCTCCGTGGAGCCGACACCCCGGCAAACCGTGGTGCCTATGCCACACTCGTCCGCCGCTTCTTTTCCCCTGACGAACAGGAGCGCGAGTTTCTCCGCATGGCCGAGGCCGCCCGTTACCAGGGAAGCGACGCCGGACTCGATACCTTACTTCGGCAAATTCGAGCCAACGAAGCAGAACGCGCCTTGATTCTACAAAAAAGCCAACGAGGCAGCGAATCGCATCCCCCCGGCCGTTAGACCGGTTTCCCAATGGCTTTGCCAAAATGGAAAGAGGGAACGTGATGACTTTTCTTAATCACAGCGCTCCTTCTCAGTCGCTGGTCTCGAAACCAGTTCAATCGGCTGGCACCGATAGCGCAAATCACAACAACCCCAGTTACTTGGGAATGGAGTTCGCGGTGTAGTAAAAAAGGCGATTCTGAATCTCATCTCCGTCTTTTGATTTCAGCTTCTCAAGATCAAGCTGGTAAACGCGCCCGGCTTCAAAGTTGGCAAGGGCGATCTCGACGGTCTTTCCATCGACTTGCTTAACCACCTCGACCTTGTGCTCTTTCTTGTCCTCCTGTGGCGAACCATAGGTCCACTTCGACTGATAAGTGAATGATTGGAAACGAAGATCCTTTTCCGAGAGATCCTTCGCCAACTCACGGGTAAAGGTCAGGCGAAATCCATTCGGCTTGATATTGAAAGAAGTAATGTCGAAGGGTTCTGCGGAGTCGGTCACCGAGATCCGCTGAAGCCCTTCAGCCTCCCTTCCCCATCCACGAACCGTTTGGCCCACGTAGATTTGTTGCTGATCGGGACTGAAACGAATGCGATGATTCCCGCTACGCAGCCCACCACCATTGAGGAAATGGGTGCAGGCGCCTTGGAATCTTCCATTCACCTTCTCCAGCATGATCCGGGAAATCCGCTTGCTGTTGTTATCGGGCAAAAGCATTTGTCCGGGAAAATGCGGAAAGTTCTCTGGAATGACAAAAGGCTCGCCCGCCGAGCGATTCATCTCCTGATGCGGAAGCTGTACCGCAGGCCAAGCACGATCTTTATTGTACGCTTCCAAGTCCGCCCGGTAAAAGGCCAGCGGATCCTTGTCCTTCGACCAGCGTTCGTCCCAGACCAACGCACTGGGATGCCCGTAAAATTTCCCTTCCTCCAAATGATACAAGGGAGTGGTTGCTCTCCAATCCCCCTGGTTGTCTCCGCACCAAAGACTGCCGTCGGGAGCCAGATGAATGCCATTGTGCATGCGGAAGCCGTAACAGAATGGAGTGAGCTTCCCTTCGGCATCACAATGCAAGGTGCAGCCCCGCCATTTCACCGAGGCAAAATTGCGCCCCCGCCTTCCGAACTTGGAATACTCACCCAGGGTGTATTCTGCGGTGGGACCGTTGTGGGATGCCGTCCCGATGGCGATGTAATACCCGCCCTTGCCATCATCCGCGATGGTATTGGTTTCGTGGTAGTTGCCCGACAATCCCCAACCTGAGGCAAAGATGCGATACTTGTCCGCTTTGCCATCCTGATCGGTATCGGTGGCTTCGGTAAAGTCAGACATTTGGGTGATCCGGACTTGATGGCGCGACACAGCATCGATGCCACAACCATTGTGAAAGCCCGTCGCAAACAACTCCCAGTCCCACTTGCCGGGATCGGCTTGAGGCTTGGCCCGCATGACATCACCCCGGCGCAAGACTGCGAAAAGCGTGCCATCCGTCGCAAAGTCAATAGCTCCCACTTCAGCGGGAACGCCCTTTGGGAACTTGATGTCGTCAACTTGATAAGGTGCTGCCATCAATGGAGCGGCGCACAGGAGAGCAAGATAAAGGGTCTTCATTTTGCAAGTGATTGGATATAGAGAACAAGCGATTCAACTTCCTCTTTTTTCAGTTGATAAGGCGGCATGTAGCCCGGTGGAAATCCCTTCGCGGTCTTTGCATTTGGATCGAAAATCGACTCTCGAAGGTAGTCTTCGTTCGCCAAAACCAATCCCTGGCCCTCCACCTCTCGTTTTGAGCCGAACAGCCCCTTCAAGGACGGACCATGCCCTTTCGAACCATCGATAGAATGACAGGCCACACATCCGTATGCCCCAAAGACCTTCTCTCCGGCTTTCGCAGTGGCCTCCTTGATCTTCAGATTTCGCTCAAAGCCCTGATGCTTTGAAATGACCTTTCCCGAAATCGTCTTCGACTTCCCATTCCTGATCAGCTGAAAGGAATTTTCTCCCCCGTCCGGCAAAACCTGCTCTTCAAATTCCTGATCTCCCAAACGATAGCGAAAGGTAGGCACACCCTCCTTCGACAAATCATAGCCAATGAAGCTTGGCTTCCCCCTCTCTTCGGGCTGCGCCATGTAAAAAAGATTCCCAACCAATCTCGCCCCGTAATCAAACGACCTCCTCCCCCCTTTTCCCCATTCCCCCCAGTAGGGATAGAGATCCAAAAATCCACCCTGCCAGGCATACAGAAGCCGACATTCCGTGGTATCCCAAACGAAGGAAAGCGCCGGCCCATGATTCACTGCAATGGCCGCCGGGATGACTTTCATCATGCCATACTCGCCTTCGACATCCTCTCCCTTGCTCGGATTGTACTTGGGAGACTTCGACGCCTTTCCGTGATTTACCAAGACCTTGGGGTCCAACCCAGGATCAGGCACATAGGTCCGGAGGATCAAAGGACGATCCTTTTCCCCAAGAGGAAGAGTATCAAAGGTCAAGGGCTCACCCGCCAAAGCGCGGATGCCAAAAAGAAAAACCAAGATTACGTAGATTCCAACGCCAATTGGCATTGATGGAACGGTAGAAACCGCAGTTGTGGGATGATTCATCGTGATTTTGCGAGGGGCTCTTGTGAAGCTACGGAACGATATGGGGGCGCCCACGATTGCGCAATACCTCAAAGGAAGTATCCGCATCCCCTTCATTCTTATAATTCAACGCTTGGTGAACTCGGTAGTAATCGGTCTCAACTCGACATCCGCTTGTGATTCGGACTACCTATGCCCTGACGATGTTGCGTTTGCCCGTTTGTTTCTTTCTCTTGGTTTTTTCCTCGCTTCTTGGAGGAAAAGAGCATTCACCGTTTTTGGCGCGCAGCTGGAAGTCCGATGAAGGACTGACGGGCAATGTTGCCCGTTCTGTTGGCCAGTCGTCGGATGGTTACCTTTGGGTGGCTGCTTCAGAGGGAGTGGCACGTTTCGACGGCCTGGAATTCCTCCCTGTCCCCGCAGCCGGAAAATGGAATGGCGTGCCTCTTTTATTCTTTCGGGTCTTCACCCCTTCGGACGGAAGTGTGTGGGTTTCCACCAGTCGCGGAGGACTCTTTCGAGTCGAGGATGGCGAGCTTCACTGTGTCATTGAAGAACCCCGCACTGAGGGGGCCCGGAGATTTACCCATTTATTCATTCACGAAGGACAAACCTACCTCGTCCGCGCAGGAGCACTTCATCACCTTGAAAACAACGAAGTTAGCATAGTGAGTTCTCCTGATGAAGCACTGCGCATGGCATTTGAAGAGGAACTTGCCCAAGGAAAAAACCGAGGTCGTGTAGCCGGCGCGGTCCCTCCTCAAGAACTTCTCACCCGCGATGGCGGGAAATGGCAGATCGGGAATGCCCGCTTGATTTTCCATCAACCGGACGAGGAAAAAAACGTATCGTCCATTGGTTTCGAGCGAGGATTTGCCGCGCTCGATTTGTTGGAAGATCGGGAAGGCAATCTCTGGGTTGCCAGCCGTGGACTGGGCTTGATTCAAATCCAACCAAAGCGCGTCAGTGCTCTCACCATAGACAGAGAGACATACGATCATGCCGTTATCACCGCAATGCATACCAGGGAGGATGAGTGGTGGATCGCCCGTTCGTCAGGTGGTGTGGACCGAGTTTCGAACGGAGAGCTTGAACATCTCGAACTCTATGCGAGCAACATTCTCCGCATTGTCGTGGCGATGCTGGAGGACCGCACGGGACGGCTATGGTTCGCCACCCGCAATGGTTCTGTTTTTTATCGGGACGGAGAAGAATTCGTAGCAGCCTACCCCAGACTTGGGATGAGCAAGATCAACGCCATGACAGAAGATTCCAAGGGACGAATCTGGTTTGGGGGAAGAGGAAGTCTCTTTCGCCGTGATGGAGAAAAGATCGACAACTTGAGTTCACTTCTTCCCACAGACGAAGGCGAAATCGAGACCATAACCACCATTGTTCCGGGGCCTGACGAGACGCTCTGGTTGGGCACCATGAGTGGGAACCTTTATCTGTTAGATACGGAAGGTGATCCTCGGCCAAAACGATTCAATCGAGTAGGAAACGTTTCAAATCCCCATATCTCGTCAATCCTCCCCTTGAAAAGTGGAGAGCTCTGGATCACGACCATTCGTTCGGGACTCTATCTTTGGCAAGAAGGCCAACTAAATCATTTCGATCAACGTGACGGGCTTCCCGATGAACGCCTCACCGGAATCCACATGATCGGAGACGATGAATTCTGGCTGGGTTCCCTGGGTGGAATTTTAAGGACTTCCCGAAGTGAGTTAATCAAATGGAAGCGCGATGGGAACACCCCTCCAGTGTGGCAGCGGTTCGACCGCAGTGACGGAATGCCAACCCGGGAATGCATCGGGGGCGGACAACCCGGCATCATCCCGGCGGGAGAAATTCTCTGGTTCCCCACCACCGAGGGAATGGCAGGAATCTCACCCGCGAAGGTGAAAACCAATCCGGTGCCACCTACCATTCACTTCAAACCGGTAACCGTGGACGGAGTGAGCCAACCAATTTCATCAGAGGGAATCAAAGCCGGTCCCGGCGGTGCAAGTATTGGATTTCATTTTACCGGCCTTTGCCTCACCTCACCGGAAGAAGTCACCTATCAAGTCAAGATGCAAGGCATCGACGACGCACCACGCATGCTCGGCACCCAACGGGAAGTCACCTACGCCGCCTTACCTCCGGGAAATTACACCTTCGAAGTCACGGCCACCAACGGCGACGGAATTTCCACCCCCAACCCAAAGACCATCCTGGTCTCCATCGAGCCGCATTTTTGGCAGGAACCCTGGTTCCTCTTTTTGTCCAGCTTCACCCTCTTGGCCGGTGCTCTTGGTATTGGAGCATTCATCATGCGCCGCCGGACCCGCCGAAAGCTCGAGGAGATCCGCTTGCACAGCGCCTTGCAAAACGAGCGCAGTCGCATCTCGCGCGATCTTCACGATGATCTTGGCGCCAGCTTGACCGAACTTTTTATCCTCACCGAACTCACTGCCGAGAATACCCAACCCGGCCCCGAGGTCGACAACCTCAAAGAGCTTTCCTTGAAGTCAAAACGGGCCGTCGGGGCGCTCGACGAAATCGTTTGGGCCACCAGCCCCGAGCAGGACAATCTTCGCTCCTTGGTCGAATACCTTTCTTTCTTCGCCTCGGATTTTCTCAAGTCCACCAACATTCGCCTTCTCAGTGATATCGCCACCAACATCCCTGAGGTGGAGATTGGTCCACGCCGTCGACACCATGTCGTCCTGACAATGCGGGAAGCCCTGAACAATGCCGTAAAATACGCCGAAACGGACCGTGTCCATCTGCAGGTCACTCTGAAGCAAAGCCAACTGCAAATCACCCTCCGGGATGAAGGTCGCGGTTTCGATCCCAAAACGATTTCCGGAGGCAATGGTCTCTCGAACATGCAGAAACGAATGAGCGATTGTGGAGGAAACTGCCGCATTGAGAGTTCGCCAAAGGAAGGCACGACCGTTACTCTCACCATGCCTCTTCCGCCTGCCTGACCCATGACCGATTCTGCAAAACATACCGTCGCCATCATCGAGGACAACAAGCCCCTCGGCGAAACCCTACGTAAAGTCGTCGAATCCGACTCCGGCCTCGAATGCTGCGGGGTCTGGGAAACGGCCGAGGACGGACTCAAAAAGACCGACGCCTTCCGCCCGGACGTCATCCTCATGGACATCAATCTCCCCGGGATGTCCGGTATTGAGGCCACCGGTCTGATCAAACAACATCTCCCCGAAATCCTCGTTATCATGGTTACGGTCTATGGTGACCACGACAAAATCTTCGCCGCTCTCAAAGCCGGCGCATCCGGCTATCTGCTCAAGCGGTCTTCGCCCGGCGAAATCCGCGATGCCATCCACGATGTCCTCAGCGGCGGCGCTCCCATGAGTGCGGAAATCGCCCGTCGGGTGGTGGAAGCCTTCCACCAGCAGGGTGAAAAGGACGACCTCCAGGAAGCCAACCTCTCCAAGCGTGAGCTCGAAGTCCTGAAACTCCTCAGCGAAGGCCTCGCCAACAAGGAAATCTCGGACCGCCTTGGTATTTCCGTCGATACCGTCCGCGTCCACAACCGCAATATTTACGATAAGCTCCACGTCAACTCTCGCACCCAGGCCGCCGCGAAATTCCGTCAGTCCTCGGATGCTCCGCCGGTGTGACGGATGCAGGCATCAGAAACAACCGGCGAGGCAATCCTAAAGCAAAAGCTCCTCTAAAGATCTCTATCTCTCCGCTCTCCCTACTCGGAAATTGTCACTTTCAGCCTGGCAAATTCGTGTGGGAGCCCGCCAAACAGGGGGATATTCTCCAAGGTCTCCTCGGCAGGCTGCCCGGAACTCGACCAGAGAACGGTCGTCCAATCTTGCAGGTCGTTGGAGACATGGACTTCGTAGAGCAGGGTCGGATCGGCAATGCGAGGAAAGGTGTAGGTGGGCGGGCTGGTAGCGCTCATCCCGACTGGCATGGAATTGCCCTCAAGAGGGTTTGTTCCGAGAGCGTATTCGAGGAGGTTAGCCTGCCCGTCACCGTCAGGATCGGCATCCGAGGCCGCATCCCCCTCATCGAGGTAGCTTGCAAAAAATCCATGCCGCCAGGTTTCGTAGGCGCTGGGCGCATCGACCACAAAGGCCACTAGAGCCCCGGCGTTGCGACTGGAGTCATTGTTGCCCCAAGTGAACGTTTCGCTGTGGCTGCCGTCGCTCGTGACCTCGCCGAGAGCCAAGACGCGCCCCGCACTCACGGTAAAGGTTCCCGCCACTTGCTCAAGGAAGTGACTAATGTTTCCGCCGCCAATACTCGGAGCGGAGTCCTCGTAGCCATTGTCGGCTAGCGAAGCGACCACGATCCCGCCTCCTATGCCGGTGTAGCTGAGATCGACTGAGCCGCTACCGGCGCCGGAGTTGAAGGAATGACTGTCTCCCGCTGCGACCACATGTTCCAAGGACACGGCGGCGATGCTGAAGGTACTCGCATTGTCGAACGTCACGACTACATCTCCTGCCGTCACCCCGGCGTCGATGAGGTAAAAAACAGAAGCCGCCTGACTGACTCCCGCGCTTGCGCTGCCCCGCTGGTCGATGACCTTGTTCACGACATTTTGACCTCCAAAGCTCACGCTGTGATCAGTTGTCGCACCAGAGCCCTCGGTCGCGACAAGAACCACGAGAGCATTGCCACCGTAGAGCGAAAAATCACTGATCGTCGCGGAGGACTGTCCCGATCCGGAAAGCGTGGCCACGTTTACCACCCCCTGGGGCAAGGCATCGGGGTCAATCGGCGTCACCGAAGAGTAAGCGTCCAGCCCATCAATGGTGACGGTGAATGAAGCTCCTGTTTTTTCCACGATAACAACCTCGTTTGCGGCATCATAGCTCCAGCTATCCGCACCAGTCACACTCACGGGAGCAGCGAAACTTTTCACCCGCAGCAACCAGTCGCGCGAGGCTGGGGAGTTCACGGTCACCGTGCCCGCAGCCTCGTCACAGCTCAGCACGACATTCTCGTAGGAAATGCCATCGGTCAGGGCGCGGTGATAGGTCAGCGAGCTGGAGCCGTGAGGGAAAACCAGAACACTCTCTTTTCCGGCGGAGGAGGCATCGCCCAGCCCCGTCACTGCCGAGTCCACCGCCACGGGCACGATGGCACCCGATCGCACAAAGAGTGGAGCCTCCGCAAGCGGGCTGCCTCGGCTGAGGGTCGTTTCGCCGGGATAAACCGCCGACTGATCCCACCAGTCGATCCACAGACCAGCGGGAAAATTCACCGCCGCCGCCGCACCCTCGCCGCCCATCACGGCGCGGGTGAGGAAGGTCTCCCCGAGAACGTGCCGCAGGGTGCTGGGGTCAATTTGCGTCACCGCCTTTTGCCCCGTGAGGTGGGCCACCACCCCACAGTGAAACTGGAAGGGCGCGAGGTTGTGGTGCAAGGTCGCGTAGTAGCGGTAGATATCCGTCGCCGTCGTCGATCCGCCGCCATCCCAATACCACGGGAGGTGCGCCGTGAGTCCGCCATTGGTGCCTCCATTTTCCATCACTGGAAGCAAGGCCGCATACTGTGCCTGACGGAGAAGCGAGTCGCGCGTGGGCTGCGCCCCCTGGTAGCCGCCGACCTCAAAGCCCACTGCGGAATACCCGGCATCGATGGAAGTATGAACGTTGGAGACTTGAAAAGAAAAACCGCTCCAATCCCCTGCGAAGTCGCCGCACCAGCCCGCCGTCAGTTTGGAAACGGGGCAATGAAATCCGCCTGGCTGTCCTTGGTGCGAGTAGGGCCGCGCGATGATCATTCCATCGTAATCCGTGCCTGCGGTCTGCCCGTGAATCCAGTCGAAGACCTTGGCGTAATACGTTTCCGTATATTCCTGCTTTGTGATCTGCCCGCCGCTGTGGACCGATCCGGAAGAAGTCTCCAGCATCCCTGAGCTGGTGTTGAGGTAGGCGTTATGCTCATCGACCTTGAAGCCACGCACTCCCATCGCAATGAGACTGGCATTATTGTTTCCCATGAACCAGTTCACTGCGGCCGGGTTCGTAAAATCGATCGCCAGCCCCGTCCCCTTCCACCAGTCGAAAAGGTCATCCCCGTCCGGATCACTCACCTGATAATTCTGAGTGCGGACAAAATCAAAATCCGGATGCAGATCATTGGGCACATCCGTCGCCGTGGAATTCACCATCCCCGCCATCCAGCAGACCACCTCGATCCCGTCTACCCGAAATCCGTTGATCATCGACTGCGGATCGGGATACCTCACATTGTCAAAGGCGAAGCTCATGTAGTGCGACGTCCAGGGGCTGTCGATAATCACCACACCTACCGGAATGCCACGACTCTGGTAATCCGCCACCAACTGCGTCGTACTCGCCTGCGTGTTCGTCTCGTCCTCCCACACCCACGGCTCATAAGCCCAGCGCGGCGTGATCGGGGGATTACCGGGGAAAGGATAATCGTCCGCCCATAGCCCGCTGCTTGCGGTAATGAGTAAAAGAAGGAGGTGGTGGGATTTCATGATGCCGATAGGGAGAAAGTAAAAGAAGCCATCCGCCGTTAGCAGATGGCTCCTTGGAGTTGGATTGTTGCTGCAGAGACCTTAAGCGCGGCGACGACGCAGCAGACCGAGGAGACCAAATCCGCTCAAGAGAGCTGTGGCAGGCTCGGGAATGGAGACGGCATTGAAGCCCAGAGCCGCGGCACTGTGGCGCGAGGAATTGTCATGCACATCAACAGAGTAGGCACCGGAAGTGCCATGCCAGTGAGCCGTTCCACCCTCCGGGTTGGTCCCACCGTTGACCACTTGCAAAGCAGTAATTGAGGGCGAAATGGAAGGATCTACCGCAACATCCGCTCCGAAAGTGT
The DNA here is from genome assembly GCA_049889715.1 of Akkermansiaceae bacterium. Taxonomy (GTDB): domain Bacteria; phylum Verrucomicrobiota; class Verrucomicrobiia; order Verrucomicrobiales; family Akkermansiaceae; genus SW10. The sequence goes on along the minus strand of JBMHCW010000088.1, from coordinate 13,921 downwards.
AGGCGTTATCCATGACACCAAAGAGCGCATAGTCACCGGGAGCCGTGACCGAGAGATCAACCGTGCCATCAGTTCCACCATCGGTATCCGAACCGGCAATTGAAGCGACATCCGATAAAGCGACAACACTCGCCGCGAAACGGTCAAATGGTGGCACTGAAATTGTCAAATCCGCATTCGAAGAGGCTGGATTCAACAGATAAAAGATCGCTGAAGTCTGAGCACCAGCACCCGTGTCAATCGCGGTTGCCCCAACCGTCAGTGGCTGTGTCCCGTAGGTGACCGTGTAGTCACCAATCCCTGCCACAGTTTCGAATGAAAGGATGAGTGCAACGGCATTTCCTCCCGTCAGATCGAAGCTTGAAAAGGTATGTGAAGCAGTCGAGCCACCCAGGTAGCTCACGGTATCTGAGTTGGTCACGGTAACTGCGGCAGTGGCAGGCACCGCGCCGAGGGTGAGGGCGGCCAGGCCGCTGATCATTATATTTTTCATGGTATTTCGTAATAGATGAATTGGTCACATTCTCCTTTGAGAGAGAGCTCAATAAGAAGAGAATCCTAGGTTCTATCACGACGAATCCCGAGGATCAATAACCCGAAAGGAGTAGAGAAACCGACGTGGTCGTTCCGAGAGGAGACCAGCCCCCACCCTTCAAAAACCCCTGCCGATTCGAATCCTCTCACCTGTGCTTTTTCTGAATGCCCGCTTCCTTTAATCCTTTTTGGGTATTGGCGGAACCGACGTCGAACGCTTAGCGTAATTCCCCTTTACCGTCTGGCTCCCATCAAGTGAGCGGGCAAACCCTCCTTTTTCAGGGCAATTTTGACACCACCGACCAGCGATTGAACGACGTACTCTGGGCAAATGATGTGAGGTTATAACGAACACAAACCCTATAATAGTGATGAATAATAGAACGATGACAACAGGCCTTGCAGCTCTCTCTATCGCTACTGCGGGTGCAGGAGCGGCGAATCTGCAAATCCACCTCACTGCAGATGATCTCGCACTGGCCGACGGTGCCACCGTGACAACCTGGACTGACTCGGTCAACTCGGTGAACTTCGACGGCACAGCCACCTACGAAACAAATTGGGCCGGCAGCGGCCACGCCTCGCTCGCCTTCAACGGCATCAGTGATTCACTTCTGGCCGACTTCGGTAGCGGCCCCACCATCGATGTAGGAGACATGATTATGATCGCGGTGGGCACTTGGAATAGCGACGTAAATGCCTTTTACGACTACATGACCGCAGCCACCATCACAACCCGCGCGCGGATCTTCGAGAACGGCGGAGACGACATCGGTGCCCGCATGGGCAGTAGCACAAGAACGATCCAGTCGGACGTTCTGGTAAATGGCACTCCCTACATCATGGCTGTTCGTTCATCGAGTAGCGGCCAGGACTTCTGGATTTCTGACACGTCGGGCAGCTATGACTTTCAGTCGAGCCAAAGTGCTGCGTCCGGTTCAGCCACACTTCCCGGACTGGTGCTGGCCGCCAACGGGGGCCAGAACGAATTCTCCGACGTGAACATCGCCGAGCTCATGATCTATAGCGGATCCGATATGGAACCAGCGGAAATCAACACCATTATGGGTAGTTTGGTCGCCAAGTACTCTGGCACCATCCCCGAGCCCACCACCATCGACCTCGATAATGCCCGCTTTAGTTCTGGTGATTCACAAGGCACCGTGATTGGAACTCTCTCGGCTACCACGGGCGGAAATCCTGATCCTGCCACCTTCACCCTCGTCGCCGGAACCGGAGACACCGATAACGATAAATTCCAAATCAACGGCTCCGACCTCGAGGTCGGCAGCTTTGACTTCACCGGTGCTGGCAGCACTCACAATCAGCAATTCTCCATCCGCGTCCAGGGAACCGGCACCTCCGAACCCGCAGATCGGGTCTTTCTCATCTCGGTCACCAAAGACGACGACCTCGACAATCTCGTCGACGACTGGGAACTCACCTGGGCCGCCGACCTCACCACACTTTCCGCCGTGAATGGGACAGAAAATGCCGATGGCGACACTCTCACTGATCTGGAGGAATTTCAAATTAGCCAAGGTCTTTACCCCGACACTCCTGCTTTTCCCAACATCGACCCCACAAAGACCGATACTGATACGGACGCCCTCGATGATGACGAAGAAGTCAATCCCACCGCTCCCCGTGTCGTCACCGATCCGAGCAATGCCGACACCGACCTCGATGGCCTGAGCGATTTTGTTGAAACCAACACCGGAACCTTTGTCGATGCCAACAACACCGGGTCCGATCCCACCCTCTGCGATACCGACGGAGACCATGCCCGCGACTCTTGGGAAGTCACCTACAGTGCCGACCCCAATAATGGATCCTCCCACCCGGGCTCGGTGAGTTCCCGCGTCACCATCGTCCCCATCACCGACGACGCCAGCAGCGACATCGACGCCGCCAAGACCTACACGCACGCCATTTCCGGAGGAAATGCCGCTACGGTCAACGGAGTAAGCTTCGATGTCCTCTCCTCTACAGAAACCCCGGCCAACCTGATCTGGGACACCAATGGCTTCTCCCAAAACGAAGTGATCCAAAACAATGGAGATTGGTTCCCCACTGACGGCGGCGTCACCGGAACAGAAATCCTGACGCTCCTCGACAGCTTCGCCTACTCGTCAACGGGTGCCGCACCAGGTTCCAGCCAACGCTATACCCTCACCGGACTCACTCCGGGAGTGAATTATGACCTCCGCCTTTACGTCCGCCTTTGGGACACCGAGGGCTCCAGCCGTCCCATCGACCTCATCTTCACCAATGGTACGCAAGTGGTGCAACCATACGGCGCTCTTCCCGAAGACCGCCCGGGAACCATCACCGGCACCGGCAATGATCAAGAGGCCTACTATCTCAACTTCAACTACACCGCCCAGGGAACTGAATTGGTCATTGATGCCACGATCGCCGACTGCAATCCCACTGCAAGTGGCAGTTACCACCTCTACGGACTGACCAACGAAGTCAGCATCGGAGTCAGCGGCATTAAAATCACCAATACGGCCCTTACTCCGGCCGGACAATTCGTGATCGCCTTCCAGGCAAGACCATCCACCACCTATCAGATCACCAAATCTCCTGACCTGGCGACTCCTTTCGTGGCCCTTGACACTCCCCTCTCCGTCACCACCGACTTCACCGGAGCCGGACAGGCTGTCATTCCCGCTGCCGAAACCGGTGATCCAAAGTATTTCTTTAGGATTGAATAAGGACGGGCGAAGCCAGGTTGTCACACAAGAAATCGGTCATATTCTCATTGATCGCAGGGCATTCCCTTGATTGCGTAATATCTCGAAAGTCCTTGTGATCGAGAGAATCAGGACCGCTCTGGAACTGATATCCCAAACACTTTTCCTGACGAATTTCCCGATGCCCTGAAGAATTCAGAAATTTTTCCATCCGCAAGATTAACCCCTTTTGGGTATTGTCAATGACCGCCTTCCCAGAACACCATCTTCACCCCATCCACCTTTACACTTAAAATTTTCAATCTCCGATGAAACGCTTCCTCCTTCCGGCGATCTTTGCCCCCTCCGTCTTGAGCGGGCAGACCGTCCTGTTCCAGGACAACTTCGACACCGCCGATACCGCGAATTTTGATGCAGCCCCCACCACTGGCCGTCTCTCGGGAACCTTGGCGGCTGATGTTGTCCTTCGTTCCTTCGGATTTCAACAAGACATCAGCGGAAATCAGCTGCTGATGCCCAATGGTGCCGGTGGTGGCCATGGAGTTCGCTTCGAAAACGCCGCAGGGCCATTCGGCGGGGCGAACAGATTCGACTGGGCGGCCGGGGACACCGGAAGCGCCATTCTCGATGCCGGTGGTTTCACAGTGGCCTTCGATGTCACTCACGCCGGAAACACGACTCCCGACTGGGTCTCTTTTCAAGTTGGAACAGTAAATGCCGATAGCGGCAATCTCACCAACGACGACTACGGAATTCTCTTTCGCCAAAACGGTAACACCGAGCGCTTCGACAATGGGACCAACCTCGGCGCCGGTGGAAGCTTCTCTGCCACCCTGAACCAGCGCCATATCGAAATTCAATATGAGTTTTCCTCTTTCGCCGACGGAGCAAGTGTGACTGCCACCTCCTTCGTGGATGGAGTGCAGGTCGCCAGTGATGTTTTCACCTGGGATGGGAATGGCGGGCAAATGCGCATGGAATTAGGTCACAACGACCCGGGCGCCCTTGTCGATAACTTGACCGTTTCTCTGCTCGGGGGAAATGCTTATTTCGTTTCTCTCGACGACAGTGATTTCAATTCCGGCGATCCTCAGAGAACCGTAGTGGGAACACTTTCAGCCACTGCAGGAGGAAATCCCGATCCTTCCACCTTCGCTCTTGTTGCCGGGGCTGGAGACACCGACAACGATAAATTCCAGATCAATGGTTCCAACCTCGAGGTCGGCAGTTTTGTTTTCACCGGAGCTGGTAGCACCCACAATCAGGAGTTCTCCATCCGGGTCCAAGGAAGCGGCACCACGGAGTCCACAGAACAGGTCTTCCTCGTCACCGTTTATAAGGACGACGACCTCGACAATCTTCTCGACGACTGGGAACTCACCTGGGCCGCCGACCTCACCGCACTTTCCGGAGCCCTCGGGACCGAGAACGCTGACGGTGATGGCTTGACTGATCTCGAGGAATTTCAAATTAGCGAGGGACTTTTTCCGGACACGCCGGCCTATCCAAATATCAATCCCACCGAAGCTGATTCCGACGGCGACACTCTCGACGACGATGAGGAACTCAATCCCACCGCTCCCCGCGTCGTCACTGATCCGGGCAATGCCGACACCGACCTCGATGGCCTGAGCGATTTGGTTGAAACCAACACCGGAGCCTTTGTCGATGCCAACAATACCGGGACCAATCCTACCCTCTGCGATACCGACGGAGACCATGCCCGGGATTCCTGGGAAATCACCTACAGCACCGACCCGACCGATGGTGGTTCCCACCCAGGCTCGGTGAGTTCCAGCGTCACCATCGTTCCCATCACCGACGACGCCAGCAGCGATATTGACGCCTCAAAAACCTACACTCACGCCATTTCCGGAGGAAATGCCACCATCGTTAATGGAGTAAACTTCGATGTCCTCTCATCCACCATCATGCCAGCCAACCTCCTCTGGGATACCAACGGGTTCACCTTCAACGAAGTGGTCCAAAACAACGGCGATTGGCTCCCCGGTGATGGAGGTGTCACCGGTCCTGAGATTATTTCCCTCCTCGACAGCTTCTCTTACTCCTCGACCGGAGCAGCACCCGGAGCCAGCCAACGCTACACCCTCACCGGACTCACTCCGGGAGTGAATTATGACCTCCGCCTTTACGTCCGGATGTGGGACACCGAGGGCTCCAGCCGTCCCATCGATCTCATCTTCACCAATGGCACGGAAGTGGTGCAGCCCTACGGCGCTCTTCCCGAAGACCGTCCGGGAGCCCTGACTGGCACCGGCAATCATCACGAGGCCTACTACCTCAACTTCAACTACACCGCCCAGGGAACCGAACTAGTCATCGATGCCACCATCGCCGATTGCAATCCCGCCGTCAGCGGCAGCTACCACCTCTACGGACTCACTAATGAAGTGACCACCGGTGCCACCGGCCTCACTATCACCAACACGGTCCTTACTCCGTCCGGACAATTCGTCATCGCCTTCCTGGGACGACCATCCACTACCTATCAAGTCACAAAATCTCCTGACTTGGCGACTCCTTTCGTGGCCCTTGACACTCCCCTCTCCGTCACCACCGACTTTACCGGAGCCGGACAGGCTGTCATTCCCGCCGCCGAAACTGGTGATCCAAAGTATTTCTTTAGAATTGAATAAGGATCCTTAACCCCATTAACCTCAGCCACTTCACACTAATTAGCTATGAAACCAACACCCCTCGCGGTCTTACCGCTACTATTGACAAACTCTGCCTCGGGGTTTGTCCTCTTCTCGGACAACTTTGACACAGCAGACACCGCCAACTTCGATGCGGCACCCACGACCGGACGTCTCTCGGGAACCCTTGCATCGGATGTTGTCCTTCGTTCCTTCGGATTTCAACAAGACATCAGTGGCAATCAATTGCTGATGCCCAACGGAGCTGGAGGAGGCCATGGCGTTCGCTTTGAAAACGCCGCAGGTCCCTTTGGAGGCGGCAATCGCTTCGACTGGGCCGCTGGCGCAACTGGAACCGCCATTCTTAATGCCGGCGGATTCTCCGTGACCTTCGATGTCACACCTGCGGGTAACACTACCCCGGACTGGATCTCTTTCCAGGTTGGAACGGTCAACGCCGACAGCGGGAACCTCACCAACGACGACTATGGCATCCTCTTTCGCCAGAATGGGGCGACCGAACGTTTCGACAACGGAACAAATCTTGGTGCCGGAGGATCATTCCCCGCTACCCTGGCCTCACGCAGTGTCGAAATCCAATATGCCTTCTCGTCCTTCGCCGACGGATCCAACGTGACTGCCACTTCCTTCGTGGATGGAGTTCAGGTCGCCAGCGACGTTTTCCAGTGGGATGGCAACGGCGGGGAAATGCGCATGGAGCTGGGCCATAACGATCCCGGTCTTCTCGTTGACAACCTCACCGTCTCGACCCTTGACGTGATCCCTGAGCCCAGCAGCGCCCTACTTTCCAGCCTGGCTCTCTTCGGCCTCCTGGCTCGTCGCCGTCGATAGAAACCACACAACCTTTCCGGCTTCGGCCTGATTTTTCAGGCGGTGTTTTCTCCCCGAAAATGCCGCCTTTTTCTACCCCTTTTCTCATTTCAATTACCATGATGACACTGCGTAAATTTCTTCTCCTCCTGCTCCCCGCGCCACTCCTTGCCGTGGACAGCGTCGTGACTTTCAACGAGCTCCACTACAACCCTGCAGGAGCGGATGAATCCGGAGAATGGATCGAGCTTCACAACCAGATGTCAATCAATATCGATCTCTCCGGCTGGCGTCTCGCCTCCGGGATCGACTTCACTTTCCCTGAAGGCACCACCATTCCCGGTCTGGGCTATCTCCTCATCGCCAAAGACCCTTCCCATCCTTCGCTTGCCGGAAAAAACGCTCTCGGCCCCTACCCCAATTCCCTCTCAAACGGTGGCGAGCGAATCAATCTCTACAGCCTCTCGGACCGCCTCATGGACCGCGTCGAGTACGGCGACTCCGGCGAATGGCCCATCGCTCCCGACGGTTCCGGCGCCACTCTCGCCAAACTCGAAGGACAACTCCTCTCCGGTAAGTCAGCCTCCTGGGCCACCAGTCTGCAAGTCGGCGGCACTCCCGGAGCGATCAACTTCCCCGTCGATAACCAACCCATCCCGCATACTTTTGTCGCCAGCGACGCGACTTGGTCTTACTTCGATTCCAACTCCGCTCCCCCCTCCGACTGGAACACCACCGCGTTCAACGACACCTCCTGGGACACCGGCTCCCAACTTTTTGGAAACTCCACCGCCGGTCCACCGGTCCTCACCGTCACCGATCACCTCGTCGAACGATTCCGCGCCTCCGATCTCGCGCTAAGCAACGGACAAACCGTTTCGACTTGGACCGATACCGCCACCGGCGATGGACAAAGCCAAAACGCCACCGCCGTGGGCAATCCCTCCTTCGCCACCAACGCCACACCGTCTGGCGAACCCGCTGTTCGTTTCGACGGCAACGACCAACTGCGCACCTCCATCGCTCCAGGCATCGGAGGCACTTCCGGCTTTGTTTACTTCGCTGTCGTCAAAGCCAACTCCACTCCGGGCTCCGGCGGAGTCAGCAACGGCACCGGACCCTACATCTGGGACCGCGACGTCAGCGTATCCGACCCCCCGCTCGCTTCCCTAAAATCCGATGGAGGGCGCTACGCCTTTCAAAAACGATACGACAACAACTCTGGTCTCGGTGGCCCGGTTTCTTCCACTTCCATCTCAACCAGCGGCTATCAAATCGTCGCCATGCGCCGCAAGACTTCGGCCAATCAATTCGAACTCTGGGTCGACGGCGTCCTCGAATCAACCGACGGGGACACAGGTGCCTCTCTCACCCCCCAACCCATCGTCATTGGAAATCACGCCGGTGGAAGCGGCGGCTTCGATGGCGACATTGCCGAGCTGCTCATCTACGAAGACGAATTGACCGATGCCGAACTCGAAGCAGTTGGGTCCTATCTCGAAAATCGCTACGGCCTCGACACCGCCTACCCCGGCACCACCATCAACACGGAAACGTCCGCCACCGCAAACACCAGCTACTACCGTCAGGAATTCACCTTCAACGGCAATCCCGCCAACACCAGCATCCGGCTCGATGCCCAATTCTCCGACGGCGCGGTCTTCTATCTCAACGGCACGGAAATTCATCGCGAAAACCTCCCCGCCGGAACCATCACCCATAGCACCTCGGCTCTTTCCGATCATCCGACACCGAGTTCAACCGGCGTCCTTACCCTTCCCTCCTCCGCTTTGGTGAATGGTACCAACGTCCTCTCGGTCTCTCTCCACTCCGCTTCCGACGACACCACCACCGCCTTTGGTTCCACCCTCGAAGGCACGGAACTCCCGGCCAGCCTCGACGACGCCCAGGGCCTGGTCTTCTCAGAAATCACTTCTGCGCTCGACGCCTCGTTCTTCGTCGAGATTCAAAATCCCACCGCCTCTCCCATCAGCACCGACGGTTACCTTCTTGAAATCAGCGGCACCACACCCGCTTCCATTCCCCTCCCCGTCACCACTCTCAACCCGGGCGACTTCCTTGTCCTCGACCAAGTCCAGCTCGATCAGATTCCATCTGATAACGACAAGCTCTTTCTCTTCTCTCCCGGGAATGCCTCCGTCACCGATGCCAAACGCGTCACCAACCGGCTTCGTGGTCTCAGTTCCGCCTATCCCGACCTCTGGCTCTTCCCCTCCGCTCCCACCTCCGGCGCAGCCAACACCTTCTCCTTCGAAGACAGCATCGTCATCAACGAACTCTGTTACAACTCGCCCATCTCCGAGCCTTCTCCCGGGACGCCACCGACCACCGAAGTCGTCACGCTCATTCCTCTCGGCTCGACCTGGCGATACAACGAAAGCGGCGCTGATCTCGGCTCCAACTGGGCCAGTTCCGCTCACCCCGTCGGCGGCGGCTGGCAATCCGGCCCTGGCGTCACCGCTTACGACACGAACCTCGGCATTCCCATTGCCACGCAGTTGAACAACCCCGCCCTCCAGTTTCCCTCCATCGTCACTTACTATTTCGAAAGCGATTTCACCCTCACCTCTGAAGAGGCGTCGAGCCTCGACAGCCTCGTCCTCAATCATCTCATCGACGACGGCGCGGTCATCTATCTCAACGGCGTGGAAATCGACCGCGTCAACATGCCCACCGGCGCCATCAGCGCCTCGACCTTTGCCAATGCCCCGGGCGTCGCCAATGCCACCTACAGCGGTGATTACTCCGTTTCTGTTCCACCGGGCACTGCCGTGAGTGGAACCAACCGCATCTCGGTGGAGATCCACCAGGTTTCCCTTTCCAGCAGCGACGTTGTTTTCAATCTCCAGGTCGGAGCTTCTCTTGTCACCGACCCCGGCACACCCGCCGTCCCGGCTCTTCCCGGCGAAGAACAATGGATCGAGATTTACAATCGCGGCCCGGCCACCATCAACCTGACCGGATGGAATTTCGGCGAAGGCATCGACTTCACCTTCCCTGACAACACCATGCTGGCCTCGGGACAGTATCTCGTCATCGCCAAGGACCCCGCCGCCCTTGCCGCCGCGCATCCCGGACTGGCTCCCCTGGGACCTTACGACGGCTCGCTTTCCCGAAACGGTGAAACCATCACCCTGCGCGACTCTTTTAACAACCCGGCCGATACTCTGCGCTATTACGACGGAGGTCGCTGGCCTGCCAAAGCCGACGCCGCCGGCTCCACCCTCGAGCTCACCGATCCCGACGCTGACAACTCCCTCCCCGGAGCCTGGTCCGCGAGCAACGAGCTTTCTCGTACTTCGTGGCAAACCTACACCTTCCGCGCCACCGCTTCCGCCAGTACCATTGGCCCGGACAACCAATGGAAGGATTTTGTTCTCGGTATGCTGGAAGAAGGCGAAGTCCTCATCGACGACCTCACTGTCACTGAAAACCCCGACGGTTCGGCCGTTCCCTTCATCACCGACGGCACTTTCGAAACCGGCAATCTCAATTCCTGGCGCGCCCTCGGCAACCACCGCGAGGCTTCCATCATCCCCGATCCTTCCAGCCCCGGAAACAACGTCCTCTACCTTCGCGCCACCGGCTCTACCGAACATATGCACAACCACCTCGAGACGACCCTTCGCAACAACGAATCGGTCATCAACGGCCAGGAATACGAAGTCTCCTTCCGTGCCCGCTGGCTCAGCGGCTGTCCCCTCCTTCACACCCGACTCTACTTCAACCGCACACCGCACACCTTCCGCCTCGACCGTCCCGACATCCTCGGCACGCCCGGCCAGCCGAACTCCACTCTCGTCGTGAATACCGGACCAACTTCGGAAAACCTCGCGCACTTCCCTGTCGTTCCCGCCGCCGGAGAGTCGCCAACTATCTCTCTCGATCTCAGCGACCCCGACGGTGTCGCATCCGCAACCCTGCACTACCGTGTGGAAGGCGGTGCCTTTTCCACCGTCGCCATGACCGAATCCAATGGCACCTGGTCGGGTAACATTCCCGGCCAATCCACCGGACAAGTCGTGCAGTTTTACGTCACTGCCACCGATACCCTCGGCGCTTCAAATTTCATCCCCGCTGCCGGACCCGACTCACGGGCGATGTATGAGGTCGAGGACAACCGCGCCGCCACGACTTGCATCAACAACATTCGCATCATCATGGATCCAAGCGACCAAGCCTGGATGTTCACGGCCCGCAACGTGATGAGCAACGGTCGTATCGCCTGTACCGTCATCGATCAGGAAAGCCGCATCTACTACAACGCCGGGGTCCGTATCAAAGGCTCCCAACGCGCCCGCACCCAAAACAACCGCATCGGCTTCAACCTCGGCTTCGCCAAGGACCAACTCTTCCGTAACGTCCACCGCACCATCGCCATCGACCGCTCGGAAGGCCAGGTCGTCGGACAACGCGAGCTCCTTTTCGATCTCATGGCCACCTCCTCCGGCGGCGTTCCCGGTGAGCACAACGACCTTTGCTATGTCATCTCTCCTAACCCGACCCACACCAGCGCCGCCATCCTACAGATGGCCCGCTTTGGTTCGGTCTTCCTCGATGACCAGTTCGAAAACGGCGGAGACGGAACCGTTTACGAATATGAGTTGATTTACTACCCGACGACTGCCGACGCTCAGGGTTACAAGCTCCCCCAACCCGACAATGTGCTTCGTCGCAACCTCAACGACATGGGCGACGATCAGGAAAACTACCGCTGGATTTATCTCATCAAAAACAATCAGGACTACGACGACTACGATCCTGCGATGCGTCTCGGAAAGCTCTTTGGTGAGTCCTCCGCCAACTTCAATGCCCAGGTAGCGAACACCCTTGATGTTGATCAATGGCTCCGCGCCCTGGCCTATTCCTGTGCGACCGGTGCGGGTGATTCCTTCTACGCCAACTCGAAACACAACGGGCAGTTCTACGGCCGCCCCGACGGGAAGCTCCTCTACTTCCCGCACGACCTGGACTTCTCCTTCAGCGCGACGCGCAGCATTTTCGAGAACTCCGAACTCAATCGCATCATCGGAGCGAGCCCGGCCTATCGTCGCGCTTATCTCTCCCATCTCTACGACATCTGTTCCTCCGTTTACAACCAATCCTGGATGAGCACATGGACCACTCATTTCAACGAATGCGTTGGAGGGAACAGCTTCTCCGACGATCTGAGCTATATCAACACCCGCTCGAACTACATTCTCAATCAAATCAACAGCCAGGCTGGGATGGTTTCGTTTTCCATCACCACCAACGGCGGAAACAACTTCTCCACCAATGACAGTCCGGTGGAATTACAAGGCAACGGATGGTTTGATATCAGCGAAATCCGTCTGGCCTCCTCTTCGCAGACCCTTCCGGTCACCTGGAACAGCAACACCTCCTGGAGCGTCGTCATTCCTCTCTCAGCCGGAGCAAATCTCATCAACCTTGAAGCCTACGACCGCCTCGGCAACCTCGTAGGAACCGACTCCATCACCATTACCCAAACCGGAGGCAATACTCTCCCTGGTTCCTCCAACCTCGTCGTTTCCGAGCTCTACTACAACGAGCCCGGCAGTGTCGAATCCACCGAATACATCGAACTGATGAATATCGACCCTTCGGCCACCCTCGACCTAACCGGAGTCACCTTCACCGACGGAATCACCTTCACCTTCCCTTCAGGCACCATGCTTGCTCCCAATGAACGCATCGTCGTAGTCGCCGACGAAGCCGCTTTCATCGCTCGCTTTGGAGGTGGAATCAATATCGCCGGAGCCTACAACGGTACCCTCAGCAACGGAGGAGAGAGTATCGAGATTTCCCTCCCCGACAGCACTGTCATTCGCGCTTTCACCTACGACGACAGCGCTCCCTGGCCCACCGAACCCGACGGCGATGATTATTCGCTCGTCCTCATCGCGCCCGATTGCAATCCCGACCACAATCTCGCCCTCAGCTGGCAGACCAGCCTGCAGACCGGCGGCAGCCCCGGCACCGATGACTCGGTCGACTACGCCGACTGGAAACTCTCCTTCGGCAACCCTGCCGACGACGCCGACCCCGACGGCGACGGCTGGACGGTGATCGAGGAATTCCACTTCGGTGGCTCCCCTGTTACTCATGATGATTTGGCTCCAATGACCAACTTCGATTTTTCGGCCTCCCTCTTCACCGCAACCGTCAGAAGACGGGCTGGAGTCGATGCCAAGCTCACCCTCCAGCAGTCCACTGACCTGCAAACCTGGATTACCTCTTCCAACGCCACCTTGCAATCTTCACAACGAATTCCTGGATCCTCTCCGCCGACCGACGTGGAAACCTGGGTCGTGCCATTCAATGAACCCTCTCTCTATTTTCGCTTCAAGTTCGAGAATCAATAAACAACCTCACTCACTGAATGGCCCTCATGAAAATCGTTTTTCTGCTCTTCCTTGCCCTCCCTCTCACCGCCAAGCCGACGCTCTGGATCATCGGCGACTCGACGGTGCGCAACAACACCCGCGGACAGCAAGGCTGGGGCGATCCTTTGATCGACTTGTTTAATTCCGAAAAGATCACCGTCATCAACAAGGCCATCGGAGGCCGAAGCAGCCGTTCCTTTCTCACGCAAGGGCGATGGGACGAGATCCTCACCCAACTCAAGAAAGGCGATTACGTTCTCATTCAGTTCGGCCACAACGACGGAGGAAAAATGTTCGAAGGCGACCGCCCTCGCGCCAGCATTAAAGGCAATGGCGATGAGTCGAAATCCGGCACCGTCGAAATCACCGGCAAGGACGAAACCGTCCGTTCCTTCGGCTGGTATCTCCGCAATTACTGCCAAACCGCGCAGGAAAAAGGAGCAACGCCCATCGTCTGCTCACTCATTCCACGAAACATCCGCGACAAGGAAGGCATCATTCAACCCGACACCAAAACCTACGCCCATTGGGCCAAGCTCGCCGCGCAGAAAACCAACTCGCACTTCATCCCGCTGAACCAACTTCTCAGTGACCGCTACAATGCCCTAACGAAGGAACAGGTCGACGCCATCTTCTGCGGCGCCGACCACACCCACACCAGCCACTCCGGCGCGAAATTCCACGCTCATGTCGTCGCCGATGCCATTCGCCAACTCAAAGACTGCGACCTCGCCTCTACCCTCAAGAACTCGCCCATCTCCCTAACTCTTCCCGACGGAACTCACACCCTCAC
>JBMHCW010000087.1:0-2805 GCA_049889715.1 Akkermansiaceae bacterium | reverse complement strand
CGGAAATGTAGTCAGAGCAAGCCACCAAGACGGCATCGCAGCTTGCATTGTCTTGCGGATTCTTCTCACGGAATCTCAAGACACGACAGGCTCCATACATTCCGTTTTCAAGTTGAAAGGCAAATGCGTCTCCGACTGAAGATAGTGTCCTTTTGGCGCTCATTACGCTGTCATTTCTTGTGCGATCCGTGGTGTCTTCGGGACTCTAAAGAACCTCAATCCAAGCTCTTCTTCTCGAGGGAGCAGGAGACATCAGGTCACTTGTTCAGGAAGAGATCACTCTGAACAATGAGGTGAACGAGATCGCGGAGTCGGTTGTCGTTCTTCTTGAGTTCGGCGACGATCTTGTCGATCTCTCCGCGGTCACTGGCTTCGAGGAGGCGGCCGGTGGCGTAGGTGAGCATCTTTTCGGTGAGGCAGTGGGCGACTTGGGATTCGCGCTCGAGTAGCATGGCTTTGAAGTCGGAGAGGTCTTTGACTTCGCGGCCATTTGAGAGGACTGAGGTGGTGTCGACCGGGAGAGCCTTTTTGGCTTTCTTGTCGACCTTGGGATAGGTGTCGCGCCAGCGACCGATGGGATCGAAGTTTTCCAGAGGGAAACCCATCGGGTCGATCTTGCGATGGCAGCTGATGCAGGCTTCCTGTTCCCGGTGCGCGGCGAGCTGTTCCTTCAAGGTGATCGTTCCGCGAAGGTCGGGCGAGAGCGGTTCGACATCGGGCGGCGGAGGAGGCGGGGGAGAGCCAAGGATGTTTTCGAGAACGTAAACGCCGCGGTTGATGGGCGAGGTTTCCACGCCATTTGAAGTGACCGTCATGATGGCGGGGAGGGTGAGGAGTCCGCCGCGTTGTTGATTCTCGAGTTTGACCTTCTTCAGATTTTCTCCCACGACCTTTTGTTTGTAGATCAGCTCGCCGAGAAGTTTGTTCATGAAGGTGTAGTCGGAATCGATGAAGTCGCGGATGGGACCATTGCGTTCAAGGACATCGCGGAAGTAGGCATCGACTTGTGGGATGAGGAAATCCTTCACGCGGAAGTAATGTCCGTAGGGTCCGCGTTTGTCGGGCTCCATGCGTCCGAGCTCGTAGAGCTTGAGCCAACGCTCGGGGAAGTGACGGATGAAGGCGGCGGACTTGGGATCCTTGAGCATGCGCTCGACTTGCTTGGTCAGCTCCTTGGGATTCGAAAGACGGCCTTCCCGTGCAAGCGCGGTGAGAGTGTCATCCGGCATGGACGACCAGAGGAAGTAACTCAGACGTGAGGCGAGGGCGAAGTCGTTGAGCTTTCCGGGTTCCTGTCGAAGGTAGAAGAAATCAGGCGAGCAAAGAATCGCGGTGTAGGCACTCTGCATCGCTTGCTGGCGGGAGTTACCTTCGGAAAGGAGTTTTTCGACGAGATCGAGATAGATCGTGATCTCCTTGGGTTCGACCGGACGGCGGTAGGCGCGCTCGGCGAACTTGTGGAAGAGTGATTTGAGATCGGCTTCTTCAATGGAGCCTTTCCCGTAAAGCGCGGTGTGGCTTTTGGGTGGCCATTCACCCGCGATGGGTTCGATTCGAAAGCTGTGCACGCGAAGGGTTGGTCCGAGATATCCTTTTTTGAAGAGAATCTTCGCAACGTCTTTTTTGAAGCCCTTCTTCTTGGTATCGATTTTCTCGTATTCTTTCGGATACCACTGCTCGAGGAGGATGTGGAAGGCATTGTGCTGAATCCACGGGCCGTTTTCCCATCCGATCCACGCGCTCCAGGGATCGTCGATCCAGGTGTCGTATGAGAAGGTTCGCTTCTTGCCATCGGGCGGCAGGGTCCAGTGCTGGATGCGATGTTTGCGCTCGCCGCGGAGGTATTCGTGGCGTTCAAGATAGAGGCCGACCTCGAAGGGCTCATCGAGGCTTTCGCGGCCCTGGTGAATGAGGCGGCCTTCGTTGACCGTCCAGTTTCCCCACTTGTCTCCTTTGGGATTGTGAGCGGAGATTTCGATGGTGATGCGGTAGTTGTTGGGACGACGAATCCCTTTGTGATACTTGTCCGGGCCGATGCGGTTGTAGCGATCCCAGCGTTGGAAAACTTCGTCGTAAGGGTCGCCCTTGTCGCGTTGGTATTTGCCCAAGGTATCGCCGTGCAAGGTCTTGGTGCAAATGGGAGCGGTGAAGGTTTCCGCTTCGAAGGGTTTTTGCGCTTCATTGACGGTCGCCATCTCAATGGTCTCCTCCGCGGCTCCGATGAGCATCTTGAGAAGAAAATCGGACATCACCAAAGTGTCGCCAATGTTGTCGAAGCCCTCGGCTTCTTCGTCGTCTTGAAAACTGCGGGTCGGCTCGATGGTCTTCTGTGCAGTGATGCCGTTGCCATTGAAGTCGTAGAGACCGGAGACGACGGTGGGATCGAAATCGGGGTGATTGAGATAAAACAAGTCGCGCAGGGTGTTGCGCAGCTCGAATTTGTTGAGTCGTCGAATCACCGCTTGCCCGCCGGTGCTTTTCCGAGCGGCGTAGGCTTTTTGAAGAGCGGGAGTGAGGGTTTTGATGACCTTGGCGGTCTCTTCCCGGGAGGGTTGTGCCTGTTTCTTCGGTGGCATTTCGCCGAGGTTGAGTTGATCCAGAATGCCCTGCCAAAGTTCCAGCGTTTGCAGATCGGAGAGGTCGTTCTTCAAGAGATCGAAGCGATAGTCGCCCTTTTGTTTATCGGGACCGTGGCATTCGATGCAGTGTTGCTTGAGGAAAGGAGCAACAGTATTCAGCGAGGGATCGGCTTCGCCGAAAGCGAGCAGAGTTGTCAGAAACCAAACTGGAAAGAGTTGCTTCATT
>JBMHCW010000086.1:0-55180 GCA_049889715.1 Akkermansiaceae bacterium | reverse complement strand
CGATTGGCTGTTTCGGGGAAGCAGTGCAGTCAGCGCAAGGCCGCGACTTACTTTCGCCTTCATCGATCGACCTTGCGATATCGCCCCAAGTTTGCTTCTTCAAAGAAGGAGGAAGCTGACGCTGCGATTGTCGATTTGAGTTTGGAACATCCCGAGCTTGGATCTGACAAAGTCGGTCGATTGGTTCGCAATCGAGGCTTGCGAGTGAGCAGCGCAAGAGTTCGTCAGGTGCGTCGCGAGGAGTGCCTTCAGGTTCCTCCTCCCAAAAAGAAGCAGAGTCGCCGTGGAACCAGCACAGGGCTTCATCCAACCAAGGCCGAATATCGAGGTCATGTCTGGACGTGGGACTTCATCCACGACTCCACGGTGAAAGGAGGAAGCTTTCGAGCCCTGAGCGTGGTGGATGAATACACTCGGGAAGTGTATGAGCTCCATCCGGCTCGCAACATTGGATCGGGCAAAGTCTTGGAGTTGTTGGGAGATCTGATTGATTGTCACGGAGCACCCGGTCATATCCGGAGCGACAACGGTCCCGAATTTGTGGCGAAGTCCATTCAGCAATGGTTGGCTGGAGAATCGATCAGGACGCTCTATATCGATCCTGGATGTCCGTGGCAGAACGGTTTTGTGGAAAGCTTTCACGATAAGTTCCGGCAAGAGTGCCTGGCTCGAGAACTCTTCTACACCTTGAGCGAGGCCCGGGTCGTGATTGCAGCCTCGAAGAAGAAATACAACGAGCTCCGACCCCATCGAAGTCTGGGAATGAAAACGCCGGAGGAGTTTACGAATGGTTGGAATCCAGGCGAGAGGTGGCGCGCACAACAGGCTTCCTCCGTTTCGGCCTCCGCCCTTCACTCCGGAAGCCTGTTGACATCGAGTCTGAAAGGACTAACCAGAGGCTCCGATCTTCTCACTCTGAGTGGGCCATAAACTGGAAGAGTGGCAGCCCGACATTCCAAGGGTATTCAAAAACGCCTCACCGCCATTCTCGATGAACAACGCGACCGCAGCCCGTCAACCGGCCGGTCCCGCTACATCGTTCCTTCTCTCTGGCTGGCAGGGACCGCACTCCTCGCCTCTCTTTCGGCCTGCCGGACATCTCCTCCAAGTCCCGCGATCTCGAAACCAAACACAACAACAACTCCAACCTCTCGAGTATAAGTCACCCTCATGGCTTTCGAAACCGAGGACCCCCGGAGATTCAAAAACTTCATGCCTGCCGACACCTCTCTGACAGGCGTGGTAGAGGTGACGGGGATTATCAACAAACAAGCGGTGGACATCCTGCTAGCCGACTACAAATCAGATTCAAAAATTGACCTCCTAGCTTCTCACTCAGTCGTCACTCCTCTGGGAAAATCCGGCCGGATCGACCAAATCACCGAATTCATCTACCCGACGGAATACTCTCCTCCGGAAATCCCGAACTCGAAGGGAAAGGTTGGCGAACAGGGCGGAGAGATCTTCCCCGTCACTCCTGCGACTCCCACGAGTTTTGAAACCAAAAACCTGGGGGTCATGTTCGAAGCCACACCAAAACGTAAAGACGACTTTATTGAGCTGACCTGCAATCTCACCCACACCCATTTTCTGGGTTTCGTGAACTACGGTTCTCCGATCAATGCACCTGCCACAGACTTCCTCGGGTTTCCCGTCGAGGTCGTCATCACCGAAAACCGAACCGAGATGCCAGTCTTCAATTCGAAGAGAACGAAAACGACGATTACAATCTCCCCGGGGCAGACCGTTGTCCTGGCTGGCCCAGCCTCGGCACCAAACCCAAATCTCAACAAACGGCTCGTCCCTCCCAAGGGCAGTCCAAAAAGCAATCTCGGCAAACCGAAAACCACCCTTTACTTCATCACTCCAGAATTCGTGAAATCCGAGTAAAACTTACACCATGGGCAAGAGACGACTTGCGATCAGCACGACCAGGAACCCGGCCACTCCCATCACCGAAAGCATAACCGAGAACGTCTTCAGGGTTTCCCTCTCGTTCATCCCCGACATCTTTGAGACAATCCAGAAGCCGCTGTCATTCATCCACGGCAAGGGCTTGGAACCACAGCCGATCGCAAGAGCCACGTAAACGGCATGAAACTGGAGATCTGCCTCCAGCACCATTGGAGCCACGATTCCCACCGCGGTGATCATGGCCACCGTCGCCGACCCTTGGGCGAAACGAACCAAGGCCGTCAGGCCAAACGCCAACAACAAGACTCCTCCCCCGTCACCGAAACTCCCCGAAAGAACTTCCCCGATTCCGGTCTCTTTCAACACGGATCCAAAAGCCGCTCCGGCTGCCGTGATGAGAATGATCATCCCTCCGCTCAACAAGGCCTCATTCACGACCTTTTTCAAATCGGTGACCTTCGCTGCCAACGCCATTGCCAGCGCAGCCCCCAGGCTCATCGCCACATTCTTGTCACTCAGGACCATCACCCAGCCCGGAGGATTGCCGTTCATTTTCACAAAGGTCCCAATACTGATCAGCAACAGAGGAAGTAGGATTGGAAGTAGCGACCACCCGAGCCCCGGCAGTTCACCCTCCTCCTTCTGCTCGACTTCCGGGATCTCCAACTCGCGAAAAGGAATCTGAAAGCGATCATTCGCCCACCTCGCATAAGCATATCCCACCGAAATCGTCACCACCCCCAACAGCAGTCCCGCCGGGATCAATACTCCCAGACTGACATCCAATTCACCTGCAACCAACAGAGGTCCCGGTGTCGGGGGCACCAGGGAATGAGCCATGCTCGCTCCCGCCACCACACTCAACAGAGCCAGCAAATACACCTTGGGGTTGGCCCTCGAGAAGGCCCGCACCAAGGGAAGCATCAAATAAAAGACCGTGTCGAAGAACACTGGAATTCCCAGCACAAAGCCACTCCCCAAAAAAGCCATGGGGGCGCGCTTCACCCCGAACAGCCCCAGAATTCCCTGCACGATGCGTTTTGCCGCTCCACTCACTAACAGGCACTGACCGATAATCGCAGCCATCGCGATAAGTATCCCGATCTTGCGACACCCCGTTCCAAATCCCTCGGCAACCTTTCCCATGGCCTCGGCTCCCCCACCCGGAGTCAGCAAGGCCACCGCAAAAGCTCCCAGAATCAATCCTAGAAAAGCGTGCAATCTCAGCCAGAGAATTGACACAATCACCACGACCAATCCCACCAGGCAGATCTCAACAGCACCCATCCCGAAACCTTCTCTGAATGCCGCTGTCGCCACCACCCTAAAATTCCTCTCTTCCCCACCCACCCGAATTCAGGCAGTCTCCACCTAGCAATGAGCCGCCTTTCACCCGAGCAACTTCGTTCCTACCGCTTCTTCGGACCCGATGATCTGCGGTCCTTCGGTCACCGTTCCCGACACAAGCAGCTCGGGATCAATAATGAAGAATACCAAGGCAAACCAGTCATCGGAATTCTCAACACCTGGAACGATCTCCTTCCATGTCACGCCCACTTCCGGCAACGCGCTGAAGAGATCAAACGTGGCATCTGGCAGGCCGGCGGCTACCCGGTGGAAATGCCGGTCATGGGTCTCAGCGAGACCTTCATGAAGCCGACCTCAATGTTCTACCGCAACTTCCTCTCCATGGAGGTCGAGGAAACGCTTCGAGCCCACCCCATCGACGGCGCCGTCCTCATGGGTGGTTGCGACAAGACCGTGCCCGCTCTCATCATGGGGGCCATCATGGTCGATCTCCCCGTCATTTTCATGCCCGGCGGTGCCATGATGCGGGCCTCTTGGCGAGGCGAACAATTGGCTTCCGGCTCTGACGTCTGGCGCTATTGGGCCGAACGGGGTGCTGGCAATCTCTCGTGCGAAGACTGGGAGGACTTCGAAGATCACATCACGCCGGGACCCGGCCACTGTATGACGATGGGAACCGCTTCCACCATGACCTCGATCACCGAGACACTTGGATTAACTCTTCCCGGTGCATCCTCGATTCCTGCGGTCCATGCCGCTCACTCGCGCATGGCCGCCGCTTGCGGACTCCGCATCGTCGACATGGTCTGGGAGGACCTCAAACCTTCGAAATATCTCACACGTGAATCCTTCGAAAATGCCATCACTGCCGACATGGCGATTGGCGGCTCGACCAATGCCATCATTCATCTCACGGCCATGGCCAAGCGTGCTGGCGTCGACCTGCCTCTCGAGCTCTTCGACGAAATCTCCTCAAAGACTCCCGTTCTCGCAAACCTCCGTCCCGCCGGGGAATATGTCATGGCTGACTTCTTCGACGCCGGCGGACTCCCCGGGCTCCTGAATCGAATCCGCCACCTCCTCCACCTCGATACTCCCACGGTTTTCGGCAAAACCCTCGGCGAGTGCCTCGATGGATCCGAAGTCTTCAACGACGAAGTCATTCGCCCTCTCGATAAGCCCGTGGCCGCACAGGGGGGAACAGTGATCCTCAAAGGAAATCTTGCCCCCGAAAGCGCCGTCATCAAAACCGCCGCCGCCACCCAAGACATGCTCCAACACAAAGGTCCGGCGGTCGTCTTCAAGGACTACCCCGACGTTCAGAAACGCATTCACGATCCATCCCTCGGTATCACCGAAGACCACGTTCTTGTCATGCAAAACGCCGGTCCTATCGGCGCTCCCGGCATTCCAGAATCAGGCATGCTTCCCATTCCCAAGTATCTCCTCGAGAAAGGAGTCCGCGATATGCTCCGCATTTCCGACGCCCGCATGTCAGGCACGTCCTACGGAACCTGTGTCCTTCACGTCTCCCCCGAAGCCTCGGTCGGCGGGCCGTTGGCTTTGGTTCAAGATGGCGACCTCATCGAGCTCGATACCGCCAACCGTCAACTCACTCTCCACGTTTCAGACGAAGAACTCGCAAGCCGCAAAGCCGCCTGGACGCCGCCCGAGAAGCGCTTCTCCCGCGGTTACGGCAAGCTCTTCGAAGAAGAAGTCACCCAGGCACACGAAGGATGCGATTTCCACTTCCTCCACAACGACGGCTCCTGCACACCTGACCCTGGCATCCACTAAATCCATTAAACCAATTTCCACCGATCATTCAGATGCAAACCACTCCCGTTACTTCCGAACAACTCAACTCATCCGTCATTGCAGTCCCTCCCCTCGCACGCGATGCCAACTTCGCCATCAACCGCGAAGAGAACGGCAAAATCATCCGTCACATCGAAGCCGGTGGCGTCTCCACCTTCCTCTATGGCGGCAACGCCAACTTCTACCACATCGCCCCCAGCGAATACGCCGGAGCACTCGAGATCATCTCGAGCGAAGCCGCGGACAACACTCTCATCATTCCATCTGTCGGCCCGGCATACGGCACCATGATGGATCAAACTTCCATCCTAAAGGATTTTGATTTCCCCACCGTCATGGTCCTTCCCATGCAAGGTCTCACGACTGATGCCGGAGTCGCCGCCGGCTTCCGGAAATTCGTCGAAGCGCTTGGCAAGCCTGCTGTCCTCTACATCAAGTTCGAAGGATACCTTGAACCTGAAACTGTCGCGTCCCTGGTCGACGACGGCCTCGTCTCCTGGATCAAATACGCCATCGTCCGCGACGATCCCTCTGAGGACGACTATCTCTCCCGACTGGTGGACCTCGTGGATCCTCGCCTCATCGTCAGCGGAATTGGAGAGCAACCCGCCATCACCCACCTCAGTAAATTCAAGATCAACGGCTTCACCTCGGGATGCGTTTGCGTCCGCCCCGACCTCTCGCAGACCATGCTCGGCGCCATCAACAACGACAACCTGGACTTGGCCGAAGACATTCGCCAACAATTCAAACCACTCGAAGACCTTCGAAATGAAATCAATCCGATCCGGGTCCTCCACGAAGCCGTCTCCCTAGCCGGCATTGGCGAAACCGGGCCTCACCTACCCCTACTGAGCGGACTGAGCGACTCCCAGACCGAGCGGGTGAAACAAGCAGCTCTGACTCTCAAAGGTTGATTCACTTACATCGGCGCGATCCGACGACTCCCCACATCAGTGGTCTTCATGACGTGGTCATTGAAGCTCTCGAGGATGAGCTGATTCTTGATTTCGGCTGAGTCTGGATCATCCCACAAGTTATCGAACTCGAAGGGATCCTTCTCGAGGTCAAAGAGCTCTCCGAGATTGTCGCGATGGTAGACCACGAGCTTATAGTTGCGCGTTCGATACATCGTGGCGAACGAGGCATTCCCATGGCAGAATTTTTTATCGAGGGCATCGAAGTATTCCGAACGAATGGAATCGCGATGATGATCCGGCGACGACTCTCCGGTCAAAATCGGCCGCAAGGTATCTCCCTGGAAATACTCGGGACGTTCAACTCCCGCCAAATCGAGAATGGTTGCGCTCATGTCGAGCAACTCAACAAGAGCATCACTCTTCACTCCCGACTGAATGCTTCCGGGACAATTGAAGATCAAAGGCACTCGCACCAAGCCGTCGTAAAAGCGACACCCTTTGAGCAGCAATCCGTGATCTCCCAGGGATTCCCCATGATCACTGGTGAAAATGATTACGGTATTTTCCCGCTGCCCGGTTTCGTCGAGACGCTGGATAATACGTGCGAGCTGGTCGTCGATGAGAGCGATCATCGCATAGTAGAGAGCCTGGATCTTTTTCGCCCCCCTCTCTTCAGGTGAGAGGGATTTAGTTTGAAAATCAATGGGGGCCAACTTCTCCTGAGCAGCAAAATCACTCTCCCGGAAATGAGGCCCCGGCATCGTTTCGGGATCGAACTTATCCGCATACTCCTTGGGCGGAATAAAAGGCGGGTGGGGATCGTAGGGATTGATGTTGAGCATCCAGGGCTTCCCAGTCGACTCCGCCTCTTCCAAAAATTCGAGAGCTCGCTCGGTCGCCCAGGTCGTTTGATGAAACTCCTTGCTGACCCTCTCTTCGCTTTCCCGCATCGCATCGAGATCACCGCCTTTTTCCTTCACCCAATCCGCATAGTCATGACCTTCCTCCCAGTCGTCGCGGGGGGCGTGGCTGAATTTCCAGAACGAGAATCCGTCATCAAGACGGGGCTCGGTTCGCAAGCCCGAGCTCTGCAAATGAAACTTCCCGATCAAACCGCAATGATACCCGGCCTCCGCCACCAATTTACTGATCAAGGGCGGGTGTCCTTCAAAGGACTCGTTTCCATTGCGGGTGTTGTGCGCGCGCGTCGGATAGAGCCCCGTCATGAAACTCGAACGACTAGGCGTGCAAATCGGGCTCTGGCAATAAGTATGCGTAAAGGCCGTTCCCCCTTCAACGAGAGCATCGATCGTTGGAGTCAGGACATGCGGATTACCAAGCGCACCAATGGTGTCGAAGCGTTGCTGATCGGTGCAATACCAGAGAATATTAGGGCGTCGTTCTTCAGTCATTCGGTCCCGGGAGAAATGGCACGCCGCTGGCGCAGGGACCAGAACAAAAGGAGACCCGCCAGGATCAAAAATGACAGCGACATCGGACGTGTCAACAGAGGTGCCCAGCCACCGCCCGAGCTCATCAAGGCTGCTACCATCGATTCCTCTCCGAGGGGCATGAGGACGAAGCCAATGACAAAAGGAGCAAGAGGGATCTTCCACCTCTCCAAAAGACACCCCAGCACTCCGAATCCCACCATGACCCAAACATCGAAGAAACGGTTGGCCAGAGAATAAGACCCCAGCACGCAAAAAGCCGCCACGACTGGAATGAGAATGTGGGCTTTGATGCGGGAAAGCCGGGAGATCCAGCGCGCGCTCAGAAGCATCATTACGACCATCGCAACATTGGCCCACAAATACGACGAAATGATCGTCCCCACGATTTTGGGTTCATTGGCAAACAGCATCGGGCCCGGTTGCACCCCATGGATGACAAAGGCCCCCAACAAGATGGCATCGATGACACTACCGGGAATCCCGAGTGCAATCAAAGGTACCAAGGCGCCTCCCACCGTGGCATTGTTGGCCGACTCGGACGCCACCACTCCTTCGTCACATCCTTTCCCGAATGCCTCGGGCTTCTTCGAGGTGGCCCGGGCTGTCGAATAAGCGATAAGTGAGCCAATGTTGGCACCAATCCCGGGAAGAATCCCGACTCCCGTGCCAATGGTCGAGGAACGCAAGAGACTCACCCAATGGGCTTTCCATTCCTTGAGCTTGATCACGATCTGACCCTCGACCTTCCCCTGCTCCGTGGCTTGTCCCGAAGGAACCGCAAACACTCTATTGAGAGCAAAGAGTCCGATGAGCACCGGCAACAACTTAAAGCCATCATCCATGGCACCGACCCCGAAGGTCAGTCGCAAATCCCCGCTTCCGGGAGCTGTTCCGGGCAGAGCACAAAGAATTCCCAACAAACAGGACAGGGCTCCTCGAACCAGAGAATCTCCGCTCACGCCGATCACCAGCACGAGAGACATCAGCACCAGCGAGAAAAACTCCCAGGGCCCAAGCTGGGTCGACAATTCGGCAATTGGTTTCGCGATGAGAGCCAGAGCAATCCAGGAAAGAATCCCGCCGATGAATGAAGCCCCAATTCCGAGCCCCAATGCCCTTCCAGCTTTTCCTGCTTGCGCCATGGGATAGCCATCGAGTGTGGTAATGATGGAGGCCGGGGTGCCTGGCATTCGCAGCAAGGTCGCGGTAATGAGTCCTCCACTTACCGAGCCCACATACATCGAGACCAACAGGGCCAAGGCACTTTGTTCGTCCATGCTAAAAGTCAGCGGAAGCGATAGCGAGATCAACATGGCACCGGTCAGTCCGGGAATCGCGCCCACCGCAATCCCCAACGACGTCCCCAGCAAAACAAGGAAGACAAGATTGGGAGCTGACAAGGCTTCAAAAATCATGGCAGGTCAATCACGAGGACTTTGGTGAAGATGAAGAAGCAGGTGCAAGAAAGCAGCACCGCCAGCAGCGCGACAACGGCCAACGATTTTGGAGACCGGGCCCCATACACATACGCCAGAGCCGGAATGAACACGATTGTGGCCACGATATAAGAAAGCCCGGCAACCTGCATCAAAAGGAGGTAGCCGACCAACACCCCTCCGCTGGAAACCCCATGCTTCCATAGGATGGGCTGCCCCTCACCAGCAGACCTCGATTTCCACCAGCGGAATGCAAGCCCCGCGCTTAAAAGCAAAACAATTGAAAGCACAGGGATTACCGGATCGGGCAACCCTTGATACGCCACCAGACCGACATCCCTAAATTCCCCATCGCGCTCAACAAGATGCGTCTTCAATTCCTCTCCTCGCAAGAAGAGAGGCTCGGTCTTACTTTCGGCCAGTTTTCCCTGCAAGTAATCTGTCTTCATCGCGGCCTCCAGAACGTCAGCCATCTTTTCAACCACCTGATCCGGAGTGCCCTTGGGAGCCCACCAATAGTGAATATGCGGCATGACGACATCATAACCACCTTCCAGAGCTGTCGGCACTTTGGGAAGATCCGGATGCCTCTCGACTGAAAGGTAGGCAATCGCCCTCACCCCTCCGTCCTTGAATCCCATGTATTCCGCAAGAGAAAAGGGCGTGACATCGATATGCTTTCCAACGAGATCGTTACGACGCTTCGCTCCGCCACCACTTGCCACCATTCGAAAAGACGAAGCACCCCCTGCTTTCTCGAGGCGACGCCCCGCAAAATGGGTTGGAGTTCCCTGAGCCATCCCAAAGAGAATCGCATCCGGCTTTTCAGCAGCAGACTTGAGAAGGTCGCCCAGACTTTCAAAGGGAGAATCCTCGCGAACACAAATCACCAGATTCGACAGTGCCGTTGCCGCAATCGGGCGGAAGGCCTCCGGTCCGTACGAAACCCTACCGGCATACTTCGAGGTGAAAATTCCCTCGTGCAGATTCAAAAGGGTATAACCGTCAGGCGCAGCATCCCGAACCCTCCGACTTCCAATCGTTCCCCCGGCACCCGATACATTGAGAATCACCAAAGGCTCCGGCATCAACTCGTGATCGCGGATGGTCTTTTGCATGATGCGGGCAAAAGTATCACTGTCACCTCCCGGCCCGAAAGGAACCACCACCTTGACCGGCTTGCGGGGATACCCTCCTTCACTGCCCCCTCCGTCATCACCACGTTGATCGCACGATGTGGAGATTAAGATGACCCCAAGGGCCAACAGCAGTAGCGTCAAAAACCGCATCCGTCAAAGTATCAGAATTGGTCACGATTCCCATTCAAAATGGATCCCGCTCCGGCTCTTTGGGCGGCCCCGCCATGCTTCACCCGTTGGATAAGTATGATCGAGCAGGAATTGCTCATGGAATTCCAGACCCCATCCCGGCGCTCTGGGCGTGACATAATGCCCGTCCTTCATCCGCACCGGATCTTCCACGACATCGTGAAGGAAGTCAATATACTCCACCAGTTGAGTTTCTGATTGGCCGCTGACCGCAATCTGATCCCACATTCCAAAATGCTGGATCATGTTGCACAGTGCGATTCCACCGCCATGCGGACAAACCGGCACCCCGAACTTGGCTGCCATCAGGATGATCGCCATTACATCATTTACCCCGGCCACTCTCACCGCATCCATTTGGCAATAACCGATCGCCCCGCTCTTCAACAGCTGCTTGAAGATCACCGGCGAGGCCGCGTGTTCCCCACAGGCAAACTGAAATGAAGCATCCTCGAACGTTTGGGATAGCTCGACGTAGCCGAGGACATCATCCCGGGCAATTGGCTCCTCAACCCACTTCAACCCATAAGGCCGGTAGTGTTCGATATGACTCTTCGCTTCACCGACGCCCCAATACTGATTGGCATCCACCATCAAATGACAATCCGGCCCGATCGCTTCACGCATGAACTTGATCCGTGACACATCCTTCTCCAGGTCCATCCCAACCTTGACCTTGAAGGCATCAAAGCCTTCGTCCTGAAGCTTCCTGACGGTTGCCAGAATCTCCTCATCACTGAGGCCGAGCCAACCTGCAGTGCAGTAAGCCCTGGGACCGATGTCTCCCATTTCCTTCTCCCGCTGAACCTTGTCGGTTCTCCTCAAAATTTCGAGAGCCTCGTCCGGGGTCAGAGCATCCTGCAAGTTCCGCCAATCAATGCACCCAACGACAAATTCCGGATCGAGATCCACGAGAAGTTTCCAGAGAGGCTTGCCCTCCACCTTCGCCCAGAGATCCCACATCGCGTTCAAGATCGCACCGCACGCCATTCGGAAAACCCCGTCGTGCAGCCACCGCAACTGATGATGATCAATCAGGCGTCGATACAGTTTGAGGGGCGCTTCCGAAAACTCCTCGACCGTCATCCCGATGACCAACTCGGATAGATCCTTGATCCCGTGACAAATCCAGTCGGTCCCCGCGCCCACCGTAAACACGACAGAAACTCCCCGCAGCCCTCCATCGGTTTCAAGATGCAGAACCGCCGAAGAATAATCCGGGGCCTTGTGGAAGGGATCAGAACCCAGCATGTCATCCGACGTCGGAACACGCAGGTCGATTACTCTGGCCGAAAGAACCTTCATCCCTTCACTTTTCCTTGATCGCTTCCTGCCGTTGAACCCCGAGGCCATCAATGCCCAATTCCACAACGTCGCCCTCCTTTAAATAAAACGGAGGATCAAAGCCCAATCCGACACCCGCCGGTGTTCCAGTCGAAATCACATCCCCCGGAAGAAGGGTCATGAATTCACTCAGGTAGCTGATCACCTCCTGAACATTGAAAATAAAATCCGAAGTGTTTCCGTCCTGCAGTTTTTCACCATTGAGCGACAACCAGAGCCCAAGACTGTTGGGATCGACAACTTCATCTTGGGTCGCCAGGTAAGGACCAAATGGAGCATAAGTATCAGCCGACTTGCCCTTCACCCATTGACCACCCTTTTCCAATTGCCACTCGCGCTCCGAATAGTCGTTATGAACACCGTATCCCGCGACGTAATCAAGGGCCTCGTCCTGACGGACATACTTCGCTTTCTTTCCAATCACGACCGCCAGCTCGACCTCCCAATCCGTCTTGTTGGAATTCCGGGGAATGACGATGGCATCATTGGGACCACTCCATGCGGTCGTGGCCTTGAAAAAGACCACCGGCTCCGTCGGAGCTTCCATCCCTGACTCGGCCGCATGAGACGCGTAGTTCAATCCAATACAAACGAGCTTTGATGGTCGAGCCACCGCGGGAGCCAGGCGAACATTGGCCAACGCCACCTTCGGCAAGGAGTCACCATTTTCGGCAAGAAACCCAGTCAAACGCTCCAAGCCGTCATTCTCAAAAAAGGATTCTCCCCAGTCCTCACCAAACTCGGTGCAATTGTAGATCTCAGAATCCGAGGCAAAAACGCCCGGAATGATTTGGTTCCCGTCATGGTATCGAGTCAGTTTCATAAAAAAGTCTTATCTAAGCAGAGTGACGCCCCCATCAATATCGTAGGCCGAGCCAGTGATAAAGCCCGCTTGATCCGAGCACAAGAAAGCGGCGAGATCGGCCACTTCGGAAGGCTTCCCCATGCGCCCGATGGGTTGGTAATCAGAAAGCTTCTTGAACATTTCCCCACGTTCTTCTTCCGGATAGTTCTTCTCCAGATATCCATCGACAAAGGGCGTTTGAATTCGCGCGGGACAAAGACAGTTCGAACGAATTCCCTGATCGATGAAATCACGGGCCACCGAAAGGGTCATGGCATAAACCGCCCCTTTTGACATGGAATACGCAAAACGCTCTTGAATTCCCACCGTCGCTGCAATTGACGCCATATTAAGAATTACTCCTCCACCACTCTCGATCATCTTTGGAATGGCGAAGTGAATGCAGTGATAAAGACCTTTCACGTTCACGCTGTAGATCCGATCCATCTCTTCGGGTGTCGTGTTAACAACATCCCCGATCGAAGCGATCCCCGCACTGTTGACGAGAATATCAACGGCAGTGATCTCTTCAAAAACTTCCCGGACCGATTCCGTCTTCGAGACATCGCATTCCAGGCATTCCGCGCTTCCACCATTCTTTTGAATCAACGCGACGGTTTCCTCGCCCGCCTCCTTTTGAAGATCCAGAATGACAATGTGATGTCCATCCGCAGCCATTCGTTCAGCAATGGCCCGCCCGATTCCTGATCCCCCTCCGGTGATGATCGCATTCTTCATGAGTCTGTGTCCGAAAACAATATGCGCTCAGACTACATGACCCAACCCTCTTGCCTATCCCGGATCTTTGAAAAACCAGAGAAAATCGGCAGACTACTCCCTTTCCAACTCAGCCAACCGTTTGCGCAATGTGGCTTTCTCCTCCTCCACCGACAGCTTGGGCTTGTCTTCAACAATCCGATCATTGGTAAGATAAACTCCACTCATCATGGAGGTTTTCACGTGGGCCTGATGCACCCGTCCGTCCTGATCACGGTAGACGATCTGATAGATTCGCGAATCTTTCTCCCCGAACCACCCGGGACCAAATGGATCCCAGCTCTTGTCGATCAGTTCACAACCCATGTCACAAATATACTGTTCAACTCGCTCTCCATCGAATGAACCGGAGACCAACCTAACAACAACGACGATGAGAATCATCAAAAAGAGTATCGGAACGAATCCATCCATGACCTCACACGATAGGTCTCCTCCCTTTCTCGACGACAACAAAGACCTTCAACGATTGCAGTCGTCTAATCAGGAATGAGCAAGCTCACCGCCAACCCGGCCAAAGCCAAAGCAAAGAGAAGATCAAGCGCCCTTCCGATTCGCTGATAGCCCTTTCGGACCGCGTCAACCTGGAGAAACCAAACCCAAAGAAACCAGAAAAAGAGCCCCTCTCCCACAATCAATCCCCACAAGGCGTAGGGCCACCAGTCAGGGCGGTCGCCTCCGAGAAAAGGCGACACCACTCCGGCGAAGAAGACCAGAACCTTTGGATTAAAGACGTTGCACAGAAGCCCTCTTAAATAAGGACTCCGATCCGAGAGCGCCACCTCTTCCCCTTCCTGCTTCGCAAGCCGAATTAGTCCGGAAGCCAGCCAGAAGAGATATCCGGCCGCAAGAATCCTCATGCTCCAGGACAACCATCCTCCTTGCTCCAGGATGACGGCCATGCCACCAATCGCCAAGGTGGCATGCATCGCCAGACCGGTGACAATCCCGAGGACCATCAGCCAACCGGCCTTCAATCCCTCGGCGAGAGCGGTGCGCGTCAGAAGCAACATATCCGGCCCCGGGCTGAACTGCCCGATCACCATGATCACCGCGAACGTCCAGAGTTCGCCGGTCATTGGTCGAAGTAATGCCTCATGATCTCCATCACTCCGAGACTCCCCGGCTTGCTTGCAACCTGTCCATCCCGGTTGGCTACGAACTGACGCACGTCCTCCACGGCATTGGAAGGACATCCACAGGCTTCACACACCTCGGGCCGCAACATGCTGAGATCGTTAAAGTTGTCACCCACGGCAAGAATCTTGTCCGGACCCAACCCCCAACGCTCGGCTGCCTTCAAGAGCCCGGTCCCCTTGCTGTACTTCCGATGACTGAACCGCAGGTAAATGGTATTGCGCTCATAGGTGAGATCGTCGGGACAGGGGATGCGGTCGATCAGCTCCAGAATAAAATCCATCTCTTCGTCGGACGTGGCCACAATGGCGGCGGCATCCCCCTCCGTGGAAACCCATTCGGCAGCAGTCTCCGACGAGACGAATTTCCGAATTTTTGAGAAGGCTCTTCGTGACTTCCGGAAGAGTTTCTTGTGATCCTTTTCGCAGGAACGGTTCCATTCCTCATCCGGCATCCAGCGACCAAACTGACCGGGAAAATACAACTCCCGTTCCCTCGCCACGACAAAGTCCGGGAGCGCAGGAAACTTCGCTTCATTGAATCCTTCCACCAACTGATAAAGCGAACGTCCGGTGGCAATCCCCCACGCCGCCCCGTATGTCGAACGCACCCATTCCACACATTCGAAGAACCGCGGATCGAGTGCCGGAGACCCGGTCTTGAGGACCAAGGTATCGTCGAAATCAAATCCGAGAACAGCTTTCCAGACAGGGGGCTCGGGCAGGATCGTCAACACGTCGACAAGCTACGGCTTTCGGCTCAAGACACAATTCCCAATCGCTATTCTTCGCCGACTGGAATGGCCCTGGGAATCTCATCCTCGCGAACCGGCTCGGCTCTCGGGATCACCACTTCCGCCCGAGGAACAACCTCGGCTCTCGGCACAAGTTCGGCCCGGGGAATCGTTTCTTCGTCCTCCCGGACCCTGATCGCCTTCCCGGGCTTCACCAACATTTTGACCGGAGTCCCACCGGCTTCGGGCAGAGTGTTTCGCATCTTGATGTCGACACGACGGTTCGGCGCTTGCTGATCCTTGTCACCTTCGAGCACGATCGGCTGGCTCTTACCAAAAGGCCTCACCACGATCCGAGATGGATTCAACTGAAGGGCCTGCACCAGCCAGGTCTTGACGGCTTCTCCCCGCCGTTTCGAGAGATCGAGATTGTAAGCGTCTCCTCCCACCAGATCAGTATGCCCTTCAACCCAGCAATACATCGAGGGATTCCGATCGATCAACATCGCCACCGTCATCAAGGTCAGACGAGCATCATCGCGCAAGGTCGCTTCATTGAACTTGAACAAGAGGTCACTACCAATCGAAGCCTTGTTCCGCTGGAGATCCCCTGGCGACATGTTGGCGTAGGCCTCAAGCCCCGTGTAGCCATCGATCACTCCTTCGGCATCATCTCCGTTGGCCCCTTTGACCTTGCCCAATTCGGCGATGGCCGCATTCGGATCGATGATGTCTGCAAGAGGAGCTCCGTCGTCTGCCACCAGCAAACCACCCCGCTTGGTCTCCGGGAAATCGAGTTGGATCTTGCCAGGCTCAGGGATATCAGGATTCACATTCGCCCCGATCGTCGGTTTCAAAAGTTCGCCATCGTCATCCCCCTTCAGCTCCGGTTGCGCGATTTTCATTTCGGGAAGTTCGGCATCGTCGATATTGGTATCGATATCGATCTCCATATTCTGGAGTTCCGCGATGGCATCCTCTACGGAATCAACCAGCTCGGTATCGATTTCGGGAAGCTCCTGCTCTTCCTCGGGTTTCTCCGCCGGAGCTTCCACCTCGGTCTCGACCGAAGTCAGCTCGATCCTCTCGGAAACCCACTCTTTGGGCTCGGTGATGTCCACCTTGATGAAATGCTGCCCGGCCATCACAATCAGGAAAACGTGGGCAATCAGGGCCAGAATCACGGCCACAAGAATATACCAGCCCAACGGATCTCGCCGCGGCGGAACGTAGCTGCTGGAAGACTCCCATGAATATTCGTGCTCCATCTGTTGTTACTATAACGCCACCGGAACCCCGTGCAATTCAACGATCTGTGAGATTTTTACTGTTTTGCATCGCCTTTCCGACCTAGACAGCCCCCGTGAACTGCACTGTCTCAGGAATTGGTCTGGCCGGATTTGGAACCGTAGGATCCGGAGTCTGGAAGATTCTCACCGAAAATAGAGGCTTGATCCAGTCACGGTCCCAGGACGCCGTGCAGATGGAGATTCGCAAGATCGCCGTCCGGAATCTCAGTAAGCCCCGCGATGTCGATGCTCCAGCCGAGCTTTTCACCACCAACCTCCTCGAGGTGGTCAACGAACCATCGGTCGATATCGTCGTCGAACTGATCGGCGGAACGGACGCGGCCTTCGACCTCGTAGCAGCTGCTCTCAAGGCCGGGAAGCCGGTCGTGACTGGCAACAAGGCCCTTTTGGCCGAACGGGGAACGGAACTCTTCGCGCTCTCGAAAGAGAACAATGCCCCAATTCACTTCGAAGCCGCCGTTGCCGGAGGGATCCCGATCATCAAGGCGCTCCAGGAATCCTTCATTGGCAACCAAATCGGAACAATTGCCGGTATTATCAACGGGACCTCCAATTATATTCTTCAACGCATGACCGAAGCTGACCTCGGATATCCCGAGGCTCTCCAGGAAGCCAAGGAGCTTGGATACGCCGAAGCTGATGAAACCTTGGATGTCAACGGTTGGGACGCCGCCCACAAGGCCATCCTGATTGGCTCACTCGTCCACGGATTTCTCATCGATTACAAGGACGTCTATGTCCGGGGCATCGAGAAAGTCACGCCCCTCGACATTCGCTTCGCCTCCGAGCTGGGCTATGTCGTCAAACTGCTCTCGTTGGTTCTGAAACGAGACAACGGAGACATCGAGATTCGCACCCAGCCATCATTCCTTTCCAAAAAACATATTCTGGCCTCAGTGAATGGCGTTTTCAATGCCGTCGCCGTCAAAGGAGATCACGTGGGTGAATCACTCTTCTACGGTCGCGGAGCCGGTCAAGGCCCCACCGCATCCTCGGTGATCTCGGATCTTGCCGAAGCCGCCCGCAACTCCCGCTCCGACCGAGGGTTTCTGCCCTATTCAGAAAACGGAACCCTCCGGGAAATCGACGACACCAAAACCTCCTACTACGTCCGGTTCTCGGTCAACGACAAACCCGGGGTGATCGCTGAAATTGCTTCCATCCTGGCGAGACACAAAATCGGGATCTCGGGAACCCACTCCCCGGTCGACGCCGACAACCCCGACGCCGAATTCCTCGAAATGGTCTTCCTTCTCCACACCTGCCCCTTCGGCCAACTGAAACAGGCCCTTCTTGAAGTCGAAGATCTCGACTGCATCACCGCACGCCCAGTGGTGTTCCGAATCGAAACGCTATAAACCCTGCGACTGGCATCACTGTCACTCGACAACCGTCGCAGTCACAGACTACCCACCGCTGACCTTCCCAGCGGTCGAGTCTTTGTCTTCTGAACCGCCGGCCCCGAGATTGAGTGATTTTCGAGGCCTTCATTGCCCCCAGGCGACCGAGGTTTTTTGCACATCCCCGAGCTTGCCTATTCCCCGATAGGACCTTAAGGAGGCCCTCCCCATGGCACTCATTGTCCAGAAATACGGCGGAACATCGGTTGGCACCATCGATCGAATCCGCAATGTCGCCAAACGAATTCAAGCCGAGCGAGAAAAGGGAAACCAGGTTGTCGCCGTGATTTCCGCCATGGGAGGAGTCACCGATAAACTCATCGGGATGGCTTCCGAACTCTCTTCCGATCCGGTCGAACGGGAACTGGATGTTCTCCTTTCTTCCGGAGAACAGCAATCCATTGCGCTCCTTTCCATTGCC
Organism: Akkermansiaceae bacterium; assembly: GCA_049889715.1. Classification (GTDB taxonomy): domain Bacteria; phylum Verrucomicrobiota; class Verrucomicrobiia; order Verrucomicrobiales; family Akkermansiaceae; genus SW10. Next base: position 37,036 of record JBMHCW010000086.1, on the reverse strand, counting down.
CTGAACGAACTTGGCATCCCCACCGTTTCCGCTACCGGGCGTCAGGCCGGCATCGTCACCAGTGGTTCCCACACCCGGGGGCGCATCGAAGCCATTGACCCCACCCTCATCAACAAGTACCTCGCCGATGACAAAACCGTGGTGGTTGCTGGTTTCCAGGGCATCACCGGCGATGGCTTGATTCACACTCTGGGCCGGGGCGGATCGGATCTCTCTGCGATTGCCGTGGCCTCGGCGGTCAAAGCCGATGTCTGTCAGATCCTCACCGATGTCGACGGCGTCTACACCGCCGATCCCCGGGTGGTCGACAAAGCGCGCAAACTTCCCGAAATTTCCTATGATGAACTCCTGGAGCTGGCCTCGGTCGGCACCAAAGTCATGCAATCACGGTCGGTCGAATTCGCCAAAAAGTATGGCGTGAAATTCGAAGTCCGCTCTTCCCTCAACAACAATCCGGGGACCATCGTCACCGAAGAACACGAAGCCATGGAATCAGTCGTAATCCGGGGCGTCTCAATCGAGCGCTCACAAGCCCGCGTCACCATCACCGGAATCCCCGATACCCCCGGCATGTCCGGAAGGATTTTGGGCGCTCTCGCCGAAGCAGAAATCAACATCGACATGATTGTTTCAAACATCGCCCACGATGGCTGCGCCCGGCATTCCTTTACCATGCACACCAATGATCTCGGCCGCGCCCAGGTCGCACTCAAACCCGTGCTTGCCAGCCTCGGCAGCGATGCCGCCATCGAAACCGAAGCGGGCATCGCCAAGCTTTCCTGCGTAGGCATCGGTATGCGCTCCCATTCCGGGGTCGCCGCAAAAATGTTTGCCTCACTCGGTGAAGCCGACATCAACATCGGCATGATCTCCACTTCCGAAATCAAGATCTCGGTCACCGTGCAGGAAGACCAAATCGAGGATGCCGCCCGCGTGGTTCACACCGCGTTCGGATTGGATGCCTAAGGACCCTTTCCCCATTCACTAAAAAAGCCCGCTCCGGACGATCCGGACGGGCTTTTTCCTTTTGGGAAATCACAAGTGAAGGAATCAACGCCGCCGCGGTTTTTCGAAGTCAATGTAGGTGATTCCGTTGACCCGGTTGTTGTTGCCAAAGGAGCTGACTTTCATCGTCTTCACTGTATAAACGTCATTCACCTTCATCACTTTGGTGATTTCAAATTGTTTGATCGCCGGCGGGGTACCCCCCTTGGGGCGAACACCATATCCCACCACTCTCATCAAAGCACGCTGCTTCTTGGTGACCCAAACACTGATCTCGCGATACCGACCTGCCCGATCCGGATTGTTGACGTGCAAACGCCAGCAGAGCTGTCCATTCAACTTCTCCTCCCCAACAATCCGGGGATTTTTCCAATAGAGAAACTTGAGCGCCAGGTCTTCGTAGCTGACATCGGTTCCCGCAATCGGAGCGGCCACCTTGTTGTCGGGAAACGGACGGGACTTTCCGTTCACAATCTCCAACAATTCCTGGTTGTCGGGATTAAGTCGCAGGTGAAACCGCTCCTTCCCGTCTTTCAAAGCAAACTGAATGTCCTTGCCTCGCAAGAAGAGCGAAATATCCACCTTGGCCCTCCCCTTCCGGATGACTCCACGAAGATCCTGATTTTCCTGAATGGCAGCTACTTGCCGGACAGAAGACATGATCTCTTCGGCCGTTTGAGCCATGATCAAAGGCGAGAAAAGCAGAAGAAGAGCGGCGACTGATTTCATGCTGTTTTTTTAACACTTCACCCAATGGGACGGCAAGCGGATTTCGTTCATTCAATCAAAATTCCGAGGCTTTTGTGAATAAGCTGTGAGCATGCTGTGAACATGCCTCTTTTTTTGAAGAGACTGAACATTGAGGCTTGCCCGAGGTGGCCTTCATCAAGTTGCATAAGCAAGGTTGATTATTCCTTCCTTGATATCTTCATGAGCCTTCGCACGCAGTTATCCGAGATCCTTTCCGATCTTCTTCCCTCCAATCCCAAGGAGGCCGTCAAGGGAACGGAATTGATCCGTCTGTTGCGGATCCGGCTCGACGGACAGTATTCCGATGCCTCGTTACGATATCATTTTTCGGTGATGTCCTGCGACCCCTCATCACCGATTGCCAAGGTGGAAAAAGGGCAAGGCTACTACAAACGAGGTGCCGATGTCCCTGCCCTCTCGGGCGCCCAGGAGCTGGTCGCGATGCAACAGGGCCGGCTCGACGAGTTGGATTCGAACACCGAGATCGACCGCGCGATGCTCCGCTTGAGCAAGTTTCGCGCAATCATCCGGAAGTATGCCGAGACCCGCAATCACTTCACCTTCGAATTCCGCGAGTCCCTTTCGGCCGGCGCTCCGCTCGGCAATCTCTGGAAATTCCCGGAACTCGTCCTCATTGACTGGGAACACGGGGAGTTTCACGACGACGCCCTGCAACTCGATCCAGCTCATCTTACGATGAAGCAGACCTTGGGCCTTCCGCCCTACCAGATCAATTCCGTCAGGATGCGGGTCGAAACCACTCATCACTCATTCCGCGAAGATCTCTTCCAAACCATGAGCGCTGCCATGTGGGCAAACTCAGGGGAGCTTTACCTCGCCAACAACATCGTGGACGAATCCCTCGGCGACCAAGTCCGGGCGCTCGCCAGCCAACTTGGAATCGGCGTTACGAGCTTTGGGCTCTCGGTTGAAGCTCTCGATGATTTGCCTCATCCTGCTCAAATCGAAAACGCCATGGACCGGGAAACCGAAGCCCTCATGGGACGGCTCAAGATTGAACATATCGCACCCGTCACAACGAGGAGCCACTGCGGTTGGGAATCACTCGATGCCCTTCGCAACGATCACCCCGAGATGAATCAGCTTATCGCCTGGCTCGGGGGGTCCTTGGAAAATGGCAAGGTTCGGCCCTTCGAGCCCAAAAGCTAGCCTTCGAGGCATTGCCTCACTTGTTCATCGACGGACAGCTTTCCGTCCACCGGGCGCAGCCACGTTTCCCGACGGAACCAATTTCGCTGCCTCTTGGCATATTGCCGGGTCGAAATGGTGATCCTCTCCTCGCATTCCTCGCGCGTGAGGTCACCCGCCAAAAAGGCCTCGATCTCTTTCACCCCAATAGCCTGCCGCACCGTCAGGGCATCCTCTGGCAGGGAGGCCACTTCCTCGATTGCTCCCTCGTCCAACATCATCGCCGTGCGCCGGGCAATTCGTTCCGCCAAGTCTTCCCGTGGCCAGGTCAGGACCACTCCATTCAACGAGGCCACCTTCTCCGGATCAGCAAAGTTTTTTCTCAGGTCCGAAGCCTTTCCCCCGGTGATCAAACAGATTTCAAGAGCCCGCGAGAGATGCCGGTGATTCTGCTGATTCTGACGAGCCGCCTCTTCGGGATCGAGCTCCTTGAGCCGCCTCAAAACTTCTTCCACCGGAAGGGCGTCCAATTCGGCACGGATATCAGGATCACAGCCGGGAGCCTCGGCGATCCCGTGGGTCAGGAATTTCAAATACAAACCTGATCCGCCCACCACGATCGGCCACTTGCCCCGTGATTGGATGTCCGCGATGACTTCCTCCGCCAGCACGGCATACTTGGCCGCATCCATCGGCTCGTCCAGGTCCCTGATGCCGAACAAATGATGAGGACACTGGTTCCTCTCTTCCTCGGTTGGGGCTGCACTTAAGACTTCCAGCCCCCGATAGACCTGGAAGGCGTCGGCATTGACGATCTCCCCACCCTTCGACTGCGCCAGCGCCAAGGCCAACGAGGTCTTACCCGAGGCCGTGGTGCCACAGAGATAGATGGGTTGATCTGTCACGGCCCAATCGTAAAAAAAAGAGCCCGTCCGGAAAGCTCCGAACGGGCTGGAATTGAAAAACCGGGTCTACTCTTCGTTCACCGGAATGCTGGCGGGAGGATTCTCCTGCGGAGCCTCATCACCGTCCTGGTCAACGGGGCCCTTCGATTTGGCACTATTCACGATCAACGTCCGGCCCATGAACGGTTGGTCATGGAGGACCTCGACCGCGCGACGGGCCTCATCGACCCGTCCCATTTCCACAAATCCATATCCCTTGGAGCGATGGGTGTTGCGGTTGTAAACGATATCGATCTTGCGGACCGACCCCACCCCTTTGAAGAGATCTTCGAGATCATGTTCGGCGGCATCGTAGGAAAGATTCCCGACATAGAGGCGGGTTCCCTCGACCGTCGAACTATCCGGAGTAGGCCGTGGCTTCTGGCGGGCTCTGGCAGTCTTGCCCCCGGTGCGACCGGAAGCGTCACGCACGTTTTCCTTGCGGGAACGCGCCTGTTTCTTGCCGGCTGGCTTGGCCGCTTCCTTGGGCTCGATTCCGAAAAACTTGAGAACTTTCTGCCAGAAGGTCAGTGGTTTGGGTTTCGGCTTGCGACGGCGTCCCTGACCATTGTTCTGGCGGCGACGCTGGTTGTTGTTGTTGTTTTGATTTCCACCGCCACCCTGTCCGTTGTTACGATTCCGGTTACGGTTGCGATTTCTGTTTCGATTGCGGTTCCGGTTTCCTCCGGAACGATTTCCCGACCCTGATGAGGACTGGCCGGCCGACGTGTTTCTATTCGGTTCTGACATGTTTCCGATGGGCTGTTTGTTCCCAATTGCCGGAAAGCTTCGGCCCGTGGATTCAGGTCCCGGAGTTGTCGTTCCATCTCAAGGGACGGGGACAAAAAGGAGAAGATCTCCGGGTTTAAAGATGAATCCAACAACCGAAAAGAGGACTTTCCGACAGTTTTTCTTGAGGACGCAGGATCACCTCGCTGCGGCCGGAGGGGTGCCTGACGGATGCCGCGAGGCTCGTCCGCCACTTTCGTACTTGGCACCGAATTTCGATCGTCCTTCGGCTGCAGTCCGGCGCTCGATGCGTCCGTCAACGTCAGCACCGTAAAATTTAAGAATGATTAGGCAAGAGGGAATATCGGGCCATTTCGTTGACGATACACGGGCTCAAAGGCACTGTTTTTCCTGTTGTGACGAAAATTCTCCCCCTTCTCGCCGCTCCTTGCCTCCTCCTCTCCAGCTGTGCCCACATGCTCATGAAGGACCATGGATTCAGGAAAACCCAACCCGTTCTCATCAACGGAGCCGAGGTCACCGCTACTCTGAAGCCCATGGGTGGCTCCAGCGGACTCGCAATCTCGGCCATGGTGGTCGCGAGCGGGCCTGGAACCCTCGACGGCCCCTTTCTCTGGCGGGTGGAAGCCGAAGGCGACGACGGCGTCCACGAATGGATCAGGGTCAACAAGGCCAAAGTCACGACCGAAAAAACCAAACGCAGTGAGCCTTACCCTTCCCGTCACCTTGGGGTAAACGCCAAATTTGAGCCTCTGCCCGATGAAACCGGCCGCTCATTCGCCTAATTCCAGATTCCCGGAAAGCTCACCGTCTTCCCCCGCGAAGATGGAATCATCAAGATTCACCTGAATGTCAGCGTTCGGGCCAACGGCGAAACCAGGACCAAATGGATCATGTTCCGACTGGAACCCGAAACAAAATGGCGGAACGAAGCCGTTTTTCTACCAACCGAGATTGTCAAAAGCTTTCAAGGAGATCCCCGAGAGTGGGACTGGTAAGAATCTGAAATTTAAGTAGTATTGGATTTATGACGTGGACGCGACTTTCCCTCACCGCCCTCCTCTGCGGTTCTCTGCAGGCTCAGGAAACCGTCTCCACGGATGACTCGGCCACCAGACTCATTCCGGAAGCGCCACCGACTCCGGAGGAGGCCGCCCCAAGATCACTGGCCAAAAACGCCTCGATTTATAACGACGGCGAAGCCCGCACGATGACCCTGTCGATCCCCGCACCCCGGGGGTTGATCCTCGACCGCGACGGACGCCCGCTCGCCCAAACCAAGATGGCCTATCATCTTGCGCTCGATTTCACGCAGTTCAGTGAACTGAACTCACCCGACAAGGCCGTGGCCTGGGCTCAAGGCCTGATCAGCCAGTCCAATGCCCTCACCGGAGGCACCCAGTCCTACACCGACGCAAAACTCCGCGCCTACTACAAGGATCGCCGTTGGATTCCCCGGAAGGTCTCCCAGATTTTCGACGAAGAAAAAGCCAAGAGCCTCGAAGGAAAGCTCCCCCAGGGACTGACCCTGCTGCCGGTTTACATGCGTCATTATCCCGAGAAATCGATCGCGGCCCACCTGATCGGCTATGTCGGTGCTCAAACGGTCCTGCCCTCGGGACCGATTTTCGATGGTGACCCACTCTTTCAGTCCGTCATGGGCAAATCCGGATTTGAAAAAGTCTTCGACCAAAAACTCCGGGGCACCGCCGGACAAAAGAAACTGATCTACGATAGCCAGGGCCGCAAGGTTCTCGATGAAGTCGTCAAGCGACCCCGCCCGGGTGGAAACATCGTCACTACTATCGACCTCAACTGGCAAAGATACGCCGAAAAAGTTCTTCGCGAAGGATCCAAGCGCGGAGCCTTCGTGATCATCGACATCCACACCGGTGAGGTCCTCGTCATGGCATCACGCCCGACCTATGATCTCAACGAATTCATTCCGTTCATCAGCACCAAAAGATACACGGAGCTTCGTGAACGCCCGGACGCTCCCCTCTTCGGCCGGGCCTACATGGCGGAGTATCCTCCCGCTTCAACCTTCAAGCCTCTTGTGGTTCTTGCGGCCATCGACAGCGGAGCAATCCGCCAGGACGAGCTGGTCAACACGCCTTATCAAATCAAGATCGGCAACAAGTTCTTCCGCAATCACTCTCCCGGACATCTCGGACCCATTAATGCTCAGCGCGCCCTGGCCCTGTCTGCCAACCCCTGGTTCTACCAAGTCGGCATTCGCACCGGTCCCCAGACCTTCCTTTCGGCCGCCCGCAAACTGGGCTTCGGAAGCAAAACCGGACTCCCCCTAGTTGGCGAACAAGACGGCAACATGCCTTCCGCCGAACAGATCGAACGAAAGATGGGCCGCCGCACCACCGACGGAGACACCGCCAACCTGTCCATCGGTCAGGGCCTCGCCACCGCCACTCCGCTTCAAGTCGCCCAGGCCATGGCCGCCATCGGAAACGGTTCGGCCCTGATGGAGTTGCAACTCGTCCGGCAGATTCAGGACTTTCACGGTCGGGTCGTCGAAGCTCCCTCATTCCGAAAGCGCAACGATCTCGAGATCAGCCCCATCGCCATGGAAGTGACTCAGGAAGGGATGCGCGATGTCGTCCACACCGGATACGGAACCGGCCGTGGAGCCAGCCTCTCCTTCACCGTAATGTGTGGCAAAACCGGGACGGCTCAGTGGAAGCCTGAAAAGAACCAGAATCTGGCCTGGTTCTCCGGATACTTCCCCTACGACAATCCCCGTTACGCCTTCGCGGTCGTTTACGAAGGAGTTCCCAACGAGAAGGTCAGCGGAGGACGCAACGCGGCGCCCATGGTAAAGCGCTTCTTCAAACACTTCAAAAAGGAGATCGAGGAGGATCTCAAGCCGGCAGCTAAAGCCATGCTCGTTTCCGACGATGGCACCAATACCAATCAGGACGGCATTCCCGCCGCTGTTCGGATCAATGAGGACGAAATCCCCGTCGCCATTCCCATCAATGAGGACGAAATCCCCGTCGCCATCCCCATCAACGAGGACGAAATCCCCGTCGCCATCCCCATCAACGAGGACGAAATCCCGGTCGCGGTTCCTGTCAACGAAGACGACATTCCCGTCGCCATTCCGGTGGAACCCGAGACTCCAGACAAGCCTGCTCCGACCGTTCCTGAGGCCCTTCCGGTGATTCCCGAGGCTCCCACCGACGCTCCCCGCCGGGCTCCCGAAGTTCCGGCAGACAATCGTAATCGCTAACGATCGTCGGAAATTCGAATTCCCCCTTTACGCGCGGTCTCCAAACGTTCAGGAACTGGATGTGCCTCCAAGGCACCCTATTTCGAACTCAATTATGGACTTACAAGTAGCTACTCTCTGTGACTTTGCCGCCGAATATCAGGGCAAGATGGTCATTTCCGGAACTTTCGACGCCCTCGCCGCCAAAGCCACCCCCATCGTTCACCCCCAGTGCTCGCTGGCCATGCGCTTCTGCTTCACTCCCGAAGACGATGGCGACCATGAGCTTCAAATTGCAGTCATCGACGAAGACGGCAAGCCCATCAACGACAAGATGCCCATCAAAGGAGGCATGCCCGTCAAGATGCCCGAGAACGTGGCCTTCATGACCCGCCACCTCATCGTGGGATTCCAGGGCCTGACCTTCCCCAATGCCGGCGTCTACTCGGTCGATATCCTTGTCGACGGCGAGCTCATCCAGCGCCTCCCTCTTCGCATCATCAAGGTTGATGAGAACCAGGGTCAGGGTTAACCTTTCCCTGAACTCATGAATGCTCCCGCTCCTAAAATCCACTGCGCTGTCGTCACCGGCGCCAGCTCAGGACTTGGGCGGGAGTTTGCCATCCAACTCGCGCCCCGCGCCGAGACTATCGTTCTCGTCGCCCGGCGCGATTCTCTTTTGAAAGAGCTGGCATCTGAACTTGAGGAATCCCACCCCTCTCTCAAGGTGGCCACCGTCAATTGTGATCTCGCCGAATGTGAAGGTCGCAACTACCTCCTCAATTTTCTCTCCCACGAAAACCTCTACCCTGATTGCCTGGTGAACAATGCCGGTATGGGAGACTACGGTGAGTTCCGAACGTCCGACTGGGAAAAGACCCGGTCCATGATTCGCCTCAATATGGAGGCCCTGACTCATCTCACCCATGCCCTGACCCCGGGGCTGATCGCTCAAAAAGGAGCTGTCATCAATGTCAGCTCGCTCGCGGGAGACCTCCCCATCCCCGACTTCGCGGTTTATGCCGCTACCAAGGCCTACGTCACCAGCTTTAGCGAGGCCATCCGGCTGGAACTTCGCGGCCATGGCGTCCGCGTTCTTGCGGTCTGCCCCGGCCCGGTGAAAACCGGCTTCGGCGATGTCGCCCGACGGGCCATCACCACCAAACTGCCCATTCAGGAATCCTTCTACGTCCCGGCCAGCCAGGTTGTCGAAGACTCGATTCGCTCTCTTTACCTCGACCAACCACGAGTCTACCCCGGCCTCAAGGTCGCGGCAGTCGCCACCTTGGTCGGCCTCCTGCCCATGGCCCTCATTCGTCTCGCCATGAGCAATCGGCCACGCCGAAGTGAGTGATCAAGGGCCTTCTTTTCCATTCTGATAGAAGAAGCCTCATGGTAGCGTCACCCTCCTGTGGCGTCCCAAGTGAAATTTTCTGCCATTCAAGTGGTCTGTGTCTCTTTGATTGCCGGACTGATCAAGCTCTCGGCAGAATCCGGGTCAACGAAGCCGTTCCCCTCCACGGCGCAGACCTTTTTCAAGGAAAACTGCACCACCTGCCACGGGAAACGAAAACAAGAGGGAAACGTCTCACTCCACGATTTGTCTCCGGAATTCGCTTCCGCGACCGGTAGCCAGAAATGGCTCTCGATCTTGGACAAACTGGAAACCGGTGAAATGCCTCCGCGAGATGAGCCCCAGCCCGCAGCTCAGGAAAGAGCCGATTTCGTGAGAGCGATTAAAAAAGAACTCCACCGTGCCGGACGACCAATCGAAATTCTTCGTGCTGCTCCCAAGTACGGCAACTACGTCAACCATCAGGAACTCTTCAGTGGAGAACACAAAGGGCCGGCTTTCTCGCGCCCCCGGATCTGGCGTATCAGCCCCTACATCGATGGTGCAGGGAGCCCCTTCGGACTTTCACAAGAGGAAGGCTTCAAGGACTACGCCCACATGTGGAGTGTCGACAAACCCACCATCGAACTTCTCCTCATGAATGCCGGTGGCGTAGTCAAAAAACAAATCGGCCCTTCCGTTGATGACCTCGCCACCCAGGATGAGACTTGGAAAAAGCAGATTCTCGACAAACGACGCAACCTCCAAAAGGATCTCAAGACCGCGAAGGAATCGCTCACAAAGTCCCCCGACAACGAAGGACTAAAGAAGCGGGTCGAAACCCTTACCAAGCAGCTCGACAACAATCTCAAAACAGACTTTGAGAAACACCGGAGCCGTCCCTCCAACAAACTCCCCGGCCTCAAGAAAAATGTCTTCTGGCGCATCGCCTATGACACTCGGATGCCTCCCGAGGAGGATCTGGAGGAGGCTGTCACCAGGCAACTGAAGACAGCGCTGCGACGCACACCCACCGACGACGAAATCGCCACCATGTCCGCGCGACTTATGGAAGGAATTTCATCCTTTGGCAATCTCACCGGTTTGGAGCTCACTCTGACCTCCATCCTGATGATGCCCGAAGCGATCTATCGCATGGAAATGGGAATGGGAGAAACCCTTCCTGATGGACGACGGGTTTTAAACCAAGCAGAAATTGCCTATGCCCTCGGCTATGCCCTCACCGATTCCGGCCCCGACAAGGAAATCTTACAGGCTCTCTCCGCCGGCCAACTCAAAGACCCCGCGGTCATCCGGGCGCACATCGAACGAATCTACGACAGCGCCATTCTTGGCACGACCAAACGAAAAGGAAAAGCCGAGCGGGTTCTCCGCTTTTTCCAGGAATACTTCGCATACCAGGGTGCCACCGATGTCTTCAAGGATGGCTCGCGCCACCCCGGGCACAAACCCCGCCCTTCCGATCTCATCAAGGACACCGACCTCCTCATTCTTCACATCCTCAAGGAGGACAAAAACGTCCTCAAAGAGCTGCTGACAACCGACATCGCCTTCATCCGGCACGTTCCAAGCCGACCCGGATGGGAAACGATTTCCTCCTACAATGTCGGAAAAAAACAAGTCCGTGAAAACAATCTCATCAGCGGCGAGAAGAATCGCAACAACCAGCGATACGTGCTGCGCCTCACCGGACAAAGAGCCGGCATCCTGACCCAACCAAGCTGGCTCACCGCTCACTCCACAAACTTCGACAACGATCCGGTCAAGAGAGGCAAATGGATCTACGAGCACCTGCTCGGAGGCATCATCCCGGACCTTCCCGTGACCGTTGATGCCGTGGTTCCTGAAACCCCGGACCAACCACTGCGGACCCGCTTTGCCAAAACCAACGAGGACTATTGCATGAAGTGTCACTCCAAGATGAATCCGCTCGGGATGGCCTTCGAAATGTTTGATGACGTCGGCCGCTTTCGGGAAAAAGAACTGCTCCGGGACAACAAAACCTTCGTACCCGTCGACTCCAGGGGAGGCATCGCCCACAGCGGGGTTCCCGGTCTGGATGGCAAGGTCCCCAACGCCCTCGAGCTCATGGAACGTTTGGCTGACAGCGACCATGTCCGCCAGGTCTTCGTGCGCCATGCCTTCCGCTATTGGATGGGACGCAATGAAACACTCAATGATTCCCCTACCCTGATCGCCGTTGACAAGGCCTTCGTAGAAAGCGGAGGAAGTATGAAGGCCCTTGTCGTCTCTCTCCTGACCAGCGATTCTTTTCTCTACCGCCGTGACCACAAATAGTAATCTTTCCCCTCTCCAGCCATGAACACGGAAACCTCCAGACGCCAGATTCTCAAAAGCCTCTCCCTCGGCAGTGGCGGTGTCATTCTTTCTCCACTCATCGGACAGCTGTCTGCCCAAGCCTCGGGTGAACGAGCTTTTCCGCAACGATTCATCTTCATGGTGAAATCCAGTGGACTGACTCCGGGCCATGTCGTCCCCGACAATCTGACCGACGAGTTCATCGTTCAAAAGGAAAGCTACATCGCCGGAGAAGGTTACACCAGTGGAGTTCAATTGAAGGACGGCGACCGCTTCGTCAGCCGTCCACTCAAGGACGCCACTTTAAACGACGCCATGAAATCGTTGGAGCCTTTCAAGGATCGACTCTCCATCATTCAGGGCTTGAGCGGCAACATGGTGACCGGGGGGCACATGTCGGGTTACGGCGCCATGAGCTGCATGAAGGACATGATGGCCGAAACCATCGACCACAAGATGGCCATGATCTATCCTTCGGTCTTTTCCCATCTGGGGCTTTCGACCGTGACCGCAACCATGGGTGCCCGCTTTGCCGACTCCGTCTGCTACCCTGGCATCTCAGCCGCCAGCAACACCAAAGCCCTGCCCTTTCACGGGAGTCCCACCCAGGCTTACCAATCGCTTTTCGGATCAGTCGCCACGGGCGAAGAACGAAAGAAATTCGAAGCCCAAGGCAATCTCTTCGATTACCTGGGTGAAGATGTCAAAGCGCTCCGGAAAGCCTTGGCCGGCAGCGAGCGGGAAAAACTCGATCATCACCTCGAAGCGATCGAAGCCCTTCAAAAACAACGCGAAGGAATTCTCCAGATGTCGGAGCAAATCAAACGCGGCAAACCCGAATACTCCGACATCTACACCAACATGACGATCGAGGACCGGATGAAAGCCCATTGCGAAATCGCCGCCGGCGCCCTCATTTCCGGACTCACCAATGTCATCACCATCCGCACCGATGGTCTCGGCTCACAATACAACAAACTCGGGTTCATCGGCGGACAGGTCCATGGCATCGGTCACGGAAAAACTCCGGAAGGTGCCAAATCAGTCGATCACGCGCGAGGTCTGATCCGCGGATTCCAGCTGGAACAAATGGCAGGCATCGCCCACAAACTGGCCGCCATCCCGGAAGGCGACGGAACCATGCTCGACAACACCACCATGATCTACTTCTCCGATGTCGGTGACAAACACCACGCCTCAAACCGCGAATGGCCCTTCATCGTTCTCGGCGACATGGGTGGTAAATTGAAAACCGCCGGCCAATACGTCCAGTATCCTCACAAAGGACACCCCGGGCACCAAACCATCGCCAGCTGGTGGCTCACCCTCCTCGAAGCCGCCGGTAAACCACAAGACGGATTCGGCATGATGGACAGCCAGGTGGAACCGGAAAGCCAGCGTTCACCTCTCAAGGAGCTTCTATCTTGATCATACAACCTTCTCTCCGCACCTCGGACAAAAACGCGCATTATCGGACCGCAAATCAACAAGCTTCTTACAGTGAGGACATAGGTTTACCCGATATTGGATGACAAGCCCCACGATCATCACTCCTCCCAAAATCCACCATTGAGCCTGCCCTGAGCGAAAGAGAGAATTCCCAAGGCAGATAGCGCAAACAATTCCCGCAAGAAGCCATCGATAGGTTCGACGAGAGCGCTGTTGCGGCGTCATGATGCCTCACCGTCCCCCTGCGTGACCTCGGGCTTGATATCAATCGGAGACTTCTTGGAGATACTCTCGATCGAATCATCCTCGTCCTGCACCGGAACCACGTTGATGTCGACCTGTACCGGAACAGCCCTGAGACCTTCGATGATCTTCTGAAGCTGGGCAATGGAACCTTCCGCCAATGCTGGAGGCTGATTCAACCCCTGACTGATCGCTTCAAGACCGTCATTGAACTGTGTCATCTGAGCCACCACCCGGGCCACCGGATCGTTCTCACCCGCACCTCCCAGCAGCTTCTGTTTTCCAAAGTCCTTCTTGATCTGCTCCCAACGCGCTGACTCTTCATCAGTTAACACGCCTTCCATTTCCTTGAACTTGAGGAGATTGGCTTCCGCACCCGTCGTCAGCGTTTGTGACTCATTCTCGTAGTGATCGAAGATCAAACCTTCCACTTCTTCCATCGTCATTAAAGGAAGAACCTTCTCCGCGATCCGATTCATATTCCGATAAGACCCCTGCAGTTTGAAAGCAGGTTCAACACGATAGGCATCCTCTTGCGCAGCACTGCGGATGTATTCCATGTTCACCCGGAGAATCGAATCCCTGACGCGAAGCAACCTCTTCAAAGTCTCAGCAAACTCATCAATTTCGGCCGGAGTGTAATTCCCTTCGAAGTCCACCCCTTCACTACTTCCAGTCTCGGCAATGGTCAGCGCTGCATAAACATCCTTCTGGCTCTTGCTTGCCAGCTTACTCAAGACACTGTTGGAGGTAAGACAGTTCTCAACAAAGCTCACCTTGAAGGCCTCTTCATGATCGCCGAGAATATCGCCGAGGTTGTAAGTATCAGCCCGGTTGGCAAGCATGTCGGGAATCTGGAACTTGCCACCCGACTCCGTATAAGGGTTACCAGCCATCACCACCGCGACCTTCTTCCCGCGAAGATCATAGGTCTTGGCTTTGCCATTGTAGACCCCTTCGATCTTCCGCTGACCGTCACAAAGACTGATGAATTTCTGCAGAAACTCGGGATGGGTGTGCTGGATATCATCGAGGTAAATCATGACATTGTCCCCCATCTCAAGAGCCAGATTCAACTTCTCGACCTCTTCAGCCGCCGAGGCATTCGGAGCATCACCGGGATCGAGAGAAGTCACATTGTGCCCCAGCGCCGGACCATTGATCTTCATGAAGGTCAGCCCGAGACGATTCCCGATATATTCCATCAAGGTCGTCTTTCCGTATCCCGGTGGCGAAATCAACAGCAAGAGGCCCATCCGGTCGGTCCGTGTATCACTCCCCGCCGTCCCCATCTGCTTGGCCAGGTTGTCGCCCACCATGGGAAGATAAACTTCATTGATCAGGCGATTACGCACGAAGGCTGACATCACTCGTGGCTTGAACTCATCCAACCTCATGTCCTCACGCTTGTGATCAACCAGTAGATTCTTGCTGTCGAGATAGGCCTGGAAGGTCGGCACTTCCACTTTACCGAAAGAAGCCAAACGCGCCATGAACTCATGATAATCAACGGAAAGTTTTCCATCTGCGATGCGAGAATGGCTCCCTTTCAGATCCTCGACGACACCAGTAAGGTCGACATGCTTGACCTGGGTCGGAGAATGATCTCCGAGAAGGTAGTGAACTGATGCCTCTTCATTCCCCAGATAGTCCAACAGAACCTCGTATTGGCTGGGAACATGATCCGAGAGGGCCTCAAGCACATCATCGAGTGCTTTGGACCGTTTGAATTGCTTGAGAAGAGAACTCGCATCATCAGAGATCACAAACTTCCCACCGGCCATCAACTCCTTGGCAAGATAGACATGACCGAGATCTCCCGCCTCTTCGCCCATCACCTCACTCAACTGATCCAAATACTTCTGGGGAGGCTCCGTGACCTCTTCGCGCTGACCACTGGCCGCAAGCTTAATGGCAAGCCGCCGTTTCTCAGGGCAGTCTTCCCATGACAGCCAGAAGAGAATCGCTTTCGCTCTGGTCTTGGGAGAAAAACCCATCAAGCCGGCACTCTCATGCATGGGCTTGAGAATCTCGATGATCTTTATGGCATCGAGATCATGCACCCCCTTGAGATAGCCCTCGTTGTAACGCGGCTGCATGAATGCCTCCAGAGTCTGCTCTCCCCCATTGAGTAAATATTGATACGCCAACCACTCGGCCCGATACACTTCCGGAGTCTCCGAAATCACTTCCTGATCCCAAACCGCTTCAGTCGCGAGAAAGGCTTCATCAACCACCGGCTCGAAGAAATTCGTTCCGCTCAAATGGAAACACATCTCGCCTTCCCGAGGCACAATGCTCAACTCCAGTTCCTGTTCGTTCACCGAAAAACGGTGCTTGCCGAACTTAATGATTGCCTGCCCATCAACAAACAATTCCTTTCGGTCCTTGAGAGCCCGAACCGCATCGTCGCGGGTCGTATTGAGGCGGGTCTGGATGTCATCTCCTTTAACCGCATCACCGAGTTCGATCAGCTCCTCGATAATATCGCGAACCTTCTCGATCATGAGATCACTGGCAAAATAGCCATTGATCTCGTTAATCTCGCCGAACCCTTCGAGGCGATGCTTGATCCCGGACAAAATCCGTTCGGCCGATTTCACCAACTGATTGGTGCGACGGTTCCTCTTCTCCAGAAGTGACTGCTTCCGGCTTTCGAAGGCTTCGTAGATTTCTTCGCGCTTCGCCGAAAGCTCTTCGACATAGTCGTCGAACTCGGAAAACTTCCCTTCCAGCTCCTCCAGCTGAACCATCACCTTGGTGAGGTATTCCTCACACTTCTGTGGCAAATCACAGAGGTCCAGATAGTTGACCACTGCCTGACTGAGGAGCTTCATCTGAGCTCCGAACTGGGCGACACCTTCGCCTTTCGCGAGTTCGAGACGCTTGTTCTTCAGGCCAGACCGCACTCCATTCAGAGTCGAATAGATCGCGGAAACACTATCGATGATCGCAGTGGTCTGAGTGGCATCCTCAATCTTAAGGTTCCCGACCACATCGATGAGCATTTCCAGCTCTTCGCCGGCCTTGTCGAGTGCCTCCGTCACTTCATCAGCTTCGACCACCTTGGCCAACTTGGGCACGCGGTCCTCTTGTTCCTCAACTGCCTTGCGGTAGGGATCAAGAGCTTCCGGCTTCAAGAGGAAGGCAACCGTCTTGTTGGCCGTCTTCTCGGTAGCTTCGACAATCTGCCCCTCCAATTCTTCGACCAAGGCTTCGTCGACATATCGAAGATCCTTGAGACCAATGACTTCTCCCCGGCTCTTCCGGAGTTCGGCGAGGTGGTGAACAAAACTAAAGATGTCATCGGCAGGAGAATGCCTGATGGCCCGAAGAAGGGTCTCGGCCGTTTCTCGAACGGCTTTCGTTCGCTCGGTCGTTGACCGACGCAAGCCCTGGACCTTTTCAAACTCATCAATCGCCGCTGTCGCAGCTCCCCTGATATCCTTGAGTGGAGAAGCGAGATCCCCGGTCTCCTGCTGACCCAACCAGAAATACGAATCAATGATGTCACCGGTCTTCTTGGAAAGGTCCAGGTAAAGGTCTCCATATGTATCGTCCTTGCGCAACAAGGTCAGAACCTCGCGACACTCGGACATCCCCCGAACCAACTCGGCATTACCGATCTTAAAAAGAAGCGAATCACTATTGGAAGCCTGACTGGCGGCCACTTCGTCACTCAGATACGAAGTCTGCCAAATCTGGAGAGCATGATGTTTGGAAGCCTCCTCTTCACTCCGGAAGACAATCATCCGACCATCCGGAAAGAGCGAATACCCCGAACAAACCACCGGGTTCTCCACCGATTGGGAGATCATGTTGTAGGAGAGCAACACATAATCTCCGCTCAATCGGTTGTAGAAAACATAGAGGGTATCCTCACCGTTTGCACTCGGAATACGTCGCTCGAAACGCATGTCGGTGAGGTCGGTCTCGAAGACCTTCGACTCCCCCGTCAGCAGCAGGTAGCCATTCGAGAAAATTAATCCCTGATCATCAGGAAGGAGCACGCAGGAGTGCCCTATGGCATCAATGCGATGAACTGTCTGCGTCTTCTCGTTGAAAACCAGGTAACGGTGCAGTTCTTCCCGATAAGGAAGAATCTTGAGAAGAATCAACGGTCCAACCGTGGCATAAAGAATCTCGGCATCATCGAGAGTCTGGTCCAACTCGGTAACCGGCTCCGAGTAGACCCCGGCACCTGATGCCGTGTTGTCTTCAACCTTGATCGTCAGATCACCACCCACGGTCTCCACGAAGACCCGATCCTCGATGGAAATATGAGGATGCTCTCCCGAGCGCTGCATATCCCGATGCGCCCGCTTCCATTCAAATTCCTGCTGAGGAGGAAACTGGTATTCGTGATCGAATCGATTCCCGACATACTCGAGCGTGCCGTCGCCCTTGAGCAACCATTTGAAGGTCTTGAGATCAGTGATGGCCTTGCCGATCCGCATCGCCATGAAGAGATGCGGTCCGATGACCATGAACTTCACAAAGACGGCTTCGCGATAGTATTTGAAGAGATACTTGAAGTCGTCGACGAAGGCGGTGTCGGAGAAGACCACACTTGGATCGGCCTGGCTGAAGCTATGACTCTCCGGGTCATAATCGTAGACCGAAAAAACATCTTCGATGGCGGTGGTCGCCTTGAGACCAAACTGGATGTTGTACCCAAAGATGAATCGGTTGTAACCAATGGCGATGATGTCCCTGGGAACACAGTTGTGTTCGGTCGAGACCCGTTCGGTGGAAACCAGTTCGGTCTCTACCGTCCCGAAGACTTCCTGCCTCTGAGCGTTCAGATCCGTCAGGCGTCCCTGAAGGTCCGACCCGCCCTTTTCCAGACGGGCCCGGATCACCTCATAAGCTCCACCTTCGAGTTGTTGTTTTTCTTCTGACATCAGGAATCAGCTTCTGCTCCGAGCCATGTGAATCGAGACAAGAGACTACCCCAGCTTTTTCAGAAGATCGGCCGCCTTCATCTCACCGACTCCGAAGCGCTCGGCAGCGCCGAGCATTCCGACGATCTTCTGGCGTTCTTCGCCCTTGGCCGTTCCGACCAAGCTTCCGAGGAGAGCCGAAATACTGAGGTTCTTGAGATCCTCGGTCTTGATTCCGAAGTCATTGATCCAGGTGCTCAGCTGGCTCTTGAAGTAATCAGGATCTCCATTGAAGAAGGTCTCCTTCACATCATCGAGCACTTCGCTGTTGCCCACCGTGCGGTCGACCACTTTGCCGGTGGTGATGGCCTTGGTAATGCGATCGAAGAATTCGGTTTCTCCGCCCACGATGTCGATATTGGCCGACTTGAGGGCCTCGCCCACCACGACAGCCTGCTGTTCGGCAATCTGACGGTGCACATCGATCTCGGCGAGCTCGACCTCTTTGGCCTTGTCCAGTTCGAGTTTGAATTCCTCGTGCTCCTGACCGGCTTCTTCGAACAGCTTCATGGCTGCGGCCTTCTGCTCAATCGCTTCGGCATCAGCATTGCCCTTGGCCCGCAGAGCCTCGGCATCAGCGGTGCCTTTGGCCCGAATGACATCGGCTTCACCTAACCCTTCGGCGGCAGACTCCTTCACGATGGCATCAGCAATCATCTTCTTGGCCTCGGCCTCCTTCTCCGAAGCGGTCTGCTCGGCTTCAGCCTGAATCACCCGCTCTTCAGCGCGCATCTCAGCAGCACTCTTGGCGGCCTCGGCCTCCTTAAGAACAGAGTAGGCATCTTCGTCAGCCTTCAATTGAGCGGCTTCCTTCTGAGCTTCGGCATCCTTGATCTTCTGAATGAGCGCTTCCTGCGCATTCGCTTCGGCCGTGGTGACGGTCACCTGCTTGTATCGATCAGCCGTGGCAAACTCTTCGGTATCCTTGATGCGCTGCTGTTCTTCAACCACCCCTTTCTCCACAGCCACCCGCTCACGAATCACTTCCTGGATCTCCTTCTTCTCAACCTCGACGGCCTTTTCGGCTTCGATCGCCTTTAACTCGGTCACCCGCTTGCGTTCGATCTCTTCAAGCATGCGCTCGCGCTCAACACGCTCGAGTTCCACGCCATCAGTCCGCTCCTTATTGCGCTGGGCCACCAGAACCTGACGCTGCTTGTTCTCTTCCGCGATCTGAATCTCTTCTTCGGCCGCGATACGAGCCTGTTCAGCCTTCTGGCGTTCCTCCTCGGACACCTTCGCGGCCTCGGCTTCTTCACGAAACTGCACCGTTTCGACTTCACGCTTCTGCTTCGCTTCGGTCTCGGCCAACTGACGCTCTAACTCAAGGATCGCTTCACGAGCTTCCACGTCCTGTTGCTTAATGACCTTTTCTTTATCCCGCTGAATGTTGTTGGCCAACTTGGCCTGATCGGCGGTCAATTCGGTGATCTTCTTGATACCCTCCGCATCGAGAATGTTGTCCGGATCGAGCATTGAGAGAGGTGTCTGTTCCAAATAGTCGATCGCCGCATCATCGAGAACGAATCCATTCAGGTCCGTCCCAATCACTTTCAAAATCTCATCCCGGAAGGTATCCCGATCCTCGTAGAGCGCGATAAAGTTGAATCGCTTACCCACTGTCTTCAAGGCCTCCGAGAACTTGGCATCAAAGAGCGCACGAATTTCTTCTTCGGAGGAAGCCCGGTCACAGCCGATCGACTCAGCAACCCGCAACACATCTTCGGAAGCATTGTTGACCCGCACGAAGAACGCCACCTTGATGTCTGCCCTCAGGTTGTCCTTACAGATCAGTCCATTCTTACCGGTCCGATCGATCTCGATGCGCTTCAGCGAAATGTCCATGAGGTCAATCCGGTGAAGAATGGGATATACCACGCCTCCGTTGAAATAGACCTTGGTTCCGCCCCAACCGGTCCGGACAAGCGCCGTTCCTTTCTCAACCTTCCGGTAGAAGGTCATGACCAAGAATGCCGCCGCGCCGACAATAACAAGGACGGCGATCAATACCGTCATCCAAAAGCCCGTTCCCATGGCAAGAGGTAGTAATTCAGTTAGTTTCATATTCGTATTATTTGTTAGATTTGTCTGATTTCGCGATGAACTTCTGAGCCTCATCATCGAATCCAATGATGAGAATTTGATCTCCCCGAACCAGCGGCTCTTCGCTTTCTGCAAGACGACAGTTCAAGAGAGCGGGCGCGCCCTTGGGCCGAACCACCTCACACTGTCCAAAGTCCTGATCCAGCACGCGGCTTTTCACCTGCCCGGCTGATCCAATTAACGGTTCCTGGTGTTCCTTGTCGTTCTTGATGGAACGAAACAAGGGCCGCAAAGGCTGGGTCACCAATTTGACGAGAAGCACACTGATGAAAAAGTTTCCGGCGAGAAGCAGCGCTGCCACCCCTCCGCTCTGCCGTTCGTTAAAATAAAAATTCAGGGTCAGCGAGAACGCCCACATGAAAAGAGCGAGCAAACTCAACACCAGCATCACCGGAATATCCTGGGCATTGACCAGACGGAGAATAAAACCAAAGGCTCCCTCAGACTGGACATTGCCGTCCACATCGGCATCAGCAGCCACGTCTATATCCGCATCGAGATCAGTGTCGAAATCACCGATTCCGAGCAAGCTGACGACCCAAAAGAAAAACACCAACCCCAACAATACCGTCAGGGGCAGGTTATAACTCAGAATGGCCTGATCCCATATTTCCTTCACGGTGGAGAACAGACCAAATTCTATGATTCAGCTCCACTACAAATATCTTTTGAAATTACAATCAGACCGAAATCCCGCCTCCCGCGTTGCTAATCAACTGGAATAAACCCCACTTTCTCGACGATTTCCTTCGCTTTCCTTGAGTGAATGGCCCAATCGAGGAATTTCTTCACCTCACCCGTGGGCTCGCCAGCGGTGTAATAGTAAAGCTTTCGAGAAAGCAGGTATTTTGCTTTTTTCGCCGGATCGGGAAAGCCCCCGTTGATCTTCACCGCACTCACCCCTTCCTTCCGGACATAGGCCAAGCCAACATAGGCGATTCCATTGATATTGCCGGCAACCTCGCTGGCCGGCTGTTCTGAGCCCCCCATCTTCTGACTTCGCTTCCCGTAGTCCCTTCCCGACATGGCTAACTTTTGAAAGCTTTTGTAGGTTCCCGAGGCTGTATTGCGCGTGTAAGCCGAAATCCTCCCAGGTTCCCCACCCAACTCCTTCCAATCGGTAATCTCACCCGTGAAGATCCCCTCCACCTGTTTCAAGGTCAGACTCTTCACCGGATTCTTCTCGTGCACCACAAGAGCAATCATATCCCAGGCCGCGATATGTTCTTTCAATTCCAAGCCTCTCTTCCTGAACATGGCCAGCTCCGTCTCTTTCGCTTTGCGGGAGGCCATCCCGATGTCCGCAGTTCCCGCAAGCAAGGTGGTGAAGGCTTGCGACGACCCCTCAGCGGCGATCTCAAAATCTGCGCTATTTCCTTCCTTCAACCAGCCCTCCTTCAATTGAGGCACCATCTTCGCACCCGGCGTGTCCGAACCGGCGATGACAATCCTCTCGGCCTTAAGGTGACCAAAAGCCAAGAACACGAGGAGAAGTGACGTTTTCACGAATGACACATTGCAATCCCCAGCCCAATTTCAATGTCGAGCTCCCGTGACGTTCCCGTCACCTAGAAGAAGGAGGTGAACCCAGCGACCGTTTCTTCATCCAGGCGTTTCACCATCGCCAGACTGAGAGCGACCATGGCATGATAGTCGTCAGCACAGATGATGGCGTTATGCGTGTGAATGTAGCGCGCCGGAGTGCCTAGCACGACGCAAGGGATCCCTTCGTTCGCCACGTTCAGCGAGCCCGCATCAGTTCCTCCGCTGCTCCGCACCGTCACTTGATGAGGAATTTCTTCAGCCTGGGCGGTCTCAATCGCAAACCTTGCCAACCTCGGATTCATGATGGCACTCGGATCGTGCAGACGAATCTGCACCCCACCCCCGATCCGGCCTTGCGATTCGGCCGGCGACATTCCGGGCGTATCGTCCGCCGGTGGTCCTTCGAGAACGATGGCCACGTCTGGTTCTGTCACATTCGCCAGAGTCTTCGCACCTCGAAGTCCCAGCTCTTCCTGCACGCTGCCCGCCACAATCAGCTGACAATGTTCAGCCTGGGCTTCCTGCCCCACTTGAATGGCGCCAGCCATGCCGACCCGGTTGTCAAAGGCCTTGGTCATATACCAATCCTTCTGATGCATCCGCGTCCACGGACTCCACGGACAAATCGGATCTCCGAGATGGACACCCCAGGCTTCCGCTTCTTCACGCGAACGGGCACCGATATCGACAAACATGTTGGGGACTTCCATCACGCGCCCCCGCTGGGCTTCGGACAGAAAGTGCGGGGGCTTGGAACAGATCGTCCCGATGATCTTGTCACCATGATGGGTCTTCACCTCCACCCGCTGGGCCAAAAGGGTATGACCCCACCAACCGCCGACCGGAACCATGGTCAGAAAGCCATTGGGCAAGATACACTGCACCCGGAAGCCCACCTCATCCATGTGGCCTTCCACCAGAACCCGGGGGCCATTCTCGTCCTTCTGACAGAAAACGGATCCCGATCGATCCGCCCCGATTTCACCGTATTCCTTGAGTTCCCGGACGAAGATTTCGCGCACTTCATCCTCGTGCCCGGGAACGCTGTGGGCTTGGGTGAGGGATTCCAGCAGTTTGAGTCCTTTGTCTTGCATGTCGAAAGTCCTACCAACCCACGCTTGAAACTTGAATCTGAAAACTCTAACACGCGCTTCTTTATGACCAAGGTCTCAGACGTCAACGTTCTCCAGAACACCCCTCTCCCCTCCCCGGCCGTCCTCATGTCGGAGGTTCAACGCACCCCCGAACAGGCCGATTTCGTTCTGAAATCCCGTCAGGACATCTGCGAATCCCTCTTTGTTCCCGATTCCCGCTTCCTCCTGATCGTCGGCCCCTGCTCGATCCATGACACCAAGGCCTGTCGCGAATATGCTGAGAAACTGGCCAAGCTCGCCGATGAAGTGAAAGACAAGATTCTCGTCGTGATGAGGGTCTACTTCGAAAAACCCCGTACGACCGTAGGCTGGAAGGGCCTCATCATGGATCCCGATCTCGATGGATCCGATGACATTCCCGCCGGCCTCAAGGTCGCCCGCCAATTTCTGACCGAAATCCTCTCCATAGGGCTTCCCACCGCAACCGAGCTTCTCGATCCCATTACTCCCCAATACATAGCCGATCTCGTCTCGTGGTCGGCCATCGGAGCCCGCACCAGCGAAAGCCAGACCCACCGGCAAATGGCCTCCGGACTCTCAATGCCGCTCGGCTTCAAGAACACCACCTCGGGCGATATCATCGCGGCCATCAATGCCATTCAAGCGGCTTCCCGACCCCAAACCTTCCTCGGGGTTTCTGATCAGGGCGTCGCCTCAGCCGTCTCAACCGCCGGTAATCCTCATTGTCATCTCATTCTTCGAGGAGGTGACAATGGTCCAAACTTCGATGCTGATTCCATCAAGAAGACCCGAGACACTCTCATCGAGAAGGGTGAAAAACCCTCCATCGTGGTCGATGCCTCCCACGCCAACTGCGGGAAGAACTGCGAACAAATGCCTGGAGTGTTCGAAGAAATCATCCGCCAACGTGCCGCTGGAGACAACTCAATCACTGGAGCGATGCTTGAAAGCCACCTCGTCGCTGGAAACCAGAAATTCCCCCAGCCTCTTTCCGACCTGACTTACGGCCAGTCGATCACCGATCAATGTATCGACTTTGAGACCACGATTCGTATTGTGAAGGACGCTGCAAATGCGCTCTAACTTCAAAACCGGAACAACCTCATGAATACTTCCCCCGCCTCATCCTGGTTCTATTCTGAAAATCAGGAAAAGAAAGGTCCCGTCTCCTTTTCCCGATTGAAGGATCTTCTCTCAAATCAACTTCCCTTGGACACGCTCGTCTGGACCGAAGGCATGGACCAGTGGTTGAAAGCCTCCTCCATTCCCGAACTTTCGTCAGGGGCCAGCCCATCGGATGGAAACAACCCCTACGCTCCCCCGTCCGTTGATTCATCCCTTCCGAACACCGATAGCTCGACTGAACTGGGAGACATTCCCCGCGAACCTATTCCGCTGGAAATCGGATTTTGTATCGGCCAAGGATGGAACTTCACCACGCGAAATCTGGGAAGACTTCTCCTTCTGTGGAGCACCCTCGCCATCCTGTCCTTTTTGGTCTCGTTCATCCTCGGGCAAATTGCAGCGTCAGTCGAAGGAGTCCAAGCCACCCGCGTCGTTACCAATCCCGATGGAACGACAACGATCGAAGTCACCGGCGGCGGTCCCCTCACGATTCTTTGTGACCTGATTTCCGGAGTCTTCTCTCTGTTCCTCGGACTCGGATCCCTCCGCTACGGCCACCGTCTGGTCAAAGGTGAAACACCGGACCTGCAAGACCTCTTCTCCCAAGGTTCGAAACTCCTCACCGCCTTTGGAGCCTCATTTCTGGTGGGCTTGGCGGTCGCCGTGGGCATGGTTTTCCTGATCATTCCGGGAATCTACCTCGCCTTGAGACTTGGCTTTTTCCAGCACGCCATCGTCGAAAAGAACCTCGGGATGATCGACTCCATCAAATACAGCTTCGCGCTGACCAAAGGGAATGCCTTGTCCATTTTTGGACTCTACATCGTGGGAATGTTGATCACGTTGGTCGGCCTGATCGCCCTCGTCATCGGACTATTCTGGGCCATCCCGACGGTCTGGCTCTCCTCGATCATCGCCTTCCGGTTTCTACACCGTGGCCCGAATGGGATTCAGGCGGCTTCCTAGCCACTCCGAACCCGCAATTCTGGAAATTTGCGCTCCCTGAGCGCGATGTCTTGCTATTCCCCACTTTCTGGGGCAAGGAGCGCGCGGCTTTTCGCCCAACTTCATCGACTTCCTACCATGTCCCAGTTCCGAAACCTCGCCATCATTGCCCACGTTGATCATGGCAAGACCACTCTCGTCGACCAGCTCCTCCAAGCCGGTGGCGTTTACCGTGAAAACCAGGCAGTGACCGAACGGGCCATGGACTCGATGGATCTCGAGCGCGAAAAAGGGATCACCATCAAATCCAAGAACACCGCCGTCCACTGGGGAGACCACATCATCAATATCGTCGACACTCCCGGCCACGCCGACTTCGGTGGCGAAGTCGAACGCGTCATGAAAATGGTCGATGGCGTCATTCTCGTGGTCGATGCCTTCGGTGGACCCCAGGCCCAGACCCGATTCGTTCTCCGCAAGGCTCTCGAAGAAGGCCTCAAACCCATCATCGTCGTCAACAAGATCGACCGTCCCAATTCCGATCCTCTTGGTGTGCAGGACAAGGTCCTCGAACTCTTCCTCGAGCTCGATGCCACCGAAGATCAGTTCAACGCCCCCACTCTCTACGGATCCGCCAAAAACGGATTCTTTTCCACCGACCACACCGCCACCGGAGGCGACTGCATTCCGCTTCTCGAAGCGATCGTGGAAAACATCCCGGCACCCGAAGTCGACGCAGACGCTCCCTTCAGAATGCTCGTCTCAAATATCGATTGGGACGACTACGTCGGACGAATCACCATCGGAAAGATCCTTTCCGGCTCGATCAAGCGGGGTGACAACATTTTCCGCTTCCTCAAGGACGGCACCAAGGTCCGGGCCAAAGTGGCCAAGGTCTTTGAATACACCAACCTCGGTATCCAGGAAACCGACGACGGAGTCGCGGGCAACATCGTGGGCATCGCAGGCTTCGAAGATGCCGACATCGGCGAAACCCTGGCAGCCTCCGAAGAGGCCGAACCTCTCCCCGCCGTCAATATCGACCCTCCGTCGGTCCAGATGCAGTTCTCCATTAACGATGGTCCCTTTGCCGGTAAGGATGGCAAACACGTCCAGTCGCGCGTCATTCGCGATCGCCTGTTCCGCGAGCAAAAGACCAACGTCTCCATCCACGTCGAGGACTCCGACACCGCCGGCGTCTTCAACGTCTCAGCTCGTGGAGCCATGCAAATTGCCGTGCTCGTGGAAACGATGCGTCGGGAAGGGTTCGAGATTCTCGTCTCCCGCCCCACCGTCATCATCAAACGGGACGAAAATGACAAACGCCTTGAACCTTGGGAGACGCTCTACCTCGAACTTCCCTCGGAATACTCCAACGCCCTCCTCAAAATTCTCAACGACCGGAAAGGCATTCTTCAAGACATGGTCACCAACGAGGTTTCCGACCGCACCCTCATCACCGCTTCGATCCCAACCCGAGGAATCATTGGTCTGGAATTCGAATTGGTAAACATCACGTCAGGTCACGGCATCATGTCGCACCTTTTCGACGACTACAAACCGTGGGCCGGAAACATTCAGACCCGCCAGGCCGGCACGCTCGTCTCCATGGATACCGGCCCCGCCACGGCCTACTCCCTGCTTGCTCTCGAGGAACGTGGAACGCTTTTCATCAATCCGACCGAAGAGGTCTATACCGGCATGATCGTGGGAGAAAACTCCCGTGCCGATGACCTTCCTGTCAACCCGGTGAAGGCCAAGAAGCTCGACAACATCCGCTCCGCCACCAAGGAGAACACTTCCAAGCTGGCTCCCGCTCTCAAGTTCTCCCTCGAGCGGGCCATCGAATACATCGATCCCGATGAGCTGGTGGAAGCCACTCCCAACTTCCTGCGACTCCGCAAGCGCATTCTCGATCCGCACGTTCGCAAGCGCATGGCCAAGGCCGCCAAGCTTGAGGGCTAGAGCGAGTTCTTGATCCAGGAAAAAACCGCTTCAGCGGAATCCACCTCGCCAGCCCGTGCGCCAATCGCCACGGGCTGTTCTTCCTCGGGGACATTGTCACGCCCGTGTGATCCTTTCACGAGGGTGGCATCGAGAGGAATCACGTCCATCAAGCCGCGGAAACCCAGCTTCTTCTTGGCCAGGAAACCGGCAATCTTGAGCACCGGGAATTTGATTTCAGGGTCGAGAAACAATTCCACGGGATCATATCCCGGCTTGCGGTGAATATCGATACACCGAGCGTAGTCCGGCGCCTTGGCATCGTCCGTCCAGAAGTAGTAGGTGAACCACGCGTCTTCTTCCGAGACGGCCACAAAGTCCCCGCCCCGTTCGCGACCACACCCCTCTCCCCAGAGATCCTCCCCCTCGCGAATTTCTTCGACTCCTTCGACCTCCTTCACGACTTCCCTCACTTCCTCAGCGATTGCAGGATCATTCACATACACATGGGCCACCTGATGATCCGCCACCGCAAAGGCTTTGCAGCCACCGCAATCCAGCGTCTCCAGCCCAAGCTCGTCCTTGACCTGAATCCATCCTTTCTCGCGGAAGATCCGGTTCAGATGAATCGGCCGTGAAACTTTGGAAATCCCATATTCGGAAAGCACCAAAACATCAACACCACGACCTTCCAGAAAATCAATCAAGTCACATGTGACTTCGTCGATGGCTCGATACTCCTCCTCCATCTCGGTCACTCCGGGACCATACTTCTGCAATCCGTAGTCCAGATGAGGCAGATACACCAGATTCAAGGTCGGGCTCTCTTTCTCTTCGATCCATCGCGCGCTGTCCGCAATCCACTTCGAGGAAGGAATCCCGGCGTTGGGTCCCCAGAATGAAGGAAAGGGAAAGTCCCCCAAGTCCTCCTTGATCTCCTCGCGCATCCCCATCGGCTGGGTATGAATATCAAAAAACTTCCGTCCGTCCGCCGGATACAGAGGTCTCGGAGTTGCCGAAAACTTGGCCGATGAATACATGTTGTACCACCAGAACATCTTGGCACAATCAACCCCTGCTGCTTCCCAGATCTTCTCGCCCTTGACGAGATGATTGCTCTGTTTCCAAAACTTCACTTCGGCGTCTTCGCGGTCATACCAACCATTGCCCACAATACCATGCTCGCCCACCGACTTACCGGTGAGATAAGAACTCTGGGCCGTCGTGGTCACTGCGGGGAACGCGGGACGAAAGCTACTCAACTCCCGTTCCCCAGCCCACCTCTTGAGCCGCGGCATCTCCTCCAGCACGGCCCGGGTCAGGCCCACCACGTTGAGAACAGCAACCCGCTTCATCTCGTTAAGCTGTCACTAGAGCCTGGTCCTTCAACTCATCGGCACAACCATCCCAGATTGCCTCGTCGATTTCATGAGCATCGATCCCCTGACCGGGAGCCTTCAACAGCAAGACCGTCAACTCACCTCCGAGATGCTCGCGAAACTCTTCCAGTCCGTTGAACACCCGACGCCGCCCCTGCGGATCCCGCAAGTCGAGAGCTTCATGCCAAAGAGGAAGATCAAGCTCGACAATCACCTTCAAAACGCGCGCCGCCGATTCGGCATCGAGCAAGCCCACTTTCGAAGCGTAAAGAGTGTCCAGAGCCACTCCGACAGAAACAGCTTCCCCATGAGTAAGGTCAAAATCCGTAAGCTGCTCCAACTTGTGCGCCGCCCAATGTCCGTAGTCCAGTGGCCGACTGCTTCCCAATTCAAACGGGTCCCCACCCTGCGCGATATGCCGGGCATGAAGAATCGCAGAACGTTGCACCGCTTCTTCGAGAGCCTGTTCATTCAAATCTCGAAGTTCCTTGGTATGAGCCTCGATCCAATCGAAGAACTCCCCGTCTTTTACCAAGGCCACTTTCACCGCCTCGATCAATCCTTCCCGCCGCGTCTTCTCGGGCTGGGTGTGGAGAAAAGCAAAGTCATTCACGACTGCATAGGGCACGGCAAACGAGCCGATGAAATTTTTCTTCCCGAAGGCATTGATGCCGTTCTTCACCCCCACTCCACTGTCGTCCTGGGAAAGAGTGGTCGTGGGAAATCTGACCAGACGGACTCCCCGATGCCCGGTCGCAGCCGCGTAGCCAATGACATCGAGGAAGGCCCCTCCACCGATCACGAGAATGTAGGAATGACGATCAATATGATGCCGTTCAATGGCAGACATTGCCGCTTGATAAACTTGATCATCCCGCTTGGCATCTTCGGCTCCATCCAACCACTCAACCCCGGTGAGTCGAATTCCTGCCACCTCGGCAAAATAGTCCTGAATCTGACCTTCGAGATCCGGGAAAAACTCGCGCAGCCCGTTCTCCACAAAAACCAAGGCCTTGCTATGACCCCGGGTTTCCAGCAATTCAGCCAAAAGTGAATTCCCCGGCGAGAAGGCCTCCCGGGTGAATCGAATGCGGTGACGAAAACTCACCTGAATGTCAAAATCTTCACCAGTCATTGCTGTCTACGCTCTTGGTAGGCTGTTCTACGGAGAATTGCCAACGAATCTTAGGAGAGTATCTTGAAAACATGCCCGAGGCCACCCCTTCCCAACCAATTTCACACTTCGAAGGCCGCTATCTCTCCCTCCGCGAAATCGATGACTGGGAGTTCGCCACTCGCCCCAATGCCACCGGAGTGGTGGGAATTCTGGCCCTGACCTCCAATCAGGAGGTTATTTTCGTGGAACAATACCGCCGCCCCATGCAGGCCCGAGTGCTCGAGATCTGCGCCGGACTCGTTGGAGATGAGGAAGAATTCGCCCATGAATCCCTGGCAGACTGCGCCGAGAGAGAGCTTTTGGAGGAAACGGGATACCGCCCGGGAGAGTTAACGTTTCTTATCAGTTCACCCACCTCAGCCGGTATGACAGATGAAAAAACTCACCTCTTTTTCGCCACCGATTGCGAAAGAATTGCCGAAGGTGGAGGTGTAGGAGGGGAAGACATCACCACCCATGTCATTCCACTCGAGGAAGTGACGGAATTCCTCTCCAACTCCGAAAAACAGGGTATCTTGATCGACTTCAAAATTCATGCCTGCCTTGGACTTCTGTCTGACTGGTCCACGTTGAAACGATAAATTGTATGACATGTCGCTTTACGGTCGTAAACTTTCCACCTCTATGAAAAACCCCTTTCTGATCGCGGCTTTCGCCTTAAGCTTAACCCTCCAGGGAGTCGAGCTTCCGGAAACCATTGATTTCAATGACCACGTGCAGCCCATTCTCTCGGAGAATTGCTATCACTGCCATGGCCCCGATTCGAGCACCCGCGCTCCCAAGTCCGCTCCCCTGCGCCTCGATCGAGAGGAATACGCCTTCGCCAAGCGCGAAGACGGCCCCCAACCCATCATCAAGGGCGATCCTGACGGCTCGGAAATGATCAAACGCATCATTTCAAAAGATCCGGATCTGGTCATGCCCACCCCGGACTCTCACAAGAAACCTCTCAAAGCCTACGAAGTCGCCCTTCTTAAGAAGTGGATCGAGCAAGGTGCCCCATACGAGGAACACTGGTCCTTTATCCCTCTCGAAAAACCGGAGGTGCCTGAGAAGATCTGGGGAAACAACGAGGTCGATGCCTTCATCGCCCGCAAACACAAGGAACTCGGTCTCAAACCCAACAAAGCCGAGGACGCTGCTCGCCTCATCAGACGCCTGACCTTCGATATCACCGGACTGCCTCCAACTCCTGAAGAAGTGGCCGCCTTCCGCGAAAGTGCCGCCCAAGACCTCCCCACTGCCGTCAAGATGGCTGTCGAAAGTCTTCTTGCCACCGACGGTTACGCCGAGCACTTCGGCCGCCACTGGCTGGACGCCGCCCGTTACGCCGACACGCACGGCATTCACATCGACAACTACCGCTCGATCTGGCCTTACCGTGATTGGGTTATCGACGCCCTCCGGAAGAACATGCCCTTCGATCAGTTCACGATCGAACAAATCGCCGGCGACCTGCTTCCCAACGCTACTCTCGAGCAAAAGATCGCCACCGGATTCAATCGCTGCCTCCCCACCACTGGTGAGGGCGGAGCCATCGCCGCTGAATATGAAGTGATCTACGCCACCGATCGGGTCGCCACGACCTCTGCGGTTTGGCTGGGACTGACGACCGCATGCGCCGCTTGTCATGATCACAAATTTGACCCCATTTCGCAGAAGGACTTTTACGCCATGTCGGCGTTCTTCCGCAACACCACCATGCCGGCCATGGACCGCAACAATGCGGAACACCCTCCCACGATCTTCGCGCCACGACCTTCCGATCGCCCCCGCTGGAATGAACTCCAACAGGAGATTTCGAAAGCCGATCAAGCCATCGCCAACAGGCGGGAAGAAGCACAACCGGAATTCCAGAACTGGCTGACTTCGGTGCAAGGCAACCCCGCTCCCGACGAAACCTTGCAAGCCGATCTCGAAATTCCCTTCGCGATCAAGGAAGGCCAATACGAAGGAACCACCAATGGACAATCCTTCACCGGTGCCTACGAAGGTAAGACAGTCGAGGCACCCGGGCTCGGCTCCGTCCCCGATATCGACGACCTCAATGTCGACCTCGGCAACGTTGCTGTTTTCGATGCCAAAGACCAGGTCACCTTTGGGGGCTACCTCTTCATCGATGGCAAAGCCAACGGCTCCGTCATTTCCCGGATGGATACCACCAAGGACTATCGCGGTTGGGACCTATGGCTGGAAAAAGGAAAGATCGGATCACACATCATCGACGTCTGGCCTGACAAAGCAGTCAAGGCGGTGACCAAAGCAAATGTCCCTAACAACAAGTGGATCCATGTCATGGTGAGCTACGACGGAAAGAAGAAGCCCGCCGAGTCGCTCACCATCTACATCGATGGCAAGTCCGTGCC
Source organism: Akkermansiaceae bacterium (assembly GCA_049889715.1). Taxonomy (GTDB): domain Bacteria; phylum Verrucomicrobiota; class Verrucomicrobiia; order Verrucomicrobiales; family Akkermansiaceae; genus SW10. The sequence goes on along the minus strand of JBMHCW010000086.1, from coordinate 5,205 downwards.
CCTCAACTATTCCCATAAGGGACAGGTCGACAGCCTCCTCACTCCTGTTCCCACCCGACTCGGAGCACGCCACCCCAACCTTCGCACCACCGGGAAGGCCCATTTCCACGGGCTCAAATTCTTCAAGCGCGCTTTGACTGCCAGCGAGGTAGCCCGCGATGCCTCACAAGCCCGGCTCAATCAGCTTCTCGCCACACCTGCCGACCAACGGGATCAAAAGCAGAATGACGCTCTCTTCGATCACTTCATCAATCAGATTGACCCTCGAACCAAGGAGCTTGTCGCAGCCAAGAAGCCTCTGAACGATGAACTGAGCCGCCTTCGTGGCAACGGAGCCGCCACCCTCATCATGGAAGAGAAAAAGGAGGACGCCTACGCTCACATCCTCGATCGTGGAGAATACACCCTCGAAAAAGAGAAGGTCTTTGCCGCTCTCCCCGAGGTTTTCCAGAAGACTCCGGGCGACCAGAAACTCAACCGCAAGGACCTCGCCGAATGGTTGGTCTCGAAAGACAATCCCCTCACCGCCCGCGTCACCGTCAACCGCCTCTGGTATTACTTCTTCAATCGCGGTCTTGTCGAAACCACCGAGGACTTCGGGATCATGGGCGCCCGCCCCACTCATCCCGAACTCCTCGACTTCCTCGCTTCCGAATTCATCGAGAGCGGATGGGACATGCAACACATCATTCGCCTCATCACCAGCTCGGCCGCCTACCAGCAGTCCGCCCAGATCCACTCCGCCAATCGCGAAAAAGACCCCGGCAACCTTTATCTCTGGAGCGCACCGCGCCCCCGCCTCGAAGCCGAACAGATCCGAGACCTCGCCCTTTCTTCCAGCGGGCTTCTCGTCAACAAGGTCGGCGGCCCCTCGGTGAAGCCCTACCAACCCGATGGCATTTGGGAAGCGGTCGCCATGAATCAATCCAATACCCGCTTCTACAAACGGGACAAGGGCGACGGACTCTATCGCCGCTCCCTTTACACCTTCTGGAAACGCACTGCGGCTCCGCCCACCATGGAGATCCTCAATGCTCCCACCCGCGAAGTATTCTGTGTACGCCGCGAACAAACCAACACCCCGTTGCAAGCCTTCGTGACCCTCAATGATCCGCAGTTCCTCGAGAGCTCCCGGGCGCTTGCCACCCTCGCCATCAAGTCGAGCGACTCCTTCAGTCAACGCCTCGACCTGATCACCCTCCGCTTGATATCGCGCACGCTGACCAATGACGAACAAGCCATTGTTCGCAAGACACTCGACCACAATCTCAAACGCTACCGGGAAAACCCCGACCTGGCCGAACAACTGATCACCATCGGTGAAAGCAAACCGGACGCTTCCATCGCCAAGGACGAGCTCGCCGCCTGGACACTCGTGGCCTCACAAATCTTCAACCTCGACGAAACCCTCACCAAGTAACACGCCATGAACTCGCTCGCAGACTACAACGCCGCCATTTCAAGACGTCAGTTCTTTCGTAAAAACGGAACCGGACTGGGCGTGGCTTCACTGGCCTCTCTCCTTCCAGGCTCCCTAAGCGGATTGTCGAATGCCGCTCTACCCTCCAACCTCGCCAAGGTTGCACCCAAGGCCAAACGGGTTATTTACCTTTCAATGCTGGGCGCCCCCAGCCAACTCGACCTCTTCGACTACAAGCCCAAGCTCAAGGATCGCTTCGCCGAAGACCTTGGCGGCTACCTCAAGGAACAAGGACAACGGCTGACAGGCATGACTTCCGGCCAAGCCAAATTCCCCCTGGCCCCTTCCCTTTTCAAATTCAAGCAACACGGAAAGTCCGGAGCCTGGATCTCAGAACTCCTCCCATGGACGGCCAAGATGGCGGATGACATCACGATCATCAAATCGATGCACACCGAGGCCATCAACCACGAACCGGCCAACCAGCTCTGCTACACCGGCACCCAGCAAAACGGCAAACCGTCTTTGGGTTCCTGGCTTTCATACGGACTCGGATCACAAAACGAAGACCTGCCAAATTTCGTCGTCCTCCACGCCCAACACACCGGCCCCGGCAATGTTCAGGCCATCTCCTCCCGCCTCTGGGGCCCCGGCTTCCTTCCCGGTAAACACGCCGGAGTGGCTTTCCGCTCCAAGGGCGATCCCGTTCTCTTCCTCAAGGATGCTCCCGGCATCGATCGCGACCTACGGCGTAACATGCTCGATGGCCTCAACCAGCTGAATCAGAAGAGCTATGAACTCGTCGGGCATAGCGAAACCCAAACCCGCATGCAGCAGTTTGAAATGGCCTTCCGCATGCAGGCTTCAGTCCCCGAATTGAGCGACCTCTCCAGCGAGTCTGAAAAAATCCGCGAAATGTATGGCCCACAAACCCAAACCCCCGGCTCTTTCGCCAGCTCCTGCCTCCTCGCCCGCCGCATGATGGAACGAGGCGTCCAGTTCGTGCAGATCTTCCATCGCGGATGGGACCAACACGGCAACCTTCCTTCTCACATCAAGCCTCAGTGCGAAGATATCGACCAACCCTGCTGGGCCCTCATTCAAGATCTTAAACAACGGGGCATGCTCGAAGACACCCTCGTCATCTGGGGCGGTGAATTCGGCCGCACGGTTTACTCCCAGGGAACGCTCACCGAAACGAACTACGGTCGCGACCACCATCCACGTGCCTTCACAATGTGGATGGCCGGTGGCGGTGTCAAAAGCGGTCTGGTCCACGGCGATACCGATGACTTCGGCTACAACGTCACCGAGAACCCCGTCCATATCCGCGATCTTCACGCAACGCTTCTCCACCAACTGGGACTCGATCACAATCACCTCACTTTCAAATACCAGGGACTGGATCAGAAGCTCACCGGCGTGGAGCCAGCCAAGATCCTCACGGATATCCTGGGCTAACTCCACCCGACGGATTGTCTCGCCCTCCTCCCCCAGGAAGGGTTCAATCCTCTCATGTCAATTCTCGTCGTTGGCTCCCTTTGTATCGACCATACGCTCTACGTTTCCCGGCTCCCTTCTCCTGGAGAAACCGTCATCGCGCAGTCTTCCCTGAGCTCCTTCGGAGGCAAAGGAGCCAACCAGGCTCTCGCTGCCAAACGCGCCGGAGGTGACGTCTCTTTCCTCTCCTGCACCGGCGATGACTCCGCCGGGAGTGACTATCGGACCCACTTTTCCGATCAAGGGATCAATCCAGATTCGATGATCCTTGATCCAACTGTCCCGACCGGAAGCGCCTTCCTCGGCGTCGAGGAATCCGGCGAAAATTCCATCATCATCAATCCCGGTGCCAACCACGCCCTCCGGCCCGAACACCTGGATCAACACCTCTCCCTCTTCCGCTCCGCCTCCCATCTCCTCCTTCAACTCGAGATCCCCTTCGACACCATTCAACACGCCTGCCATCTTGCTCGTGAACACAGAGTGACCACCCTCATCAACCCCTCCCCCTGGTCTCCCGATTTCAACACCACCGACTTCCCCTGCGATATCCTCATCGTGAACGAACACGAAGCCGCCTCCTTCCTGGGACAAACCAATCCTGAGCTCACTCCAGAACTTCTTAAAGAACACCAGCTTCAAACCTTGGTCGTCACCCAGGGCGCAAGTGCCTCCATCGCCCTCGATGAATCGATCGGCAGGATTGAATCCACTCCTCCCACAGTGAATCCCGTCGACACCGTGGGCGCGGGCGATGCCTTCACCGGAGCTCTCGCTGTCGGCCTTGCGGAGGACCGGCCCCTCAAACAAGCTCTGCATTTCGCCAACACCGCCGCTGCCCTTTCCATCCTCAAACCGGGTGCCCAAGGCGCCACGCCACAACGTTCAGAAATCGAGGCCTCCTTATAGTCGGGCTTCCGCTCCTCCACCCTATCAATCCGGGCCTTCAAGAAACCTCACGTTCTCCTTTAGTTCCTCATAAATCTTGTAGCCGGCCTCCCCCATGCCAAGGGATTCGTAAGTCTTCTGCGCCGTCAAATTCTCTTTCTCAACGTAGAGCCGAAATCCACAGATCGATTGATCCTCAAGAGCGCGTTCTTTCACAAATTCGTAGAGCCTCCGGTAGATCCCTTTTCTGCGGTGATCGGGCAGAACATAAACACTTTGAATCCACCAAAAGAGCCCATTGCGCCAGTCGCTCCACTCCGTCGTCACCATCAGCGATCCAACCACTTCTTCGGACACTTCGGCGATCACATAAAAGCCATGGTGTGGAGTCTCCAACAAGTTCTTCACTCCGGAAGTGATCACTTCCTCAATCAGCTCCTTGTTCTCCGTCTCGCGGGCCATGGCGCGATTGAAGCGAATGAGATTGTCCGCATCCTCTTTCACTGCCAGCCGCACACGAGGTTCTTTATTCATTGGTCTTCTGCTCCTGATTCGACTTCATGCTGAAAACTTTACTCTCTTAGAGAAAGATCAACCTCTCGAAAAAGAGGACTTCTCGCAGGTCACTCGCTCTTCTCAATCGGCGAATCTAAGGTCCGTGAAAACCATATAAGTAAAACCATTTTCGTCCGATGAACGGTAAGCGCCATGAGCCTTGAGGAGATAAGCCGCGATCGCGGTCATTTCCCATCCGTCGACCTCATCCGCAGACCACTTCCTTTCAGTGAGTTTCTCCAGATCATGGGTGCTTCCAAACTCACGAACCTTCAGCATCTCTTTTGACAAAGGCTCCAACACGCTTGAATTCGCCCAAGACCAAAGCCAGGTGTCTGACTTGGTGGAAACCGACCCGACAAATTGAATGTCCGCCACGACTTTAGGCACTCCACCGTCAGACCAGACCAATTGCCTCGTCTCCTGGTCCCAATCAAACCGCTCATACTCACCAATTCCAAATTTCTCCGCAGCTTCGTCCTGCTTCCCTTGAAGATACTCATAAGAATCCTCTGACAGCTGATCAAAATCAACGCGACTCACCTCCACCTCCTCTGTTGCCTTGTCAGAGTCACATCCTGATTGGAAAACGGTCAGGATGACGATGGTGATGGTGCGGAATATTTTCATGGCAACTGGAACGGTGAATAACAGGACAGATTCAAGGTGGCTAAGGCACAAACAGTCTCAGCAGAAAGTCACCTTGTCGAATTATTCAACCTGTCCGGAATCCTGAGCGCCAAATCACCCCACGGAAACCAAATCATTCTTCTCGAAACAGGGCTTCTCCGTGCCATCCCGACAAATCCGTTCGCAGGAAACTACCAACTTGATCCCATGCT
>JBMHCW010000085.1:0-8656 GCA_049889715.1 Akkermansiaceae bacterium | reverse complement strand
ATCGGATCTGATGTCGGTTCTTGAAGGGAAGCCAGAGGTCCAGGGGAAGGTCTTGAATCAATTGATCGATCGCGGGATGGGCTCCGCGAATGTTGACGGTGTCAACCATGGGGGTGTCGAAATTGATCAATACCCGGTGCCTGATCGCTACAACCGGATTCCCAATTTCCAGGAGCGCCATGACCAACTGATGGAAGCCATCGAGCTGTCAGAGGTTTCTCCCGAGGCCAAGGATGTCTATCGCAAAGAGCTTACCAAGAAATCAGAACGTTTCCTCCATCAAAGCCAATGAACTCAAAATTATCCGTGATACTCGCCGGCGTGTTGGGCCTGGCCGGAATCGTCCTCTTGATCGATCGGACGGGCACCGACAGCAGCGATCCCGAACTCTCAACGCGGACGCCACGAGAGGGAGGAGGCCCGCCCCGACGGCAGGGCCGTTCGGCGGAAGAGAGGATGTCTTATTTGAAATCGCTGCCCGGACTGGATCTCAATAGTGCGCCTTCCTTTGCGTCTATCGAGTCGCAAGTCAGAGGTCTGACCAATGATCAGATCCATCAACTGTTGGAAGAGAACACTTCCCACGAAGGCTTGTCGGGTTGGTTGCGCTCGGCCTTGTGGGCGGAGTTGGGCCGGAGGAATGATCGGGAATCCTTCGAAATGCTTCTGGGGCAGCTGGGCAAGGAGGATGACGGGCCGGGAGCCTTTGCAAGTGACCAGGCCGTCTTTGCCTTCATTCGCGGTCGGACGGAGAGCTTGAAGGAATTTGACGAAACCGTGGATGACATCGTCGATGACATTGGCGTCTTTGCCAAGAAGACGAAGTCGCATCACTGGATGTCGAAGGCGATCTCCGTCTTCTTTGATAAACTTGCACGGATGGATCACGAGTTGGCCTGGGATCTGGCGAGTGGTCCCTGCTTCGAAGAGGGTTTTGAAGGAGTGCTTGCCGGGTTTCATGATCCCGGGCAAACGGCGGCCATCTCTGGTTTTTTCGGAGCTCTGTCTTCGCAAGAGCAGGTGCAATCTTATTTTGAAGAGTGGGAAGGTGTCTTGGACACTCCGACCTACCGGAAAGCCTATGAGGCCTATCAAAAGCAGATTCATTCGCACCTTTCAGGATTCATTGCCGTGCCACCGGAGGAAAGGATGCTCTCCAATGCGCTGGCGTCGTTGGCGCGTTTTGATCCTGAGAAAGCTCTGGCTTGGTTGAAGGAGAATGAAATGAATCCTGAAAAGCCTGACTACAACCGAATCCACGGAATGTGGAGGCAGCTCGCGACCGAGCATCCGCAGGAGGCTCTGGAAATCCTGGCTCGTGAAGAATACGCCGACGCCCGCCGGGCGAATCTCAGTTGGTTATTAATCGAGGATTTTTCGCTCACTCCTGACGCGATTGCGGCCACTCCTGAAGCGTCACATCAAGTGCAGATCCTGGGTGACGTCATTCGCTCGGCTGCAAGCAATCACGTGAAGGATTTCATGCCGACTCCGGAAGGGCCGAATCGCCTTCCTAATTTCCAGGAACGCTATGACGACATTCTTGAAGCCATCGAGCTAGGAACCCATTCCGACAAGCAAAAGGAACGGTTACAGGTCCGGCTTGAGAAGGAGTTTCAAGGGAAGCTCACTTCCGAAGAATAAGCCGCACTACTTGTGCCCGTCGTCGGTCTTGTCCTTCTTGTTGGCGACGAGGTAGGCGATGATGTCGCGGGCCTCCTGACGGGTCAGAAGACCGGCCATGGGTGGCATGCCGGAGATGGGTTTGCTGCGTTCCTTAATCTGGTCCTTCGCGATGACCTTGACGTCTTCACCGATGGCCACCCGGGCATTGCCCTTGGCATCATCGGGCATGAAAGTGCCGCTGATCACGGTGCCGTCCTTGAGGGTGATGCTGCCGATGCCGTAACCTGCGGCAATTTCGCTTTCGGGAGTGACCAGAGCGCGGACGAGGTAACCGGGGTCGCGGAGTTTTCCGATCGCGCCGAGTTCCGGCCCGACGTTACCGCCGACGCCATGGATGGTGTGGCAGCGTTGGCATTGGCCGGTGGCGTGGCTGTAAACGAGGGTCTTGCCGAGTTTGATGTCGCCTCCGGTCTCACAGAGGAGCTTCCATTCAGCCACCGGATCATTCTTGGGAAGGCTGTCGCGGAAGGCCGCAAGGGCGGCTTTGACTTGTTCGTCCTTGGAGGCCTCAGCGGCGAGGACGACATCGAGCCCGAGACCGGGATCGAGCTTGCGGGCAGTCAGCTTATCGAGGGCCTGCTTGATCAGCTGGGCGGCAGCCGGGTTATTCAGCTTGCCAAGAGTGCGCATGGTGAGCTGCTTCTCGGTCAGGGTTGATTTGTTGTTCGAGAGGGTGTCGGCGAGAAGCTTCATCGATTTCTCGTCGGGATTGAGCTTGAGAAGAAACTCACGGGCGCGGCTGCGGATCTTTTCGTTCTTGTCCTTGGCCAAGGACTCGAGGTTTTTCTTCCAGTTATCGTCGGCTTGCTGGAGCGGAGCAAGAAGATCGAGGGAAGTCAGCCGGGCTTCAACGGGCAGGCTGGCATCGGCGAGATACTTCGAGAGATGCTGGGCGGACAGAGGAAGCTTTTCCTGATCAGCCAAGGTGAGAGCCCGGGCGAGAAGCTTCGGGTCGGGTTGGTCGTAGAAGGGCCGGAGTTTCTCGAGGAGATTGCCCGGAAGGGGCAGGCGGGACTTCGGAAGAGTGCGGGCGAAGCCGGTAACGAGATCGGGAACCGGCGGATTGTTCCACTCAAGGAGAGCGACGAAGGCATCGCGCCGGATCCGTTGGTCGATCGAACTGTCGGTGACGAGACCAACGAGGACATCGACATCCTGCGAGCGGGCCAGGGTCCACGCAGCGTGGAGAGCGCGTCGGGCGGTCATGGGGTGATTCTTCACCTCGGGGGTGACCCGCTTGGCAATCGCGATGGCCCGCTCGGAAAGAGCCGGGAAGGTCTCCACCACGTTCTCGTCGTAAGCAGCGCGGATGGCTTCATGGCGAACGAGCTTGTCTTTGTCGTCGAAGAAGGACTCGAGATACTTCGATTCCTGGCGGCGCAGTGCCACCACGGCGGCGCGGCGGACGGAGGCCGAGGGATGTGTGTTCAGTCCGGAGAGCGATTTGTCATCGGCGACTTTGGTCAGGATCATGATCCCGCCGTGACGAACGACGGCATCCTTGTCGGCATTGCGGGCGAGGAGGTCGATGGCAGGGGCGAAGGAGTTTTTGTCTCCCTGGTTCGCGAGGGCGAGAGCAGCGAGTGAAACGACACGTGGTGAAGGATCGTTCAACAGGGCGATGAGGTCCTTTTGATAAGCTCCAATGTGATCCGAGTGTCCACCCAAGGTGCGGGCGAAGTTGGCGCGGACTTCCAGTTCTGAATCGGTGGAGAGTCCAACGTAGTGTTTCAGGACCGAAGGATCCTTCTCGGCCAGTTGGCCGATTCCCCAGAGTCCGTGGAGCCGGCGTAAGAGTGGCTGGTCTTTGGCGAGGGCTTTCTGGAAAAGAGGGAGAGACTTGAGCCCGCGCTCGGCGAGGGCGAACTGAGCCCGGGTCCGGACCCGTTGGTCGGCATGATTCATGAGCTCGTAGAGCTTGTCGGACTCCATGTTGGGGAAGCCCTTGGCGAAGAGGTTCTTGACCTCCAGAACGGCGGGGTCCTTGAGCCGGTCCTCATTGGCGATGTGATAAACGCCACCGTTGCTGGATCGTCCCCAGCCACCGCCGTAGTCGGAAATGTAGAGCCGGCCATCGGGAGCAAAGTCGAGATCAGTGGCGGCGATGCCCTTGAGGAACCAGTCGTGCTTATCGAGTTTGAAGGAGGCGCCGTCGGGCTTGAGGGTGAAGCCATTGATTCCGCAGCGGTCGGGGCCGGCAACGTAACTGACGATGAGGAAGTGCTTGTCGAAGTCCTTGGTCAGGCCGGTGACGCCCGGGTTGTAAGCCAATCCGCAGGGGCCGTTTACGGTCAGGGCGACGGGTGGAATGATGTAGGCGGGCTGGTCTTCGTGACGGGTTTTCCAGAGTCCTTCATTCATCCAGATGTCGATCTGCTCCTCGCGCTTCGAAGGCTTGGGCCCGACGTGGTTGAAGATCGTCTTGGAGAAGGAGGCGAGGGTCTGGTGTCCCATCTTCCAGCCCGAGTCTCCGTGTTCGACGAGGTAGACGATCCGTTCGTTGTCTCCGTTGTCGTAATCGTTGTCGACGGTGAAGAGGTTGCCGTGTTCATCGAAGACAATCTCCTTGGGATTGCGAAGGTTGGTGCAGAAGACCTCGAAGTCGGTGCCGTCGGGATTGGCGCGGAAGATGGCGCCGGTGTCGGGTTGGGAGTGGCGCTTGCCTTCGTGTTCGACATCGTATCCCCGGTCGCCGAGCGACCAGTAGAGTTTTCCATCGGGTCCGAAGGCGAAGCCGTTGAGATCGTGACCGGAGAACGAAATGCGGACTCCGAAGCCATCGACGAGGGTCTTGCGCTCCTCGGCTTTCCCGTCGCCGTCGTTGTCGCGCAGGCTGTAGATGCCGGGGATCATGGCGAAGTAAACCGTGCCGTCCTTCTCGATCAATCCGGAGGATGGGCCGTCGAGGGGACCGTTGAAGTCGTCGCGGAACATCCCGAACTTATCGGCTTTCCCGTCGCCGTCGGTATCCTCCATTGTCTTGATCGTTTCGGCATCGTCATCGAACTCCTCGAACTTGAGATAGTCGGGCTCCTTGCCAGACCACTTCTTGTGCACTTCGAGTCGCTGGGCGAGGGTCATCGTCTTGATGTCGTCTTCGATCCGCTCGCGGAGATAGCGTCCATTCTTGCCACCATGCCGGATATCCTGGACCTGCTTGCGCCAGCGGAAGGTTTCCGAGACGAAGACCTTGCCCTTGTCATCGATGCAGAGAGTGGTCGGGGTGACGACCTTGGCATTGTCGGCAAACTGGGTGAGGGTGTGGTTTCCGGGGATCTTGATTTTGGGGTGATCCTTGGAGGAAACGAGTTCGGCGGAGAGAGAGGAGGCGGAGAGGGTCGCGATGAGCGAAAGCGGAACGATCTTCATGATGTGTGCGGAAACTTAAAAACGTTGGCGGGTGGATGGAAATTTCAGCGGAAAGCGGACGGGGCGGGAATGCAAAAGACGGGAAAGTGTTGGAGTTGACGGACAGATGGAAGGGGAGATGATGGACGGGTGTCTGGTGTTTTCGAGACCTGTTCCTCCCGGGGTGCGGCCAGCGTGCCAGGTGAACTCCTTGCCGATGGCATTGGGCTCGAGGTGGGCGTGGAGTCCGTCGACTTCCATGACCAGGACCCGGGTGAAGGTGTTGCTGTTGGGGCCGGGCCAGGGGCGGTAGAGAGAAGCGTCACAGGCGCGGGCCGTCTCTGCGATGGCAGCGGTGGTGGCTTCAACCGGAAGACGGGACTGGGAAACGATGCGGACCGGATTGTCCCAGCGGATGGGATTGGTGACTTCGGTCTCCGGGATCTCCCGATGTCTGATGCCGCTGTTCTTGTTGACAATCTCGATCCGTCGCCAGGTGCCGGAATCATCGGATTGGTAGTCGATGAAACTGTGACTGGCGAAGCGGGCATACCAGGGCATCCCTTTCGGGATCCGGACGTCCTTGACGACTACGGTGGACTCGGGAGCCACTTGAGAGTGTTGGCAGGAAATAAGTCCAAGAGCCATGGTTGGGATCAGAAGTTTCAGGGTCATGGAATACGGGAATCGCGGAGAGATTGTTGGGGTCTGTTGCCATCGATTCAATCAGAGATGTCTGACAGTCTCCGACAAAATGAGTGCCTTTTTGTTAATCCCTCGTTTCGCAGAGTCGGCTGGAATAATGATGGTGGCAACGCATCAACCCAATGAATAAGCACGCTTTATCATGCCTTTTGGGCGCCGCTTCGGTGTCCTTCTCTTACGCTGATACCATCAGCTTCAAATTCCAGGATTCCCAGGATACCCCCTTTGCTGCGGGTGCCACCGCCGGAGCTCCCGGCTATGCCCAGGCCAATTGGAACTTTCTCCAGACCGATTGGTCGGGAAATGTAGAAAATGATGCCTTGTTTGCGGCCGGGATCATGAATTCCGGAGGGTCGGTCACCACCAGCCTGGCCAATATCAGTTATCCCACCGGTCATGACGACCCGGTGCATTATGATGCGAACAACACCTGGCGATCCGGCGCCGGGAATGCCGATGCCAACGCCACCTTGATGAACGGCTATTTGGATGACGGCGGGAATGATCAACCTTACGTCAATTTTTCCCTCAACCCCGGAAGCCTGCCTCTTTACAACGTGGTGGTCTATGTCAATGGCGACGGCCAGGGCGGTGCGGTTGGACGTTATTGGATCGAGGAGTGGACCGATCCCTTGACCGAAGGAGTCGTCATCACCGACCTGGTCGGAATTTCTTCAAACAGCTACAACGGAACCTTCGAACAAGCGGGCGCGGATGTTCCCCAGACCGACACGCCCCAGAATGTGGACGTCCCAACCGGAAACTACATCGTGTTCACCAATCTTACGGCCCGGAACTTCCGGGTGCGCTCGACGGGAAATGGTGACCCCGAGGATTTCGGTCGCGGGCCTTTGAATGCCATTCAGATTCTCGATGCAGTCTCGGATCCGGATGGAGACGATGATAGCGACGGATTGCTCAACGGATGGGAGATTTCCTTCGGGCTCGACCCCAATAGTGACGTGGGCGACGACGGAGGCGACGGGAACCCTGACGAAGATGGCCTCACCAATCTCGAGGAACAAGCCCGGCAGACCAATCCCGTCAGTGCCGATACCGATAGCGATGGCTATCAGGATGAAGTCGAGACCGGCGGAGGGACCTGGAACGGACTCGATGATACCGGCACCGACCCTTTGAATCCCGATGGCGATGGAGACGGCCTTCTCGATGGTGTGGAGACCAATTCCGGTATCTTTGTGGATGCTGATGACGCGGGTTCGAATCCGCATTCAAATGATACCGACGCTGATACTCTGCCCGACGGGTGGGAAGTCACCAATGATCTCGATCCGAATGACGACGGCACCACCAACGTTGACAATGGAGCGACTGGAGATCCGGATATGGATGGCTCCGAAAACCTCGAGGAGTTGAACCGGGGAACGGAAGCCAACAACGATGATACGGACGACGATAACGTACTCGATGGTCATGAAGATCTCGGCGGAGTCTTCGTCAGTCCGACCCAGACCGGAACCAATCCTCTCGACCCCGACACCGACGACGACGGATATTCCGATGGTGTGGAGTCCGGGAGCGGCACCTTTGTTGATCTCAACGACACCGGCACCAACCCGAACCTTCACGATACTGACGGCGACGGTTATTTCGACGAGCAGGAGATCCTTCAAGGGACTGATCCAAACGATGCCAATGACAAGCCGGCCTTCCCAACGGCTCTGGGTTATTGGAGTTTCGATGACCAGGGCGAGACTACGACTGCGGATTCCTCTCCCAACGGGAATGATGGAACGGTGCTCGGTGGGGCCACTTATGTGGCCGGTCATACCGGAGCCCCCGGAGACTTTGCGGTGAATTTTGATGGTATTGATGATGCGGTCACCACTCCGCTGTCACTCAGCAATATTGGATTCTTCACCATGGCCGGCTGGGTGAAATATGATGTCGCCCAGACCAATCGCTCCGGATTGTTCGGACAGAACGACATTCTGGAGTTCGGCTTTAATGTCCCCGACCGTCTCCATCTTTGGTCGAACCCAGGGGGGGCGATTGAGGCGGATCTGGCCGCTCCGGTGGGTTGGACCCACATTGCCTTTGTCGGAGATGGAACGGGCCGGACGATCTATGTTGATGGTGTGGAAGCGGTCCGGGGAGCGGCGGCCACTCCATTGAATGCCTCGGCATTCTTCTTCAACATCGGAGGCGGAGGAGTCTTTGATGATGGCGCGGTCAATGGAAACTTCTTCGAAGGGCAGATCGACGATGTGGCAGTCTGGGATGTTTCGATGAGTCCCCAACTGATCGCGGCCTTGGCCAATGGGACGATTACCCCGGGGCCTTCGAGGAAGGAGCTGGAGATTACCTCGATCGGAGTCAACACCGACACCAACCGGCTTGATTTGACGGTGAGCGGGACTGTCCCCGGAGTGACTTATCTGCTCTTTGAGTCGGACGATCTCGGCAGTCTTGATCCCTGGGAGGAAGTCGACGACTTTGAAGGTGCGGCCGACTCCGATACCACCGAAGTCATTTCGCCGCTGTCGAATCCGGTGGGCCTCAAGAAGTTCTACTACGTCACGCCTTTGGCCGAATAGACTGCTTCCGTGGATTGACAGCAGGTCCGGGGTAAGTTACCCCCCAGCTGTTCATGCAGGGCTCTGGTTCCAGCGCCCTGCATTTTTGAAGAGGCCTCCGTGGCGGAATTGGTAGACGCTGTGGATTTAAAATCCATTGATCCTGGATCGTGCGGGTTCGATTCCCGCCGGAGGTACTTACTCTGCCCTCGACGGCGCCTTGCTTGGGAGGACATCGAGGTCTTTTTGATCGAGCTTTAATGCCGGATGGTTGGCTTGGTCCGGGCGCTCTTCCGGTCAGGTCGCGAGAGAAAGTTAGTGGCACCAGAAAGAGCGTTTTGATCAGCTCTCGAAGGGTTGCCGGACAGCACTGGGCAGCT
>JBMHCW010000084.1:0-61082 GCA_049889715.1 Akkermansiaceae bacterium | reverse complement strand
TGGTCCTGATGTCTGGACAGTGGCCGCAGACCCTTTGCTGGCCGATGTTTCAGGATGGGCCACGACGGGGACTCGGGCGATTCGATGGGGGATAATCGAGTGGGGGGAACCGCGACGGTGGATCTTGGTGATATTCACGGGGAGGTTCTCAGTTTTTTCACGGCCTTTGATGAGGTCGGCGGGACAACTCACGAAGCTCAAGGCGTCAACGGAGACTCGGGTGGGGGTGTCTTTTTCCTGGAGGGCGGAGACTGGGTCCTTGGAGGAATCATGAACGCGGTCGGCACTCTTGGCAGTTTTCCCTATGATGGTCGCCCTCCGGGCGAAGTGTCCTCGAATCCTTATCCTTATTTCGGGAGAGTGACGACAGCGGCGGATCTCTCCGAATATCGGAGCCAGATAGAGGCAATCGTGGCCACTCCGGAGCCCTCCACAGCTTTGCTGTCATTTGTGGCGGGAGGTCTTTTCCTGCGTCGACGACGCTCCTGATTTGACCTTCGGCGTTGGGGCGGCTTGACTCCCGTTGTGCCGCAGTCAGAGAAAAAGTCCCGGAAGATCAATTGGAAGAAAGCATTCGGGCTCTACAGCTATCTTGGAAACTACCGGGGAATCTTCATTCCATCTTTGGTGGCCTTGTTCGTGACGGCCGGGCTTTCGCTGGCCTTTCCTTATTATTTGGGGAAATTGATCGGCTCTCCGCAAGAAGCCTTGAGTGAGGGGGCGGATCCGGAAGTCGTTCGGGCCAACATCAATATCGTGGTCAAAACCCTGCTCGCCGTTTTGGCGCTGCAGGCGTTCATTTCCTACTGGCGGGTTCGAGGTTTCATCAAGGCCGGGGAAAGCGCTCTCCGTGATCTTCGAAAGGACGTCTTCGCTCGTCTGGTGAGACTCCCGATGCCATGGTTTATGGAGCGGCGAAGCGGTGAGGTTAGTGCCCGGATTGCTGCGGACCTGGGAATCTTGCAAAGTACCTTGTTGACGACCGTTCCGCAGATTGCCCGGCAAAGTGTGATTTTTATCGGAGGGCTGATTTTCATCTTCATTGCATCGCCCAAGCTTTCGCTCTTCATGCTGGCGATGATTCCGGTGGTGATTCTGGCAGTGGCCATTGTAGGGCGAAAGATCCGCGGGTTTTCACGCGATGCCCAGGATCGTCTGGCGGAGAGTAATGTCGTGGTTGAAGAGGCGGTGCAAGGAATTGCCGATGTGAAAGCCTATTCAAATGAGAGCTTCGAAGAGTCGAGATACGAGAGTGCGCTCGAGCGCTTTTTGGATTCCACCCTCAAAGGGGCTAAGGCCCGGGCTGCTTTTGTGAGTTTCATCATTCTCATTCTTTTCGGAACCATTTCGGTGGTGGTCTGGTTTGGTGCCGGGATGTTGTCCCGCGGCGAGCTGACTTCGAATGAGTTCTCTCACTTTATCCTCTTCAGTATTTTCGTGGGCGCTTCGTTGGGAGCGTTCCCCGAAATCATGAGCCAGTTGCAAAAAACGGAAGGGGCGACGGAGCGCATCCGGGAGATTCTCGGACACGACATTGAGGATGCCCGGGAGAGCGGTGAGTCTCCGGTCAAAGGGGCGTTGCAGGCTCGCGGGATTGGGTTTTCCTATCCGGGACGCACCGACGTCAGGGTTCTGGATGGGATTGATTTTGAGGTGTCGGTTGGAGAACGGGTGGCCTTGGTTGGCCCCAGTGGAGCCGGAAAATCGACAATCTTCTCCCTGCTTCTGGGATACTATGAGGCCAACGAAGGAACTCTGGAATTCGATGGCAAGGCCGCTGGTGATTTTCCTATCGGTGAACGCCGGGCTGCCATGGCGGTGGTGCCGCAAGAGGTGTTGTTGTTCGGAGGGACCATTCGGGAAAATATCGAGTATGGTCTGCCCGGGGCTACCCAGGAAGAGATCGAGGAGGCCGCGAAAAAAGCCAATGCCCACGAATTCATCTCTGAGTTTCCAGAAGGCTACGAGACCATCGTTGGGCCGAGAGGGGTGAAGTTGAGTGGCGGCCAGCGTCAGCGGATCGCGATCGCCCGGGCTGTTTTGGCTGACCCCAGAATTCTTCTTCTTGATGAGGCCACGAGTGCGTTGGATTCTGAGAGCGAAAAGTTGGTTCAAGAGGCCCTTGATGAATTGATGAAAGGACGGACCAGCCTGATCATTGCCCACCGGTTGGCGACGGTGAAAAGTGCGGACAAGATTCTGGTTCTGCAGGATGGGAAGATCGCGGAGACCGGGACTCATGAGGAGCTCATGGCGCATGAGGGGAAATATCGCCTACTCGCTGAAACCCAACTTTTAAACTGAATCGGAAGGCCTGAGACGATGATTGATATGCTAGTGAGACTCTACGATCTTCCCGAAAGCAGGGAGTTGTATGAGCGGGTGGAAGGCAGTGGTGTGATTCTTCGTCGTCCGGGAGCTTATGAGAAGCATCTGGTGGCAGACTTCATTCGAGAACACTTTTCGCCGAAATGGGTGAGTGAATTCGAGATTGCCTGCACTCGTCAGCCGATTTCTTCCTTCATCGCGACCAAGGACAAGAAGGTTCTGGGGTTCGCGTGTTATGAAACTTCGGGCAAGGGATACTTCGGGCCGACCGGGGTTTCAGAGGACGCCCGGGGAATGGGGCTGGGGAAGGCGTTGCTATTCAAGGCTCTGGAGGCCATGCACGCCGAAGGGCATGCTTATGCCTTCATTGGAGGGGTCGGCCCCAAGGAGTTTTACGCCAAGGCTGTCGGGGCGATTGAGATTCCCGGTAGCGATCCCGGGATTTACGTCGACATTCTCCCCGAACCTCCCTCAGATAAGTGACTGGTCAGGACCCTAAATTCGTCAAAGGCGCCTTCGCAAAGATCGCCGATCGTTACGTGCTTACGAACCATGTCTTGAGCATGGGAACCGATATTTTGTGGCGAAAGAAATTGGGGCGAATGGTCAAGGGATGGAATCCGTCGCGGGTCCTCGATGTGGCGACTGGTACGGGAGATCTCGCTCTCGAGATCCAGAAGAAGTGTCCGGATGCCGAGGTGGTGGGAACTGATTTTTGCCCCGAGATGTTGGAGCACGCCGGAAAGAGAGGGGTCAAAGAGACCCAGGTTGCCGATGCCATGAATCTGCCTTTCGATGATGGCGAATTTGATTTGGTCACCGTGGCTTTTGGGCTCAGGAACATGGCGAATTGGCAGGAGGCGTTGAAGGAGATGAGACGGGTGATTAAAAGTGGCGGTCATTTTCTGGTTCTCGACTTTTCCCTTCCGCGGGGAGTGTTGAAGAAGCCCTACGGATTCTACTTGAATCGCGTTCTGCCGAAGCTGGCGGGGTTGCTGACCGGAGAACGCGAGGCTTACGAGTATCTGGCGGGGTCGATCGGTGAATTTCCTTCGGGGGAGAAGATGCTGGCCCTTTTCGAGCAGGCGAATCTCAAGAACTGCAGGTGGATTCCCTTGAGTGGAGGGATCGCCTCCATCTATACCGGCGAGGCATAAGGTGATGCCTTGCGCTTGCACGAGGCTGACAGTTGGCTAAGTTTGTCGGCAATGACAACGATGGAAGCGGCCAATCAATGGGTGTGTGACCTTGTTCCCTATGAGCCCGGAAAGCCAATCGAGGAAACGGCACGGGAACTGGGGCTGGAGCCCGATCAGATCATCAAACTTGCCAGTAATGAGAACCCACTCGGGCCTTCGCCCAAGGCTAAAGAGGCCATGATTGCCGAGGTGGAGAGGGCGCATTTTTATCCTGATGGAGGTGGTTACAAGTTGAGGAATGCTCTCGCCGAGAAGCACGGCGTGGCTTTTGAGAATGTCGTGCTAGGAAACGGATCCAACGAAATCATCGAACTTCTCTGTCATTCGTTTTTGAAGCCGGGAGCTTCCCTGATCGCGGCGGAGCATGCCTTCGTGGTCTATAAGTTGATGGCGACTTTGTTTGGAGCTGATTACATCGAAGTTCCTGATCCGGGATTCGTGCATGACCTCGATGCCATGGCGGATGCGATCACGGATGACACCCGGTTGGTGTTCATCGCGAATCCCAACAATCCGACCGGGACTTTGGTCGGGCAGGAAGAAATTGATCGGTTCGTCAATCGCTTGCCCGATCACGTTGTGGCGGTTTTCGATGAAGCCTATTTTGAGTTCCTGGAGGAAGCGCCGGATACACTGAAGTATGTCCGGGAAGGGAAGAACGTCTGTGTTATGCGGACGTTTTCCAAGGCGCAGGGCTTGTCGGCCCTGCGGATCGGATACGGATTTGCGCCAGCTCATATTGCCGGGCTTTTGAATCGGGCCCGCCAACCGTTCAATGCCAACGCCATTGCCCAAGCTGGTGCTTTGGCGGCCATTGCCGATGAGGATCATATTACGGCAACGGTGAAGAATAACAAGGAAGGGCTTGGGTTCTTCGAATCCGCATTTGCCGAGCGAGGATGGGAGTTTGTGCCCAGCCACGCAAATTTTGTCCTGGTGAATGTCGGTGACGGCGATCGAATGTTCCAAGAGTTGTTGAAGAAGGGAGTCATTGTGCGAGCCATGCGTGGGTATAAACTGCCGGAATGGGTTCGGATTTCCATCGGGACTCCACCACAGAATCAGCGCTGCCTCGAGGAGCTCGATGCCTTGCTGGGTTGATCGCCTTCCACTCTCCGCGAGCCCATGGAAGAAACGATTGCTGCCATTGCCAGTCCGATGGGCACGGGCGCTGTCTCGTTGATTCGTCTTTCGGGTTCGAGGGCCTTCGAGTTGGCTGGCTTGGCGGTAGGCACCGGAAATCTCCCTTCCGAGCGACAAGTGGGTTTGCGGAAGATTCGTGATGCCGATGGATTGGTGATCGATGAAGGCGTGATGGTCGCGTTTCAAGGCCCGCGGAGTTACACCGGCGAGGATGTGGTTGAATTCACGGGTCATGGTGGGGTTGCGGTGACCCGACGCGTGCTGGAGAGGTTTCTGGAGGTGGGGGCGCAGGCGGCTGGTCCTGGAGAGTTTACTCAACGGGCATTCATGAATGGTCGGATGGATCTGACGCAAGCAGAGGCGGTGATGGATCTGATTTCCGCTCAAACGTCCTTGGCCCTCAGATCTGCGGCTGAGCAACTGGAGGGCCGGCTGGGGAAGGTCACCGGAGAGATTCGCTCGGAGCTTTTGGGGGCCACCGCGCACCTTGAAGCCTACATCGATTTTCCAGAAGAAGATATCGATCCCGCGGTGGGAGAATCCCTGAAGCTTAAACTGAAAACACAGCAGGAGGAAATTGAACGTCTTCTAGCAAGCGCAGATCAGGGACGCGTTCTTCGAGAAGGGGTTAGGACTGTTATTTACGGAAAACCAAACGTTGGGAAATCAAGCCTGTTGAACCGTTTGCTTGGGTATCAACGTGCGATTGTCAGCGATCGTGAAGGGACAACGCGAGACATGATTGAAGAGGTTGTGAATTTGAGGGGAATCCCTCTGCGTCTGATTGATACCGCCGGAGTCAGGGAGTCCGAGGACGAAATTGAGCGGGAAGGAATCGAGGTGACGCGCGACCAGGTAGCCCGTGCGGATCTGGTTTTAGAGGTTCATGACTTGAGCGGACCGGTTTCGGAAGATGGTCTGGAGCTGCCCGAGGGAGTGAAAAGTCTTCGAATCTTGAACAAGATGGACCGAGAGCAAGCGGGGTGGGAATCGCAGGAGGGTGTGAGAATATCCTGCGAGACCGGAGAGGGATTCGAAGAGCTCGAGGATGGGATCGCCAAATTGCTGGCTCTCGATGAATCCAGTTGGGGTGTGCATTCGGTGGCGGTTAATGCACGCCACCAGTCGTGCTTGATGAGGGCGAAAGGTGCCTTGGAGTCAGCGATTGCTTCTCTGGGATCGGGAGAAGAGCCGGAGTTTACGGCGTTAAGTTTGAGAGAGGCTCTGGGAGCAATTGGCGAAATTGCCGGAGTTGTTGATACCGAGGAGATTCTGGGCGAGATTTTTGGGCGTTTTTGTATCGGGAAATGAGGTCGGGCTTGCGATCAGTGGAATGGATTCTGGCAGCCAGTGCGGCTCTCTTTTTCGTGTTCGGCAAATATATCGCCCCTTATTACGAAGGAATGTTCGAGCAAGTGTCTCCGGATGAGGAGCCTGTTGCCATCAGCTTCTTCAGCCTTTGCGCGGCCGGAATCCTTTTCGGTCTTCTGGTGGCGCGGCTTTTCTGGAGGCTGAAGCGGCGATGAATCCTTGATTGGACGTCAGAAAGGGCGATGGTAGACGTAATCAAGATGATGAGGAATTTGAGTCTGACCTTTCTGGTGATGGTGGGAGTTCTCGGGGCGGATACTCTTGGAGCGAAAGCTCTCGGAGCGAAAGTTCCGGGCGAGCAGGAGTTGAAGAAGGCACTGGGGTCCCCTGAGTTTCAGATCCGTCGGGATGCGACTCTCGAGATTTGGAAGGCGGGCGATGAGGCGCTTCAGATTTTGCAGAATTTAGCAGAGGGAAGTGATCCTGAAATTGCGGCCCGCGCTGAGCATCTTGCCCTGAAGATCCGCTCGGGTCTCAAGCCCGACACGCCGCAAGAAGTCGTGGATCTGGTGCAGCGCTTCTTTTCGTCCAAGGCGACGTTGCGATCAAAGGTTGCCGTCCTGGAAGAGCTTCGGAGACTCGAAAGATACGAGTTCATCATGCGCCTTCGCGGTTTGGAGACCGACGAATTGGTGGTGGAGCGAGCTGATGAGATCGTGAAGGAGGTTCTCCCGGATCTTGTGGCCAAGCTCACCTCCGAGGAAAAGTTCAATGAGGTGAAGGAGCTCCTGATGTTGGGTTCGGATTTTCCCTCCATGATTGCCTATGCGAACCTTCTCGATCAGCTGGGCGAGCTGGATGATCAGATCGAAAAGCTGGCGGGATCGGAAGAGGTCCAGAATCAACAGCGCTATCTCGCCTGTCTTCGCGTTAAGGGGGATGCCGCTCTCCTGTTGAAGGAGGGTAAGAGGCTCGGTGATGAACAGGCCGTGGCCCTCGCGTCGCTGGTCCTCGGAGATCATCTTCCTTATTTTGAATACCTCCGCGCCAATCGGAGCCTCAATCTTGCGGCCCGTGGCTATCTCGATTGGACGATTGCCATGGAGCAAGGAGA
The DNA here is from genome assembly GCA_049889715.1 of Akkermansiaceae bacterium. Lineage (GTDB taxonomy): Bacteria > Verrucomicrobiota > Verrucomicrobiia > Verrucomicrobiales > Akkermansiaceae > SW10. The sequence goes on along the minus strand of JBMHCW010000084.1, from coordinate 53,987 downwards.
TTTGCAGGAGGCTGAACGGGTTCAGAAATCCCTCGAGCATTTGGCCGGCGACGAAGACGAAATGGATTCAGCTCGTAGGTATTTGTTCCGGATGGGATTTCCCGAGCTTGTCCTGAAAGGGGTCGGGGAGGATGAGGTTGATTATCTCTACAGTTACTATCTGGGGCAGGAGCAGTATTCCAAAATTCTCCCACTGATGGGGCTGAAGGATGGAGTGTTGACCGAGGAATGGTTGAATGAGCAGAGGCGGCAGCTGGAGGCGGGAGATGATGGGAGCCGGATGGGAGCCCGCCTTGCCACCGTGGGAAGCTTTTTTGAGAGCCGGGGAATGCTGGATGAGGCGGTTCGTTGTTGCGAAGTGCTGGTCAACGCGGTTCGCAACGATCAGGAGATCAAGCTTTCCAATTGGTTCGCCTACGTCATGAGCTATAGCCCGAAGGCCGGAATGAAGGTTTTGGCTAAAGAGGTGGAAGACCAAGGGTATGACCTTTCGTTGGCGATGGAGGACATTTTCCGTTCTCCCAATTTTCATTGGGTGTTTGCCCAACTTGAAGAGGTGTATCCGGCCAAGTCGGTGGAAGAGGTCCTTTTCTTGGCGGCATCGTTTGGTTCGGTGGGTCGAGGATCGGGGCAGGTTCTGTTCGTCTCTGAGAAAGAGTTCGAGGAGGCCCAGGATCGGGTGGCTGAAGCGGTCATGGAATCGGCCGACAAGGTGGGCGGGATCCGGAAGCTTCTCTCGATGGCACGATCTCGGGACAGCGAGAGGGATCTGGTGAGGTTTGGAAAACTGCTCGATGAAAACGGAGCGGAGAGGGTGCCATTGACCAAGGCGCAGATCGAAGTGACCCGGATGAGATTCAAAGAGGCAGGGAAGCTCTTCCAGCAGGTGGAGTACGAGGAAGGGCAGGCCAATGGATACCAGCTCTATTACAAGGGGGCGGCCCTGAGGAAGGCTGGTCTTCCCGGTGGGGAAGAACTCTGCCGGAAGGGGTTGTTATTCAGTAAAGGCGGGAGCGAGGACTTCCTCAATTTTTCCCGGATCGAAGGGCAGTTTCATTTCGACGACGCGGCTTATGATTTTCAGATGAAGGCCTTGTTACGATTGGATATTGCGGAACGGGACAGTAGTGATCTTGATAACAACTACACGATCCTTCACGCGCTGGCGACCGGTGCCTTGAAAAGGAGACAGTGGGCGACAGCGGAAGCTTTTTGGGAAGCGGTGGCTTGGGAGTATGGAGGAAGCGGGGCGATCTATAATCTCCGTAAAAGGTTCCATATCCTTCTTGCCAGTGGTGCTCGTCAAATGGAAGCGGGAGATATCGTTGGGGCGGTGAGATCACTATCGAGGGCCCACGAGATTATCCCTCGTGACGGGTACCTGGCGAATGATTTCTTCCCTCTGCTTCGGGATTTGGGTCTGATTGAGTTGCACGATCAACTCTTCGCGATTTCGGCGAGGGAGTGCCGTGTGGTGATCGAGCTCTATCCGGGCGATGACAATGCCTATAACAATTTTGGTTGGCTGGCGTCGCGGGCAAACCGTTGTTTGGATGAAGCCGAGGAATACCTCAAAAAAGCCCTCGCTCTGGAACCACGTTCGTCCGCTTACCTCGACACGATGGGTGAGATTTTCTTTGCCCGCCGGGATCGCGAGGAAGCGATCAAGTGGAGTGATCTTTCGAGAAGCTACGAGCTGTCCGATGTGGAGCTTCAAGGGCAGAACCTTCGTTTTAAACACGGAGAATTCCCGCTTCGTTAGAGTTCCCGGCAAAGAAAAACCCGCTCGGTTAAGAGCGGGTTTCTTGGTGATCTGCCTCACCGTCCGTGGCGCATGAGCCGCATTCCCGAAGCCCAATAGGTTGGGGGTATCCATTGGCTCTCTGTCTTCCAATCAAGGCATGACATTAAACCTCCGGGGCCACCCCCATTTTTAATAATATCGGGTCGGCCAATCAACCACTTCTGGCGTATGAGGCAGACGAGGTAGGGTAGTCCCGACCCATGCTTTGCGCAACGAAAATCCGCCTCCGATGGAGTTGGGCAAAGCGAGTTTCCTTGTGAAAACCCGCAGGTATGAGCATGTCGGGGTATGCCGTTTCTTTTCTTTTTTGGAATTCTTCTTTTGGTGTGGTGGTTGATGTTCAAGGGGCCGATCGGTCCGAGGGCTTTTGATCCGCCTGAAGGGGTGATTGATATGCATTGCCATACGGCGGGTTTTGGCGCCGGAGGAAGCGGGGCGCGGGTTTCCAAAGAACTTGAAGAGAGTTGGAAGTTTGGAGTTTATCTCAGGATTTTTGGATCGAATCGAAGAGAGGTCGAGGAGCAGGGCGATGAATTGATCTCCAAGATCATCGACCGGAAGATTGCCGAGTCAAAACATGTGGATGGAGCCGTCATCCTGGCAATGGATCATCCGTATACTGATTCGGGTGAAATTGACGAGGAGGCCGTCGAAGTGGTGGTGCCCAATCGATTTGTCGGAGAGTCGGTCGGGAAGCTTGAGCGCCTGTATTTTGGAGCCAGCGTCCATCCGAACCGAAAGGATGCCGTGGAGGAGTTGCGTTGGTCCAAGGAGAATGGAGCGGTGCTGCTCAAGTGGTTGCCTAACATTCAAAACATTGATCCTTCAAACGAGAAGTTCCGGGAGTATTACGAGGAGCTGGTGAGGCTTGATCTTCCCTTGCTGACACATGTGGGTGATGAGGATTCCTTTTCGAAAACCAACAATGCCTTGGGCGACCCCAAGCTATTGAAGTTGCCGCTGGAATGTGGGGTTCGAGTGATCGCGGCCCATGTCGCAAGCGCCGGAGAGTCGGAGGGGCAGGACAATGTGGAACGCTTGCTGGAAATGATGCCCGATTATCCCAATCTTTATGCCGACCTTTCCACACTGACCCAGATGAATCGCCGGAAGTATCTTCCGGTCGTGCTGAACGACAAGCGTTTGGAAGGCCGGTTGATGTATGGGACGGATTACCCATTGACCAACACGCCGTTGGTGACCCCTCTCCAGTTCTGGAGGCATCTCGGTCCTCGAAAGATTTTTGAGGTGCTGGTGACAAGGAATTCCTGGGATCGAGATGTTAAGCAGAAGGCCGCACTTGGTGTTCGGCCCGAAGTCTTTGATATGCCCCGGAAATTCCTGGGACTTTAGAGAAGCGGGACGGTGATTTCGCCAGAAAGAGGGCTTTGTGGATCGACATCCCACAGGAGTTCAACAAGGCTGGATGGATGAGAATGTTCCTTCTAATGCTGCTCGGTCTGGGTGTTTGTTCTGCTGAAACCCTCTTTGATGGTAAGTCCTTGAAGGGTTGGGGTGTGCAGGAGAAGGAGCAACAATGGTGGCGGGTCGAAGACGGTGTTATCGTCGGGGGGTCGATGAAGGAGAAAATTCCTCACAACACCTTCATTACAACTTCCAAACCTTATGGTGACTTCGAGCTGACCTTGCAGGTCAAGGTGACTGGAAATCGTCCCAACGCCGGAATTCAAATCCGGAGTGAGCGCATCAAGGATCATCATGAGATGATCGGGTATCAATGTGATGTCGGTCCCGGATTGTGGGGAAGGCTCTATGACGAATCGCGCCGCAGGAAGTTCGTCGGAGACTGGGTCAACAAGGAGGCCGGGAAAGCCTCGAAAGAGGGGTGGAACGATTGCCGGATCCGTTGCGAAGGACCCCGGATCAGGATCTGGATCAATGAGGTGTTGACCTGTGATTTCACCGAGAAGGATCCCAAGATTCCGCTGAAAGGATATATCGCTCTGCAAGCCCACAGCGGGGCTCCCTTCGAAGTCCGTTATCGGAAGATTGAAGTGAAGGAACTTTAGGGGGCGGTTTGCTGGTGCAGGACTTTGAAGGCACCGCCTGCGCCTTCTTGGTCGTTGGTTCCCAGAAAGTCGCTTTGAGTGGAATAGCTCCGGGTTTTCAGCCCGGTTGCTTCGGTCCAACGAATGAGGTCGGGAAAGAAAACATCAAAGGTGAGATCCTGCTTCCCCGGATTTTGATAGGCTTCCGGAGGAAGGAAGCGGATGTGATGGGCGTAGGCCCGTAAAGTTCCGAGAGGACGTCGATGGTAGTTTTCATTGAGATCGCCGCCATAGTCGATGGTCAGAATTTCTCCACGTCGAAGGAGGGTCAGGTTTTGTTGAACCCATTGCTGGATGGATTCGGCGACTTCGAATCGCTCAGGAGGTGAATCGAAGAGAAGGGACTCGGGATGTTCTTCAGCAGGTTTCCAATTTTCGGACCTCTTGGAATCGAGGAAGAGTTCGTCCCCTGATCGGCGGAAGATTCGGACGGGAAAGGCATCAAAAAACTCGTTGGAGATAATCAGGGCTTTTCCTGCGGTTTGCGCGAGAGCCTGCGCAAGAGTGGAATGATGATGGGCCGAGGGGACAAGCTTCCTCTGTCGTTCGGCAAGGTGGGGAGAGATTTCGACAAAGTGGTAGTCCAGCTTTCTTCGTGCCAGCCAGGGTAGGTTCTTGTGGATGTCCGCGGCCAGGGTGCCGTCTCCCGGGCCCAACTCGATCACTGGAAGTTTTTCGGCCCACCGATTCCAGGCCTCCTTGATCCACGATGCGATTTTCTCGGCCAGTCGCCCGTCAAGCTTGGGGGTGGTGGTGAAATCTCCCCGTGATCCGAGAAGGATCTTCGGGGTGGTGTAGTAACCACGGCGGCCGTAAAGAGCCTCCGCCATGAAATGGTCAAAGCGCGTAAGCTCTGTTTCAGGAGGCATCCTGCACGAGAGCCTCGCAGCCCTTGATGTCCAGTTTGCCGGAGGCAAGGACCGGAATGGTTTCAACCGGGATGATTCGTTTCGGGCACCACAGCGAAGGGATGCCGTCATCCATCAGCTTGTAACGGAGATCGAGGCTTTCCTGTTCGAGGGCCTGTCCGGCAATGGTCGAGAGGATGGCAATGGCTTCGCCTTTCTTCTCGTCGGGAACGCCGATGACGGCAATTCGCCGTTCGGTTTCGTTGTCGAGGCCGAGCACGCGATTGACCGCTGCTTCGATGGTCTCGTGCGGAACCATTTCTCCGCCGATTTTTGAGAAGCGGGAGATGCGCCCTTCAATGATCAGGAAGCCGTCATGATCGACGCGCCCTACATCGCCGGTCTTGAACCAGCCATCGGAATCGATGACTTGCTCGCTGATTTCCGGTTTGTCGAGGTAGCCCTTGAAGATGTTCGCTCCCTTGAGCCAGATGATGCCCGATTGATCGATCGTGGTGTCTTCGTCTGTGGCGGGATTGGTGATCCGGAGGGCCACTCCCGGGAGCGGTGGACCCACGGTCCCGAAGCGTTGGGAAGGGATGAGTGGAAGCTTGTTGTCTGCTTCTTCGATGGGAAGGTTCACATTGGTGGCCGGCGAGGTTTCGGTGAGGCCGTATCCTTCCATTGGGAGGGTCCCGAATTTGTCTTCGAACGAGCGGGCAAGGCTGTCCGGGAGCTTTTCAGCGCCCGTGATGACATAGCGGAGGGATGAAAGGAGGTCAGGATCGATTCTTCTCATGTATCCACGAAGGAAGGTCGGTGTGGAAAGGAGGAGATCGATCCGGTGGATGCTGATCAGTTCGGCCAGCCTCTTTGTTTCCAGCGGAGTTGGGTAGGTGACGAGGTCGAGACCTTCGATGACGGGATACCACAGGGTGGCGGTGCTTCCGAAGGAGTGGAAGAGGGGGAGGCAGCCGAGAAGTTTGGAGTTTTCCGGAAGGCAGATCTGTCGTCCGAACTGACAGACGTTGGCGAGGAGGTTGCGGTGGGTCAATGGGACTCCTTTGGGTTCTCCCGATGACCCTGAAGTGAACAGAAGGACGGCTTCGTCGTCGCCCTTTGATTTTCCAATTCCGAGGAGATTGGTGATGACCGGTGTCGGGAGGACCTTGCCGAGGAGAGTCCACTTGACGATGCTTTTCTTGATATTGGGAAGGATCCGTTCCACGAACAAGAGGTCGCGATTGGGTGGCCAGGGGAATTCAGGGACCTTGCGGACGAAGGGGTCGGCGGTGATGTAGCGATCGAGGTCGGCCTGCCTGATGGAGGAGCGAATGGCTTCGTGGGATGCGGTGAAATTGATGTTCACCGGCACCTTGTTCGCAAAAAGAACGGCAATGTTGGCAATCATGCCGGCCTTGCCGGGAGGGAGGATGATGCCAACCCTCTTCTTTTTGGTAGCCGTCTTGATTTCTTTGGAGAGGGCGATGGCTGCTCCGAGAATCCGGTCGAAAGGTAGTTCGGTGTCGTCTGTGCCATCGAAAAGGCGTCGTTTGGCTCCGTGAAGTTTGAGTCCGTTGAGAAGGGCAACGGCGAGGGATCCCTTGAGAAAATCCCGATTGGAAAAGGATTCCTCGCCGGCTCTGAGGAGCGATTCCCGATATCGGGCGAGAGTGGCCTGCCCGGCGGGGATGGAAGTGCCGAAATTGAGAATGGCGGAGGGCAATTTCTTGTCGTTTTCCACAGCGAGGCTGGTCTCGGCGGGCACGCTGATGTCAAGAGGGGCGATGGGAAGCCCCAGAAAACAAAGGGCGTTTAGTGTATCGACCGGAATGCGGCAGGGGGCTCCGGGACGGCAGGCTGTCTCTCCAGGGACAAAAATGAGGACGCTGTTCCCCTGGATTTTTTGGGTTAGGTTGACGCCCACATCGGGAAGGGACTCGTCGGTTTTGGAAAAAGCCGCGCCGGGATGCCCGCTGAGCTGGAGAAAGGCCTCCATTTCCTTGGTGATGATGGTCGTTTCCTCGACCAGCCAGGTAATTGCCCGTCCGCTCAGCGATTTGGCGAGTTCGTTGGCCTGCTGAGGATCAAGCCGTCCAGGCACGATGAGGCATCCATCGCTGGGAAGGCGGTCGAGAGAACGAACTTGGATCGGGGTGCTCATTTTTAAAAATTTTACCACCTCGGTGGCCGGGGAGAGGAAATCATGAAAACCTCCGGGCAGGAATGAAAAATGAGACTTGTCTCCCTTTCTGCCTTTCAGCCCCTGAATCTGCTTGTTAGAGCTTTGTGAACATCACTGTTTATGGCTAAGTCTCAGGAAGCGCTCGGACGCTATTGGAAAGCAAATTTGAAAATCGTTGGGGGATTGCTCGCGATCTGGTTTTCGGTCTCATTTGGATGCGGAATTCTATTGCGTGATTGGTTGGACGCGAACTTCCCCAACGTGGGATCCGCGCCCTTTGGATTCTGGATGGCGCAGCAGGGTTCCATCATCTGTTTTGTTTTGATCCTCATCGCCTATGCCAAGCTGATGGGACGGCTGGATGACGAAGTGAACCAGGAGGGAGAAGAGAAATGAGCCAGGACGGGTATAACTATCTCTTCATCGGGCTCTCTTTTGCCCTCTATATCGGGATTGCCTTTCGTCAGCAGGCGGGGTCGACCAAGGAATATTACACGGCCGGCGGAGGAGTGGGACCGTTTGCCAACGGGATGGCGACCGCAGCCGACTGGATGAGCGCGGCGACTTTTATTTCCATGGCCGGACTACTGGCGACCAGTGGCTATGATGGTTCCCGCTTTCTCATGGGCTGGACGGGGGGATTTGTCCTCCTGACGGTCCTGATGGTTCCCTTTCTCAGGAAGTTCGGGAAGGCCACAGTGCCTGACTTCATTGGAGATCGCTATTATTCCAAGGTGGCTCGTTTTGTCGCGGTGGTTTGCGCGATTTTCATCTGTTTGACCTATATCATGGGGCAGATGAGAGGAGTGGGAGTGGTTTTCCAGAATCTCTTCGGGATTTCGATTTCCGCGGGGGTTTGGATCGGAGGATCCATTGTCTTTGTTTATGCGGGTTTGGGGGGCATGAAGGGAATCACCTATACTCAGGTTGCCCAGTATTGTGTGATGGCCTTTGCCTACACCATTCCGGCGGTCTTTATTGCGATTGCTCTGACCAATAACTTCATTCCCCAGCTAGGGTTTATTGGTGATTACCAGGTCGATGGCGAGGAGGTTGTGCCTTTCCTCGAGAAGCTCAACAACGTCAACAAGGAGCTTGGTTTTGCGGAGTATACCTCTGGCTCGCTGTCTACGATCGACATGTTCTGCATTACTGCAGCCCTGATGTGCGGCACGGCGGGGCTGCCTCACGTTATTGTCCGTTTTTTCACCGTTAAGAATGTCAAGGCCGTCCGAACTTCGGCTTGTTGGACTCTTGGGTTCATTGCCGTGATTTACCTCACTGCTCCCACGATTGGCGGATTTGCTAGGGTAAATCTGATTGATACCCTGCACAACACTCCTCATGCCGAAGCACCGGCTTGGTTCAAGGACTTTGAGGAGAACAAGCAGATGAGCTGGACTGACAAAAACGGCGACGGCAAAATCCAGTACTTTGGCCCTGATCAGGAAAATAAGGGGAATGCCAATGAGTTGACGTTCGGCTCGGACATCATGGTCATGGCCAATCCTCATATGGCGGGGCTTCCGAAGTGGGTGATCGGACTGCTGATGGCCGGCTGTATCGCGGCGGCCTTGTCAACCGCGGCGGGGTTGCTTTTGGTCTTATCCACAGCGATTTCTCACGATCTGATGAAGAAGATCATTAAACCCAATTTGAGTGACCGGGAAGAAATCAACTGGGCTCGGGGAGCTTCTTTCGGAGCGCTCTTGGTGGCGATCTACTTCGGGATCAATCCACCTTCGGAGTTTATTGCCAAGACCGTGGCCTTTGCCTTCGGGTTGGCAGCCTCGTCGTTTTTTCCGACGCTCTTGATGGGGATTTTCTCGCGTCGAATGAACAAGGAAGGTGCCATTGCAGGCATGGCCGTTGGGATCTTGTTTACCTTCAGTTACATCGTCTATTTCCAGTTCATGGGAGGAACCAAGGACCAGTACTGGTTTGCCAGTGAGACTTCCGGAGGAATTTCGCCGGAAGGAATTGGTTTCGTGGGGATGCTCCTGAACTTTGCGGTAGCCTTCACGGTCTCGCGATTCACTTCCCCTCCGCCCAAGGAGGTCACGGATTTGCTCGATGAGGTCCGCTATCCGGATAAGAAAGGGGCTGAATCGGTCATTGCCCACCACTAGATATGAATGTTCACCACCTCGAGCTCTTCTACTTCGTTGCCAAATACGAAGGAATCACTGCCGCCGTCCGGAAAATGCCCTATGGCATCCAACAACCTGCGGTGAGTGGGCAGATTCTTCAGCTGGAAGAAAAGCTCGGGGTGAAATTGTTCAATCGCCGTCCCTTCGCCCTGACTCCGGCGGGTGAGGAGCTTTACGATTTTGTTTACCCCTTTTTCTCCCGACTCGATGACGTCGAAGCGAAATTGAAGGGCGAAGAAGGGCGTCATTTGAGATTGGCAGCGACAGCCTCGGCTCTCCGCAACCACTTGCCGGATGTTCTTGAAATGCTTAAAAAGCAGGAGCCCGACCTGCGCTTGTCTCTTCGGGAAGTGGCACCAGCCGACGTGCATGCTCTGTTAACCTCCCAGCAGGTTGATGTCGCGATCGGGGTGACCGGTGGGAAAATGACCGAGGGATTGAAAGCAGAGCCATTGATGAAGATTCCCAGCGTCTTGTGGGTGCCGGCGCGTTCGAAAGCCAAGACCTGGCGGTGCTTTATTGAGAAGGATCCTTATGCCAAGAAGGGCTGGGTTGGAACGGAGCCTTTGATTGGTCTTCCGCCCAATGAGTTTTTGCAGCAAGGCTTGCAAAAGGAATTTGATCGCATGGGGTTGGTCTGGCCGGTGAGTGTCGAGGTCAACTCGACCGATGTTATCCGTGACTATGTCTCTCGGGGGTTTGGCGTCGGGCTTGGGATCCAGATTCCCGGGCTCAAGCCACCCAAGGGTGTTCGGCCGTTGTCACTCGATGGCTTTCCGCCTCTGGTAGTTGGAGCAATGTATCAGGGGAAGGCCAAGGGGATCGTCCAGAAATTCCTCGGGATCGCCAAAGAACACGTCAAGAGTCTCGCTTGAGTTTTTCGTCGGACTAGTGCAAGGAACGGCCCATGCGCGAAGGGTTGATTCTCAAACTTTCCTGTCCTGATAAGCCCGGGCTGGTGGCCCGGATCGCGGGATATGCTTCGGAATATCAGGCGAATCTGGTCGAGTTCAACCAGTTTACGGACAAGGAAAAGGATACCTTTTACGCGAGGTTGGAGGTCGATACTTCAGGTTTGGAGATCAGTGTCGATGACTTCATTGCGGGCTTCGAAGTGTTGGGGCGGTCGATCGGAGCAAGTTGGCATTTCCGCCGTCTCCCATACAAAATGCGCACGGCTGTCCTGGTGACCCAGACAGACCATTGTCTTAATGAAATCCTCTGGCGCGCTGGGCTAGGTGAGATGCCTGTGGAAATCACCTCCATCATTGGCAACCGGGAGACTTGTCGTTCCATCGCCGAGAAGGCCGGTATTCCGTTCCACTTCATTGAGATGAAGGAAGACAAGGAGGCGGGGTTTCGTCGGATCGAAAAAATCCTCGAGGATGAGAAAGTCGAGTTGGCGGCGTTGGCGCGTTTCATGCAGATCATGCCGACCTGGATGTGTGATCGCTTTGCCGGGCGGATGATCAATATTCATCATAGTTTTCTTCCCGCTTTCATCGGGGCCAATCCCTATCGTCAGGCCTATGAACGTGGAGTGAAATTGATCGGGGCCACCTGCCATTACGTCACCCCTGAGCTGGATGCCGGACCGATTATTGATCAGGAGGTTGAGCGGGTACATCATCACCACAATGTGAGTGACCTGGTTCGTTTGGGGCGCGATTGTGAGCGTTCGGCCCTGGCCAAGGGAATCCGCTATCATGTCCAGGACCGGATTATCATTGATGGCTCACGGGCGATCGTTTTTCCGGACTGATTTTGATTGGTCTTGGCTTTACCGATCCTCTCCGGACGCTAAATTGTTGCCCTCGATAAGATGGCAGAGCAGAAGCGGAGAATTGATACCTTGCAATCCATCGAGCTTGCCGAGGGAATCGAGATTCATCTCAGGGCAGCCGGCCCCTATCTTCGCTTCATCGCCTATTTCTTGGATCTCATCTTTCAGATTCTCACCGTTGTCGCGATTTTCTTTCTGCTCATGTTCTCACTCGGTTTCTGGGGGATCAACGTGGCGAGCGGGGTGTTCAACCTTTGTTATTTTTTCGTCGCCTGGTTGTATCCGGTGATCTTCGAGTGCGGGAAGAAAGGGGCGACACCCGGGAAGAGGATTTTTGGCTTGCGGGTTGTCGATGAAGCCGGGGGAACGATTTCGGTCGGGCAATCCATGGTGCGAAACTTTTTGAGGCTGGCGGAAATGCTGGTGCCCTTTGTTCCTTTGGTGGCCTTTTTTCATCCGCGCTTCCAGCGACTGGGTGATCTCGCAGCGGGAACTCTGGTGGTTTATGCAAGACCAAGAGTAGACCAGGTGGTATCCGGGCCTCCCGCCATGGAAACCATTCCGGTGAATCGGACGCTGACGAGGGAAGAAGAGGCCGCTATTTTGTCTTTTCGTTACCGCAGTGGCAGTTGGTCCGATGCCCGCCGTCAGGAATTGGCGAATCATTTACAGCCCTTGACCGGAGATCTCGGGCCGGCAGGGGTGAACAAGGTTCTGGGAATGGCAAACTGGCTGGAGGGACAGAGATGAACAGGCAGGAGTTTGAAAGCCGGAACGCCGGCCGTTGGCAGGAGTTTGACCAACAGGTCAAGGCAGCGGAAAAGAAGAAGGACGACGAAGGCGTTGAAGAGCTTCCTTCGCGATTCCGAAGGGTTTGTTACGATCTATCCTTGGCCCAGTACCGGATGTTTGGTCATCGGATCTGTGATCGGCTGAATACGCTGGCAATCGGCGGGTATCGGTTGGTTCACCGGAGGCGGAAGACGTTCGGATCCAGTGCCCTGAAATTTTGCTTCGCCACCTTTCCCCGGGCCGTTCGTCGTGAATGGAAACTGGGGGTCGTTGTTTTGGCCGTGTTTTGGATCCCGGCACTTCTGATGGGGTGGCTGGTGGGGAAGGATCTCATTTGGGCCCAAGCCATTCTTGGGGCGGACGGGATGTCATCGATCGAGGGGATGTATGGCAAGGGGGCGGATCCCATCGGCCATCTTCGATCGGAGCATGGATCAAACTTCGCCATGTTCACCCACTACATCAGGAACAACGTGGGAATTGATTTCAAGCTCTTTGCCGGAGGACTTCTCTATGGAGTGGGCACGCTCTTTTTCCTGATTTTCAATGGCGTTTATCTGGGTGCGGTCTTTGGATATGTCACCGCCGAGGGGGATCCGGAGAAGCTCTGGACCTTTGTCTCCAGTCATTCGTCATTTGAGCTGCTCGGAATGTTGATGGTCGGGATGGCGGGGCTCAAGATTGGTTTTGCTTTGCTTGCTCCCGGACAACTCTCCCGCGGAGATGCCTTAACGAAGGCCGGCCGCGACGGCCTGCCACTATTGATCGGAGGTGTCTCCATGACGGCCTTGGCCGCAGTTGTGGAAGGGTTTTGGTCGGCTCAACCCATGGCCCCCATGGTGAAGTACATTTTTGGAGGCACCTTCTGGGTTCTTCATTTCGTATACTTTGCGATCGCAGGAAGGAGGGGCTATGGAACTTGAGAAGGTGACCGCGGAGATTCGCCCTCGGAGTGAATGGGAGGCGGTTGATCTGGGAGTTGGCTTGGTTCGCGCTCACTTCAACCTGATTTTCAAGGGGTGGTGCTGCACGGTCTTTCCGGTGTGTCTGATCATCCTTTTGGCCTGCTGGAATTCGGTCGGTTGGGGTGTCTTCCTGATCTGGTGGCTCAAGCCCATCTGGGAGCGGGTTGTTCTCTATCCCTTGAGCCGAAAACTCTTTGGCGAAACACCCACGTTGAAAGGAACGATGAAGGTCCTTCCGGCGGAGCTTAAAGCCAATCTGCCGCTTGTATTGATGGGAGTGATTCTGACCTTGATCGGTTGGTGGGTTCATCGGTCCGCCGAGGATGTTGATGAGTTGGTTGGCCTGGCTTTTCTGTTTTGGGCGGTCGTCTTTGGCTTGCTGTTTTATCGTTCCACCTTGATGAGAAGTCTTGTTCTGCCAGTTCGTTTTCTGGAGGGGCTTTCCGGGGCGCAGTATAAATCCCGCACCCGGGTACTTGGTATCAGGAGTTCGGGAGCGGCGGTGGCCCTGACTTTTCTCGGGATCGGAATGGAGTGTTTTGTCTTCTTGTCCCAGTTCATGTTTGTGAACCTGATGATCCCCACGGGGACAGAGTGGAGTGTGGAATCTCTGCTCGGGGACTTTTTCCTCGGAGGAGTTGAGGCTGTTCCAACCTGGGTATTGTTCGCGGTGGGTATCTGTTACGTCAACGCGCTCTCGGTGACGGCTTGGTTTTATGTCGGGGGTGGATTTGGTCTTTATCTGAACAGTCGGACCTGGACTGAAGGGTGGGACATCGAGCTGAATTTCAAGAGGCTGGGGCAACGACTCGGGATCGTTGTAGCTGCTGCTCTTTTTGTTTTGAGCGCTCCCGAAGTTCAAGCGAACGAAGCGGCCGGAAGAGCGGAGGAGATTCTTCGGGATGATGATTTTCAGGTTCAGCATCGTGAGATCAAGATTCCAAAAGAAAGAGAGGACGATACTACATCGCCCGGGGAGCCGTTGGGTCCGGGTGCCTTTGCCGGCATCGGGCAGTTGCTTTTCTGGACGGTCACGATCGGCGTGCTCGTCTGGTTGGTTTGGATGATCGTTAAAAATGTCCATTCCTTGAAGGGGAGGACGAGTGACCGGGAAGAGGAAAGGAAGGTGGCGAGGACAGTCGCCGGGATGAACATCGAGCCGGAGTCCCTTCCGGATGATATTGTGGGGAATGCCCGTCGACTCTGGGAGGAGGAAAAATTTCGTGAAGCTCTGGGGCTTTTATACCGGGGTGCCATTTCCTCCCTCGTCAATCAGCGGATTGTCGAGATTGAAGAAAGTGATACCGAGATGGATTGCTTACGGCGGGTCTCAGGAGTCGGCGAGCCGGCTCATTCTCCTTACTTTCATCAATTGACGTCAGCCTGGATGCAAGAGGCCTATGCGAAGCGCCGTCCTGAGGATGAGGTGGTGGAATCCCTGTGGGCTCATTGGCCTTTTCCGAAAGGAGGTCGGGGATGAGGTGGTTGGCCGGAATGATGATGGTGGTGCTGCTCTCCGGTTGCGACTCGGGTGACTATGAGATCGAGGAGATTCCGACCGGCTATCGGGGGAAAGCCCGGGTCAATCCGTATCTGGCGGCAGAACGCTTGGCCAATGAATCGGGTTATTCGGCGACGAGCTCCCGTGTTTGGGAGGACTATGGGTATGAGACGGGAGTGATTTTCATGCCGGGTGCTTTCCTTGGCTCAAAGGCGGAGGGAATCAGGACGATGGAGTGGGTTACGGATGGCGGCATGCTGGTGGTGATGATTGAAGGAGGAGAGCCTGAGCGAAATGACTTCACGACTTACCAGAGCGGCGGAGGTGTTCCCAATAGTGGGGATTATCCAGGTCTTGATTATTTGTTGGAGGAGACCGGAATCGAGATTTCCAGTTATTCGTGGGAGGGCGTCCCTGATGATGAGGTTGAAGAGAGGGGGCACCTTTCGAGATCCTGGCATTACGCTTCGCTGACGATGTCTGATGACTCTCTTATTGAGTTGGAATTCGAAGGGGATGTCGCCCTTCGAAGTGAGGAAGGCTATGAATGGGAGGAGACAGGAGATCTACCCTCGCGGGTTGTGTCGACTTATTATGGCGAAGGACGTGTCGTGGTGATGTCTCATGCCAGGGCCTTGCGGAGTCCCTATCTCGACCGGGCTGATCATGCGGCCTTCTTGGAGATTCTCGCCAGTTGGGATGTTTCCGGAGGAATCGTCTTTCTTTATGGTTCCAATCTCACCTTCTGGGGCCTCCTCTGGCAACGTTCGTGGATGGTCCTGACGCCGGGCCTGATTCTTTTGGTGGTTTGGCTATGGATGCGGATTCCACGGTTGGGTCCAATTATGGAGGATCTCTCCCGGAAACGAAAACCCTACGGGGAATCAGTAACGGAAGAAGCGCGCTTTCTTTGGCGCCGCGGAAAGATTACCCACATGATCCGTCCTTTGCGTGATCGTCTGGAGGAGAGGCACCAGGGAGATCCGGCGACCTTGTATCAGAGGTTGGCCGATCAGAGTGGCTTGTCCCGCGATGAGGTTTCCGAGGCCTTGACAACTCCACCCGGAAAGGATGCCGGGCCCTTGATCCAGCTAGTCCAAAAACTACAGACTCTCTTGAAACGATGATGAACGAAGAAATTCCACCAGAGGATTCCAAGCCGGATCTCAATGAAGTGACTCAGTTGACCAGCAGGCTGCGAGCCGAGCTTCGCAAGGTTGTTTATGGACAGGATGAAACCATCACCCAGATCTTGGCCGCGCTCCTTGCGGGTGGGCATGTCCTTCTTGAAGGAAAGCCCGGCCTGGGGAAAACCCACCTGGTTCTGGCCCTGGCTTCCACTTTTGGAGGTGATTTCGGGCGCCTGCAGTTTACGCCCGACATGATGCCTTCTGATATTACCGGGTTCACTCTCTTCGATATGAAGAGTCAGACTTTCCAGACACGCAAAGGTCCGGTCTTCACCAATCTTTTACTGGCCGATGAGATCAACCGGGCTCCCGCCAAGACCCAAGCGGCTCTCCTCGAGGTGATGCAGGAAGAGCAAGTGACCATTGACGGGGAATCCCTGCCGGTGTCTCCGCCGTTCATGTGTTTTGCCACCCAGAATCCCATCGAACAAGAGGGGACCTATCCCTTGCCCGAGGCTCAGTTGGACCGGTTCTTGATCAAGGTCATCATCGACTATCCTTCGCTCTCTGAAGAATTGCAGGTTGTCTCGAATGTCACCGCGGCAGCTGGTGGTCGGGGGTTGAATCCTCGTTCGGTGGACCGGGTTTGCGATTCCTCCTCCATTATCGAAGCTCAGCGGATGACTGCGAAGGTCGAGGTGGTACCCGAAGTGATTGACTACGCCATTCGCCTGACCCGCTATACCCGCGAGGCTCCGGGGATGAGTCTGGGCGCGGGTACCCGGGGCGCCATCAGTCTGGTGCAGCTGGCCAAGGCGTATGCCATTATGGAGGGGCGCAATTACGTCATCCCCGATGATGTCAAGTCGGCCACTCTTCCGGTCTTCAGGCATCGTGTCCAGGTGGCTCCTGAAGTTGCTATCAGCGGGCAGAACGTTGATGACTTGTTGTGCACGGCGATGGAATCGGTCGAGGCTCCGAGGATCTAGCATGCCCTTGAGACCTTCCAGAGGGCTGATCGGCCTGTTGACGATTTGGATGCTCCTTGGTGTAGCGGCCAGTCTATGGAGTTCGGCCGCTCTTTGGTGGGAACGGTTTGGGTTCCTGGTGGGTGCTGTATCCGTCATTGATGTTTTCCTAGTTTTTCTGGTCAGAACTCCGGAGGTGACCCGAAGTCTTCCCGGCCGGGTTGCGGTGGGGGTGGAGTCCGAAACGCGGCTTCGGGTTGTGAATCGTTCTTCTCGTCACCTGAAGTTCACTCTCTTTGATGGGATTCCTCCGCGTTGCGAATGCGAGGTCATGCCGTGGAGTGGATGGATTCGAGCGGGGGAGTTTCTCGATATCAACTACCCCATGACCTTGCATGAGCGGGGTGATGCTCGATTTGGAAGAACGGATGTCTTGTTGGGGTCATTGCTGGGCTTGTGGGGACGGAAAGTGAGGGTTGGGGAGGAATCCTCTGTCAAAGTGTATCCGAATTATCAACCGGTCCTCAGTTATGCCCTGTTGGCGATGTCCCACCGTCAGGAGCATACCGGCATCGTAAGAAAGAATCGTTCCGGGCTCAGCCGGGATTTCCATCAGTTGAGGGACTATCAGATGGGTGATTCGCAATCCCAGATCGATTGGAAGGCCAGTTCAAAAAGGCAGACCATGATCAGCCGGGAGTTTCAGGAGCAACTCGATCAATCCGTGATTCTCATGCTTGATTGCGGAAGGCGAATGAGGGCGATGGATGGGGAATTGACCCAGTTTGATCACTGTTTGAATTCCATGCTCCTTCTTTCCTACATCGCACTGCGACAAGGTGATCAGGTCGGGATCCTCAGCTTTGGAGGGATGGAACGGTGGTTGCCCCCGGTCAAGGGGACTCAATCAATGACGACGATTCTGAACCACCTCTATGACTACGAAACGTCGACTTTTCCGAGCGATTTCAGTGAAGCCGCGGAGCGTCTCCTTCGCCATCAACGAAGGAGGTCGATGGTCGTGGTCATGACCAATCTTAGAGGAGAGGATAGTGATGAAATCAGGGAGCCGTTGCGTCGGCTTCGCGAGAAACATATCGTGGTCCTCGCGAGCTTGAGGGAAGGAGGGATCGAGAAGATGTTGGAGAAGGAGATTGTCGGATTTGATGATGCCCTTGGGTATCTTTCAGCTCAGGATTATGCTGCGGAGCGGGAGCGGGTTCTGGCCACCATTCAGGCTGATGGGATCGTAACCATCGATGAGACAGCCCGGAAATTCCCGGTGGTTCTGGCCAACAGCTATTTGGATACCCGCCAGAACATTTAAGTGTTTTGAATGAGTGGTTGCCTTTTTCGTCGAGGTCGCCTATCCAGCGGGCGCGATGAAACAGTTTTTCGTTCTTTTGGCTCTGGTGGGATTCGGATTGGCCTCATGTGAGCGCCATACTTGGGAGACCAGCAAAGAGCAGGGTGGACCAAAGGCCAGCGATTCAATCAACCTTTTCAAGCATGAGAAGGTTGAGCCCAAGGAGAAGGCAGCCGCTGAGCCTGCGGAAGGCGGAGACAAGAAGGAGTAAGCCACCCCGGGATCGGGTTGCCAGAGGAGGGAGTTACTCTCCGGATTGCTTTTGTTGGTCCGACGCGGTTTTCTGCTCAGGGGGCTTTGGGGGCAAAATTCGGCCCTCCAGTCAGCTTTTTGGAGACAAATTGTTCTCTTTCAGGCATTTTATCGCTTGAACAATGGCCCGATCCGCGAAAGACAAAAGCGCTGAGTGGAAGGACTGGTTGGATGAAAACGCCGCCCGCCTTCTTGCTTATGCCAGTGCGCGTTGTCAAAACACGGAAGAGGCTGAAGATCTTCTACAGGAGGCACTGATCAAGCTCTGGGGCTATCAGGAAGAGCGGGATTTTCGGCCTCCCGATCTGCCGCTGGCTTTTTCCGTGATGCGATATCTCGGGCTGGACCACGGACGTCGTAAAGGGCGCCGTGAGCGTCGGGATCACAAAATCATCCAGTTTCAGAAAGACTCCGATCACTGGCTGGATCCGGCGATGGAGGATGAGGAGGAGGCGGCTATTCTTCGAGGCGAGGTTGAGTCGCTTCCCGAAAAGTTGCGGGAGGTTCTGACCCTGAAGGTTTGGGGGGGGCTGACATTCGCCGAAATCGGAGAGCTGCTCTCGATTTCCCACAACACCGCGGCTTCGCGGTATCGATACGCTCTCGAACAACTGCAGAAGAGACTCAAACATCTCAAGATTTCAGAACATGGATAACTCACTAAAAGATCTGGAAAACCGGCTCGAAGCCTTGGTCCCCAAAGGTCTCTCGGATAATGGGCGGGAACGCTGCTCCAATCTGATTGATCGCCTTTCTCGGGGGGAGCTTATCGATGACGAACGCTCTGCAGACAAAAGTCGCGAAACGCTCGGGGTTTCCTGGAAGGTGGCGGCGGCTGCGGCCTCCATTGCCTTGGGGGTCGGGCTCAGCGGTGGGTGGATGCTGGGATCGGACAAAGGAAGCTCAGTGGCGGAGAAAAGCGATGACAATGTCGTGGGTTCAGGAGAATTACTCAGCTACGAAGTTTTGAATAGCGAGACTTGGTTGTCGGCAGATGAAGCTCCCAAGGTCTATTTCACCAACGATGGCGAGGTTCGTGAGCTGTTCAGCGAAGTGGCATTCACCAAGGAGCTTGTGAAAGATCGGGGAACAGGAAAAATCATCACTTTGGAAACCACTGATCATCATTTGATTGATTCGGTGAAGAGCGAATTTTAACAGATTGAACTGAAATGTTGCGAATTCTTATCCTTTTTCTGGTTTCGGCAGGTTTGGCTAGCGCCAGAGACCTTCCGTGGATTGGAGTCGTCCTCGCCGAGACAACCAAGGAGGAAAGAGTTGGTCTCGATCTCGGCACGGGAGTTGGCTTGCGCGTTGCCAAGGTCAGTGACGAAGGACCTTATCGCAAGGCCTTGGGCGAGGAAGGGGACCTATGGTGGAAATTCGACGGGCAAATCTTGCTGAGCCGCTGTCAAATGGTCGTTTTGCTTCGCTCGAAGAATCCAGGTGACGAAGTCGAAGTGAAATTCTACCGGGGTGGCAATCTTGAGGCGGTTCAGTTGACTCTCGGAGTCAGGCCTGAAAGGAAGATGTATTCGGCAAGGGGCGTTCGTGGAGATGTTGGGCCTGAGAGCCAACGGGCGCTTCTCACCCATCGCCAGGAGGTGGCTCGGGTCAATTCCAATGGTCATCAGATCTCACTGGAAAAAACCGGCCAAAGCTTAAAATTTGAGGTTCGGAAGGGAGAGGAATTGGTGTTGAGCCAGCTCATGGCTGATTCTTCGACGGTTGCTGGTGTTCCGACGGAATGGCTGGAATCCTTCCATGTTTTAAAAATGACGATGGATCAGCGTGCCGCAAGTCCTTCAGTGGCAACAAAAAAGCGAGTGAGGTATGTCCCGAGGAACAACGGGGGGAAGGAATGAAATTGACGAGAGGGCTTCCCAGGATAGAATAAAGGTTTTTTTGATCAGTTCTTGCTATTGGCTGTCGCCACGGGCAGTCTTGCGCCATGCATCCTGATGTGGCGAAGTTGGTGGAGGCTGGCCGGATTTCCGAGGCCGTTGGAGAGAAACTGTCAAAAATTGCCCCGGGATCGTACCGGATTCACAAGGGGTTTGGCGGTGGAGTTGTCATCGAATGGGACCTTTTCAATGGGAAAGTGACCATCGATTTTGAGAAGGCCAAAGGGAAAGAAATGGGGCTGAAGCTGGCCCTCGAGAAGACCGAAGCTGTCGAGGCAGATGACGTCAGAGCTCAAAAGGTGAGCCAGTTGGGAGAACTCAAGGAACTTGCCAAGAACGACCCGGTGGAATTGGTCGCCCGCACGCTCGAGTCGCGCGGGGGCTCGATGACCATGGATCAACTCGATGGCGAGTTGTGCGGGAGTATTGTCGAAGAGGGAGGCTACAAAAAGTGGTGGGAAAAGACCAAGAAGTCGCTTCGGGAAAGCAAGAGGGTTTCTGTTCCCACCAAGCGCACTGATCTGTTGATTTTAAGGGATGAATCGGCGAGCCCGGGTGAGTCCCTGGTGGAAGATCTCGAGATGGCGCGCAGTCCCAAAGGAAGAGTGAAGGCTTTGGAAGCCATTCACCGCGAAGCCCCCTTGGTAGCATCGATCGATGGCCTGCTCGAACAGGTGTTTACGATCGTTAGTGACGCGGCCTTGAAGCTGATGAAGCTAGCGCCGGCTCAATCTTTGGAACTGATTGCCCTTCGGGATGAGATCGCCGAAGAGGTAAAGAAAGAAAGCGCGGTGGCTGACGATGCTCCGAAACTTGCCGAGGTGCTACAGGTTGCGGACGGCAACCTTTCGGAAGATCTTAACAATGTCGCGGCAGCTCGATTAAAGCGGATTCTTGAGGCATTTCCCCAGGCTTTTGGGGACGAATGGGTTGACCGCATCTTGGCGGTCTTCGGACGGATCAGTTCCCGCGGGGTTTCGGAAATTGCCAAACTGCTTGCCGAGAAAGAGGAGGCTGATCGCTTGAATGATTACATCCAGATGGCGTTGTCACGCCATGCTCTGGGAGCCGATTCTCTCGCCTGGATTTGCCGGGAACGAAAAAAGGCGGCTGTCGAAGTCTTTGATGGCTCGGTTGGTTCCGTGATTCTCACCGTTTTGGAGCAAGATTCGTTGGATGATGGACCTCGCCGAAGCGGTCGACTTGGCAATCTCCTCATGGATGACAAGGAGTTAATTGCTGATTTGCTGGAGGGAATGGAGATCAGCGATGTCCGCAATTTTGCTCGCAAATTGCTGGTAAGCCCGGCCTTTCCCGACCTTGACCGCAAGTCGCTGATGGCCCGGGTCATTAAGAAAGTCCCGGAAACTCAGGAAATGGTGAGTGGCGAGAGTCAGGCGAAGTCCGAAGACACCCTTCTGGTCTCGTATCAAAGTCTCGATCGCCGAAAAGCCGAATATGAGGATCTCATCAACAACCGGATTCCAGCCAACATCAAAGATATTTCAATCGCCCGTTCGTATGGAGATTTGCGGGAGAACTTCGAGTATCATGCGGCCAAGCAGATGCAGAATGTGCTCAATACCCGAAAAAATGAACTCGAGCGGGACCTTGAGCGAGCAAGGCCAACCGATTTCAAGGGTGCAGATACTTCGGCTGTCAACATCGGTACCAAGATTGTCATCGATCTGGCCGGTGGTGGAACCCGCGAAATGACCATGCTTGGTGCATGGGATGCCGATCCGGAGAAGCACATTATTTCCTATCTCTCGGAAATCGGACAAGTGCTTCTGGGGCAGGCTGTCGGTGAGGAGGTTGAGATTCGAGACACCGAAACCGAGGAGCTAATTAAAGGGACCGTCGCCTCCATCGAAGCCATTTGATTTCCCATCATTTTTCCAACTAAATCCATGTCAGACACCACCATCAAGTCCATCAAGGGCCGCGAGATTATTGATTCCCGCGGTAATCCTACTGTTGAAGTCGACGTTGCCCTTGAGGGCGGCGCTTTTGGCCGTGCTGCGGTTCCTTCGGGAGCCAGCACCGGTGAACACGAGGCCTGGGAGCTTCGCGACGGAGACAAGTCGCGCTATCTCGGCAAAGGAGTCCTCACCGCTGTTGCCAATGTGAACGATAAGATTGCCCCGGCACTCGCTGGCTCTGACGCCACCGACCAGGCATCGATCGACAACGCCATGCTTGCCCTTGACGGCACCAAGAATAAGGCCGAACTCGGAGCCAATGCGATTCTTGGGGTGTCGATGGCTGTGGCGAGAGCTGCCGCTGCCGGAGTCAATTTGCCGATCTACAAGTATCTCGGTGGACCCAATGCCAAGGTTTTGCCCGTGCCCATGATGAACATCATCAATGGCGGTTCGCACTCGGATGCTCCCATTGATTTTCAGGAGTTCATGGTCATGCCTATTGGAGCCCCGACTTTCCGCGAATCACTTCGCTATGGTGCCGAGGTCTTCCATTCCCTGAAGTCTGTTCTCCACGACCGGGGATTGTCGACAGCAGTGGGTGATGAAGGTGGATTTGCTCCCAAACTTGATTCAACCGAGGACGCCCTCGATACCATCTGTTTGGCGATCGAGAAGGCCGGTTACAAGGTCGGCGAAGATATTGCCTTCGCTCTCGATGTGGCTTCATCTGAATTCTACGACCGGGACAAGGGAGCGTATGTGTTCCACAAGTCGGACGGATCGGTCCGCAGTTCCGATGAAATGGTAGCCTTCTACAAGGAGCTTCGTGACAAATATCCCATTCTCTCGATTGAGGACGGATGCGACGAGAATGATTGGGATGGTTGGAAAGCTCTGACCGATGCGATCGGCGGGAATACCCAGTTGGTGGGTGACGATCTCTTTGTCACCAACGTTGATTTCCTTTCGAAGGGGATCGATCTGGGAGTGGCCAACTCGATCCTGGTCAAAGTAAACCAGATCGGCTCGTTGACCGAGACCTTTGATGCTGTGGAACTGGCCAACGAAAACAGCTACACTGCAGTAATTTCGCACCGTTCGGGGGAAACCGAGGATAGCACCATTGCTCACCTTGCGGTGGCGACCAATGCCGGGCAGATCAAGACGGGCTCGATGAGCCGCTCGGACCGGATCGCAAAATACAACCAACTTCTTCGGATCGAAGGAGCCCTCGGCGACAATGCGGTCTTCGGAGGAAAGATGAAGGTCAGCGTTTAGAACGCCATTTTTGGAACTTTCAAGAGTCGTCGGGCGCTCGCCCGACGGCTTTTTTTTGTTTATAGTGTCTAATATTTTAGGCTTCCTAAAGAAGTGCGCGTCATGTTAGGCATCGCGTCATGCCCAAGGCGAAAGGTCGAACTCGATATCGGGCCAAGCGGACCCCGGAGTTCGCTGACGAGCCAGTGACACGGGGATTTTTCGGAAAGTCCACTTGGGTGGTTTTCGGGAGTTTTATTCTGGCCGTTTGCTGTGCACTGACTCTGCCGGTCATCCCCCAGTATCAGAAGACCAAATCGGTAGAGGCCGAACTGGCAGAAGCTGAGAAGGAGGAACAACGCTTAATGAAGCAGGCTGTGGAATTGGGCGCTCAGGCCGAGGCCCTAAAAAAGAACCCGGGCTATCTGGAAGCCCGGGCTCGAGATCTCCGCTATCACCGGCGGGGCGAAGATGTGATTGAAATGGATCGTTAGATCGTCATGGCGGCGAAGCCACCGTCGACGACAATCTCTGTCCCGGTGATGAACCCTCCGGCGTGATTTGAGGCCAGGAGCAGGGTGGCGCCGATCAGTTCGTCGGGGTTCCCGAATCTGGAAGCGGGGGTATGACGAAGAATTTCAGCAACCCGGGACTCGTCGAGAACCTTGCGGTTTTGCTCGGCCGGAAAGAACCCCGGGACAAGTGTGTTGACGCGAATGTCTCGATCGGCCCATTCGCGGGCCAGGTTGCGGGTCAGGTTGTGCACGGCCGCCTTGGAGGCTGAGTAGGTGAAGACACGAGAAAGCGGATTCAATCCCGAGATGGAGCCAAGATTGATGATGGACGCTTGAACGTCGCGGCTCAGGAAGTAATTCCCGAATACTTGGCAGGCCCGCATCACGCCGACGAGATTGATGTCGAGAATCTTCAGGGCTTCATCATCTGTAATTTCTACGAAAGGAGTTGGGGAGTTGATTCCGGCACCATTGACGAGAATGTCGACCTTTCCCGATTTCGCCACCACCGTGTTGAGGAGCTCGTTCAAGGATTGGCGATCTCCAGCATCGGCGGACACAAAATACCCGGACCCTCCGGCCTCCTCGATGGTGGCAAGGCGACCATTGGCCTTATCTTCGTTGCGACCGACCAACACGACTTCCGCTCCGGCGCGGGCAAGTCCGAGTGCCATGTAGGAGCAAAGCTCACCGGTGCCACCGATCACGACTGCTGTTTTGCCTTTCAGGCCGAACATTTCATCTAGGAAATTCTTCATTTCGTCGGAAGGTTAAGGACTCTCGGCCCTTGAGCAAGAAATGATCCAAGAACTTTGCGGAGTTGTTCGTTCCCTTGTTAATGCGAAGAAAACGATGCCCTTTGCCGCCTGAGGATTCGCCAAAACCCGATGTCTCTTCATTGGTGGATGTGAGTTTCCTTCTGCTGCTGTTCTTTCTTGTGACAGCCACGATCGAGAAGAAAGAGCAGGAGTTGACAACGGTAATTCCGGCGACAGCTGGGACTCCCGTGCCGCCAATTCAAACGGTCAGGGTTGAGATCGATAAAATGGGGGTGGTTCGGATTGGAGAGCCCGGATTTCTGGATGTCGTCTCCGAATCGCCCGAAGACCGGGAATTATCCCTTCTAGGGAGAAGGCTTGGGGCCATCAGGGAGGTGACTGGAGGACAGAGCACTTTTCAGCTGGATGTTTCGAATGAGGTTTCCCACCAGCGCTTCACCGATGTGATCAATTGTTTCGCTGAATACGGAATGAAGAAATTCGAGATCCTTGCGCTCGTTCATCTTTAATCGGGGAGATTTCAGTAGCCATTCGAGTCCGAAAGGCTACCTTTGCCTTGCAGATGAAGTGCGACTCTTGTGACGAAAAAGCGTCGGTGTTTTACACCCAGGTCACTGACGGGCAGTTGAAGAAATTCACCCTTTGCGAGAAGTGTGCCAAGGAGATGGGGATTACAAACCCCAACGGTCTCTTGATGGCTGAGGAGGCCTTGAAACCTCTCGTGATTGGCGGGCCCGACCCGGAGACTTTCCCGACTCAGGGACAAGGCGAATGCAAGGCCTGTGGTTTTACGTTGACCGATCTCCAGAAGGTCGGACGTCTGGGCTGTCCGGATTGTTATGATGCTTTCGCACCCGAAATCGGGCAGCGACTGCCGTCCATGCACAAGGGAGTTGTTCACACCGGTTACGTTCCATCGGGTTTGGCCCGACGCAGGGTCATGGATCAGAAGATCAGCGAGCTTGAGTCAAAAATGGAGAAGGCGATTGCCGGGGAAAGATATGAGGAGGCCGGAAAAATCCGGGACGAACTCGAAGGGCTCAAAAGTGACGAGGAGGTTTAGTCATGATGCGTTTCACGACTCTTCTCAAGCATCCTGCCGACTGGATGACCGGCCACAATGCCGGCACCTCGGTCGTGTTGACGAGCCGTGTTCGCTTGGCCCGGAATATCGCCGGAGCCCCTTATCCTGGTTGGGCCCGTAAGACCCAGCGTCAGGAGGTCATGGCCTTGATCCACGATCAGGTCGCCGGACTTCCCCAGATGAAAAATGGGTTCGCTCATGAGTTGTCCGATCTTGATTCCCTCCAGAAGCAGGTTCTGGTGGAACGCCATCTGATCAGTCGCGAGCAGGCTGCTCGCAATGAAGGGAGCGCGGCGGTTGTGAACCGGAAGCAATCACTCAGCCTGATGATCAACGAGGAAGATCACCTTCGCATTCAGGCAATTCAACCAAGTCTTAATCTCGATCAGGCTTACCGTCTGGCCCGAAAGATCGATCAAGGTCTGGAAGATCAACTGACTTTTGCTTTTGATTCAAAATGGGGATACCTGACGGCCTGTCCGACGAATCTGGGAACCGGTATGAGGGCTTCTGCCATGCTCCACTTGCCTGGACTGGTTTTGAGCGATCAGATCGGGCAGGTCTTGAAGGGGATTGGGAAACTGGGATTGGCCGTTCGAGGGCTTTATGGAGAAGGAACCGAGTCGCTGGGCAATCTTTACCAGATTTCGAATCAATCCACGCTGGGGGAAAGTGAGGAAGAGATTTTGAAAAGGCTGACCAAGGTGATTGGTGATGTGTCCCGATATGAGACGCAGGCCCGCCAGCGGCTTGCGAGGAAGGATCCTGTCATGTTGCAGGATCGGGTCGGCAGGGCCACCGGAACCCTCACTTATGCCCGGATTATCACCTCGAAGGAAGCCCTCAATCATCTTTCAATGCTACGTTTGGGAGCAGATCTCGAGATCCTGCCAGCCTCGCTTCAGGAATCCTGCGACCGTCTGTTTATGGAGACCCAACCGGCGCACCTTCAATGGGCGGCGGGTCGGAAGTTGGAACCCGATGCCCGCGATGTTCTCAGGGCTCAAATGATCCGCGATCAGTTGCATTCTGAACTCCCACCTGCTATTGATATTTCAGGAAAAGAACTTTAAACCGACTGCCGAGACGAACTCGTTATGAACAATTTTACGCCACGGGCCCAGCAAGTGCTGGCTCTTGCCCGAAAAGAAGCGGACCGCTTCAATCACAACTACATCGGAACCGAGCATGTGCTGCTGGGGCTCATTAAGTTGGGCCAGGGAGTTGCCGTGAGTGTCCTGCAACGTATGGGGCTCGATCTTGAGTCGGTGAGGATGGAGGTTGAAAAAGAAGTTGGCACCGGGCCCGACCAGAAGGCTTCCGCGAACATCCCATACACTCCGAGGGTGAAAAAAGTGCTGGCCCTGGCCAACAAGGAGGCCAAGCAACTCAATCACTCTTATGTTGGAACCGAACATATCCTGCTGGGATTGCTTCGGGAGGGAGAGGGAATGGCCGCCCGGGTCCTTACCAGCTTGAACGTTGATCTGCAGACCACCCGGAATGAGGTGCTTGCAGAAATTGATCCTAATTTTTCGGTTGAAGATTCCGATGATGACTTCGAGTTCGAGGAAGAGGAGGAAGTCGATTTGGAAGAGATGGAGGATTCGGATTCCAAGACCAAAACCCCCGCTTTGAAAGCCTTTGGACGGGATCTGACGAAGTTGGCTCAGAACGGGGAACTCGATCCTGTGATTGGACGTGGGGCGGAGATTGAGCGGGTGATTCAAATCCTTTGCCGCCGGACCAAGAACAATCCTGTTTTGGTCGGAGAAGCTGGTGTCGGAAAGACCGCAATCGTCGAGGGCTTGGCCCAAGAAATTGCGGCTGGCGATGTGCCGGAAATTCTTCGCGATAAAAAAGTGGTGACTCTTGATCTCGCGCTCATGGTGGCCGGAACGAAATACCGCGGTCAATTCGAAGAACGGATTAAGGCCGTGATGGATGAGATCCGGAAGGTCAAGAATGTCATCCTTTTCATTGACGAGCTTCACACCATCGTCGGAGCTGGTTCGGCCGAAGGGGCAATGGATGCTTCGAACATCATCAAGCCGGCTCTCAGTCGGGCCGAACTTCAATGTGTAGGTGCCACGACGCTCAATGAGTTCCGGAAGCACATTGAAAAGGATTCCGCCCTCGAGCGGCGCTTCCAGCAGGTCAAGGTCGATGAACCATCGGTCGAGGATGCGGTTGAGATCATGAAAGGGCTTCGCGAGAAATACGAATCCCATCACAAGGTTCGTTATACCGACGAAGCTCTTGAGGCTTCGGTGAAGTTGACTTCACGCTATCTGACGACACGTTTTCTTCCGGACAAGGCAATCGACGTGGTCGACGAAGCTGGTTCCCGGGCACGGATCCGGACGATGACGCGTCCGGCTGAATTAAAGGTGCTGGAGGCCAAGATCGCTGAGATCAATGACGACAAGGTGGCAGCGATCAATGATCAGGATTTTGAAAAGGCTGCCGCCCTCAGAGACGAGGAAAAGAGCACCCGTAAGGAGCTTGATGAGCAGATCGAAGGCTGGCGCGGGGAAAACGAGGAGAAGATCGTGGATATCGAAGAAGACGATATCATGGCGGTGGTTTCCAAGTGGACCGGTGTTCCTCTCCAGAGAATGGAGCAAAAGGAGGCAGCCAAACTTCTCCGCATGGAAGAGGATTTGAAGGCCACGGTCATCGGACAGGACGAAGCCGTTGTGGCGATTTCCAAAGCTCTGCGCCGCTCGCGTGCCGACCTCAAGGATCCGCGCCGTCCCATTGGATCGTTCCTGTTCCTCGGTCCAACAGGTGTTGGTAAGACTTATCTTGCCCGGAATCTAGCTGAGTTCATGTTTGGCGATGCTGAAGCATTGATCCAGATCGACATGTCCGAGTATATGGAGAAGTTCAGCTCGAGCCGCTTGATCGGATCTCCTCCGGGATATGTGGGATACGAGGAAGGCGGACAGCTTTCGGAAGCCGTCAGGCGCCGTCCTTATTCCGTAGTCCTCTTTGATGAAGTTGAAAAGGCTCATCCGGATGTGATGAATTTGCTTCTCCAGATTCTGGAAGAGGGAATGGTCACCGACAGCTTCGGTCGCAAGATTGATTTCCGGAACACCATTATCATCCTGACTTCAAATGTTGGGGCGGAATCAATCAAGCGTCAGACCTCGCTTGGCTTCGGAGCAATGTCGGAGGACGAGGCTGACTTCGAAGGCATGAAGGCCAAGATTGAAGGGATGGCCAAAAAACATTTCCGTCCCGAGTTCCTGAACAGACTTGATGAGCTTGTGGTCTTCCATATGCTCGAGAAGGAGCACCTTGATGAGATTGTTGATCTCGAGGTTACCAAGTTGAAGGAGCGTCTCGAAGAGAAGGAAATTACCTTGGTCTTGGAACCCAGCGCACGTGATCTCATTGTGACCGAAGGCTACGATCCCGAATACGGGGCTCGTCCGATGCGTCGGGCCGTTGAGCGTCTTCTCGAAGATCCTCTTGCCGAAGCTCTTTTGGGCGGTGAGATCAAGGAAGGTTGTCACGTCACGGCGAAGGTCAAGAAAGGGGACAAGAAGATCACCTTCAAGACCAAGGGAGGGAAGAAATCGGAAGAGGCAACGACCTCTTAGTGGCTGACTCCAAAAGGCAGATTCTTCAAAAGCGCCGGCCCGATGGTCGGCGCTTTTTTATTTTGCGAGACACGAAAAACCCCAAAGGAGGAGATTCCTTCGGGGCTGATTAACTCTACTAAAAGAAGCGAGTGGGATTAGCGCATTGAGGCAAATCGCTGACGAAGAAGATCTCGTTCGGATGCTCCGTTGATCTTGCTTTGGGCGTCCTCAAGCCACTCCCGTTCAAGTTCGTTTTTGGTCGGGCGCCGGGTTTCGTAGTAGACACCAAACTTACCGGGGTTGAGATCCTGGCTGAGATTCATGGCGGCTGCGACTGACTCCAAGTCCTGGGTGGACTCATCGACAAGGTCAAAAGCGCCTCCTTTTCGCGGGTTGCCGTTATCGAAGGCTCCGGGGTAGAACATGGTGCATTCCGAAAGGGTTTCGACGACGGCAAATCCCGGGTGAAGGATGGCCCGTTCGAACATTTCGTTCATGTGCTTGACCTGGGCCGCGTGGGTTCGCGCGACGAAAGTGGCGCCGCTCGAAATGAGTTGGGACATTGGATTGATCGGGCGGTCGATGGCACCGCGTGGATCGGTCTTGGATTTCCGTCCGATCGGAGTCGTTGGAGACGTCTGGTTCTTGGTTAGTCCATAAACCGAGTTGTCCATCACCACATAGGAGAGGTTGACGTTTTTACGGGCGGCATGGTTCAAATGGTTTCCTCCAATGGAGAAGCCATCGCCGTCTCCGCCAAAGACGAAGACATGAAGGTCGGGTCTGGAAAGAGAGATTCCGGTTGCCAGGGGAAGAGCCCGACCGTGAATGAAGTGGATGCCGTGGGCATTGACGAAATACGGAAAGCGGGATGAGCATCCGATGCCTGCCACACAGACAATTTTTTCGTGAGGAATACCGAGTTTCTGCACCACATTGAAGAAGGAGGCGAGAACGGCGAAGTCACCACATGCCGGACACCAGGTGGGGTGGTCGGCCTTGAGTTGTTTCTTGGTCAGCTTTTCGGCGGGGGCGGCTGTCGATGAGTCGGACATGGTAATCTGCGGATGGAGGTTGGGAGTTAGCCTTTGGCGATCTGGGCTTCGGCGGCCGCGGTGATTTCGCGGACCCGGAAGCTGATGCCCTGCACTTTGTTAAGAGATTCAATCTTTGAATTACAGGTCTTGGCCCGGAGAAGGGTCGCGAGCTGTCCAAATCCATAGAGTCCGCTGTCGTTCATTTCAGGGACGAGAACATGATCGTATTTTTCAAAGAGTTCACCAAGTCCGTTGGGAAGGGGATGAAGGTGGCGAAGGTTGATGGAGCCAACCTTGTGACCATCCTTGTTGAGTCGGTCGGTCGCCTCTTTGATCGGGCCGTATGTGGAGCCCCAGCCGACGAGAAGGAGCGATCCTGATTCTTCTCCATGTGGCTCGGGAGTAGGCAGACTTTTGGCGAGTCGGACGAGCTTCTCCCGACGCTTCTCGGTCATCTGCTCGTGATTCTCCGGATTGCCGGAAGGGTGACCCCATTCGTCGTGCTCCAAACCAGTCACGACCGGGTATTTTCCGACGGCAGAAGGGGCTCCCGGAGGCGAGTGCCGGGTGATTTGATCGAGAGGGTAGGGCTTGAAGTCCTCGGTTCGCTCGGAAAGATCAAGTTCGGGTTCTTGCCAATGCTCGTCGAGATCGGGCTCTTGGAAGGCTTCCAGTCGTGTTGCAATGGCCTGGTCGGAGAGAATGAAAACCGGCGTGGAGTATTCCTTGGCCAATCGGCAGGCCTCCAGAGCGGTGTAGAAACAGTCTTCGACATTGCGAGGGGCGAGAACCACGCGAGGGGCGTCTCCATGAGAACCATAGATGGCCTGCATCAGGTCGGACTGTTCGACCGAAGTTGGTAGTCCTGTCGATGGTCCGCCACGCTGAATGTTGACGACAATCAGGGGAAGTTCAGCCATGCTGGCGTACCCGATGGCTTCGGCCTTGAGCGCCAGCCCAGGGCCCGATGAGCCAGTGATGGCAAGATGTCCGGAGTAAGCCGCTCCAATGGCAAGAGCGACCGCAGCGAGCTCGTCTTCGCACTGGATAAACATCCCGTTGTATTTCGGAAGTTCGGAACGGAGGAATTCCATGATGCTCGTCCACGGAGTGATGGGATATCCCGCTCCGTAGCGGCAGCCGCCGGCGATGAGTCCCAGCGCAATCATGGTGTTTCCATCGGTGGAGACACGTTTGTCCCCGGTGTTCTCGCCGGGAGCCATCGGCATGTGGTCGATGTCGTGAACCGGCCAGGCGTATCCGGCATCGAAGGCCAGCATGGCATTGCGCAAGACATCCTCTGATTTCTTGCCGAACTTGCCCGCCATGATTTTGGCGAGCCTGTCGCGGTCCAACTTGTAGACCGCGCAAAGAAGGCCAAGGACGAAAATATTCTTACCGCGTGATTTCGCTGATCCACCGATGGCCTCGATGGTGGCCGTTGTGAATGGGACTCCGATATGGATGATTCCGCGCTCATCCTTCACCTCGGTCACCTGATCGCTATCGTAGAAGCAGATGCCTCCATCACGGAGGGTGTGGAGGTGATTGTCGTAGGAATGTTGGTAGAAGGCCACCAAGGTGTCGGCTTGATCACCGGGATGGAGAACTTCGCCGGATCCCAAGTGGACCTGGAAAATCGATGGGCCACCCGAGATGGTGCTCGGAATGGTCATATAGGTCATGACTTCCTGAGCGGTGGATCCGGCAAGTTGACCAAGGAAGGCGCCGATTGACTGGATGCCGTCCTGGGAGTTTCCAGCGAGTCGAATGACGGCGTTACGGAGGGTTTCGGAGTTGTCCGCGGGAGCGGAAGCGACTGATTGCGACATGGGTCGGACTAGGTGTGAGAGCTAACGGCCGGGGTGATAGCATCCACGCAAGCAAACAAAAGTAAAAAAGGTGCCAATTAAGCAGTGTTCCACGACAGTGGCGGGCCTCTAGAAAGTCCCATTCAACTTGCGTCCGATCCAGAAGGCGGACAGAAGTACGACCAGAATGGTGGGAGCCAGCCAGTGGGCCCAGATTTTGATCGAATCGACCAACGGTTGCGGTTCCGGAAGAGCATCGATTTCCTTGACCAGCTCTTCGAGTTGAGAGGGAGTTACCAGACGTCCACGACTGATCTTGGTCATTTCCTCGAGAACCTCGAATCGGGCCGGTCTCCCGGTTTTCTCGATGGCGTCGGTCTGAGAGATAATCTTTGCTTCGATAAAGGCGGAGCTGTCGTCGGAGACGAAGGCCTTGAGATTCCATTCTCCGGGTTGCTCGATTCGGAATTTTCCGGCAAAAGCTCCCCAAGCGGTATCATCCTTGCTCAATTCGATTTTCTTTTTGGTCCCATCCGGGGCCAATAGTTCGACCTCGACGGCCCCTTCCTGAAGCGGGGCTCCGTTTTTGTCGAAGGCGTTGGCGGTTAGTGAAACGAATTCTCCGGGCTTGGGACGCTCCGGGCTGTAAAACAAGCGGACCCTTTCGCCGGCAGCCATATTTCGCTGATAGGACATCCATCGGGCGACCTGTCCCCAGAATCGATAGTGATAGAGGTCTTCAACTCCACGACGCCAGCGCCATGCGGAGTCGATTGCCATGTAGAGCACTTTTCCAGTCCCGGCCTTGGCGGTCACCACAATGGGGAGACGACCGGAATCATTTCGTCGGCTGTCGTTGACGGCGAGAATGGTGGAGCCGGACTTGGCTTTGACGACGGGGCCCTGCCAATAAAATCCGGGGAGGCCACGCCAGATCGTTTCATTCTGGGATTCGTCGTCGCCGAGCATCGTCAGGAGCGACTTTTCGCCTTCGGGAGTTAACCGCATGGGCGTTTCGAGTGATTCACTGAAGCCTTCCTTGTTGTTGCTGTCGAGGACCACGGGAATGAGGTCTGCCAGTTCCGATTGGTCGAGAGTAAATTGGTTCCCTTGAGGACCCGGGATGAAGACCACGCCACTGGCCTGATTTTCCACGAGCCCTTTGATCAGATCGGCCTGCTCAACTGTGAGTTGATTTTCACCGATTCCGATATCGCCCACAAAGACGACGTCGTATTTTTGAAGATCTTCAAGCTTTTCGGGAAACTCCTGGATGTAGTCGGGGCCATCTCCCTTGCCGAGTGTGGGGTGGAGCAAGAGACAGTCAACCGTGACGCCTGGATCGCGGGAAAGCGCGTTGCGGATAAAGCGGTATTCCCAACGCGGAAGAGTTTCGATGACCAGGACGCGGATGGACTCCGGTTTGCCGTTGATGACGAAGTCACGGGCATTATTGCTCTCCACCAGTTCGTCATTGGCGACGGGGATGGAAATGTTGAGAGTGGAGGCACCTTCTTCTTCGATTCGCCAGAGCATGGAATCGTAATGAGTGGTGTTGGCGCGAATGGTGATGTCCTTGGTTCGTTCCCGGCCGTTGTCTCCACGGATTCGGACCTGGGTCCGGACATCCCGCGAAAGGGTGGATTTGATGGTGAACGGGATTTGGACGTTCTCTTTGACGATCCCGTAGGCGGGAGCATTGACCGATTCGAGTTCGAGATCCTCGATGTATTGATTGCTCCCGGTGACGAGCGCGTAGAGCGGGATCTTTTTAAGGGCGAATTGTTGAGCCGCTGCGACCGGAGACTTGCCGATGTTCCAGTCGCCATCACCGATGAAAATGGCAGCGCGTAGGTTGCGTCCTGCTTCGAGTGCTTTGGTCAACGCCGAATTAATATCGGTCCCGGACATCGCTCGTGCGTTGGTGTCTTCTTCGGGAGGAGGTGATCCGAAGGAGGAACGGGTGACCCTGTTCTTTTCGTCGGACTCGAAGGTTGTCCAGAACTCGGTCTCAAGAAGTCGACTGACCAGTTCCTGACGGGTCAGGATCTTCTCGCTTCCGGCGATGTTGTCCGGGCGGATGGCGTCCTCAGTGGTCATTGACAGGGAGTCATCCCAGACAATGGCGATTTCAGGTTGTAGATCGGAGTCTTGGGTGGTGCGCCACTCCGGGCCAAGAAGCATGGCGCAGATGTAAGCTACACAAATCAAACGCAGAGCCTCCAGAATGGAAGTTCGTTTCGGACGGGCCGAGCGTTTGACGGCCATGAAGCCCAGGCAAATTGTCGCCGCGAGAACAAGGACGATCAGAGCGAGCACGAAGGTGCTGGCCTGAAAATGAAGTGGTCCGATATTGAAGTTATTCACGAGGCGGGAGGCGTTTGAGCGACAGCTTTATGAACCGGGCCGGTTGGCTTTGGTTGGAGGCAGAGAAGGGCTTCGCTGATGAGGAAAAAGAGAGCGGCAATCAAGAAGGCCCGCCAGATTTCAGAGGCAAGATCCTCCTTGCTGTCTTCGTTGGCAAAGAGGGAATAGGAAACTCCTTCCAGCAGCTCCTCACGAGTTTCCTCATCAACCTTGGCGGGGTCGGTCTCATCGATGGGACGATTGACCGCGACGACCCGTTCACCGAGGCGGTAGACGCCCGACCGGTAGGGTCCCAGAGCCGGTTCAAAATCTTCAAAGGTGTCGAGACGGGTCCGTGATTCCTCTCCTTGCACGCGAGCTTTTTCGCTTCCAGCCAAAGCCCGGTATCCATCATGAAGTCGATCACTTCCCTCGAGCAGGAGGCGTTGGATGGCGACGAGATGAAGGGCTGTGAATTCGAGGTTGGACCACCGGTCATCGGGTAAAGTTCCCAGAAAGATCGCCCGGCCTCTTCCCTGGATCTGACGGGCGAGCAAGGGGGACTTGTCATCCCATTCGGCAAGAGCAATGACATCACCCTGAACAGAGCGGCGTTTGACCGCCTTCAATTGGTCGATGGGGAGGACACTTCCATCTTCCCCATTCTGCCACGGGCCATCATCTTGGATCCAAGAGCCGTTGATAAAGAATTCGTTGTCAGGCGCTTGGGCAATCTCTCCCCAGGAAACACCGAAGATGGCTTCCTCCGACGGACCTTCGGGTGGGAAGAAAATGGCAGAACCGCCGGACTCGACAAAGTCGGTCATTTGCTGGGCATTGGTTCCGCTGGGGAGGGCCGCCTGCCAGATAATCAGTGAGGCTTTATCCCAATCGATATCGGAAGTCTGCTTGGGGCTGACAATTTCGCAGCTGTAGCGATCAAACCCCAAGGGAGCAGCGGCTCTTTGGAGAAACTTGACCATTTCAGTTTCGGGGGTGTCGCTGACGACCCAGCATTTGACGGGTTCTTTACCTCCAAAGGCGAAATAGACCGCGTTGTCGCGCGGGTTGTTGTCAGCATTCAAGCCAACCCAACCGTAGCCGTCGGTATCAGTGGGAGCCAACGCAAGGCGCTTTTGGAATCGAAGCTCTTGTCCGGAGATGGTCACGCGCTCCGAAGATCGGGCGCCCTTCAGGGAATAGGTGATGTTGACCGAGGCATCTCCTTTTCCTTCGCTTCGGATGAGGCGCAGGTCGAGGAAGAGATCGTTTTCGACACGTCTGGAGGCCAGAAGTTCCAGAGAGTAGTTCGGGCTGGGCTTTTCTCCCGCCGTGATGAGACGCAATTGAGCTTTGGAGGGAAGGGCGTTCAGTCCCGATCTAACGGCCTGCCAACGCGAGTCGGAGGGATTCCAGTCTCCACGTTGAAGGTCGGAAGCCAGCCAGATTTCGGATTTTCCGGGTTGGGTCTCGGCGAGATACTCAACGGCCTTAATCAACAACCCGGGAATGTCGGATTGGGTGTCCGTCGCGTAGGTTGTCGAGAGCTCGGTGAGGACATCGGGAGACGGG
This sequence comes from Akkermansiaceae bacterium, assembly GCA_049889715.1. GTDB lineage: Bacteria > Verrucomicrobiota > Verrucomicrobiia > Verrucomicrobiales > Akkermansiaceae > SW10. The sequence goes on along the minus strand of JBMHCW010000084.1, from coordinate 18,351 downwards.
ATGTCCTGGATTTCTCCGGAAGCGCTATCGATGAGGACAAGGCGGGGGGATCCCATTGTTTCGATCGTTTCTGCCACTTTGTTGAGAACCGATTGACGGTGGCTGGGTTGCCCATCTCCGGCGCGGAGTTCCATGCTGGCCGAGCGGTCGAGAACAAGAATCACCGTGCTGACCGATCCACTTCCTGCACCGAGAAGTCCGCTGACCAAGGGGCGTGCCACGGCGACGAACAGCGTGGCAATTGCGAGGGCCCGACAGGTCAGGATGAGAATATGCTTCAGCTTTTTCTTCCCCCGGGATTCGCGCGAAGCTTTCAGGAGGAAAGAAGTGGCGGCCCACTTGACGGTCCGGAACCTTCGACGGTTCAGGAGGTGAATGATCACCGGAATAGAGGCCGCGAGAATCCCCCAGAGAAGAGTTTGTGAAAGAAAAATCAAGGGGCTGGATTAGCGTTTTTTGGTGAGACGGGCGGTGATGAAATCGGAGACGATCTCCTCGTAATTGGCGTCGGTCTTGAAGAGATGGTAGTCGGCGTGAACGTTGTGGCACTTCGTCTCCACCGCATCGAGAAACTTGGCAAGGGCCGAATGATATTCGTCGGCAATCAGGTTCGGCTCCGCAACTACTGTAGTGCTGTCTTCAAGATCGACAAAGCGGTGGGGTCGTTCGAAGTGAAACTCTACTTCCTGTGGGTCAAGAAGATGGAACACCGCGATATCGTGTTTGCGATAGCGAAGATGCTGCAGGGCATCCGCCAGTGCCTCGGTACCGGCAAAGAGATCCGAAATAATCACCACCAGAGCGCGTTGTTGGATTTTTTCGGCAATCTGGTGGAGGGCGTCAACAAGTCCGGTGTCTCCGGTCGGTTCGAGGCCATCAAGGGACTCGAAGATGGCTTGCAGCTGGGCAGCCCGACGACTGGGAGGAATCTCAAGATGTAGTTTTTCGTTGCAGCAGGAAAGGCCGACCGAATCCCCTTGATTGACAATCAGATAGGAGAGGGTGGCAGCGATTCGCTTGGCGAAATCAATCTTGGTGGGATTATCGCCCGACGAGAAGTTCATCGAGCCGGACGAGTCGACCACAAAATAGGCCCGAAGGTTGGTGTCGGCTTCAAACTCCTTGATGTAGAAGCGATCCGATCTGGCATAGGCTTTCCAATCCAGTCGTCTGGTATCATCGCCCGGAACATACTTTCGATATTCCGCGAATTCGACCGACGAACCACGGTGGGGCGACCGGTGCCGGCCGGCCACATTGCCGACCATGGGAAAGCGCGATTCCAGAGGAATCGCCCCAAGTCGGGCAAGGACATCGGTCTCGAGGAAATCGTATTTCATCGTGGGCGTTGATCAGGGACGAGATGGTCCCGGCTTAGAGTTCGTCCCGCATTTCCTCCACCAGGCGGGCGACGATCTTCTTGGAGGTCATGCCCTGGGATTCAGCGGCGAAGTTAATGAGGACACGGTGGCTGAGTACCGGCTGGGCGACAGCCTCGATGTCTTCGAGTGAAGCCATATAGGTCCCTCGCAGAGCGGCCCGGGCCTTACAGCCGAGAATCAAGTACTGAACGGCACGGGGGCCGGCTCCCCACCCGACATACTCCTTGATCCATTCGGGAGCATCTTCGGAATCCGGACGAGTCCGGCGGACAATCTCGACTGCGTAATCATAGATATGATCGGGTACTGGTACCCGGCGAACGAGACTCTGGAACTCGAGAACCTCCTGGCCGGTCAAGAGAGCCTGCAATGGCTCCTTGTCGATGCCGGTGGTCTCGCGGGCGATCCGTTTTTCTTCCTCGGCCGTCGGGTATTCCACGTCGATGAGGAACATGAAGCGGTCGAGCTGGGCTTCGGGCAGCGGGTAGGTTCCTTCTTGTTCGACCGGGTTTTGTGTGGCCAGGACGAAGAAGGGGGCGTCGAGCTGATAGGTTCGACCCAGGACGGTCACCCGGCGTTCCTGCATAGCCTCGAGCATGGCCGATTGAGTCTTCGCGGGCGCCCGGTTGATTTCGTCGGCAAGGACGATGTTGGAGAACACCGGGCCTTTCACAAATTCGAATTCACGACGTCCATCAGCGCTGTTTTCCTGAATGATGTCTGTTCCGGAAATGTCGGCCGGCATCAAGTCCGGAGTGAACTGAATCCGGTTGAATCCGAGATCGAGGGTTTCTGCAACACTGGAAACCAAAAGGGTCTTCGCGAGCCCCGGCACACCCATGAGGAGACCGTGGCCTCGGGCGAAGAGGCAGATGGCCAGCTTTTCAATGACGTCGTCCTGACCAATGATGGTTTTGCCAAGTTCCTCTCTAAGCTCTTGATACTTTCGTCCGAGTTGATCGATGGCAGCAACATCATCGGGCGGAAGCGAAGTGCCGGCATAGACTGGTGCTGGCTCTGACTTTTCGACTGGCTCCTCGGTGGCAACTTCCTCGAGGGTGACCTCTTCGGCGGATTCGTTGTCAGGAGAGGGCTCAGATGCCGGAACTGGTGTTTCTTCAACCGGAGCGGGCGCCGGTGAAGCTGTTTCTTCGATGGTCGGGCTAGGGATCACGGGGATTTCAACAGGAGCGTCAAAAATACTGAGATAGTGGACAAAGGTCGGATTGATTGACTGTGGCGCAGGTGGAGTGATATTGTTCGGAACCTTGTAAAGGAACGGTTTTGACGAGCTCTTGGGCTTGGGTGCTGGGGCCGGATTCTTACTGGCTGCCGCTTTTTTGGTTGCGACCTTTTTGACAGCAGGTTTGGTTGCGGCCTTTCTGGAAGCTGCCTTTTTTGCGACGACTTTCTTTTTGGCCGGAGATTTTTTGGCAGCAGCCTTCTTCTTGGGAGCGGCTTTCTTGGTGACGACCTTCTTTTTGGGAGCGACCTTTTTCTTGGCAACTTTCTTGACCGCTTTTTTCGCGGCGACTTTTCTCTTGGTCACCTTCTTCGCCGCGGCCTTTTTGGGTGGAGTCCGCTTCTTGCCGAGGGCGGTTTTTTTAGTGGCGGTCTTTTTGGCGGTTGGTTTCCGCCAAAGGGAACCTTTGGCAGCAGTCTTCTTGGCGGCGGGCTTGGCCTTCTTTTTAGCGCTCATTGGAATTGGTATTCTGGCAGGGGAAAATTGAGTTCAGATAAAAACGTGGCAAGAACGGGAGTTAATTCGCTAATGATGAAACGATATCCCTGTTGTTCAGATTAGCGATGAGACTATCGCTCGATTAGTCTTTGGCAAGCGTTCGGGTCACTAGAATTTGTCTCTTTCGGGGCAGGAAGAATTTAAGGTTGCCGGGCTGGATTTTTCCGGCCGGTTTTGGCAGAAGGCAGTCGCTCCATGAATGCATCCCACGAGGTCCTTCTTTACTACAAATATTCCCGAATTGAGGAGCCGGAGGCTTATGCTTCGGCTCACCGGGATTTGTGCGAGCGACTTGAGTTGAAGGGGCGCATTATTATCGCCGGAGAGGGCTTGAATGGGACGGTTTCCGGCACTTCAGAAAATTGCGCCCTCTACCGGGAAGCCTTGGATGCTGACCCCATCACTGCGGGGATTGCCTGGAAGATTGATCCCTCGGATGGGCATGTCTTTCCCCGGCTTTCGATCAAGGTTCGTGAAGAGGTCGTGACCCTTGGACTTGGTGAGGATGATTTCAGCCCCGAGGAGTTGACGGCAACCCACTTGAAACCAAAGGATTGGAGGGATGCGATGCAGGAGGATAATGTCGTTCTTCTCGATGCCAGAAACGATTACGAATGGGAAATCGGCCGGTTTGAGGGAGCAGTGCTTCCGCCGTTGCGTAGCTTTCGTGACTTTCCCAAGTGGATCCGGGATCATCGCGATGAGCTCGAAGGCAAGAAGATCCTGACCTATTGCACTGGGGGGATTCGATGCGAAAAGTTCAGTGGATTCCTTCTTAAGGAGGGATTCAAGGATGTCTATCAGCTCGACGGGGGGGTCGTGACTTATGGCAAGGATCCCGAAGTGCGGGGTGAAGGGTATGAAGGGGAGTGCTATGTCTTTGATGAACGGTTGAGTGTTCCGGTGAACCGAACCGAGGGAGCCAGGTTGGTGTCAACCTGCGTTCACTGTGGAGTGCCTTCCATTCGCTATCGAAATTGTTCATGGATGCCTTGCAATGCCCAGTTCCTCTGCTGTGAGGGATGTGAAGAGGAAATCGGGAGATTCTGCAGCTCCCTGTGCAAGGAGATCAGCATCATGAGTTGCGCGGCGATTCACGAAGAGTGACGCCCAAAAACTCTAAGGAACTCTTTTCAGAACCACTTCGATCGGTTTGGGCTGATCGAAGTTCACGTTTCGTGCGGGCTGATATCCGGTCATGAAGATATGAAGGTACTCAATCTTCGGGATGTCTTGTGGGATCATGGCCTCTCCTTTGGCATTGGTGGCGACCGGGTCACGGTTCAGGCTGCGGCTTGCCGGGATGATCCGGGCGTTCGCAATTGGGTAGCCGGCCTCGTCAACGACCCGTACGTTTGAACTGCATGACGTGAGAAACGCGAGGAGGATAGCGGCGAAGGAGAAGAGTTTCATGATTCCGGTTTATTTGACGGAAGCAAGAAACTGCTCTTGGGCGATTCGCTCCTCCGACCGGTAATTGTTATCTTCGGAGGTTTCTTCCACAAGCTCATTGCGGAATTTGTCGATCATGGCCTCAACCGGCCACGCACTGGCTTCGCCGAAAGCACAGACCGTTTTGCCGTCGATTTGGTAGGCGATTTCCTCGAGGGTCTTAACGTCCTCCGGGGTGGCTTTTCCTTCTTCGATTCGGTCCGAAACCTTCTTCATCCAAGTCGAGCCTTCCCGGCAAGGGGTGCACTGACCGCAGGATTCATGAGCATAGAAGTGGGTGATGTTGTTCAGGACCCACGACATCCGGCGTGAGTCATCCATTACGATGACTCCACCTGATCCGGCCATTGACCCCGCTTCCGCCAGCGTATCGAAGTCGAGGGGGAGATCCCAGAAGTCGACTTGTCGGGAGTCGGCTCCCCGGCCGATAGAGAAAGATTCGTCGCAGCGGAGAACCTTGGAGGAAGAACCGCCGGGAATGACTGCCTTGAGAGTGCGCCCTTCCTTGGGACCACCGCACATGTCGAAGAGCAGCTCGCGGAAAGTGACCTTACCGACCTCGACCTCGAAGTATCCAGGGTTTTGGACATCTCCGGAGACACAGAGAATACGGGTGCCTGAGTTGCGGGGGGTACCGAGTTTGACATACTCGTCTCCTCCCATTCTCAGGATGTGAACGACATGGCAAAGGGACTCGACGTTGTTGACAATTGTCGGGCACATGTAGAGGCCCATCGCGGCCGGGAAATAAGGAGGCTTGATGCGAGGATAGGGGCGCTTGCCTTCAAGAGATTCAATCAAACCGGTTTCTTCACCGCAGATGTAGGCGGCAGCTCCCCGATGAACGTAGATTTCCAGGTCGAACCCTGATCCAAGAATATTTTCTCCGAGGAATCCTTCTTTTTTGGCCTCTTTGATGGCCTTTTCGAGAGTGATGGCGGCTTCGGGGAATTCCTCGCGGATGTAGATATAGGCGGTGTGTGCACCCACGGCCCAGGCAGAGATGACCATTCCCTCGATCAACTGGTGCGGGTCCTGATGGACAATGTAACGATCCTTAAAAGTTCCGGGCTCGGATTCATCGCAGTTACAGATCAGGTAAACCGGCTTGGTATTGTTGGGTGGGATGAAGCCCCACTTAATTCCGGTGGGGAACCCCGCGCCGCCGCGACCGCGAAGACCGGATGTCTTGACCTCGTCGATGACTGTCTTTGGATCCATCGCCAATCCTTTTTTGAGCATCTCGTAACCGCCGTCCTTGAGGTAGGACTTGATGGAGGTGTTCCAACCTTTGCGGTCCACGTTCTTGAAAATGAGACGGTGCTCTTTTTCGTGAGGCTCTTTTCCTGGAAGGTATTTGATGTCAGACATGGTCTGTAGAACAGTGGGGGTTACTTCTGGCTGGTGTAGCTGGTGAGGAGATCTTCAGCCTTGTCGGCGGAGACGCCCTCGTGAAAGTCGTCATTGACCAGGCAGACCGGGGCAGTGCCACAGGAGGCCAGGCATTCCGCGAACTCAACCGAATAAGTACCACAGGGAGAGACCGCGATGGGATCCTTGTGCCCGTCGCTTTTGGAGCGGTCGATTCCGGTGATCTCGCAGAGCTTTTCCATCAGCTCCTCCGAACCACCCATCGCGCAGGAAAGGGTGCGGCAGACCCGGACGTGGAATTTCCCGGGAGCCTTCTGGCGGAAACCGGGATAGAAAGTGACCACTTCGATGACCTTGATGGGTGAGATGTCGAGCTTTTCAGCGACCCATTCGATGGACTCGGGGCTGATGAACCCGAAGCGATGCTGGACTTCGTGAAGGAGGGGGAGAACCGCCGAGCGCTTCTGGTCATCGGGATACTGGGCAATTCGCTCGTTGGCCTTTTTGGTCAGCGCGGGAGTCACTTCAAACAAGGGGAAGTGCTTGGCGCCGGCCGTGAAGGGGGAGCGAACGTTCTGATCGAGGACGGAAACTTTCGGGCGAATGTATTCCACCTGATCACGATCAATGCTGGCCGGTTGTGGAACAATGATGGGATCCGGTTGGGGCGGAAGATAGACGACCTGTCCGCGATCGATCGCGCAGGGTCTCGGGACTTCGATTTGAGTGCTCACGTTGAGAGAAATCGGTTGGAAAAACTGGTTCTTAGCGGTCGCATTCGCCCATCACAAAGTCGAGCGATCCGAGAATGGCGGGAATGTCCGAAACCATGTGACCTTTCAGGAGCTCCGAACAGATGCCGAGATTCACGAAAGACGGGGCGCGGATTTTCAGGCGGTTGGGAACTCCTCCGCCCTTGGAATGAATGTAGAAGCCGAGTTCCCCCTTTGGATTCTCGGCGGCAAAATAAACTTCGCCTTCCGGGGCCTCGATGCCCTGGGTGGCGACAATGAAGTGGTGGATCAATTCCTCCATGCTCATCAAGACCCGCTCCTTTTCAGGGAGGGTGGACTTGGAGTTCACCACGTTGATATCGCCCTCGGGGAAGTTCGCGAGGACCTGGCGAATGATGCGAATGGACTGTCGCATTTCTTCCATGCGAACCAGATAGCGGTCGTAGCAGTCGCCGTTTTCGCCGATGGGCACATCGAATTCGTAGTTTTCGTATCCCAGATACGGGCTGTCCTTCCGAAGGTCGCGGTCGACACCGCAAGCACGGAGGTTTGGCCCGGTCAGGCCGTAACTGATGGCGTCTTCCTTGGAAATCACCCCGACATTGCACATCCGCTCGAGGTAGATCTTATTGTGGTTCAAGAGGCCGGCGATCTCGTCGATGGTGTTTTCGCACTCGTCGAGGAACTTGAGTATTTTCTCGTCCAACCCTGGTGGAAGGTCGCGAAGTTGTCCGCCGACGCGGGTGTAGGAGGTGGTGAATCGTGCTCCCGTCAGCTGCTCACAGAAATTGTAGATCTTTTCGCGCTCGGTGAAGGTGTAGAGGAACACCGTCATCGCGCCCACGTCCATGGCGCAGACTCCGACTCCCAACATGTGGGACGAAATGCGTGCCAGCTCGCAGCAAAGGACCCGAAGGGCCTGTCCGCGGGGCGGAAGGTCCCAGCCCATCAGCTTTTCCACCGCACAGGCGTAGGCCACGTTGTTGGCAAGGGGAGCCAGGTAGTCCAAACGATCAGTGTAGGGGACGAACTGGTTGTAGTGCATGTTCTCGGCGATTTTTTCGTCGCCACGATGCAGATAACCGACGTGAGGCTCGGCTGATTCGATGATTTCTCCATCGAGTTCGAGGAGCAGGCGGAGCACACCATGGGTCGCCGGATGGGAGGGACCCATGTTCAAAACCATCTTTTCACCCAAAACGTCATCCGTCTCGGCCTGGTAGTCATCGACAGCTTTGGCAGCGACAGCGGCGGCATCGGGAGCCTCGTAGGAAGTGGTCTTGCTCATAAGGAACCGGAGGGATCAAACTCCCGTTTTACGGGGCTCGCAAGGAGTTTGTGAAATTTTTCACAAAGTCTGACTCCCGATGATCGGCCAGACTGGGGAAATCAGCGTGGAACCAGCGTGATTCTGATGGGATTGTAGTAATCCGAGGGGGAAAAGAGCCATCCGGGGTTCGAGCTGACCAGTTGGTAATCGGTGAGCTGGAATTCTGGGAGAAACTGGTTGCTGTTCGGTTCGTAGAGCGTTTTGCCGGTATATCTGCCCCAGATTTTGTATTCGTAGTTGTTGTCGAATCCGTAGTTTTTGCCCGGTCCGGCCTCGGGAAGGCGGTCGGGGTTTCTCTTCTTGGCTTCGTTGAAAATCACCAATCGTGAAGTTTTGGCGGATTTTCCGGGTTCCCTCAGGTAGCCCCAGAACCGGGTTTTCTTCACGTAGTATCTCCGGCCATAGAAGAAATCACCCCGGGCTTCGTTGGCAATCTGCTGTTTTCGCATCTCTGGGGACGGAAGTGGCCCCATATTCGCCGGGCCGCCTGAGCCGGTGGGGCCGCAGGAGCTAAGAGCAACGGCAAGCAGGACGGGAGCGATCAGGAGGCGCACGGGGGATATTAGTTCCTCAATGAAAGGGAGCGGTCAAGCCCGGGACGACGGATCGCTTTCCTCTTGTCAGTCGGGCAAGCATCCACTAGCACGGCCGTCCTGTCGGACATCCGGCGGGGCACAACACACATTTATGACGACGCTCCGACAATTGGTCACACCGGATTGTGTGATTCCCCAACTCGAAGAGGTTGAACACGAACAGGCTGTTCTCGAGATGATCAATCATCTGGCAGAGATCGGTCGGATTCCCTCCGGTGAATGTTACCGATATGGGAACGCGGTTCTTGAGCGAGAGTCCCACTGTGGGACCGGGCTTGGATCCGGAGTGGCCATTCCACATGGCAGGGTTCCGGGCTTGAAGGATACTCTGGCTGTTTTCGGGCGGTCGGCTGAAGGCGTGGATTTCGAGTCTCCCGACAACGCGCCCTCACATTTGATTTGTCTCTTGCTGGTTCCCGAAGAGAAGGCTGCCCAGCATTTGCAAACGCTGGCCGAATTGGCCAAGGTCTTCTCACAATCAGATCTTCGCGACCGGCTTGAGAAGGCCGGGACAGCCGAAGAAATCTGCGATCTTCTCTGCCTAGCCTCTTCCTGATTCATGACAATTCCTCAACTCCTCGGTGGGCAGGTTCTCGCCGCCCTCGATGCTCTGGGTGTGACTGTGCCCGCTTCGATGAAGATCCAGGTCACGACTGCGGCCGATCTCCGCTTCGGTGATTTTCAGAGTAATGCCGCCATGATGTTGGCGAAGTCGGCAGGTAGAAATCCGCGGGAGCTGGCGCAAGAGCTCGCTGATCAACTTTCTTCCGGAGATTTGTGCGAGGTATCGGTGGCGGGACCGGGATTTTTGAATTTCACGCTCACAAATGATGCCTGGGCCGATTTGGCCCGCCAGCAATGGGCGTCGGACGATCTTTCGGTCACGACCGTTGAGAATCCAGAGACCATCGTTATCGACTTTTCCGCGCCTAATGTCGCCAAGCCAATGCATATCGGACACATCCGTTCGACCATCATCGGAGAGTGTCTCGGGCGGGTGGCAACCAAGCTGGGACACAAGGTCATCAAGGATAATCATATCGGTGATTGGGGAACGCAATTCGGCATGGTCACCTGGGCTTGGAAACAAGGGGTCGATGAAGCCAGACTGGAAGAAGAGCCCTTGCAGGAACTACTTCGACTCTACCGGACAGCGTCGGACGCATCCAAGGAAGACGAAAGCATTCGAGAAGAGTGTCGGGCCGAATTGGTGAAGCTTCAGAAAGGCGATGAAGAGAATACTGCAATCTGGAATCGTTGTCTCGAGCTCTCCAGGAAGGGGCTGGACAACATCTACGATCGCCTCGATGTCAGTTTTGATTTCTGGTTGGGAGAAAGTGCCTACAACGAGGCCTTGGCTCCTTTGGTCGAGAAGCTTGAAGCCGAAGGCTTGGCCCGCGAAAGCGATGGCGCGGTGTGCGTCTTTTCGAGCGAATCCGGAAAGCCCAAGAACGATCCCTTCAAAATCAATCGCGATGGCGAATGGCAGGATTTTCCGATGATCATTCGCAAGAAGGATGGGGGCTTCAATTATGCCACGACTGATATCGCTACGGTCGAGCATCGGGTCAAGGAATGGCAGGCCGATCAGGTTTGGTATGTCGTCGACTTCCGCCAGGGAGGACACTTCGAGCAGTTGTTCGACGTGTCAAAACGGTTGGGTTACGATCAGGTCGATTTGGTTCATGTTTCATTCGGGACCATTCTCGGCAAAGATGGCAAGCCATTGAAGACCAGGGCCGGTGACCTCCCGCAGCTCGAAGATGTTCTCAATGATGCGGTGAAGGCAGCACGATTGGTCGTCGATGAAAAAAGCCGACTCGATACGGCTGAGGAGAAGACTACTCTCGCTGAGTTGATCGGGGTGAATTCCGTCAAGTTCACCGAGCTCTCGCATCACCGAATGTCCGATTATGTCTTCGATCTTGAGAAGATGGTGTCTCTCGAGGGGGATACCGCGCCTTACCTGCTCTATAGCTATGTCCGCAGCCGTTCGATTTTCCGGAAGCTGGAGGATGGAGTGGTGATTTCGGCCGACAATCTCCAGCTGACCGAGCCTGCTGAAATCCACATGGTGCGGATGTTAAGCCGTTATGGTGACCAGGTGAAGTTGGTGCTCGATGACTTCCGTCCGAATCTTTTGGCGACCTATCTTCTCGAGTTGGCCCGGGCCTTCCATTCGTTCTTCGAAGCCTGTCCGGTTTTGAAATCCGAAGGCCAGACCCGTGAGAGTCGACTTCTACTCTGCGACCTGACCTCCAAAGTCCTCAAGGACGGCCTGTCGCTTCTCGCGATTGACGTTCCCGAGAGGATGTAGTCTAACACCGGAGTGAGCGGAACGATTGTTATTAAGGTTGGCACCGGAGTGTTGACGCGGGAGAACGGCACGCTCGACGGGGCCTCGTTGGTGCGTCTTGCCACGGCAGTCAGCGCCCTGCAATCCGCTGGTCATTCATGCGTCATGGTATCCTCCGGGGCAGTCGGGGCCGGGGTTTCCGCTCTCAAGCTCGACGCGTATCCCGAAGACGTCGAGACCCGACAGGCGGCGGCGGCCGTCGGGCAGGCCCGTCTCATGCAGCGCTATCACAGCCTGTTCGAACAATTCGGTCTGAACGTTGCACAAATTCTACTCACCGGAGGGGATCTCGATGACAATCAGGAGCGAATTCTGGCGACCTTGCGTCGTCTGGTCCGTGATCCGGCGATCATCCCAATCATCAACGAGAATGACTCGGTGGCGATCGAGGAGTTGCGTGTCGGCGATAATGACATGCTTTCGGCGAAGGTGGCCAAGCTTCTCGACGCTGATCAGTTGATTTTGTTGACCACCGTCGATGGCTTGATGCCTCCCGACGGCGGGGACATCATTAGCGAAGTTCAGGATGTCACCGAAGTTCTGGACTACGCCCGAAATGAAAGCGGAAAATTTTCCATCGGCGGAATGGCTTCGAAGCTGACCGCCGTGCAATGGGCGAGCGATGGTGGGATTCCCGTGATCATTGCCAACGGACGCAAGCCCGAGCAGTTATCTGACCTTGTCAATGGATCGGGTCGGGGAACGCGTTTCCTGCCAAGGGATTGAGACGAGCCTGATTCTTTGCTAGGGAAAAGAGAGTCTTGCCCCGGTTATGTTGTCCTCGTTCTTGAAATACTCTTTCCTGACTTCAATGCTCCTTGGGGGTGTCGTCTCGGGGCAAGGAGTTTCCTACCGGGGAGAGAAGCTCAAGAAGATCGTTGATTTTACCAGTGGAGGCATCACCACGCTTCAAGGAGAGTATTCGACTCTCGTGAAGGCACAGCTCGCCGGAGAAGAAGTGGTGTTTGTTGCCTATGGAGGTGAAAACCTCACCAATGTTGGTCTCTTTTCCGCCGATGGTTCGGAAATCACGCCCTTGCTGGAGGTGGGCGATGGCGATACTGAGAATGACTCTACGATCAGGCTCAGTGACTTCAGGGATTTTGGTGATGGAAGTCCCGCTGTCATCCCGGTGGTGACCCAACCAAACGATGAGCCCATTCGTCTCGCTTTGTTGGAAGACGGAGAGCTCACCCAGATCGTCGGTGCGTCGACAGTCGTCCCAGGCTCTGTCGATGATCAGTTTTTACAGATGAGAAGCGTGGTTGCCCACGGACATGATGTGGCCTTTGTGGGAATCTCGCGGGATGAGCGCAAGGGAGTCTATTTGTATGCGGATGGAAGGCTTCATGACCTTTTTCTGGCTGCAAATCCCGATGAACAATTGGACCCCTTGCTCTTGGGTGACGAGGTGATTTTTGACGGGGAGAAGGTTCACTTCTTTCATGGTGACGATGCCAGCTCCAGGAATATCTATCGAGCAGGTGTTGATGAGGAGCCCACTCTGGTGGTGGAGGCTTTCGGAGTGGTGGACGATGATGGAATCACGAGAGCCTACCGAACGGATTCGAACATGGGAGGTGAAGGGGGGATATTGACTTTTCTAGCTCAGGTTCAAGACGACACGGGCTTGTTCCGTTGGGCCTTTTTGCAAAAGGGCCTTGATGGGCTCGAATTGATTGCAAGGAGTCAGGGGTTCGTCCCGATGGATGCAAAATCAACGAACCTTTCGCGAAAGTGGCGACCGCTTTTCGATGGTGTGGGTGGTTTTCTGGCCGGGGGAAGCGAGGTTCTGGAAGGGCCGGGTGACGATTCTGCTTCTGCGGCATTGAAGCTCTTTCCGGGCACGCCTCCGGTTCGGATTGAGGACGTTGAGAATGGAACCGCGGTCATCATGGAGGCGGCGATTCTTCCCAAAATACTCTGGGCGGATCTAGGTGAACCGGGACCAGTTGACATCGAAGTTGAGCCCGTCTCACAAGCCGTTCCATTGAATGGTGATGTCAACTTTTCAGTGTTCGCCGAGGGATTGGAGCCCTTCACTTACGAATGGTATCTCAACGGGGAGTTACTTTCTTTTGCGACGACTGATCAGCTGAGTCTGAGTGGGATTTCTTATGCCAATGTGGGGACAGTCAGGGTGGTTGTGCGAAACTCGATTGATTGGGATGAGGCCTTTGCCCATCTTGATGTGACGCAGCCTCCCGAATTGACGCTTCCTCCAGTCAACCGGGTGGCCATTGCCGGCGAAGATCTTGAAGTGCCTTTTGAATTGCGTGGTCAGAGGCCCATGTCTTTCGAAATCATCGATAGTCCCGGTGGTCACTCACTGCAGATCGAAAGAGTGGGCACAGGAGGTGTTTTTGATGTGATGGCGGTAACATCGGCCGAAGTTCGGCAAGAAGAGTCCGGTGTCTACACCATCCGTGCCTCCAACGATTCGGGCTCCATTGATTTTACGTTCAACCTTTCGGTTTCGGGCGTTCCCGCGAACCCAGACTTCGGCGGCAAGCCCTTTGACCTGCTCGCCGATCATCGCAGCGGTGAGATGGCGGGGTCTCCCCGGGGGTTCACGTTCAACAGGGGCGTTGTTTTTGATCAGGTGAACGATCGCTTTTTGACCTCACCCTTGGTGGGCGGCCCTTCTCAAGTCTTGGCAATCTCTCAGGAAGGGTTGATTGAAGAGGGAGTTCCGGGACTTGAAGGGCGAGCAATTTCCACGGTGGAGCCGATCGGAGTGGATTCCGATCTTGGAGTGATTTTCAAGGGAGTTGATATTTCGAGTGGTCGATTCTCTCTTTATACATCGTGGGACGGGATCATCAGCAACTTTTTGTCGTCTTCGCAGATCTTCAGTCAGTTGGGAATGGGGCCTGACTTTAGCCGGTTCCAGTTCTCTTATCTCGATGGAGAAGTGATTGGAATGGTGGAGGAGTCGTCCGGAGGGGAATGGGCGGTCATCAAAGTGGGAGAGCCACTGGTCGAACTTGCTTCAAGCAGAGATGAGCTTCCTTATCTGAGCGCCGGGGGCTTTCTCGGGGTTGATCCGGATTTAAGACCGATCTTTCACGATGGTTTTGAAGAATCCGCTGTCACGCCGGGACGCTTCTACGGTCCTTTGATTTATCGCGCTGAGCCTGGTGGTCGTTTTTCTTTGTTAAAGGCCGGCTTTTTGAAATCCGAGTTTATTGATGAATCAAGAACTGTTCGGGGGATTCCATCCAATTCGGGGATCCGATTCCTTTCCTGGGGCGAGCGCGTCCTGGAGCTCCTTGAAGATGATTTGGTTGTCAACAGAGTGGTCAGGACTCGTGGTGGGAATCCGCTCTTCCATCCTGACTTTGAGAGGGCGAGGGCCTCAAGGTATCGCGTGTTTTTTCCAGCATTGGTGACCGAAGATGACCTCACCCCCGAAGAGTTCGAGTCGCTTGGTCTGGCAGATGAAGAGAACGATTCGGTCAGGAGGTCTGTTTTTTCGTGGTCGGCCGATGGCGTGAGCGAGGTCTTCAACGGGCGCTATCTCGGAGGTGCCCGGGAGAATGCCGGAGGTTTCGGGAGAGAGCCGCTCCAATTATTGAACGCCGTGGGTGATCAGGTGCTGATTGGTGGATTGATGGATTCAGATGGAGAACGTGGATTCTTGATGTGGAATGCTCCGACTGGAGTCCGAGACATTGAGTTGTCCGTGAACAGACATCGGGAAGCGACATTCTTTGATTTGCCGGTGGGATTTCGTCTGGAGTCCAACCGAGAGCTTTCGGGTGAATGGAGCGCGTTGGAGGCAAAAGCGGGGAGTTATTTGATCGAGCCGAGCGGGAATCGAGAGTTCTTCAGGGCTCGATTGAAGTAGACGCGGATTTCGGAGCAGAACGTCTCGGGTTTTTCGCTGTCGTTGCAGGAGTCGCCCTGCTGGGGCTTTGGTTCGGGGTGCCGACGTGTGAACCTGATCTGGACATATGATGGGTTTGGTCTAAATGAGAATCCCGCAGGTTGAGAGTGCGTGGGGGGATCCACAATGGTTGGATCCTCAGGCACTTTTTACATGTTAGGAATGTGCGTTATTATTTCTGAGGCATGAAGATTACCGAAAAGACGATCAACAAGCGTGGGCAAACAGTCCAGGTGGTCGAATTGGTCCCCGGGGGAATCGAAAGGGGATTGCGCTGGAAGAGCGGCTTGGCAGGCCTGTTTCTGATCGGGATTGCGGTGGCCTTGACGATTTACATCCCCGAATTTCAGGGCAGCTATCGGGTGAAAATCTTGATCTTGGGCGCGCTGTTCGGGGGATCCCTCTTGATTTCCTCTTTGGGAAGACGGGTTTATCGATCCGAGGATCGATTGAGTATCCGGGCCGGAACGAGAATCTGCGGAATGACTTTTTGGTCGCCCTGTGTGCCCATGACAGGTGATCAGGCTTTGGAGATTTGTCGCAACAATTACACTGAACTGGTGATCAAGGTGAGAAGCAGCGAAGAGGGGGAGACCTTGATTTCGGTCGGTTCCTTCGTCGACGGTGATCAGGCCGTCAAAGCCTTGGCCCTCCTGCGTCCCAAAAAGATGGGTGAGGACGAGATCGTGGAAAACCCGCAATCAGTGGCGGCGAGTGTCATTCGTGAGTTGGAGCGCGGTGTTCCCACCCCTCTGTTGCGTCTCCTCATGTTGGGAGTGCTCGCGGGTTTGGGGTACATGACGTGGTTCGACCGAACTTGGATTGATGCCGGTCTCTCGATGTTCATTGGGATCTTCGCCCTGATTCTGGCACTCTTCTGGTTCGCACCCGGATCGGGCGTGATCTACAGCAGCGACGATGGTCGGTCCGTCGATTTTTGGACCCGTCATCACGTTTTTCACCGGCTGGAATATCGCAAAAGTCTGGTGACCAACGAACCACCGCAGTTTACCCGCAGAAAGATTCACTGGGCGACCTATGGTTGGCTCCTTTTGATTCCGATTTTTATCGGAGGGGTCGTTTACCTGATGATCCGCTGAGTCACGGGATGACCCCGATCATTTGGCCTGCTTCGCTGGGGTGGGTTCCGCGGCGGTGAATAAATGCCGTGAAGACCATGGAATCCTCATTCCGGCCTGGAAGGCGGATGAGACTGACGCATGGGTTGGCAAAGGCCGCGGCCTTCTTCGGGGTTTTGAATTCCAGTTTTTGCAAAGGTGATCCTTTCTGGTCGCAGAGATAAATTCCCCAGGAGCCCCAGTCTCCGGCTTTTCCTTGGATTTCCTGGACGTAGTATTTTTTCCCATGCCATTGGAAGGGATCCCGATCTCCGAGGTTTCCGAGCCCTCCCAACTTTTTGAATTCTCGATTGAGCCGGGGCGATGGCTCCGCTTTCCAGTCCTGGAACCCCGTCAGAGTTCCGTAGGCCAATTGGTCGACGCGTGCTCTTTCGTAGAAGTGGAAACGAAGTTTAATTACTGACTGAGAGAGGTCTCCATCGGGAATGGAAACCGATTCAAAGCTTGGAGTTCCCTCGGCAGTGGGTGCAAGAGAGCGTGGCAAGTCGATGAATCGCTGATGCTTTCCTTGGATCAAGGAGGCAAAATGCGGATAGTGGAGGAGGCGGATCCAACAGGAATTGGGTGCGTCTTTTTCCAGGGCGATCATGAACGCTCCCTCAGCAGTCTGATGAATGGCCGCTTGGGAAGCATGGGAATCGAGCACAACAACATGTTCCCATTCGGTCAGATCCTTCGTCTGAGCCAGATGGACCGAGAAGACCTTGTCCTTCATCGTGTGATAGACTCCGAAAATCGCTCCTCTGTTCGGGGCTTGAAAGACTTCCAGACAATCCATGGATCGCCCTCCGTTGTCTCTCATCCCAAATCGATGAGTAGGCAATTCGGAAACGGCCTCCAGCTTGCCGGCCAGTTGTCGCCATTCCTGACCATTTCCAGGCAGGAGGAGTAAAAGGAGAACGATCAACGGCACCCTCTGAGAAAACTCTGACTTTGGGCCTCAAGCAAGCTTGAGCCTTCGGGATTCGATTGTAGGTTTCCGGGTATGGAAGAAGAAGCCCGCCCGAAATCAAGATGGAAGCTCCTCATCATCATGGAGGTTGTGGTGATTCTGCTCTGGTTGGTTCTGAAGAAGATCCCCGGAGTTGAAGAGCGGGGTGCTGGAGGTGCGGTGGATCTCCTTTTGGTCATTGCCACCATACTGGTCGTTCTCGGTTGGCTTCTTTTTTTGAGCCGACTGAGGTGGAAGTTTCGTCTCGGTGGCATGGGGGTCATGTTGGCGCTGATCGCCATGGTGAAAATGGATGGCCACACCGGGAGTTTCTTTCCCCAGTTTTCCTGGCGTTGGACCAAGAGCGCTGCCACCGAGGCTCCCGAGTTGAAGGGGAAGGTTGCCAAAGAAGGAACAGTGATTGCAACGGAAGGAGACAAGCATTTCCCACGGTTCCTGGGTGAGGCAATGTCGAATTGGGTTTCGGGAGCGATGCTGCCCGGCGATTGGTTCAAAAAGCAGCCCGAGGAACTGTGGCGGATTCAGATTGGAGAAGGATGGGCGGCCTTCGCGGTGGCCGGAGGGTATGCCTATACCATGGAGCAGCGGGGTGCAAAGGAGATGACCATTTGCTATGAATTGGAAACAGGCGACGCCGTCTGGTTTCATGAGGAGAGTGTGCGTTTTGAGGAGTCGATGGGGGACGACGGGCCTCGATCCACGCCGACGGTCATTGATGGAAAGGTGTTCTCGTATGGGGCCACCGGAATTTTCAATTGCCTTGATGCCCGCACCGGAGAAAAGATTTGGGGCAAAGACCTTCTCTCGGAGGTGAGTCAGAGCGTTCCCAAATGGGCCAAAAGCTGCAGTCCTCTTGTGGTGGATGGGAAAGTCGTGGTCAGTTTGGGGGCAGAAGCCAAAGAGAACCTCGCCGCCCTCGATATGGCCAACGGTGAAGTGATTTGGCGATCAGGTGATTATCCCACTTCCTATGCTTCGCCGGTGGTGGCAACCTTGGCCGGGAAAAGGCAGATCGTAGCCATTCAGCAAACCTCGGTGGATGGGTATGACATCGAGAGCGGGAAGATTCTTTGGTCTTTTCCGATCGGCAATCCACAGAGCAACTGTGCTTCACCTCTGATTCTCGATGATACTGTCATCACGAGCGCAGGTTACGGGTATGGCTCTCATCGGATTGCCATCAGTCAGACCGATTCCGGCTTTGAGGCCAAGGAGGTCTGGCGGAACAAAAAATTCAAAGCCAAGTTTGCCAACATGGTCATCAAGGATGGCTTTCTTTATGGTTTGAGTGAAGGGCGGATGTCTTGCCTTGATCTAGAGAGTGGAGAGTTGAAGTGGCGAGGAAGTAACTTCGGTCATGGCCAAATGCTGGGCGTCGGAAATCACATTGTCGTTCAGGAGGAACAGGG
>JBMHCW010000083.1:0-11624 GCA_049889715.1 Akkermansiaceae bacterium | reverse complement strand
GAAAGTGGTAGCAGCGGGCGGATTTGAACCGCCGACAAAAGGCTTATGAGTCCTCTGCTCTACCCCTGAGCTACGCTGCCATGTTGGGGAATGCGCTCTCGCGCGGGCGGGAATTATCGCCGAACGACGGTTCTGTCCAATAAAAAAAGGCCCGAGTGCCGATTGAGGACTCCTCCGCGCTCTTTCAAGGCTGCATTTCACCCGGACCCAGAAAGGGGAGCCGCGGTCGAAACAAAAAAACCCGACCGAATGATCGGCCGGGTCTATCGAGAATTGATCTCCGGACAGGATCCTAGAGAGAATCGCCGAGCATCTTGAGGGCGTCGGCGGCGCGGTTGGAGTAACCCCACTCGTTGTCATACCACGAGCAGACTTTGACCATATTGCCGTCGATGACGGTGGTAAGGTCGCTGTCGAAGATGGAGGAGTGTGGATCGCCCACGATGTCCTGAAGGACGAGAGGCATTTCACTGTAGTGAAGGACTCCCTTGAGAGGACCTTCGGCAGCCTCCTTGAAGGCAGCGTTGACTTCCTCAGCAGTGACGTCGGCTTCCAGCTCGGCGACAAGGTCGGTGAGGGATCCGGTCGGGGTCGGCACGCGGAAGGCACCTCCGTTGAGTTTTCCGTTGAGCTCGGGGATCACGAGACCGATCGCACGGGCTGCTCCGGTGGAGGAAGGCACGATGTTTTCGGCGGCGGAACGAGCGCGGCGAAGATCTCCGTGAGGAGCATCGAGAAGGCGCTGGTCACCGGTGTAGGAGTGAATGGTGCTCATGAAACCACGCTTGAGGCCCCACTTGTCATTGAGGACCTTGGCCAGAGGAGCCAGGCAGTTGGTGGTGCAGGAAGCGTTGGAGACGATGTGATGGTTGGCGGCATCGTACTGGTCGTCGTTGATACCCAGGCACATCGTCAGATCGGGATCGCTGGCAGGAGCGGAAATGAGAACCTTCTTGGCGCCGGCGGAAATGTGCTTGGAAGCTCCATCGCGGCTGCAGAAAAACCCGGTGGACTCGAGGATGACATCGGCATTCCACTCGCCCCAAGGCAGGTTGGCAGGGTCACGCTCGGCAGTGGCGTGAATCTTATGTCCGTCAACGATGATGTAATCGTCGTCGTAGGAGACCTCGCGGGAGAACTGGCCCTGGGAGGAATCGTATTTGAGAAGGTGGGCGAGGGTTTTGTTGTCGGTGAGATCGTTGATGGCGACGACTTTCTTCAACTCGTCGTCGCTCATTGCACGAAGCACCATCCGGCCGATACGGCCGAATCCGTTAATTGCATAATTTGCCATGGGTCTGTCCTAGGAATTAGGTTGTTGGGTTGTCATTCCCAGCCGGACTGGCGGGAAAACGGCGGCATTATGCAAGGAACCCCTTCCCCGTCAAGGTCGGCGGAAGAGGTTTCTCTGCGGCCCGAAGAAGGGACCGGAAATTGGCTTGGACCCTCGGACTACGGCCGAGGCATGGGCTCGGGAAAGGAAAGGAACTTCACACCGGTGCGTGGCTTGACTCCCTGTCCCTTGAAGAAAAAGGCCTGGACCCGCTGCCCTTTGAGAAGGCGGACGGTGTTTTGGAAGATCATGACCACCCGTCCATCCTTTTCGTAATAGCCGGCCAGAATCGGATTGGCGCCCTCTTTCAGCTCCTTCACAAGGGATTTGCCGGGCTGAATGACTTCCGATTTCTTGCCCACCTTGATGATGGTCTTGTGATCGGAAACATTCACAAAGCGGATGCTTCCAGCCGGGAGGGCCTGAGCATCGTCACGCAACATCATCAACTTGGGAGAATCCCAGGTCATGTTGGCATTGTCGCGGAAAAGGATTCCATAACTATGCTTGGACGTCGGCATGGGAGAGCTCAACCATGGAGTTCCGGTTGCCTGCTCCCCTTTGTAGAGTCGCAAGGCGGTAGTGCCTTCGGAAAATGCCATCAATTTGGTGGGCTGCCGAAGATTGAGATCCACGCGCCGGACATCGTCCTCCCCGTCGGGAATGGCAATGCTCTTGGGAACAATCGCTCCCGGAGGGGCCTCCTGCTGCACGCGGACACCGTCGATCAACTCTTCCTTCCAAGGAGGAAGTTCACCGAGAGGGATGAAGCGGACGTATTTCCTCTGATTCTGGGCAGACACGGCCAGAGGGACAAAAAGAAGAGTGAGAAGCAGGCGTTTCATGATGCCGAGGGTCCTAGCACAAAAAAGAAGGGGGAATCCAGCGAAAGGTTGGGAAGATCACAGTTTCGGCTTGGGCTCGGGCATCGAGATGAATCCAACCAGCTTCTCCCGCTTCTTGCTGTTCTTATTGAAAAAAAAGGCCTGCACCCGCTGATTGGCCATAATTCGAACCTGCCACGCCTTGTGAAGGACGACCTGCGACTTGGTCCCCTTGACCTGATAGCCAATCATGACCTCATTGTTTCCCGGCTTGAGGGAAAGCTGCTTGGCCTCACCGGGATTGATCACCAAGAGCTTTTTCCCGGCTTTCACCAAGGCCACTTGATCCGACACATTGGCGAAACGCATTTGGCCCAACGGGAAGGCCTTTTCGCCATCGTCCAACAGGAGGATTTTGGGCTCCTTCCAATTCTTACCCTCGCCTCGGCCGGTATAAAGAAGCCCCAGCGAGGACTGACACCTGGGAAACGGGGCTTTGACCATGGGAGGTCCGTTCAATTCCTTTCCCGCATAGAGCTGAAGGTGCTCTACTTTGGGAGAAAATCTCATCGTCGGGGTCATGCGACGAAGAAAGAGATCAGCTGTGTGCTTCCCGTCTTTTCTTCCATTCGCCATGGAAACCTCCGGCGACGGCATTTGACCATCCTTGATGATTTGAATTCTTTTCTCGCCCTCCAGCTTCTCAGCCCATTCCGCCCCTTCGCCCAAAGGGATGAGCCGGAGGGATTTCAGTGCAGGTTCCTGCCCAAGAACCAATGAGGGAACGAAAAGAGCCAATGCCAGAAATGCCTTCATAGACCGGAAAAGCTATCACAACTCCGGGCCGATTTCCGGTCAAAAGTCAGACTTTATCCCTAGACCTCATCCGGGGCCAACCAGCGGAAGCGCTGAATCCGGAAGCGACGACCAAAATCGGTCACATCGTTGATTTGCTCGGGATTGAGACCGGAAGGATCCGGGCGAACCGGCTCCGGCATGCGTTGCACCACTGCCTCGCACCAAGCTCTGGCGACCACCTTGCCATTCACCACCGAGTCACCGTAGGCCCGGATGACAAAGGTATCGGAGCGTGCCGAAAGGCTAGACCCGATGGCCTGAAGAACATCGGCCTGGGTCAAATAGATCGGAGCTCCCCAGGCTTTACTCTCGGGCTTCTGCAACTGCTCGAGCAGGGTCGGATCCTTGATGTTGTCGGGATGGTCGTAATCGGGAAAGGACTGCTGACGGGGCAAGCGGAATTTGGAGTCGTAGTCGAGGGTTGAATTAATGCCCGCCCGATAGATCGCGGCCTCGATCACTCCCCTCTTCCCTTCTTCACCTTCCACGAGGCGTCGGTTGACAAAGTCACCAAGCGAGAGAAACGGACCGCGCAGTTTGACTTCCTCGACGATGGCCTCGGCCAAGCGTTCGATTTCGTCGTCATTCAAAACCCGGGTTCCGTTCCAGGTGGTATTCTGGGTCAACGAACCTTCGTTCTGCCAATCGGGACGATCCCCCCCGATTACCCGGGGAAAAGGAGTGAGCCCATCCGATCTCCGGTTGGCGGAAAGGATGGCGCGCCAGGCATTGACGCTGGTCGAGTTGATATTGAAAGCACCATCAGTCAGCAGGGAAGCGGCCGCCCGGTGAAAGTCATTGAGGTCGCCCGGCCTCGCTTCGGTCAATGGAACCATGCGGGGATTCGGCAAAGCGTTCGATCCTTTCGAGCCATCGGCCAACTCCAACTGGCGCTCCGTCCCCGAGCTGAGGAAATACTCGTCCCACAAGGTGTGGTTGACTTCGTAAGAGAGATCGTAGACGAGATTCTCCTGCTCAGGTAAATCATGGTAGTAGGCCCTACCGTGCTCCGCCCAGGCCTCGCGGCTCTGCCCCCGCTCCTGATTGTCGGACCAACCGATATAGTCGGGCGAAAAACCGCCCTGTCCTTCGTCGGGATCCAAAGTGGGAACCGTCGACACCTGTCCTTCCAGCCCGAGACGGGGATCGACCAGGGAATTTCCCACCGTATAGGAAGGATGCCAGACATAGTTGGAAAGCTGGGCGTGCTGGAATTGGGCCAGGGAAACAACCCCAAGATCCGCTCGGGGAACATCGAAGAGGACATACTTGCTGGCCCCTTCCACCGGAGTCCCAAAGGGATAGCCTTGATTACGATTACCTGATCGGCGGACCGGCGTCTGATCCAACCAGCCGACCGCTTCGTCGTAGAGATCCTTGGTGTAAATTCCAAAGAACCAAGGACCACTCGCTTTTCCGTCGCCCCGATTTCCGATCAGGTTCTCGAAGGGTGAACGGGAAGCATAGGAAGCCCGCAAGTTCCAGTTCGCCAGAAAGGCCTCCTCCCAGGCTTCCGGTTGATCATCGAGGCCGTTGTTCGAAATGAGGAGGTGCGAGGTATGTTCACGGAACCACCTCATGCGATATCCCTGACGGGTCCGGCGATCGGGAGGAAGGGTGATGATGGGATTGACCAGGTCCAGGAACTCAATGGGCACTCCGGTGCTGAGGTCGCCGACCTCGTGATACCATGCTTCGGGCGGCTCCCGTCCCGCGCCATACTGGAGGGAACAAGAAACCGCGGCAACCTGACGAAGGTTGTCAAAGTCGGGTGGCGAGATCGTTGACGCGCTGCCTACTTCCTTGAGAATCATCTGGCTGTCATCACTCTGGCTCAGCTGGCCTTCGCCCCCAAAAAAGGCATCGGAAGGAGCATACCAAAAGCGCTTGGGATACCAGGACATCCCTCCGATATCGTCCGGGTTTTCTTCGTCAAACTCCGAAGCCGAGTGGTAGTAGTTGTTTTTGAAATCATACTCGGCCGTGGCGGTCAGGGTATTGTTGAGAACATTCTCTCCGTCATACTCGGCCGCCTTGTCGGGCAGAAAAACCAGACACTCGCCGGGTTCAAAAGTGACTTCCTCCAACGAAAAGTAATAACTCCCGGTATAAGCGTCTTCGTAAGCGTCACTTCCCACCACCGGTCCGTCCGGCCGGGTGCGGCCTCCAAAGTTCAACCAGGTTGCCATCCCGAGGTAGCGCTCCTGTCCTCCGACCTCGATCCAGGCATCGGTCCGGAAACCGCGTCGCCCGTTCACCTGCAACACCACCACCGTCTGCGGAAGGCTCAGGGGAACAGAATAAGGATTCCACAACACCACACGGGGGAAGTCGTGGGACCGGATATTGTAGCGAAAGCGACTTCCCGGAGGATTCAGATGGACGCTGAAGGTGTTGAACATCGACCCCTCCACGAGGATCGGTGCAAGGTTGGCCTGATCAAAGGAGGTCAGGGCCGCCGGATTCAAATTCTGCGAGCTATTGTTGAGAACCGCCGGAGTATTGAAATCCTCCTCGCTCCGTGGTAACCGAGCCTGTTCGGGATTGGGCTGGATCGCCACCGACTCCGACATCCGGGCCCAATCACGGAGGAGCCCGAACTTGGGAGAAGTCCGGGCGAACCGATTCTCATTCCAGTCGATCCCCTGCTTCTGCGCTTCTTCGATGTTTCGGGGCCCCACCAGGTTGTCGTCTGCCGAGAGGCCCGGAAGAAGCTCGCGACCTGATTCCCTGAGCGGCGGGATATCCTGGCCCCGATTCAAAAAGACCGAGAGGTTCTTCTTCAATCCCCCATCACGCACATTGGCCTGAACTCCTTTCGACATCACGGTGACATCGTGGAAAGTCTCTTTCCGCCAACTCTCATCACCATCAACCCAAAAATCGAGAGTTCGACGGGAAACCAACTGGTTCTTGTCGCCTTGATCCAGAGTCAGTCGCGATCCCGCCACTTCGACGGCTGAGGCGTCCGCATCGTTGGCTCCCAAGAAAGGCAGCAACTGCTTCGTTCCCCCTTCGCGGGCATAAGGATCCAAGGTCGCCAGATTGGCCTTCACTCCGAGATCACCAACCCAATATCCATAGTTCCCATTGACGACCTTGTCATCATACACCGGCACCTTGAGGACCGTCACATAGTCCTCCGGATTCATCCCGGTCGAGCCGGGCCCGACGACCTGAACCCCGTTCTCGTAGGAAATGAGAGATGGCTTGTAGATATCGCCATTCCTGGCTCGGAACCCACCTTGGTTCCCGCTCACCAGATAATTTGTGGCTTCCGGACTGTCTTCGCGAAGATCCCGCAATCCACCGGTCTCCTCGTCCCGGCGAATGAACGCCTGAGCCTTGTCCGGAGCCGATTTCCACACAGCTGTCCAATGCTTTTGTTCAACCGAAGCTTCTTCCGTATCCTCAAGGATTTCAGCCGAAGCCGAAACCCGTTGATCCGGCCCCATATCACGCTGCAATTCCGCCAAGGCAACCATCAGAGCCAAGCGGGCATTCGTTTCGGCGATCACCCGATGCTTGGACGAGGCCCCGGTCTGCACCTGCACCGCAGCCAGGGTGAGAAAGGCAATTGAAATCATCGCCAACAGAATCATCACCGTCAGCGTGGCGATGACGGCGAATCCCCCGGATTTCCGGTTCAATCCAATGAGAGATCCAGGGCGATGTTCTGATGGCGCCACAGCTCTCGGAGAATACATGGCACATACATTCTTTGCAAATGAGTTTGTTTCATTCCATGACGCCAAGCCCGTTCAGCCGGTTTCGGGCATGAAGGTCGGCATGATGACGCCGCGGACCTCCTCGGAAGCCCCCAGAACCTGCGAGACATGGATTTCGCAATTCCTCGCTCCCGCGGCGTAGAGTCCCGCCACTAGTTCCTTCTCTTTCGCCGGAATCAGGAAAATCGGAGAATTCTCTCCAAATCCCGCCAATCCAGTCGAAATCAGCTCCAAGGCCACTTGGGGAGTCCTCATCACCCCCGGCCCCAACATCCGGCTGCCGGGATGATCGACCGCAAAGAGAAATCCCTCGATTCCCTCTTTCCCCTCAAACACAAACCCGCTCCAGATCCCGGCCGCGTTCTCGATGAAATACTCGAAATCCTGCCCGCGTCGGATTCCCGCCAATTCTTCCTCCAGCGCCACGAGGGCCGGAACGTCCTCCATCACCGCAGGCCTCACCTGCATTCCGGCCGGCGGGAGCGACTTTCCTTCCGGAAAATACATGTCCTGGAAAATCGCGGTAGGCCGGAAACCCGCCCGCGTGTAGAGCGAGTAGGAATCGAGATTCATGACACTCGATACCAACCTGACCGGTTTCTCTCCTGCCCGCCTGATGATTTCACCCAACAACTTCCCCGCCACCCCCTTGCCTCCGGCCTTTGGGCTGACATTCATGATCCCCAGGGACACATGGGTCTCCCGCGGGTGATAAAAGCAGGACCCTGCCAACTTCCCATCCACCTCCGCCACGAGACAACAGCCTGGATCAAGAGCCTCATACACCTCGGGGAAAATCCGGCAGATCGACGCATCATCACCTCCAAAACACCCGCGATTCAAATTCCGCTCGTACCACTCATTGGTGGAATGAAAAATCAACTCCGCCAGCTCGCCCCACTCATCTTTGCGCAACTCTCGCAATACCATGGGCCCCATCCTGATCAACATCTCCGCTCTCCGCCATTCTCAATTGAGACTTCCTCCTTTTCCAATCCGACTTAGCATTCGCCATCATGAGAATCTGGTGACTCGAGCTGGAAATCGCCTTCTTCCTCTTTGCCATTACCTATCCCCTCTTCCTCGCTCCACTGGTCTACGGGAACTACCGGCGGCACGGATGCTTCTCCGGATGGCCCGCCCTCGTGACCACCGGCTTCTTTCTCTACCTCTGCGGGCTGATCGCCTTCACCGTCTTCCCGCTTCCCACCATCACCCCAGACTTCTGTGCCCGACACGAAGCGCTCCGCCACTGGCAACTCGTCCCCTTCCGTTTTCTCGGTGATGTCCGCGAACTGATCGCTGCCGAAGGAATCCTCCACACTCTCCTCTCCCACACTGTTCTCGTCCAACTCTTCAATATCGTCCTCACCGTCCCTCTCGGATTCATCATCGCCTACCGCTTTCAAAAGGGAATCCGTACCGCCTTCGTGATCGGACTTGCGACCTCGCTCTTGATCGAAATCACTCAAGGCACCGGCATCTTCGGTCTCTACCCCTGCCCTTATCGACTCGCCGAAGTCGATGACCTTGCCACTCTTCCAGTTTATGGCCCACTCAGAGTGAGAAGCTCTTCTGGACTCCATTGCTTGCGCAGTCGAGCGCTGCAAGGAACAACGAGAATTCCAATAAGCACGAGCGCAATCGATCTTGGCAAAGTTTTCATATTTAGGTCGAAAAATTTGTTAACAGTACGAATGATCCTATATCAGCGGATTTCCAACAAGCCACCTCTTTTCCGTTGCCTCACTCCCCGGAAACCCTTTCCCTTCCCTTAGACATGAGAACACTTGTCATCAGCGACATCCACGGATGCTTGAACGCGCTCGAGCTCCTCATCGAGACCATCAAGCCGCAGCCCGAAGACCACCTCATTTTTGTCGGCGACTACGTTGACCGTGGGCCCGATTCCAAGGGCGTGATCGATTTCATCATCGGCCTCGAACAGCAATTCCGGGTCACCTGCCTTTCCGGGAACCACGAGGAGAAGTTCTTCCTCTCCCACATTGACAAGACCGATCTCGCCCACTGGTTGGAAGCCTGGGGCGGCGGCCCGACTCTCGAATCCTACGGACCGGGCGGCTTCGATGACGTTCCCGATTCCCACTGGGACTTCCTCCTGCGCAATCGCCCCTACTACGAGACCGACAGCCACATCTTCGTGCATGCCAACCTCGAGCCAAACGCTCCGGTCGACCAACAACTCCCCTTCACCCTGATTCACAAAAAGTTCGGCACCCCCGAACCCCACCAGTCCGGCAAGATCATGATCTGCGGCCATACCGCCCAGAAGGCCCACGTCCCGCTCAATCTTGGCCACGCCATCTGTATCGATACCGACGTTGGCCGCGGAGGATGGCTCACCTGCCTCCACGTCGAAACCGGCCACTACTGGCAGAGCTCGGTCACCGGAGAAACCCGGGAGAACGACCTCTAGACGCCCTCAAGCAGACAAATCTGCAAGACAGCTTCTGAAAACCGGCTCCTCCCCGGGATTCCGAATTGACTTTGGCGATCGATGGACTACGCGACGTTCATGATTCGAAAGGTCACGCTGAGCACCCTCCTCGCGATGGTCGCGCCTACCCAGGCCGTCTTGTTGGCTCACTACGATTTCACCGACGGAATCCTGACCGACAACGAACTCGGTGCCGCTGAAACCCTGACCCTGGTCACCAATGGTCCGTCTACCATCACGGTCACTGCGGAAGGCGCAGCTCTTTTCCCCGGTGAAGGCACCGCGGAAGCCGATTATCTTCAAGTTGATCGGGCCGGAGCAGGCTCCCCCCAATTCACGGTGTCCATGTGGTTCCGCACCGACACCATCAATCAAGGTGGCTTCCAGGGACTCTTCAGCAATAACGTCGTCAATGCAGCGAATAACTTTTCGTGGCAACTCGATGTCAACAACGGGGTTCTTCGGCTAATTTCCGCTCAAACCGGTTTCGGAGAACTTTCAAATGCCGGCCCGGGCGAACCGCAGATCGAAACCGGGGTCTGGCACCAGGTTGTTGCCCGCAAGACCGCCGCCGGTGGGGGCGAGCTTTGGTTCGGAAGCGAAGGAACCGCTCTCCAACTCATTGGAAGCACGGCGGTCAACCCCGGTGGTCTCCAGTGGTTCCGACTCGGGGTCAATCGTAACTCCGATAACCTCTACAACATGGAAATGGCCAATGTGAAGATCTACAACGACGCCAACATTTCCTTGGTTGATCTCAACAGCGAGGGCCCTCAGCTCATCCCGGAACCAAGCACCAGCCTCCTCGGTCTGCTGGCCCTGCCGATGTTGTTCCGCCGGAAGCGCCACTAGGGCGGCCTCCATCCCATTCTTCCTATCTCCCAAAGAGCCCGATTCCGGGCTCTTTTTTGTTGGCTGGCTCCGGATGAGCCCACCGAGAGCTGTTAGATCTTCGGGATTCTAGACAAAAACGACTGAAACTTGGCACATCTCCTGCACTTGGAGAACGTCCGGGGAATTGCCAAAGTCTGCTTGGAAACTGATTGGCAAGCTCCCTCCTTTTCTTCAGGCTCCTAAGCCCGTCTCAGCGATATGTCTTCGTCCGATTCTCCGACCCCTGCTTCCTCCCCATCCACGCCATCGACCAAGAAGCGGAAAGGACCCCGGATTCTCTTTGTCACCCCCGAGATCTCCTACGTTTCCAAGAAACTCTCCATCGATGCCGAACGCCTGCGAGCCAAGGCTGGCGGCCTCGCCGACGTTTCCGCCCTCCTCGTTCACGGCTTGACCTCCGCCCATCAGGACATTCATCTCGCCGTCCCCCACTATCGCAAACTCTTCACCGGAGACGGCAAACACCCGGGCAAACGATCCCGGATCTCGGTCGGGAAACGAATCCATCTCGCCGAAGACTGCAAATTCTATAGACGCAACGGCGTCTACAAGGCCAGCAAGGACGATCTCCTGATGTCGGCCCTCGCCTTCCAGCGCGACCTCATCAACCACATCATCCCCCGTGTTGAACCCGACATCATCCACTGCAACGACTGGATGACCGGCCTTATCCCCGCCGAAGCCCGCAAGCTCGGCATCCCCACCCTCTTCACCATTCACAATATCCACACCCAAAAGGCCACCCTCGCCCAACTCGAAAATTCCGGCATTCCCGGCGGCGACTTCTGGGACGAACTCTATTTCGACAACTTCCCTCAATCCTACGATCAATCCTATTGGGACAACCCCATCGACCTTCTCGCCACCGGGATCAAATGCGCCGATCACGTCAACGTGGTCAGCCCGACCTTCCTGCAGGAAATCATCACCGGACATCACCAGAACATCCCCGGCCACATCAGCCACCTCCTTTACGGAAAGCACTCCTTCGGTGCGGCCTCCGGGATCGTCAACGCCCCCGACCGCTCCTTCAACCCTCAGGTCGATCAATACCTACCCATCGACTACGGCCCCCGCCGCCACCACAACGCCAAACCCAGACTCAAGGCCGAGCTCCAGAAAATGCTCCTCCTCAAGGAGGACCCCGCCGCGCCCATCCTCTTCTGGCCCTCCCGACTCGATCCCGTCCAAAAAGGCTGCCAGCTCCTCGCCGACATCTTTTATCAACTGACCCACGACTACTCCCACCTCGGACTTCAGATCGTGATGATCGCCGACGGTCCCTACCGGCAACACTTCCAGGGAATCGTAAAATTCCACGGACTGGAAGACCGCGTGGCTGTCAATCCCTTCTCCGAATCCCTCTCCCACCTCGGCTACGGAGGGTCGGACTTTGTCCTCATGCCCTCGTCCTTCGAACCATGCGGACTCCCCCAAATGATTGGAGCCCGATACGGCGCCCTGCCCATCGCGCACGCCACCGGCGGACTCAAGGATACCGTCCAGCACCTCAATCTCGACGACCACAC
>JBMHCW010000082.1:0-17281 GCA_049889715.1 Akkermansiaceae bacterium | reverse complement strand
TCTCAGGGAGTTGATTCCACTGGCTCCCGGTGACCATGATCCACCAAATTCCATTCAGTGTTTTTCTGAGATCAGATGGTGTTCTTCCTCTCCCAAAAATGTCAGTTGCTGACTTCCGCCGGGAGTTAAGTTAATTTTTTTTGGCACTCAAACAGTGCGTCTGGCATTGCTGCCGCATAACTTACTTTCACCGCGGCAGCATGCCAGAATCCCCTGATTTTTCAAGGCTTGGAGGCGATTCATTTTGGCTTTTTTAATTTGTCCACACGGCCTAGCAGAATATCTTCCTAAACCAAGAAAAGAAGGGAACCCCGGAAGTGGAACTTCACCTAGGTGGTCACTCCGCCTTCCACCAGGCATCAAGATCTGCAGACAATTCCTTCACCTTTTCCGGCTTTTCCTTGAGGAGATTCTTTTTCTCCCAGGGATCAATGGAAACATTGTAGAGTTCATTGGGCTTCCCGACATTGTCGAGCAACTTCCAATCTCCCTTTACGACATAACGCGTTTCCAGATTGGTGGTCGTCTTCTTCCAATCGGCGATGTCATGGGCGCCATCGAATCCGAAAATCATATCCCGCTTGTTCAGAGCCTCACCATCTCTCAGATCGATTCCCTTCATGGCGGCCGGAACCTTCACCTCGCACATCTTCAAGATGGTGGGAGCCAGATCAATGGCAGACACGAGGGTCTTCTTGTCCATCTTCGGTTCGATCTTCCCCTTCCACTTCACCATGATGGGAGTGCGGATACCACCGTCGTGAGGATCTTGCTTCGACAACGGCGCGTAACGGCCTGAGTCAGGCGACTGGATCCAGCCATTGTCGGTAACATAGAGAAACACGGTATTCCCGGTCAGCCCCCGGGACTCAACCTCATCGAACAGCTCACCACAGGTCTGATCAAACCACTCGACCATGGCATAGTAGCGGGCAATGAATTTGTTGGACTCCAATTTGAGATACTTATCGTATAGCTCCTTAGGAGGATTGTGTGGCGTGTGGGGAAGAAAGGGAGCGTGCCAGATGAAGAAAGGCTTCCCGCCCTTCTTGGACTCGTCCATCAGGCTTTTGATCGGCGCAATGCCTTCGCGGGAGATTTTCAAGCCCTCGTCGCCATGACGACCACCCTTCCGTGGATCACCATGGGTCATGGCGTGGGTGAATCCCATCAACTTGGGATCGCCTTCCCAAAATTTTCCAGTCTGCAAGGTGAGATACCCCGAGTCCTTCAACAAACGGGCCAGGTTGGCGTGCTTGCGAAACTCACTGTAGAGATGCTCATGACGAGGAGCATATTTGGGAGATACCCGGGAACGCATCGCACGCACTTTTCCGGACTTCCGGTCCTCGGGGTCCAGACTAATGTCGTTTCCCGTGATGCCATGAACCGGCGTGTCCAGTCCCGTGAAGATCGAGGCCAGCGAAGGTCGGCAGAGCGGCGAAGTGACATACCCGCGGGTGTAGGTCAGCGACTCTTTGGCAAATTGGTCCAAGCGGGGAGTCTCGATGATCTCATGCCCCATGAAAGAGTAGTCGTTCCATGATTGGTCATCGGAAATGATCAGGACGATATTCGGAGGCTCGGCCCGGGCGATTGCCGAAACCAGAATCAGGAAGGAAAACAGGAAACCTTTCATGGTCAGGTCCTTACTAGGCCTGGCCGGCTGATCTTTCGAGAAGAAAGAACGAAGCTACTGAAGTTCCTGAACCCGGCGGAGGATATCCTCGGCTTGCTTCTTGGGTTTCACCTTGCGGTCGAGGTGGACGAGCTTGCCATTCTTGAAAAGGAAGGTCTCGCGGAGAGGTTTCCGTTCAGGATGCTCGACGCGGAAGGCATCGCAAATCTGCCCGGTGGTATCCGCCAGCAAAGGGAACGGGAGCTGGTATTTGTTGGCGAAGGCCCGCTGGTCGGCCACCGTATCCATGGAGATGCCGATCACCTGGATGTCTTGTTCAATCAACGTCGCATATGCAGACCGCAGCGACTCAACTTGCTTGATTCACCCCGGCGTATCCGTTTCCGGATAAAAGAAGACCGCCACCCAAGGGCCCGAGGTGGCTGACTTGATGTTGACCATCTTACCGTCCTGTCGTGCGGCCGATAAAGATGGCGGCGACCAGCCATATGGATGAGGTTCCAAGGTCGAAACAGGAGCGCAGGCCGTCAACAAGACAGCCAGCAAAAACAGCGGCGAAAACAATGGATTGTTCATGAAGGCAGGCTCGCATTCTATCTCTGGGTCCGACTTCAAGCAACATTGAAAAGGTGATTCATCTAGACCATCAAATAGATGATGGAACTCACAATGATCCAGAGGGCCATCCCCACCTTCAAGCGTTTGGTCCCCAGAGCCACGGCCAGCCGCTTGGCCAGCGTTCCTCCGATCAAAGCCCCCACTGCCGCGAAGGACACTACCCCGACGACAATACTCCCTGATCCCAGATAATGCGGCAGACCGGTGATCACGGTGACCGAAGAGACACACACCGCCAAAGCCACGGCATGATTCACCCGGAAGCGAAGTCCAATCAGGTAAACCGCCACCAGCTCGCCCACTCCCACCGACAACCAGGCCGTGATGGCTCCCCCGATCAATCCCACCACTCCCAGCCCGAGCAACTCGGTCCCTCCCAGAGGCTCGGTTCTTCTCTCCATCCGGGGACAGGATGAAAGGGTCCGCTGCAAAATCAGCAGACCCACCGCAATCGAGAACACCGAGAAGAGAACCTTAACGTCCACCGCCGGAACCGGCATCCATTCCTGGGCCCCCCGCAATCCCAGCAATGAACCGGTCGCGGCCACCAGAAAGGCCCTGCGAAAGTCACCGGTGACCGCATCCTGGGGAGCGTCCTCCTTCTTGTAGATCAACCAGGTCAGGGCCCCCGCCGTCATCCCGAAACACTGGATGCCAAAACTGGTCGCCAAGGACTGGTTGAGGGAAAAACCAAGACTCGTGAAGAACGGAAGGAACACGATTCCCCCACCAGCCCCGGTGGAATTGGCGATCACCGCTCCGAGAATCCCCAGAAAGAAATACACCCCGTATGTTTCAATCTGCGAGTAGGGCGCGCCTTTGTCATCGAAGAATCCACTCCCCATCGCTCCCAGAATCAAGGCCGCTACCACATAGAAAATCATGCGACAGGCTCTCACCGGCCTCCCCTCCGAAAGCTCACGGGTTACCCCCTGGCTCTTCGATGTCATCTGAGTTTCCAAATCCCGCTTTAAAAAGTGCTGCAACTTCGGGTAATTTCGTCATTCTGCAATTCGAAACTCCGACCTCTCGTAGTTTCATTTCACTTCGCCCATCACTTCTAACAACTCATCGTCATGAAAGCCATCCTGACCACTCTCCTCCTTGTCCCGCTCATTCTGACCGCTAAAGAAGATCGACTCATTCTCGTGGGAGCCTCGTACGGCAAGAACGTCCTCGCCATCTGCGACAACGACGGAAAGGTCCTCTGGAAATACAACACCAAAGGCCCCAAGAAAGGACATACCGGCCACCACGACATCCAGCTCCTCAAGGACGGTAATATCCTCTTCCATGACACTTGGACCAACACCAGCGAGATCACTCTCGAGAAGAAGATCGTCTGGAATTACGAATCCCGCACCGCCAATGGAAACGAGGGGAAGAAGGTCGACGTCCATGCTTTCGAGCGACTTCCCGGCGGCGACACCATGATTGTGGAGAGCGCGATCGGCCGAATCATCCACGTCGATCGCGGAGGCAATATCAACAAGGTCATCTCTCTCGGAGAAGGCGGACGAAAAAGCACCCGCCTCGTGAATATTCTCAAGAATGGAAACTACCTCGCCTGCGCTGAGAACCCGGGTGTAGTCACCGAATATGATCCTGACGGAAAGATCGTCTGGGAATATCCCACGAATACCCGCGTCTACGGCGCCATCCGCCTGCGCAATGGCAACACGCTCATCGCCACCGGCAGCGGCAACAGCATCATCGAGGTCAATCCCGACAAGAAGGTCGTTTGGGAAATCACCAAGAAGGTCCCGGGCACCGAAATCGACATCGGCTGGACCACCGACCTTCAGGAACTTCCCAATGGAAACCTCGTCATCGGCAACTGCCACGCCGGCGAAAACAATCCCCAGATTTTTGAAATTACGAAGGACAAGAAGGTCGTCTGGGAATTCGACGAATGGGACCTCGTCGGCAACGGCCTCGCCTGCTGGGAAATCCTTTCCCCGGAGCAATCCGCCCTCGTCCGCCAAAAGCTGGAGGAACTGGAGAACGCCGACGAAAAGAAATGAAAGGCCTCGCTGTCCTTGTCTTCTTCCTCGCGGGGCTTCCAGGATTCGGAGCGAACAAACCAAACGTTCTCTTCATTTCCATCGATGACCTCAACGACTGGATCGGATGTCTCAACGGCCATCCCCAGGCTCTCACTCCCAATATTGATGCCCTTGCCGCGCGAGGCATTCTCTTCACCAACGCCCACTGCGCCTCCCCGGCCTGCAATCCGTCGCGGGCCGCCATCTTCACCGGCCAGATGCCCGACAAGACCGGAGTCTGGAATAATGACAGCGGGTCGATTTACAAAAACAAACCTGACGCCGTTCATCTTCCCACCACATTTTCACAAGCGGGTTACCAGACCCTCGGCACCGGAAAACTACTCCACGGAAAAAGCGACAAGAACTTCGACACCTACCACACGGTGGAACAACGATGGTCTCCATTCACCAGGAAGGATGTGGAATATACCGACAAGGAACTCCCCTCGAAAGGCACCAACAATCCGGTCAAAACCATCCGTCATCGGGAACAGACCTTCCAGATCCCCCTAAACCGCATGCCCTCCGACCGCAACCCTAACAAGAAAAGCGGAGAGTCCTTCGATTGGGGAACCTTCGGCTTACCCGACTCGGACTACGGCGATACCAAGATCACGGATTGGGCCATCGATCGGATCGAGGAAGACTCCGACCAGCCCGCCTTTCTGGGCGTCGGCTACTACCGTCCCCACATTCCCCTCTGGGCTCCAGCCCGATTCTTCGAACGTTTCAACAATGAGCCGGGCAAACTTCCTCCGTTTCAGAAAGACGACCTCGATGACCTTGGCCCGCTAGCTCAGAAGTGGGCCCGCGAGGCAGTGACCGCCGGCCTCCACTCTTCGGTCTTGAAACACAATCAATGGACCAAGGCTGTCGAAGCCTATCTCGCCTGCACTACTTACGTGGATCACGAGATCGGCCGCCTCCTCAAGGCTCTCGACCAATCCGACCAAGCCGAAGACACCCTGATCGTTCTCTGGTCCGATCACGGATGGCACCTCGGCGAAAAAGATCACTGGGGCAAGTGGACCGGATGGGAACGATCGACCAAAGTCCCCCTCATCATCGTTCCTCCCCGGAACTCCGCGGCCGACTTCGCCAAAGGAGGTTCCCGCTGTCACCAACCCGTCAGCCTCATCGACCTTTACCCCACCCTCGTCGAACTCTGTCAGCTGAAAAACCCGGGATCACTCGACGGGACCTCTCTCGTCCCCCTCCTCAAAAAACCTGCCCGGAAAACCAATCGCAAGGTCCTCACAGTCTTCGACCAAGGCAATCACTCCATCCGCTCCGAACGCTGGCGCTACATCCGCTACACCGACGGGTCCGAAGAACTTTACGATCTCAAAAACGATCCCAACGAGTGGACCAATCTCGCCGGGAGAAGTGACCTCAAATCCGTCATCGAGGAACTCACCGGGAAGAGGTAATATCGAGTTGTTCATTCGTGGCTCTTCATGACTGCAGACCAAAACCCCTACGCTCCTCCCCGGTCCGAAACCGATTTCGGCCGCGTCGATGCCGACCCGGAAAGCTACTGGATCGAAGACGAGCTTCTTCACGTCCGGCATGGAGCCGTCCTGCCCGATGTCTGCCTCGGCACCGGGACAGTCGAAGGCGTTTTGGTCCGGGAGAAGCAAGCCATCCAACACCGGCCCACCTGGACCCTTTTCTTCTTTATCTTTCTTTGCTTTGTCCTTCCCCGCTTTGCAACCACCCGATCCTCTCCCGTGATTTTGGTCGTTCTCCTGACTTACTTTCTCTTCATGATCTTTCGGCAGAAAGTCAGCATCGACTACTGCCTCAGCAAGGAGTTCCAGAGCCGCCGTCAGAAGGCCATCAACATTCATCTTGGCGTCACTTTGATCAGTATTGTCGGAATGCTGATCCTTCATGACCTCTACGATCTCTCCTTCCTCTGGATGCTCGCTCCGGTCCTGATTTCCGGTCTGACCATCAGGCGCTGGGTCCGGAGCTTCATTCCGGTCGGACTCAAGCAAAAGACGGCTCGCCTCAAACACATCCACCCCGAAGCCCTCCGCCAGCTCGATCGATGGCGATCGGCCAAACTCCCCAAAGAAACGATCGAAATTTAACATCCTCTCCTGGGTCATTTTCAGTTATCTTTTCCGCTTATGAAATTTGCCGTTATCGCCGCCCTGATTCTTCCCCTCCACGCCCAAACATCTTGGAAAGCCAAAGAGGAAATGACCAAGGCGCTCACCGAAGGAAAGATTCCGGCCATGGCCTGCGTAACCTTCGACCGAGAAAAGATCCTCAACCAGGCAGCTGTCGGCACAACCCGCTCCG
This sequence comes from Akkermansiaceae bacterium, assembly GCA_049889715.1. GTDB lineage: Bacteria > Verrucomicrobiota > Verrucomicrobiia > Verrucomicrobiales > Akkermansiaceae > SW10. The sequence continues at coordinate 10,666 of JBMHCW010000082.1, read as the reverse complement.
ACAAGAAGATCGACCTTCCCGCTGATGCCCAGTGGCACATTGGCTCCAACGGCAAAGCGATGACCGCAACCCTGGTGGCGCGTCTGGTGGAAAAGAAGATCGTCAACTGGGACACTCCCATGAGCGAAATTTTCCCGGAGGCCTCGAAGGAATTTCATCCGGAAGCCAGGAAAATCACGCTCTTGCAGCTCCTCTCGCACACCGCCGGTCTCCCACCCAACCCGGCCGGGCCCGATCGGCTCAAGTCGCGCCTCGAAGTCACCAAAATCGGTTTTAAGGAAAAACCCGGAACCGGATTCAAATACTCCAACTGGGGCTACATCGTGGCCGCTGCTGCCGTCGAAAAACTGACCAACAGCACAAGGGAGAAGGCCATCGAAACCGAAGTCTTCACCCCGCTCGGGATCAAGCCCTTCGGCTTCGGCGCTCCTGTCGGAGAGAATGTCATTCACGGCCACTACAAGGGGCGACCGGCACCCACGGGCGTCGCCGGCGACAACCCTCCCCTCTACGGACCGGCCGGAGGAATCCACCTCAGCCTCGCCGACTGGGTGGTCTTCGCCCGCGATCAGATGAATGGACGGAATGGCAAAGGCAAAATCCTGACCAAGGAAAGCTACCTCAAGCTCCACACTCCGGTCAGTGGTTCCTATGCCCTCGGCTAGGGCACCTGGAATGAGGATGGCACCATCATCGGGCTCGGACACGATGGCAGCAACACTCTCTGGTATGCCCGCATCTCTCTCGATCTCAACGATCAGATCGGCATCCTCACTGTCGCCAACGAAGCCACCCCAACCATCAAGAATTGGATCAGCCGGGTCGAAAAGGCGGCCAAGTAGGAGGAGCAACCTCTTAAGTTCACCACTTCAGGGCGAAGCTAATCGCCTCAAAGATGGGAATTTCGTGGCGAAACCCGGTCATCGGTTGTAGTAGAGAGCCATGAAGATCATTCCCTTCCTCTGTCTCCTTCTGGCCGGTTCACTTTTCGCAGACGACGCCGGGATGAAAGTCGGCAACTTCACCTTCAAAGGAGGTGACTCCTGGGTCAAGGCCCCCACCAGCCCCATGGTCAAAGCCGCGGTCACCCATGGCAAGGAAGGCCCCCTCCTCAAGTTCTATCACTTTGGCCAAGGTCAGGGTGGAGGCATCGATGCCAACCTCAAACGCTGGAAGGGCCAGTTCCAGGGAGAAGCCAAGATGACCCGCGAGGACAAAACCTACGGCGAACAAAAAGTGGCCATCGTCACCATCACCGGCACCTACATGGTCGGCCCTCCTTTCGGCGAGAAGGTCGCCACCAAGGGACAAACCCTCCTCGGCGCGGTCATCCCTCATCCTTCCGGTGATGTCTTCCTCAAAATGACCGGCCCCGAAGCCGAGGTGACAAAATCGAAGGACGATTTCGTCAAACTCATCGAAAGCGCGTTGAAAAAGTAGCAACTCTTTTGATATCTTATTCTTCTTGAATAAGAAAAATTGATAGGTCATCGTGGCTCGATGAAAACGAGCCACCTCGTCCTTTTCCTCTCACTTCCACTGGCCCACGCCCAGGAGTTGGATCTGAAGCTCAAGGGCTCCGTCAACGAACTTTCCTGGCAACGTTCCTTCCCGCCCTCATCCGGGGTTCCTTCATTTCTCCAGTCGCGAATTCTCAGCTCCACCGACCTCGAAAACTGGGTCGAAGATCATTCGGTCACTCTCGACGACTCCAGTGGGGACGGAATTTCGACGCTCTCAATGGAGAGAACCGGAGGGGCCCGATACTACCGCCTCGAGCAATTTCTCTTCTACGCCCACCGGGCGTCTTCTTCGGAACAACCGGCGGAATACAACCAGCAATTCCGCCACGCCCTCGAACAAAACAGCTCACTGGCCTTTGAGGACTTCGCCACGCCGCCCAATGACCCGGCTTGCCTTTCGGAACTCCCCTAGGACCCGACCACCGCTACCTTCTTTGCCGGATTCAACACCTCCCCGGCAGATCACAATGCTGATCTGGCGGTCGATGATCCCGAACGACGGGTGACAGATTTCCGCCTGAGCCCGGAAGAACTCGCCCTTTTTCGAAAAAATGGATTCGTGGTTTCCCAAACCAACCGCCTGATCTCTCCTCACCCTGATCCCCATGAAATAGGGCGACCTCCATTGGAAGCCACGACCTTGGTCGACTATTACTACGGCATCTGGGCCGATGACATGCCCGTGCTCATCACAACCGATTCCGTCCTCGATGCCTGGCATCAAACCTTCCAGACAATGCTTGAGGACATCGAGGAACTCATTCTCTACCCTGCCCTTAGGGAGATGCTCATTGGAAACCGGAAGAGCATTCGAAATGGCGACACTTACATCGATCAAGAAAGCACCCTTCCCATGCTCACGGACCTTTCCGACATCCGGGAAGCTTGGGCGGAAGCCGATTCACCCGGCACCGAAAACATCCGTCAGGCATCCGTGATTTGAAATTGTATCTCGGCACCGCAGAACTCCTCGTCCTTGGCTACGACACAGGGGCTTCCAGCGATGACTTGACCTCGCCGGCTCATTGGTACCGGGAATGCCTCTCTCACTCGGAGGTGGATAAAAAAGATCTCTACGGAGACAAAGCTCGGCACGAAGACATGACGCTTTTCGAACCCCGCGGTCACTACGCAAACTCACAGGCCTTGTCAGCCTATTTCCGGACCATCCTCTGGCTGAGCAGAGCTCAATTTCATGTGGCTTCATCTTCCAATGAGACATTGCTCCTGGCTCAACGAAACCGGGAGCTTCGCGCGGCCATTCTTCTCGCCCTGCAAGTCAGAGACCGCAACTTTCTCGATGAATGGACAGAGATCGAAACCTTCATGCAGTCATTGGTCGGCCAACCCAATGCCATGACCATCGTTGAATTCCTCGCTCTTCTCGAAGACCTCTCGCTGGACCGGGTGTCATCGCTTGCCTCGGATAGCGATCTGAACACCATCCGCCAGGCTCTTCTCAATTCAACCTATGGCATTCAGGAGGTCGACGGAGGAAGATTTGAGCCACTCGTGGATCTCGCCAACAACTGCAATCTCATCCGTCACGAACTCCCGCGCGCGCTTTCCCTCTTCAGCCAACGGTCGACGCCCGATGCCTGGGCCTTCAACAAGGTTGTCTTCCCCGAGGTGGTCGACGAAGGTCAAACCATTCATCGTCGTGTTCCTTCGGGACTTGATGTGGCCTATGCCGTTCTTGGCAACAAGACAGCTCGCCCCATTCTTGCCGAGAGAATGACCAATCTGGATGGTGTTCCCTTTCGCGACGGATACCCCTACCACGGGAATCTCGAATCCGTTCGTCAGGTCTTCGATGCCCAGCAGGAAGCATTCTGGACCGAACATCTCTGCGGTCATTGGCTTCACAGTCTCAGGGCTCTCTCGGACGGAGTCCCTTCCAGCGCACCCGACACCTTCCGCACCGACACCTGGAAAAAGAGAATTCTCAATACGCAGTTGATGTCCTGGACACAGCTTCGACATGACACCTTGCTCTACGCCGAGCAAAGTTTCACTCCACCAATGATTTGCGATTTTCCAGATGGCTATGTTGATCCCTATCCCGAAGTCTGGCAACGGCTCTCAGAGATGGCCCTGCAATACAAAGAATTGCTGGGCACCTTACCGATCGACGGAGCATTTGGAATTGAGATTCTCGACTACTGGAGTCCAGGAGGTCCCCCGAATGAGTCATTTCGCGAATGGACCATCGAATCGGGACTCCCGGTCGACGATTTTCTGAGCCTGGAGGTCGATCGGGGAATTCGATACTCCGCAATGTGTGATTATCTTGAAAACTTCTCGAACCGCTGCCTCTATCTCAAGTCGATTGCCGAAAGACAACTCGCTGGATTGCCTCACACCGATGACATGAAAACCTTCATCAAGGCCACGGTCGAAGACCGGGCACTGGGACCCTACGGAGGCATTCGAGATTACAGTGGATGGTTTCCTCGTCTCTATTTCCTTGGCGCCAAAAAGCAGGACGGCAGTGCGCACCCTTCGGTCGAATGGAACCCTGTCGTGGCCGACGTTCATACCGATTCGCAAGACACCCTCTGCACCGGTGATCCGGGTGCCATTCTCCATCAGGGAACCGGGCGGGCACAATACATGCTGGTCGCCGTGAAACATGCCAACGGCTCGACTTGCACTTACGCCGGTCCGGTCATGAGCCACTACGAATTCCTCGAAGACCGCAATACACGGGTCAACGATCAGGAGTGGCTGCAACGACTCAATCGCGGGGAACGCCCCCCCGTCGAAGACTGGAAACTCGACTTCCTCGTTCCCGAGGCGTCGGACTAAAGCGAGACCTTCAATCGGTAAAGACGCTGGGTTTCGGTCATGGGAACCGAAAGAACGATCTTGTCGTCAGTCCGGGTGACAAACTCCCCCGGGACTTCTGCCCAATCGGAAGGATTTCCGGTCTTGCTCTCCTCAAAGGTCACCTCGGAATCAATGGCGAGGACGTTCAACGGGATCTCATATCTCAACAAATCACCGTTCTCGGGATCGGACCCAAAGGTTCCCGGCATGATGTCCTTGCGGGTCGGATCAAGATCGAGGACGAATTCGAGAGCGTTGTCCATTCCGTCGCCATCGGGATCGGAATTCGGACCAACGATCTTCTCATCATCCAACTCCTCACCTTTCCAGAAGGTCGCCACAAAGTCATCAAAGGGGGACGATTCTCCGGCAACATTCAGGGTCAACGAATAGGGCAGCGACGCATTCGAGGTGAAATTTGCTCCACGATAAGCCGTCAACCTGAGGTTGTAGACCCCGGGTGTGTCCGGAAAACCTTCCAGAAACCAGACCAGGAACCGGGTCTCCAGTTGCAACCCCGATGGAAGGCCTTCCACAAAACCATCAGCGGTCTCGATTTCCACTTTCACCGACCTCGGGTTGTAGTCGCTCGTCTTGAAGGCCCACTGGAAGGGATCGTCCGCAGCAGTGGCGGCTGGATTGGGAGAATCGTTCACTGGAACAATGGTGATCGACTGCCCCGTCAACGCCTGTGTTCCCACAAAACTTACCGTCAAGGGAGCCGCCATCGGAACTCCGGCACCCGGGCTCAGGAGCGGACTGAGGGCCTTCAGAAAAGGGAGCCTCTGGGCAGTCATCGCCAACCCACTGGCGATGACATTCACTCCACGTTCGTAGAAAACTCGTAACTTCATCAGATCAACTAATTACATCCGCAGCCACCGCCACCGACTCCATTTCCTCCGTTGGAGGCTTCCCTCGAAAAATACATGTGGTCAGCCATCGCCTCGCCCAAAGGATCACGGTCGGGCTGCATCACTTTGTGGGTAAGGTTCACCCGCTGGTCCGGCGTGGACACCACCGTGCAGGAAGAAAGTCCGGCGACGAGCGGGAAAAGAAGACTAATTCTTAAGAACATATCGGTGAATGGTCTGCGAGTATCGCATATCTGCGACCGTTTGCAAAATTCCATCGAGCCCCAGATGCCTTTCAATCTGCTCCAACCCGGCGTCAGGGCCCAAAATACAAGCCGAGGTCGCATACCAACCCGCGGTCAGACAGTCATCCGCCAAACAGGTCGCAGTAAGAAGATCGTTTTCCACAGGGCGGCCGTCCCTCGGATCAATGATGTGACCAAACCTTTCGCCTCCGATTTCACGGAAGCGCCTTCCGTTCCCCGAAGTCGCCAATGCCTTGCCTGAAAAAGCCAATCGAATCGCCGGAGCATCCTCTTCCCGGGCATCCTCCACTCCAACCACCCACAGCGAACCATGGGGAGGTTCTCCCCGGGCCGCCAGATCACGTCCCAGATCGACAAGAACATCGGAGATGTCATGCCTCGCAGCCAGAGTCATCAACACATCCACGGCATGTTCCTTTCCGAAGCCCCCAATCTCCAGAGCCATCCCCTTCCGGGGCAGAAACACGCTCCCCTTGCCCCACTCGACGGTAGGCCATGACACCTTCTCCAAGGCTGCCGCCACCTCTCCATCCGTAGGAATCCGGTTTCTCCTCGCCCCTTCGTCCCACAACAAGGTCAAGGGAAGCGACGTCGGATCAACCAACCCGCCGGTCCCCCGAAAAGTCCGGTCACACAGCCAAAGTATGGCTTCCTGCTCCTCAGACAACTCAATCGCCTCCTTACCCGCCTTCGCATTGATCTCTGACAACAGACTCTCCGGCTTGAAGCGAGACCAGGTGTCCTCAAAGACCTTGATCCAACCAAGAGCGGCGGCCCGGAATTCCTTGGCCGCTTCCACCGCATCCGTCCGGAACTGAACTTCGCACTGGGTTCCCAGAGCCTTGAATCGCAGGCGGAACAATCCCGAGGTCAGATCGTCTCCCGCCATGACTCAAAACCTCCACTGCCCGCCTACCGAAAGGACATTGGCGCTGGGAAAAAACTCGTCGGGAGTTCCCGAGTCCCTGCCATCCATCTCATAGCGCTCATACTGCAAATCCAGGGTCACATCACGGCTGACATCCCATGCGAACCGCACTCCATACGTCCAGGCTTCCAATGAGGATAAACGATAATCCGAGGAATAATGAGGTGGCGAACCGTCATTCATATCCGAGCCATCGATCCCGGTTCCAGTGAGAGAAGGGTAATAAATGTCTGCTCCCGATTGATGATAATAACGCAAGTAAGGCGCCACACTGAGGTCCGGAGTGACTTGCTGGATCCATTTCAGCTCAAAAGTATGCCCCTCTAGACTGTCGCTATTCGAAAAGAATCGATACGACCCTTTAAGTGCCGCCCGACAGGAGGCGAAATAATGGCGGATCGAAGCCTTGGCCACAAAGCGATGAAGCTCGTCCGGCCGGTTCTCCGGAAAATCAAAAGTCTCGGTCACCGGAAAAGGTCCGAAGGGAGTATCAATGACAAAGGATTTGATCTGGCTGATCCGGCGATAGGGATCCGAAAGATAGCCCTCGCTGTATCCATAACCCACATTGACGTCCAGTAGGGTGTTGGGCGTCAGGATTTGGGAAACCCCGAGATAAAGATCGAGGGTATCCTTGTCTTCATCATCAAAGATGTTGGTGAAGTCGGTCGCCAACACTTGATCGAAAGCATACGAAACACCTCCTGTCACCGTGGTGTTCTTCTGGTTGAACTGCCTACTGATCTTGCCGGTCACCGCATTCGAGCGGTAGTCCTCTTCGGAACTATGAGCATACTCGAACGTCAGGGTGTATTCATCGATCTCATGCTCGATGGTCGCCACCGCAACATAACGCTCGTCGTCGATTTCCTGAAAAAGCCAATCATTCTCATCGTCACGTGAATGAGTCCCCGTCGGCGTCATACCCGACAAACTGTCCACCGCCAGACGCAGTGCAAAACTCGTCCCGCCCCACGAATGCTCGTAGTCGAGGTAGTGCGATTCCACATCGATCCGCCCATCCTCTTCATCGTAGAGCTGAAACTTATAGCGCAAGGCATCCTGTCCATACCCGGGCGTGACCGCAATGGCTGGCAGGAAGGCCCCTCGAAACTTCACGGCTTCTCGTCTACACGGTTTCCTCGACAGGATCGATCTTCTCGATCTTGGCAGTGGTTCTGAGCTCCTTGGCCAACTCCTGGAGGGCCGCCCGCTTCTTGCGAGCCAGCGCCCGATATTCCAGTTCCTCCTGGATCTCCTCCCGCGGCGCCAGCTGTTCGTCCTTGCGGCCAGTCACCTTGATCAGATGAAGAGCATGCTCGTAAACAATCACCGGAGAAACTTCCCCGTCCCGCATCGAAAACAAGGTCGCTTCAAAAGGATTCGTCGGTCGGTCCAAAGTGATCCATCCCAGATCGAGTTCACCTGTCGACTTCTCGGTCTCGCGCTTGGCGATCTCCTCAAAGTCCCCTCCCTCCATCGCCTCCTCTCGCAACTCACACATCCTCTGAAAGACCGCCGCCGGAGTGGTGTCTTCGTTGAGCGTCTTCATGACATGCAGACAACTGGCCTCGGCCGGAGTGCGGTAGTCATCAAGACACTCCTGATAAAATGCCTCCACTTCCTCTTCGCTGACCTGTTCATCATCTCCCATCACGTCGCTGATCAGCTTGTCCATTCTTAACGACGCTGCGATCTCATGGCGCATCATGTCGCGCTGGGCCTCCAGCATCTCCCACGACGCACCGTGCTCGCGATAAGTATCAATCATCTCCTTGAGCTGAGGCTTGATTTCCTCCTCGGGAATCTCGGCGAATCGATTCTCGGCTTCCTGGGCAATCAGAATGGAATCGGCCACTTCCTGCTCAGCCTGTTCATAAAACTCCGGGTCCCGTTCACAACAGGAAATCTGCAGACGCTGTTCTTCCTCAGCCTTGATCCGGGAAAAGGTTTCTTCCACCAATTCCTGATCGACCAGTTCGCCATTCACTCGAAGCATGTCAAACCTTTGACCAAGCAACTCGAAAACGCCAATCGTTTTTGCTGCGGGATCCACCGTATCCTGCCTATGCTCCCCCGCCCATGACGGAATCCCCGCCCGAACTCCCGGTCACCGATCCACCACCTGCCACGCCTTCCCTGCCTGAGAAAACGGCCTGGAACGCCTGGTGGACCCTGCTCTGGGCCGTTGCCATCTTTGTCCTCTCACAAATCGTGGTCACAATCGGTGTGACCATCGTCGCAGCGACCGATGGCTCTCTGGGCTCAAATCCCGACCTCAAGGACTTTGCGGAGAAAGTCCGCACGGTCGCGATGGACGGCGACGTCATCGGGGCCCTCGGATTCCTCTCGATCTTCATCATCTGCCCCCTCTGCTGGCTCGTCGGCCACTTCCGCCCGGGATGGTCCGGATGGGAATACCTGGGGAACGCCAAAGTTCGTTGGTTCCAATGGCCTCTCTGGGCTGTGATCACCATCGCCTGCATGATTGCCTTCAGTCTGGTCGCTCCCCATCTGGGGCTTCCGGAGCGAGATCCCTCCATGGTCGCGATGAGCAACTCCACTCAGTTCCCTATCCTCCTCTTCCTTGGAGTGGCGATCGGAGCCCCACTCATCGAAGAATTTGTCTGCCGGGGAGTCCTCTTCCGGGGTTGGCGGGAATCCCGCCTTGGACTTGTCGGAACCATCATTCTGATCTCCCTCCTCTGGGCGATTGCCCACGTCCAGTATCCACTCCTCGTCATCGGATTTATCTTCATCCTTGGAATTCTTCTTGGGATTGCCCGCGAAGTCACCGGCAGCCTCTGGATCCCGGTCTGGATGCACTTCGTCAACAACGGCCTGGCCGCCATGGCCATGCTCTCGTTCTAACGATCTTCCGAAAACTCAAGGTCTCCCTCTTCGTAACAATCTCCTCACATCATGAAACACACTTCACTCAACCGTCACCACCTCATCGGCTCCTCCGCTCTCGCCGCCGGTGCCACTCTCTTGTCCTCCACCTCCGCTCATGCCGCGCCGCCGAAGATTTCCCTGTAAAAAGGAAACACCGTTCTCTTCCAGGGCGACTCCATCACCGATGCCGGACGCGATCGCAAGAACGAAGGCCATCCCAATCACCAGGCCGCCCTCGGCCGTGGATACCCGCTTCTCGCCGGGTCCGCCATTCTCGGAAAGCATCCCGAACTCGATCTCCGCATCCACAACCGGGGGATCAGCGGCAACAAAGTCCCCGACCTCCAGAATCGCTGGGAAAAAGACTGCCTCCACCTCCGGCCCGCCGTTGTCTCCATTCTCATCGGAGTCAACGACATCTGGCACAAGATCAATGGCGGATACGAAGGAACCGTGAAAACCTACAAGGCCAGCCTCGATGGTCTCATCAAGCAGACCAAAAAGGAAATGCCCGAAACCACCATCGTGATCTGTGAGCCCTTCGTTCTCCGTTGCGGAGCAGTCAAAGACAATTGGTTCCCCGAATTCGATCAACGCCGCGCCGCTGCGAAAGCCGTCGCCGAAGCCAACGGCGCGATCTGGGTGCCCTTCCAGAAGGCTTTCGACGATGCCGTGGCTGCCGGAACAAATCCCACCTGGCGCGCACCCCGAAAACTGGAGAGATTGCAATGTGAGTCTGGCTGGGTGAAAACCCAGAAAGACAAAATGAAAAGAAAACGATACAGCGAGGAGCAGATCATTGGCTTCCTCAAGCAGCACGAGAACGGAATGCCTACCAAGGAAGTGATTCGGCAAGCGGGAACAGATCAAACATGCGCGTAAGCGCTACTCGACCAGCACCCGTCGGACGTGTGGGCTCTTTGACTTGCAAGAGAGCAGTTGGTATTACCGTGCTAAAGCAAGAGGTGACGCAGCCCTAAAGAACGCATTGGTTCGGCATGCTGGGGCAAATCCCGGCTGGGGATACCGAGGACTCATGGACTGGCTGATCCGGGACGGATTTAGGGGGTGTAATCTTTCGTCTGTAAAAGCAGTCTGACCTTGACCTCACGCCATGTATGAAGACGTCCGCTACGATAAACTCGTGCGACGTTGCGCCGTCCTCATCGCCGTGGGCGTGCGCGTTTCCGACGGCAAACGCACCATCCTCGGCGTCTCGGTCTCACTGTCCGAAGCCGAAGTCCACTGGCGTGACTTCCTGCGTGGCCTCAAAGAACGCGGTCTTGAACTCCCCAAGTCCATCACCAGTGATGCCCACGAAGGATTGCGCGCTGCTCTGGGCACCATCTTTCCTGCCAGCCCCTGGCAACG
>JBMHCW010000081.1:0-15408 GCA_049889715.1 Akkermansiaceae bacterium | reverse complement strand
GCATTCATCGTTCACAGATCGAAGCGATCAGCTCCGCTCTCCCCCGATGAATCGCAATCTCTCCCTCACCACCGATCCCATCCCCCTGCTCACCTGGCAGATCGCCCTGCCCATGAGCATCGGGATGTTCTTCCACACCATGTTCAACGTGGTGGATACCTTTTGCGCCAGATGGTTGGGAACGGATGCGCAAGCCGCCCTCTCTCTTTCCTTTCCGGTCTTCTTCATCCTGATCTCGATCGGAAGTGGGATCAGCCAGGGAGCCACGGCGCTCCTTGCCAACGCCCTCGGTGCCGACGACGAAAAGGACGCCCGCCTGGTCTTCGGACAATCCCTTTTCTTTGTCATCGCTGCCGGCATCGTTCTTTCCATCCTCGGGTTTGTGACCTCGCCCTGGCTTTATCGCCAACTGGGCGCTGAAGGGGCCTATCTGGAAATTTCGCTCGCTTACATGAACGTGATTCTCGCCGGCGGAACCTTCCTTCTCCTTCCCATGGTCCTGAACTCGGCCCTCTCCTCGGCCGGCAATACGCTCCCCTATCGCAATTTCCTCATCGCCGGTTTCCTCGCCAACCTCGCTCTCAACCCCCTCTTCATCTGGGGTTTTCTTGGGATCCCGGGCATGGGCGTGGGAGGCATCGCCCTCGCCACCGTGATCATCCAGGTCGGCGGCGCGGCCTACCTGTGGAAACATGTCCGCCAAAACGAAACCTATGCCGGAATCACTTGGTCCGACCTCAAACCTGATCGCGCCGTCCTTCTTCGAATCGCCGGACAAGCCGTTCCCGCCGCCCTCAACATGCTCACCATCGCCGTCGGCATTTTCGTGATCACCTGGTTCGTAAAACACTTCGGCAAGGAAGCCGTTGCCGCCTCAGGAATCTCGGTGCGCATCGAACAGATCGTCCTCATGCCCGCCATCGGATTGAACGCCGCCGTAATGAGCATCGTGGGACAAAACTTCGGGGCCGGAAAACTCGACCGCGTCCGCGAGGCCTGGCTCACCAATGTCAAATACGGAGCCGGCATGATGATCATCGGCGGCCTCATCATCTGGTTGGCCCGCGAACCAGCGATGCGGATTTTCTCCGACGATCCCATCGTGATTTCACACGGCAGTGACTACCTGGTCGCGGCCTCGCTCACCCTCGCAGCCTACCCCATTCTCTTCGTCACGGTCTTCGCCCTTCAGGGAATCAAGAAGCCGGCTTACGGACTCTGGATCGGACTCTATCGACAGCTTGTCGCTCCCGTAGTGGTTTTCCACACCCTAGCCTTCACCCTCGCGTGGGGACTTTGGGGCGTCTGGTGGGGCATCTGTTTTGTCACGTGGAGCGCCGCTCTCTTTGCCCTCTTCCTCGGGCTGAAGAAATTCAAAATACCGGACTAGAAAATCACTTTCTCACTCCCGGGGCCCCGGGATACCACGAAGGCAGCACCTCGGGCTTGCTCTCATAAATCTTGAGCACGTCCTCGGGCACATGGGCCTTGTGAACAATGACCGTGGTCACGTGTTCATCAAACCAACGATCATAAAGCGTCCACGTTCCCTTGTTCCCCTTGTCATCCCCCCAACTGTTTTCCACCAACCACTTCCGCGGCTTGCCATCCTTCAAGTCCACACCTGTTAGAACCATGGCGTGATTGGAAGCGCCCACCCCGAAGATGGAACGATCGACTTTGGAAATCTCGAGATCCAAGCCGAAGAGCGTTTCGTAATCGTAGAGATTGTGCTCCATCAATCCGTGTTCGGAACTCTGGTCAATGCTGACATTGGCCGCAAACCAGAGAGGCTCGTTCGCCAAAATGGACTTCGCGGCAATCTCCTTCATCACTTCCATCTCGATGTTGGCAAAATGCATGTCCTGCTGGCCCGCCATGTTGGCAGCCCGATCGAAGAGATAGTGACGGCCAAGCGGCTGGCTCGGGTCATGTTGCAAACACACGAAGTGACTGAGCTTGACGCCCACAAACTTTTCGTAAAACGACTTCGGGGTAAAGGTGCCGGCCTCGATCAATTTCTCATTCTTCACCGCAGCCGACTCCTGCCCGTCATCCTCTTTTTTTTCACCACCGGCCTGATACCGCCACTCGAATTCCACCGGTGGCTCACCAAGGTTCAAGACGAGGAATCGATACACTTCCTTGAGGGACTTCTCCTTCTGCTGACGCAGCTGCTCCAGGCTGGCACCATCCTTGTGGGCTTTCATCAAGGCCACCGCCTGAGCCCGTAACAAACGACCCAGCACAACATTCATGGTCCGGGTGTTGTCGCTGCTATGCGTCTCGGGCATGACCGACGCAGGCACCACGCCATACTTCTCGATCAATCCGGTGACGTAATTCCACCAACCTCCGTCACCCGTGCTCCACTCATTGACCAACAGCCACTCGCGATCCAAACGATCGGCCTTCCGCAACTCGATGATGTCTTCAAGGTAAAGATTCGACTTCTCCATCTTGTCCCAGAATTGAAGGTAAGCCATCGAGAACTCAAAACCATCCACCTTCAAATCCCGGATCACCTGGGGACGCATCGTATTCAGTCCGGCAAACATCCAGCACCGACCCGATGACTTCTGGTTCGTGATGCCCTTCGTCTTGATCTTGTGACTGAACAGGCCGTCCTCCCCGGCCACGATGGCGCGGTTCAGGGCCAGCGAATTGATACTGTTGTTGGTAATGGCGTTGTGCCGGGCCAGATCCTCTCCATTCATTTCGTAGCCTTCACGAAGGCTTTTCACCAACTCGGGCGACAAGGTGCCATCGGCCGAAGTCTGGGCGGCAGCAGGAAGAAGCAACATGGCTCCCAAGGCGGAAAGGTTGAGTCTATTCATGAAACATGGACTACGAATTTCAAACCGGATTGACAATCCTGCGGTATCGCATTGCCACGATTCAGTCCGCCCGCCAGATTCCCCGCGTGCGGGAATTCGTCCTGAAGGAAAAAAGAGAGGCTCCCTGGGCTGCCGGACTCCGTGCCGCCCGAGCCAACCTCATACCAGGGTTCATTCTTCAGGCCATCATGCTTTCCCTCCTGCTGGGCTACTACTTCTATCCGCCCACCACTGCCTTGTTGAATCAACTCGCCGACCTTAAGGCCGAGTGGGGGTACCTTTATTCCATCGTGGCCTCGGTCATCGCCGGAGCCGTCATCCCCGAGGTCATGCGCATCACCATTTTCCAAAAAGCAAAAGTCACTCGCGCCAACCTCGGCAACTTCCTCTTCGCCGCTTTCCACTGGGCCTGGTCCGGTGCCCTCGTCGATTTCCTCTACCGGCAACAGGCGAGCTGGTTCGGCACCGAGATCACTTTTACCGTCGTCGCCACCAAGGTCTTCATCGATCAATTCATCTTCAACCCCTTCTTCGCCGCTCCCGTCAATTCATGGGCCTACGATTGGAAGAACGCCGGCTTCCCGCTGCGGGGCATCCACCTCTTCTTTACCCTGAGATACTATCGCAACACGGTCGTCCCCACCCTCGTCGCCACCTGGGGCGTCTGGATCCCGGTGGTGACCATCCTCTATTCCCTGCCACCTCTTCTGCAAGTCCCCCTCTTCGCCCTCGCCCTCTCCCTGTGGGTCATGATCTTCACCTGGATGAGTGAACAAAGAGTGACCCGGTGACTTGCAAAACCCTAATCATCAACCAATCTCTTCCCACTATGAACATGCCAAAAATCGGGAGCGTGACCGGCCTCCTCCTCATCGCCATCTCTCTCATCGGTTACTTCGCCAGTGGAATGGCCAGTATGACCGCCTTCATCCCGGCCGGCGCCGGCATCCCCATTCTCATTGGCTCGATCATCGCCCGCAATCCCGCCAAGCTCAAAACCGGCATGCACATCGCAGCCGTCTTCGGAGTGATCGGCACCATCGCTCCTCTCGGGCGTCTCATCCCGACGATCATCAAAGGAAAATTCGAGCTGAACGTCGCCACCTTCAGCGTCATCAGCATGCTCATCATCTGCGGAGCCTTCACCGTCCTTTGCATCAAGTCCTTCAAGGAAGCCCGGAAGTCCGCTGCCTAGCGCAGCCCAACGCCCTTCAACCGGGCGATTCCACCTCCTGCTCATTCTCCCGGTCGGCGGCTCTCGCCTCGTCCACCGAGTCGCCCCAGAGTCTCCAAATCGAGACAAAGAGGGACCCGATGATGGGGCCGATGATCATCCCGAAGATTCCGAAAACAGCCAGCCCTCCGAGCGTGGTGAGGAGAACCAGGATGTCGGGCATCTCGGCGTCCTTGCCGATAAAAATGGGATTAAGAAAGTTGTCGATGGTGCTCACCACGAGGGCGCACCAAAGGCCTACCGCGATGGCCGCTCCGGTTTGACCGTTGATGACGAGAAAGATCACTGCCGGGATCCAGATGAGGGCCGTTCCCACCGCCGGAATGACGGACAACACCGCCATCACCGCGGTCCAGAAAAAGGCCCCGTCAATCCCCGCCAGCCAGAATGAAATTCCGGCCAGACCTCCCTGGATCATCCCCACGAAAAGCTTTCCCTTGATGGTGGCCCGGGCCACCGAAACGAAGGTTCCCAGCAACTTGGCCTGATCATCCTCGGTCAGAGGAGTATGGCGAAACATCGAGCGAAGAACATTCCGTCCTTCGGTCAGAAAGAAGGACATGGCATAAAGCATGACAAAAATCGTGAGGACAAAAGAGGCTGTTCCCTTGACGCCAGCCACCACTTCGCCGGCCACCCACGCGCCCACCTTCGAAGCAACTTCACCGGCTTTTTCGGTCAGGACAGCCTGATCGGGAAGATACTTCTTGATCAACGAGTCATCCGCCAACTTCTGCTTCAATTCCTCGGTGCCGTCATCGTGCGAAGTAAACCACTCACTGGCCGAAGAAGCGATCTGCGCCGCCTCGTTGACCACCAGTCCCAGAAAGATGGTCGCGGGCAGAATCATCAGGACCAAACTGGTCAAAACGGTCAGCCCTGCCGCCACTACTTCCTTGCCCTTCACCTTCGCAAGAATACGCCGATAGAGCGGCTGGAGAAGGCCAGCCAGAATGGCCGCCATCAGAAGAGCAAGAACGAACCCTTTGACCATCCAATACAAGATCGCCGTGATCACCAGAGCCGTTCCCAGAAGAAACACAGAACGACGCCGGGGAGAGGCGTTGGAAGCACCAGTCATGGCGACACGCTGCCGGAAATCATCATCAAAGTCTAGAGAGCATCTTGATAGATCATGAACGACCCAAATCATGATATCAGAAGCGATGAGACCTTGGTTTGACGAACAAACGAACTTCCGGGCCGCTTGTAAACCGGCTGTTGGAGCCAATTCGTGGCACCCGTCGAAACTTACATGGAAGCGGAATTCATCACCGGGAGCATCATTTTTTTCTTTCGTTTCCCCTGAACTCGCTATCCTTCTAGAACACCGTGGAAATTACGCTGCTCATCATCTACCTGCTGATCGCGCTGGTCTTCTCTTTTCTTTGCTCTGTCTTTGAAGCCGTGCTCCTCAGCATCCGGCGTCCTTACATTGAAACCCAGAAGGAAACCAAACCACGCAACGCCGCAGTCTGGGAGAGGCTCTCCAATGATATCAACCGCCCCCTCTCGGCCATCCTGATTCTCAACACCGTGGCTCATACGGTGGGCGCCGCCGGCGTCGGAGCCCAGGCCATGAAAATCTTTGGCGACGGCGCCCTGACCACCGGCATCATCTCTGCCGTTCTCACCATTCTGATTCTTGTGCTCTCGGAAATCATCCCGAAAACCCTCGGAGCGGTCTTTTGGAAACAACTGGCTCCCGCTACCGGGTCCATGCTGACCGCTCTCACCCGCATCATGTCCCCCTTGATTTGGATCACCGAAAAGATCACGAGCGGAATTTCCCATGGTGAGAAAAAGGGCGCTTACAGCCGGGCGGAATTCATCGCCATGGCCGACATCGGAGAGAAGGAAGGGTCGATCGAGGAAAACGAAGGCCGCATCATGAAGAACCTCTTCAGGCTGCGCGAAACGATGGCCCGGCATGCTGCCACTCCCCGCACCGTGGTCTTTGCTCTCCCGGAAACCTGCACCATCAGCGAGTTCATGGAGAACCACTCGGACCAACCCTTTTCCCGGATTCCGGTTTACAAGGAAACCCTCGATGACCTCGACGGCTTCGTCCTCCGCATCGAACTCCTGCAGGCTCACGCACAGGGCCACGGCGACCATCCTCTTTCCAAATACCGGCGCCCCATTCACACCGTTCCACGGACCCAGACTCTCTCGACCCTCTTCAACGATCTCATCGCCGACCGCAATCACATCGCGGCCACCCTGGACGAGTTCGGAGCCTTCTCCGGAATCATCACACTTGAGGATGTCATCGAGACTCTCCTCGGCACCGAGATCGTCGACGAAGTCGACGACCACGACGACATGCAGCAAATGGCCCGCGAACTCTGGAAGAAGCGGGCCGAAAAAATGGGACTTCCTCGCGAAGAAGAAGCCCCGGAAGCAAAAGAGCAATCTTCCAAATAGAGGCCCGGTCGATTACTTTTTCCCCTGACCGGCTCCTTCCCAGAGCTGGTTGAAGACGCGCATTTTGTTCCCGCCGTAGATCTTTTTCAAATCCTCATCACTGTATCCGCGCTTCCAAAGTTCATCGGTCACCGCGGCCAGAATTTTCGCCAACTCGCCGCAGCCATCCGCGCCCGATTTGAAAGCCTTCACCACGTATCCCCCATCGTTGTAGAGGTTGGGATTGCCATTCACAAAATTCATCGTGGGTTCGGTCGTGAACATGCCGTCAGTCGCAATCCCGACATGGTCCACGCCCACCAACTTCACGTAATAGTCGATCATGTCGGCGCATTGCTGAGGCGAAATATCGTCGGGCCAAATCCCATCCATCATCCATTCGGTAAAGGTGGGCGAGACATAACCTCCCGACTTCGCGGCCCGCTTGGCTTCTTCGTCACTGATGTTCCGGTAACACCCCTTCTTGGTCGCCTTGGGAGCATCCTTGTAGAGACCCGCCGGGAGCGAGTGCGTGAAGCTGTAAGGGACGCCTGGATGATTCTTGTCCATGTGGTCCATGATCCCCTTGGTCATGATCGGCCCCATGTGGCTGAGATCCACCATGATGCCGTATTTGACCATCTCATCGATGATCGCAAAGCCCCACGCGGTCACCCCGGTGGTGTTTCCATTGTATTCAGCCAAGCTTCCGGAACCCGTCCGGAACAAATCGTTGTAGAATAAAATGATGCTGGCGATCCCCATCTCCCGAAGCAAGGGGATCTTCTTGAGGTCACCATCGATGATGGTCGCGGTTTGGGAATTCCAGATCACCGCCGTCTTTCCGGTGGCATGAGCATGCTCGATGTCCCGGCCCGAACGTACGAAAACATACTTGTCCGGCGTCTGGGCCATGACCCGACGGAACTGGAAGTGTTCGTTGAGAAACTGATCAAAGGTATAACTGCCGGCCGCCAGGGTCATCTCACTCCCGGTGATCCCTTCACCTCTCGCCCGACCAAGGTAGTCGTGGAAATGCTTGTCTTCGGTTCATCCCGTTCCATGAGGACTCGCAAACATGTCGATCACGATGGTGTCTTTGACAAACTGCTTGGCCTTGTCCGAGGCTCCCCAGGTCTTCCACTCCTCGCTCGCGAACATCAACCCGCAAATCGTAGCCACACCAAGAACAGCCACCGGCAAAAGAGAACGGGTCGATCTTTTCATAGTGAGCAGCACAGTATTCAATCCTCCTTTTTCGTCCAAGGCGCGAGTATAGCCCCTAACAAATCATTCAAGTCCCGCCCGCTCCTCTTTTTGATCGCCATCCTCTGAAAAAGCCTCATTGTTAGATCTCTCTTCAGCTTAAAGACCTGTTTCCCCCGGGCCGTCATCTCGCGTCATGAAATACCTCGCTCAATCGACGACTCCATGGATTCTTCTCCTGGCTCTTTGCTCCATCGCAGCGGTTCTCTAAAGTTGTTCCAGTCAACAGTCTGTCAGGGAAGGACACGCCCTGCTTGAAGTTGATCGCCAAGGAAAATCACAGGCCCGCATCAACCGTCCCGAGTTTGTCGCACTCAATGGCCAGAGAATCAACCCGCCTCAACAACACCTTCACATCCTTCCGGGATCGCAGGAACTTACCATTCGATTCACTTTGAACGGACAGGGCCGTCAGGAAGCCAAGCTTCGTTTCAAAGCCCGCACCCATCAGCGCTACTCCGTGATGTTTGACCCCTCCCCTCCTGCCGATGGAGGCAAAATCAACGAAGAAGATGGCATCTGGACCAGCTCGGAAATCGATGGCTTTCTCTTCATTCCAAATATGATTGGAATTGCCGGATACAATGTTGCCGAAGAAATTTCTGACCGAAACCAGGATATCAAATGGGCCTACATCCACGTCATTTCGTCAGATGTGACCGAAGGCATCGTCGAACAAGTCCGGGTGCCCTGAGCGCTGAACAAGCCTATCCACGGCCCTCCTACTCAAACTTGAGCTTGGGTCGCGAGGCCGGTTTATCCTGGTCTCCGGAACCCTCTTCCCGGTCTTTGATTGCCTCACAAACAAGGAGACTTTCATCGGCCTCACGGGACTTCCGGCCATAGATCAACGTCAGCAGGAGCTCTGCAATGATCAGTCCGGCTCCGATCCCAAGTCTCCAGTTTACTTCTGACATCGGCATCAAGTCATTCGAGACAAAGAAGCGCCATGTGTGCAGCTCAATCTTGCCATTGTACCTGAGCTCAGAGTCATCACCAGTCGCCGCCAGGACCTCATCCAGTAATTGATCCGTCTTCTGGCGATATTCCCCCAAAGCAGCGTAGGATTCCCTTAGCTCCATAACCGTCGAAATGATCAGGGTGAGGCCAATAACGGATAGTGAAATCCTGAGGTAACAAAGGGCAGTTTCCTTGAGTGATCCTGACATATCAAAAGAGAGGCAACGATTGCCCCCCTCTTTTTTCTCATATCGATTATCGATACGAGGACAAAACAGAGTTCCCGAAGACGACAAGTCCTCGGTCGATTCTCACCAAATCGATTATTCCACCGTCTGTTCCAGCCCCAGCTTGTCCAAAACCTCCTTCGGTGGTCCGTCGAAGTTGATCGAGGGCATGTTGCCCACATAGCCGATCGCTTTCCAACCGGGTTGGGTGCTGAAGTATGCACCGGAGGCAATGGTTGAAAAGACGTGGAAGAAGTGAGCCGCCTTTTCCATTCCGGGCTTGGGTTCGCAAAGATCATCACAGATCGCTTTCTGCTGCTCTTCCGTCAACGCCGCAAAATCCTTTTGGAATCTCTTCTGCGATTCTGCATCGAGCCATTTGAGCCCCGGCACCACTACGCCACGATCTCCAACCTGCCTTGGATAAGGCGCACTGATCCATTCATCGACGTAGTCAGGCACCCGCACTTCGCTGGCAGCGGGCCCCAAATCATCGGCTGGCAGAATGATGTCCGCCAAGGCGGTGGCCGCCTTCTTCTCCTTGGGAGACAAGATCAAGGGCCAGACATCGCCAGGCTGGTAAATCTTCACCAGATCCGGATCGGTTCCGTACCCCTTGGTGGCCGGCTTAACTTCCTGCGCAAACCCGGGAAGCGCAATTCCTTCGGTGGCTGCTGCCGCCGCAATCCATTGCAAGACATGACGACGGGAAAGACGGGCTTCTGTTGAGTGAGTTTCCATGACCAATAGTTCTGTTAGAGGTTTCCTTTCCGGGCTTCGTCAATGAGATAGTCAGCACAACGCCAGGCCAGCGCCATGATGGTCTCAGTCGGATTCTTGTCGGCATTCGAGGCGAAGGGCGACCCGTCACAAAGGAAGAGGTTCTTGATGTCCCAGGTTTGGTTCCACTGGTTGCACACCGACTTCTTGGGATCCGCTCCCATGATCGCTCCGCCGACTTCGTGAATGACCTGCCCTCCTTTTAAGATCGACTTCTTCGGGTCTCTCTTGGGGTCGAACAAACCCTTGCCGCCCGCCGCTTCAAAGACGGAGGCAAAAGTCTTCTGGGCATGCACCGCCATGTTGAGCTCATGATCACTCCACTCCCAATGCCACTTCATCACGGGAATCCCCCACTTGTCTTTCACCTCGGGATCAAGCTCGGCAAACGAGCCTTCGGTGGGAATCATCTCCCCGCGACAGGCCAAGTGAATGAAGGATCCATAGTAGCGTCGCGCCTCTTCCTTCAGCTTGCTTCCATACATTCCTCTCAGGAAATGCGATGGCACCGGGCTGTTGCCCTTCGGCATGGAACGCGTTCCTCCAATCTCAATGTGATATCCCCGCGCAAAGTCCAGCTTCCCGGCCTTCTGCTCCTTGTAGAGCCACCATGGACTGTAAAAGTGACAACCACCCGCTCCATCATCATTGTGAGGCGGTAGATTCTCGAGAGCAGGAATCTGTCCCAGCATGTCGGACCCCACCGTATCCATGATGTATTTCCCAACGAGCCCGCTGGAGTTGGCGATGCCTTCTCCCCCTTTTGAGTTCAACAGGATCCGTACGGTCTCGCCACTACTGGCCGCGAGAACAACCGCCTTCCCTTTCACCCTCTCTTCCTTTCCCGTCGTTTTATCGATGAACAAGACCCCCTTGGCCTTGCCATCCTTGCCCATGATCACTTCCCGGACATGGGCATTGGGAATGATATCGAGATTCCCGGTCGCCAGGGCGGGAGGAAGATGCACGGTCGTGCTCTGATAGTTCGCCCGGATGCTGCAACCCCTCCCACAATCGGTGGCCCAGAAACAAGCGGCCCGTGTCGACATCGATTCCGAAACGATCTTCTGCGCCTTCTCGTTGTCCGGATGCAATTCCTTGGAAAGCTTCGGCCCGTCTTGTGCCTTGGTCAGGACCGCGCGGTGGATCGGCACCACAGGCACGCCCACCTTCTTGGCCTGCTTCTGGATCATGAGATCACCGACCCGGCCTTTCGGTGGAGGTTGCAATACACCTTCCGGCGAATCCGGAGTATTCTCCATCCCCTCGTTGGTGCCATACACCCCGATCAACTTCTCAACCTTGGTGTAGTAGGGTTCGACATCATCATAGGACAGCGGCCAGTCGAAACCTAAACCATCACGGGAGTAGGGCTTAAAATCATAAGGTCCGTTGCGGAGAGAAATCCTCCCCCAGTGATTGGTCCGGCCACCCATCATACGGGCCCGCCACCACATGAACTGCTCCTCGCTTTTGTCACTGGCCTGCGTGTAGGGTTCGTCGGGCACCTGCCAGCCACCATCCGAGGTCGCATCGAAGAACCCAAAGTTCTTTTCCGGCGTTGCCGATCCCCCCAAAGGAGCCTGATCGCCTCGATTGAACATCGGCGTTTCGGTGGCCGGATCATACGACCGGCCGGCTTCCAGCATGAGACACTTCAAGCCGGCCAGGGTCAGCGAATAGGCCATCTGACCACCTCCGGCTCCTGATCCTACGATCACAACATCATATTCGGCGGCAGCTTTGGAAACAGGAATGGTAGGCATGACGAATCAAAGAGACGGTCATCCTCTCTCATTTT
Source organism: Akkermansiaceae bacterium (assembly GCA_049889715.1). Classification (GTDB taxonomy): domain Bacteria; phylum Verrucomicrobiota; class Verrucomicrobiia; order Verrucomicrobiales; family Akkermansiaceae; genus SW10. The sequence goes on along the minus strand of JBMHCW010000081.1, from coordinate 3,897 downwards.
TCAATCCAAGGGAAGTCCCCAAAAAAGGGACAATGAATTTCCCCATTTCCGCCCAACTCCCTGATAGAAAATCACTCTACACCCGTTCCCACTATTCCATGTCCCGCGCCTTCCTACCCATCGTCGCCCTCGCACTTTCCTGTCTCGGACTTACCGGAGCCACCCAGCCGAACGTTCTCTTCCTTGCGGTCGACGACATGAACGACTGGATCGGCACCCACGAGACGACCCCGCGCGCTCTCACCCCCCACTTCGACAAACTTGCCGCGCGAGGGGTCAATTTCACCAATGCCCATACCGCCGGAGTCTTTTGCGCGCCCTCGCGCGCCGCCATTTTCTCGGGCCAATTCGCCTCCACCACCGGCTGCTACTCCTCGGCCCAGTATTTCGTCCACCACCCCGAAATCGAATCCCTCCAGACCTCCTTCGCCAAGACCGGTTACCAAACATACGGAGCCGGCAAGTTGTTCCACCATCCTGCCGGAAACATCGACACCCGCGATTGGACCCGATTCTTTCTTCGCAATCAGTCGCAACGCGAAAATGGTTGGCCTCTCGATTCCTTCAGCCCCGAAGTTCCCTTCCCCGATCCCTTTCCCTACTCCCCTTTCAACAAGGATGGCAAAGTTACCGGAGGTCTCTTCCTCGAGTGGGGGCCCGTTCCGAATGATCAGGAAAAACAAATGGCCGACACCCAGCGCATCAATTGGGCCGTCAATACTCTGAAAAAGCAACCTGCCGACAAACCCTTCTTCCTCGCTGTCGGGATCTACGCCCCCCACTTCCCCAACTACTGCCCACAGAAATACTTCGATCTCTACGATCCCGAAAAAATCGAGCTTCCACCCTACAAGGCCGACGACCTCGACGACCTCCCACCCCACATCAAGAAGATGAAAACCGCCCGGTCGCGGATCCACCAAAAGCTGGAATCTCTCGACGCCATTGATGAAGCCATCCACGGATACCTCGCCTGCATCTCTTATGCCGATGCCATGATGGGACGCGTCCTCACCGCTCTCGAAAACTCTCCTCACTACGACAACACCATCGTCGTCCTCTGGTCCGACCACGGTTACCACCACGGGGAAAAAGGCGACTGGGGGAAACACACCCTTTGGGAGAGGACGTCCAATGTTCCCTTCATCTGGGCCGGCCCCGGAGTTTCTGAAGGTGCCAAGTCCAATGTCACGGTTTCACTCATCGACATGTATCCCACCTTCGTCGAGATGTGCGGGCTTCCAAAACCCAAACAGAAACTCGAGGGAACCTCGCTTGCCAAGACCCTCAAGAACCCGTCATCAGCCAAAGATCGCAACGTCTATCTCCCGCACATGAATCCGGGGGAATTCGCCGTCATCAATCGCGACTGGCGCTACATCAAATACGGCGACAAGGGCGAGGAACTCTACGACCTCAAGAAGGATCCCAACGAATGGCACAACCTCGCCGGTGATGCGAAATACCAAGACAAGAAGACCGAGCTCCGCAAGTTCGCTCCTACTGAATTCGCGCCTCAGAATCCCAAGTTCAACGTCCGCAACGATCTCGTCCTCGAAGGCGACTCCTTCCGTTGGGAGAAAGGCAAAGGAACCGGCAAGGGCAAACCCGCCCCCAAGAAACCAGTCGGACCGGCCGGCCGGAAAACCACCGAGGTCAAAGGCAACAAGAAGAACGTCCTCTTCATCGTTTGCGACGATCTCAACACCCACGTTTCACCTTCGGGATACGACCACATCAAGACCCCCAATCTTGCCAAGTTTGAGTCCGAAGCGATGACCTTCAATCGCGCCTTCTGCCAGTATCCGGTCTGCGGCCCGTCGCGTGCCTCCCTTCTCAATGGCCTCTATCCTCATTCCACCGGGGTTCTCGACAACAAGGCCGATATTCGCCAGACCCGCCCGGGCACAGTGTCCCTCCCGCAGTTCTTCAAACAAAACGGCTACTGGACCGGTTCGGTCGGCAAGGTGTTTCACTCCCCCCGACACGAACACGGAGAAGTGGCCTGGCATGATTTCCAGCGATTCGAAAACGATGAGCTCCCCATCGTGACTGAGGCTCGGAAAAAGTTCGAAGCTGAGAATGGTTCGGTCGATCTTCCAAAGAACAAGAAGTCCTGGCGCGAACTTGCCAAAAAGACCAAGGCCAAACTCGATGCTCAAACTCCTCCGGGTTGCGGCCCTAGCGGATTAACCGATGAACAGCACAAGGATGGAAAAAACGCCCGCACCGTCGCCAAATGGCTCACCGAAAAATCCCACGGCGACAAACCTTTCTTCATCGCCTGCGGAATTCAGAAGCCTCACGTCCCTTTCCTCGCTCCCCAGAAATACTTCGACCTCTACCCGCTCGACTCCATCAAATACACTCCCGAGAAAGCCAACCTCTGGGACAACATTCCCCGCCGTGCCATCAACACCCGCTTTAAAGAATTCGGATTCGAGCAGTTCAAGCCGGACGACAAACTCCGCCGCGAATACATGCAGGCCTATCACGCCTGTGTCTCCTTCATCGATGTCCAGATCGGCCTCGTCCTCGATGCCCTCAAGAAGTCCGGACAATGGGACAACACCATCGTCATCTTCACCTCGGACCACGGCTACCACCTCGGCGATCATTTCCTTTGGGGCAAGGTCACCCTCTTTGACATCGGAGCCAAAGTCCCCTTCATCATCCACGCTCCCGGCCTGACCAAACCCGGCACCCGCTCGGAAGCGATGGTCGAGCTCATCGACATCTACCCGACTCTGGCTCAACTGACCGGCCTCACTCCTCCAAGCGATCTCCAGGGGCTTTCCATGCGCCCTCTCCTAGATCACCCCGAGCGATTGGGCCGTAAGAAATACGCCTACTCGGTAGTCAGCCGCGGAAAGGACATGGGATACGCCCTCCGCAACCAACGTTGGCGCTACGGGAAGTGGCCCGACGGAGAGGAACTCTACAACCTCACCAACGATCCCGAGGAAAAGAACAACCTCGCCGGAAGAGAAAACCAGGTCGAACGACTCAAGGAATTCCGCACTCTCCTCGCTGCCAAGCAGAAGGAAGCAGCCTCGCAAAGAATGCGGTAGCCGGGAGCTCCTTCTTTCGGTTTGATCAAGCCTCGTGCTCGACTCCCTCCTCACCGATCTCTCCACGGAATCCCGCCGCCTCCTCCATGGCCGCGGCGGCCACTTTGCGGGGCTCCAACATGTTGCCATCGATTGGTTCGCGCCCGTTCTCCTCATCACCTATTACGAAGACCGTCGGGAGAATGAGGCTCTCCAAAAACAAGTCCTGGAGGCAGCGCGCGCCCATCCACTTATCACCGCCGTTGTTGCGCAACAACGTCACCTCCCAAAATCTCCCAAGGAAATCATTTATGGCGAGCTACCGCACGAACCGACGGCTCATGAGAACGGGCTCAATTACCATCTCTCTCTCGACCGAAATCAGAATCACGGATTCTTTCTCGATATGAAGCCCGGCCGCGATTGGGTCCGTCAAAACGCCTCCGGCAAACGCGTTCTCAACCTCTTCGCCTACACTTGCTCCCTTTCGGTGGCCGCCCTCGCCGGGCGTGCGGATTCTGTGACCAATCTCGACTTGTCCGGTCAGTCACTCGCGGTAGGACGCAAGAACCACCAACTCAACTTCGATCAGGGCACTTGTCGCCGCGCCAGCTACCTCGCCCATGACCTCTTCAAGACATGGGGCCGACTCAAACGCAATGGCCCTTTCGATCTCATCATCATCGATCCGCCCACCAACCAGGCAGGCAGCTTCGTGGCAGAAAAAGACTATGCCAAAATCGTCCGCCGCCTTCCCGATCTCAGCACCCCCGATTCACAAATCCTGGCCTGCCTCAACTCTCCCTACCTGGACGACTCCTTCCTTCTTGATCTCTTTGACGAATAC
>JBMHCW010000080.1:0-104148 GCA_049889715.1 Akkermansiaceae bacterium | reverse complement strand
GCGGCTTGGCTTCCGCGCTCGCGGTTTTGAGGTCCTGCTCGGCTTTCTTGAGTGCCTGCTGAGACGGTTGCACGGCGGCGCGAGCGTCTTTGGCTTGTTTGTCGAGTTGGGCTTTGAGGTCCGTGATCCGCTTCTGTTCCGTGTCAGCCCGCGCGGAGGCGGCGGGGTTGTTGCGGTACTTCACGATCCCATCACCGCGTAGGACGAATTGCCAGACGCCAGGTTCGACCGGGAAGTTGGCGTTTTTGGTAAAGTTAATGGAGAGGGTTCCTTCGGAATCCGCTTCCTTGATTTTGAGTTGGGGAGGGTTTTTGACAAAGAGGAAGCCCTCAGGTGAGATGGTAAAGTCCCCTTTGATGGCGTTCTTTTTGAGGAGTTTGATTGGGATGTTGAGTTTGCCTCCGAGAGCAACTTCCCATTCCGGCTTGGCTTCGGTTGAAATGACGAGAGGAGCCTTCTCTGCCGTGCAGACGGAAAGAGGTAGTCGGGTGGTGAGGTGAGGGCGAGTGCGTTCGGTCTCGTAATTTGCGACACCCCAGGAAATCACGCCCGCTCGGGCTGCGTGGACTTGATCTCCAGCCTTGCCATTGACAGTAATGAAACCGCTCCACTCCGGTGCGTCATCAGCGCTAGTGAGAACAAGAGTGGTGCTGTTCTTGCCTGCCGGGATTCTCACTGAAGGACAGGTGACGCCATCGGGGAGATTGTTGACGTCGATGATGATCTCGTCGTTGAAACCGTCTTTTCGCGAAGCCAATACTTGTAAAGCTGCGGTTCCGCCTTGCCGAAGAAGAGAGGGAACGGGTTGAAGGACCTTGGAGTCGCGATGAGGCTTCCATGCGGTGGCGACGAGATCGAAGTCTGGTTTATGTTCGCGAATGATCAGGCGATATTGGCTCGCGGGGCCTCCCCGACCGGATTGATTGAGCAGAGTGATGCGGTAGGTGCCGTCTGCAGGCGGAGTGAATCGTAAAGCCGGGTCCCGTGTCGGGATGGGAAAGAGACGTCCACCGGGATTATTGTCATCGTCGTTTGATTGTATTTCGGAGAACTGTTTACTGCCTTTTTCGTCGATCTTCTGGTGTTCGATGATGAGAAGCGGGTCGCTGGTCTTTCCGAGACGCTCGGCGATGCACTCGATCCAAAGAGGTGCTCCTTTCGTTGCTTCGAAAAGAAGACGATCATTATCACCCGGTCCAGCAAAGGTGCCGTGAACTTCGGTGGGAATCGTGACAACTTGGTCGGCTGGGGATTCAATTTCGGCGACGACGGGTTCCGTGCTGAATCCGATGCGGATGGGGTTGGAAGACGCACCATTTGCGGTGAGTTGAAAGTCGAAGCCTGGAAGGAGGGCCTGACGGACGGGAGTGGAGAATGCAGCGGTTTGTGATTCCGCGGGAAGTTGGATCTCGACTTCTACTGACTCCAGTTCGTGAGGTCCGAGGCGGACTCCTTCACCTTTGCTACCTCCGGGAAGATTTCGGCCGTAGATCTTATACCGGCTTTCTGTGCCGGGCTTTCCTGCCGGAGGCACAATGAAATCAATGTGCGGAGCATTGCTGACTTGAAGGCGGTAATAAAATTCGTCGCCACCACCGAACGTGAAGTCGTAGACACGAAGGAAGTAATTACCATCGGCTGGAGCGACGAAGTTGAGGACGGGGTCTCGTCCGAGAGTGTCGCGATCACTGAGAAGTTCGCGGCCTGCGGAATCATCGATGGCGATGGTGGCGTCCATCTTGGAGGCGATGCGTTCGGCCCAACATTGAATGAGGAGACGCTGGCCTTGTTTGGCTTTGAAGCGGAAGTAATCGACGGAATCGCCATCGGCCCGAGCGTTGACGATTGTTCCGAGGGAAAGTTCCAGCGCACCGGAGATCTCCTTGTTGGTTCCAGGCTCCGCGATCTCGTTGTTCGTTCCGACGACGAATGGGCGGGAGCTGCTGAGTCCGAGGCGGGTCTGGGCGTGGACTTCGTATCGTCCGGGAGGAACCCCGTTGGCGACGGTGATACGAAACCGGGCAGGGTTGGGGTGCTCAGGTCGAAACTCGGTGGCTGGAACCATGACGCGTTCGGCTTTGATATCCGGATGGGAAAAAAGAAGTCCGCTCGTTTCATCCAAATCGGTGCCAGCGATGGTCACTTCAACAGTCGTTCCGATTTTTGAGCCGGTTGGATGAATGGACCGAAGGTGGGGTGAAGGAAGTTGTGCGTAGGCCGGAATGACTGTCCCGATGACCAGCAAAAATCTCCTGAGGGTGGACATGGATCGCTCTAGTGGTTGAAGAGGAATTCCTTGGTATTGAGAAGAGCCCAGATGATGTCCTCATAGGCGCTTCGATTGATTTGCTCCGGCGATGGTTTGGGATCTGCTTCTTCAGCGAGGGTTCGTTTTCGTTGAAGGAATTCCATGGCGGTGGTGAGCTCTTCAGGAGTCGGAGGACGGGAGAAAGCGCGATGATAGAGCTCGGTGATGCGTTGATCGTCGGAGAGGTTCGGGTCCTTCAGAAGAATTGCGGCCCGGGCTTCGTTGGAGGCGAGCTTGTTGCGGATGTTCTTGGAATTGACCAGATGAAGAGCCTGCGCGAGATTCACGTCCGACGTGCGTTCGCATTCGCAGGCGCTGTTCATATCGGGACGACCAAAGACGGAGAGGAAATACGAATCGGTAGTGAATTGGTCGTCCGGGAGTTGCACGGCACGGATGCCTTTTGGCTGGCCTTTGAACTTATCCTGCGAGTTGGTGACGACATTGATCCCATCGAGAAGAACTTCGGCCGGAAGGCGTCTCGGATAAAAGCGTGAGTAGTTCTGTCGGTCGTCGCGATTGTGCTCGTTTGGCATCGAGCTGAGTTGGTAGGTGCGACTGTTGCAGATCACGCGAATGAGATTCTTGAGGTCGTAGCCGCTGGCGATGAAGTGTTTGGTGAGATCATCAAGGAGAGCGGGGTGAGTGGCTGGGTTGGTGACGCGAAGATCGTCTTCGGGATCGACAAGTCCGCGGCCGAAGAAATGTTTCCAGTAGCGGTTCACCAACATACGGGCAAAGAAGGGGTTTTTCGGCGAGACCATCCAATCGGCGAGTGGCAACCGTGGGTCTTGATGAGGAGGTAATTCAAGAGCGTCACCACCCAGTGGAGTGGGTTTGAGATTTGCGCCGGTGCGCGGGTTGCGAGCCTGGGCAGTTCCTCGTTTGTGGTATATGAATTCTTCACCAGGTTGCTCGCCAGCTTTGCGGTTCACGGTGGTGAAGAAAGCCTGGAAACCGTAGTAGTCGTTTTCACTCCATTTTTCGTAAGGGTGATGATGGCATTGGGCGCATTGCATGCGGATGCCCATGAAGATCTGGGCCACATCTTGCATTTGTTCTTTGCTGTCGCGGACCGAGCGATACCAGGCCACGGCAGGAGAGGTGCCGACTTCGCCGGTAGCGGTGACCAGTTCACGGACGAATTCGTCGTATCGTTTGTTTTCGTTGAGCGAGGAACGGATCCAGGAATGGAAGGCGTAGGTGCCTCGCTTTTGTGCATCGTCCTTCCGCTTGTTGCGCAGGATGGCCGCCCATTTGCCTGCGAAGTAATCGGCGTAGGCCGGACTGGCGAGGAGGGAGTCGATGAGCTTGGCTCGTTTGGCGGGATCGGTATTGCTGAGGAAGTGGTGGGTTTCTTCAAGTGATGGAAGACGACCAGTGATGTCGAGAGTGGTGCGGCGAATGAAGGTTGAATCGTTGCTGAGATCAGAGGGTGGAAGTCCGAGGGTCTTCAACTTGGCAAGAATGCGTTCGTCGACAAAGTTGACTGGAGCAGGGAAGTTGTCAGTGGGAGCTCCGAGGGGAATCGTGGTACGGAAGACATCAACGTGCTCCTGAAAGCGGATCATGATGGAGGTGCTGCCTGGTCGGTTGCCCATCGAAATCAAACCATTTTCGTCAACCGAGGCCATCTCGCTGTCTTTTGATTCATATTGCACCCGACGGGTGATGTCTTCACTTGCTCCATCGCTGAAGTGTGCGGTGACCTGAAGTTGTTGCTGGGCGTCAGGCTTGGTCAGGCGCTCTTTTGGGTAAACCGAGATCCGGGTGACCTTGGCGTCTTCCGGATCATTGGGGAGTCCCTGAAGAATCCACTTGGTGATGACTTTGTAAGCGTCGCCATCTTTGCTCATGCGGGCACCTCCTTCGTGCGGAAGTTCGCCGGTTGCTTTTAACAAAAGAAGGCTGTGTTCTGGAGCAGCGCGGAAGATTCTCCGACCACGGGATTCCTTGACGAGATAGTCGTAATCGCCGGCGGGTTCATAACCCATCAGGGAAAGCTTGAAGCCGTTCTGCCCCTCCGCTTTGCCATGGCAGCCTCCGCTGTTGCAATCGAATCGAGTGAGAAAGGGAATGACATCATTGGAGAAGCTGATCGGGATCTCCTCTTTGAAGTCTTTTACCGTGATGGCAATCGGATCACTCGCTATACCTTCAAAAGTAGCGGATAGCGTGGCGATTCCATCAGACCGGGTTTCGATGAATCCGTGTTTGTCGATCTGGATAATGCCTTTGGGGTCGACCTTGTAGACTGCCTTGGAAGTGACGTCGCGAACCGAACCATCTGGCAAGGAGGCCGTGAGAATGAGTTGTTTGCGTGCGTGGGGCCCGGTGAGGGTGACGGGTTCTCGATCACTCCAGGTGAGAGTATGGGGAGCGGCAACGGGAGTTCCCTGGGGCTGCTGCTGGGCAAGCGCGCCCGATACGATGATCGCCTGGGCGAGGAACAGAACAGACAGTGGTTTCACAGAGAAAACTACCCAACGAGTTCTGGAAGAGGGGCGTGCTGGCTTTCGATGAGATACCTCGGACGTCCCGTGAGGTCGTCGATGGTGGTGCGACGGGCGTCGATGCCAAGATTGTGATAGAGCGTTGAGAAAATCTCCTGGAATTGGACGGGGCGATCAGAGGCTTCTCCGCCGTCCCGTGTGGTGGCTCCGATCACTTGTCCATTGTTCATTCCGCCGCCTCCAACGAGTGCGCAGGAAACCTTGGGCCAGTGATCACGTCCGCCGTTGGGATTGATCTTGGGGGTGCGTCCAAATTCCCCCCATACAATCACGGTGACATCCTTGTCCATCCCGCGTGCGACGAGGTCCTCCATGAGAGCAGTGATCCCTTGATCGAGAAGAGGGAAGTCTTCGCGAGCGCGCTTGAAATTTCCTCCGTGCCAATCCCATCGACTGAATCCGAGAGTCACGCAGCGCGCCCCGGCCTCGATGAGGCGGCGGGCCATCAGGAATTGGTCGAGTCGTTTCCAAGGTCCGTCAGCGGTGAGTTTCTCCGTGCCCTTTCCGTAACGTTCCACCGTTTTTGGATCTTCCTTGCTGAGGTCGAAGGCTTCGGCGAGCCGGCTCGAAGTGAGAACCCCGAAGGCTTGTTCGGTGAAGGTGTCCATGCCTTCCATGGCGCCGGAAGAGTCAACGTCGCGGCGAAACTTGTCGAAGCTGGCGAGGAGAGTCTTGCGATCCTGAAGGCGTTCAATACTTGTTCCATCCAAGACCATGTCGTCCTTGCCTCCTCCGCGGAACGGGGCAAAAGCCGCATGCGATGGCCCGAGGAATCCGGGTTTGCCGGGGTCGCCCCATTGGTCGTGTCCACACTTGGGAGAAAGACCGAGGAAGGCAGGGACGGAAGGGTGCACCTGGCCCTGTAGTTTTGAAACGACACTGCCGATACTCGGCCAACCACCCGGAGGCTGCGGGCCTCGAGGTGTTCGACCGGTGAGACATTGAATGGCATCGTGTCCACCATGAGCTCCGACGACGGAGCGAATGACGGAGAACTTGTCCATCATTTTGGCGAGTTGCGGGAAAAGTTCGCAAATCTCAATTCCGTCGACATTCGTGGCAATCGGTTTGAATTCTCCGCGAATCTCGGAGGGGGCATCCATCTTGAGATCGAACATGTCCTGATGCGGTGGTCCGCCCGCCAGGAAGATGTTGATCAGGGCCTTATGAGAACCTGAGTTGGCCGAATTCTGGGACTCCGCCTGAAGAAGCTGCGGGAGCATCGCTCCTGCGAGACCAAGGGACCCGATTCTGAGAAACCCACGGCGCGTATGACCGTCGCAAAAGGCTTCTCCATGGCTGGAAGAGATGGTGAGCATGGGAGCGGATAAGGATGGTTTTTTATGTTACTGGAAAACACGAGTGTTTTCTTTCACATCCCTCATTGTGGCTCTTATCCAGGGGGTGGCACAAGCGGAAAAATGGCAGGCATAAGCCCTATTTCAAGGTGCGGAGGTAATAAATAAAATCAAGGAGGTCTCCATCGCCCATGTCATTGGCGACGCTTTCCAACATGACCGATTTTCCCTGAACATAGCCGGCATCCTTGATGTCCTTGGTCGGCACATCGAGGACTCCTCCTCCCATGAAGGTGAGCGTGATGGCTTCAGGAGTTGTCCCGCCCACCAAAGCGGACCGGCGGCGAGGTCGGGTATTCAGGAGAATCCCGCCCTTTTTTGATTTTCCTCAACATGATACGAACCTCGCCGATGATGTTTCGAAGGACTCGACAGGGAGCGATCATGGCGTTGTTTGTGCTCGCGGGATTTCCGGCGAAGGGAGACTGGAGCCGATTTCGTGGACCAAACGGTTCCGGGGTCGCGGTGGATAGCAGGCCTCCGGTGAAGATCGGGGAGGAGCTCGAGGCGTGGAGGACAAAGGTTCCTCCCGGCTTGTCTTCTCCCGTGCTCTCTCGCGGTCGAATCTTTTTGACTGGCGAAGAAGATCGCAAACTTCTGACGATCGCTTTTGACAAGGCGACTGGAATGGAACTTTGGCGGAGGCAGGCTCCAGGAGCTGCAGAAGAAAAAGTTCACCAAGCTGCGAGCCGGGCATCTTCGACTCCTTTTGTCGATGAAGAGCGGGTGATCGCCTATTTTGGGTCCTACGGATTGTTGTGTTACGACCACGATGGCAATGAAGTGTGGAAGAGGGAGATTGAGACTCCCCAGACCTTGTATGGCATGGCGAGTTCCCCGGTCGGATACGGAGATTTGGTCATCATGGTTCTCGATGACGACCGGAATCTTCCGGATAGCAAGTTGAGCCGTTCCAGGGTGGTGGCATTTGATAAAAAATCCGGGAAGGTGGTTTGGGAAACGGCCCGACCGTTTTGCCGAAGTGGGTGGTCGACACCCATCATCTGGGATCACAAGGAGGGGAAGGATCTCGTTGTACTTGGGCATGGTCGGCTCGACGGTTATGACCCGCTAACCGGGAAAGGGAAATGGTACACGATTGGTTTTTCGCGTGAAACGATCGCCGTTCCTGTCGCTGACCGGCATCACGTGTTTGCGTCTTCGTCCCGACGAGGTGGTGACGGTGATCTCGATACCGACCCCAAGCCTTTCTGGGAGTCGATCCTTCCCTTTGACGAGAACAAGAATGGAAAGATTGAACGCACAGAAATGGTGCCGCCCTTTACCTTTCCATTTCGTCCCGAACTTCCTCTTGGGCATCCGGGTTTCGGTCTTCCCATGCCGAAGGAACCTAAAAAGAGAGAGGAGAGAGTGGATTCGATGTTGAGTTGGTTTGACAAGGATCAGGACCGGGCCTGGAGCAAGGAAGAGTTCATGAAGGGGTTCAAGAACAAGCCTGGCAAACCTCTTCTCATGGCTGTTCGTCCCGGAGGGGCGGGTGATGTCACCGAGTCCCATGCGACGTGGACGGTCAACCGTAATATTCCTGAGATTCCTTCGCCTCTTCTGCACGATGGGATGATTTATCTGATCCGGGCCGGAGGAGTGTTGGCGGCAATGGATGCCGGAGATGGGGCCATGGTTTATCGGGAAAAGGTGAGTAGCCTTGGTGGCCAATGCACGGCTTCTCCGGTGAGCGCGAATGGCTACCTTTACCTTGTTGCCGGCCATGGAGTCATCTCGGTCGTAGCAATGGGTAAAGAGTTCAAGGAAGTTCATTCTTATCGCCTCGGAGAGGAAATCGAGACGACTCCGGCGATTGATCAAGACACCATCTACATGCGGACCAAGGGCCATTTGATGGCGTTTCGTTCCGCGGACTAGCCGGTAATCGGCTACTTCAAGGTGCGAAGGTAGGTGAAGAGATCCGAGATCTGTTGGGCGCTCAGGTGATCGATCAGTCCTTCCGGCATGAGAGATGATTTCGTCACCTGATGCTCGGCCACATTCGTGCGTGGGATGATCTGGATCCCTGTTCCGACAGGTTGGATGGAGAGGGTCTCCTCGGTTTCCTGAACAAGGGAACCGCTGACCTTGGAGCCGTCTTTCAGAATCAGATCGTGGCGGTAATAGCCACTTTCCATTTGAGCGTTTGGGGTGAGGATGTTGTGAAGAAGGGCTTCAGTCGACATTGCTCCTGCCCCTGAAAGGTCGGGGCCGATGATTCCGCCGGTGTTGCCAACCTTGTGGCAGGCAAGGCAGGTTGCGAAGAGGATCTTTCCCTTGGCTGAATCTCGCAATGATGGGGCCGGGGCCTTGGGTCATCAGTGGGTTGAGTTGATCCATCAATACGTCTTGCGCTTTGCCCAGCCATTCCAAGCCGACGACCGGTTGTGGAAGCTTTGGAAGAAAGTTGATCAGCAGTTGGAGTATCTATGGTCACTGGCTCAACTGGGCGATCTGGCCTGCGTGAGTGGTGAACATCTTCGGCGCTTGTGTCAGAAGACTCTGGGCAGGAGTCCGATGCAGCAGGTGACTTTCTTGAGAATGCAAAAGGCATGCAAGCTGTTGCTTGAGACTGACGAGAAGATTGAAACCATCGCCCGCATGACGGTCTATAAGAATGCCTTTCATTTCTCCAATGTCTTCGTGGATTGGGCGGGTGTGCGGCCCTCCGAATTTCGGGGGTAGGCTCACCTTTCCATGACCCGGAGCCTGAGGAATTGAAACGGGGTGGTCGTGACCGGCAGGGGACTTGAATATGTCACGAGAGCGGTGCCGTCTCCTTGGTTGACGCGCGAAATGAAGTCCGTGGCGGTGAAGGTTGTCCAATCACTCAGGTTGGTGGAATACTCGGCAACTACCACGGCATCGTCAGCATTCAGGTTCTCGAGGTAGCTCATTTGAAACAAGTCCCCGCTGAGCGATGGAGCGGGAGGCGAGGATAGGGCGTAGGTGAGGATTTCATCTCCGCTGCCGCTGAATGGTGTACCGTCATGCGATCCCGGAGTTCCATCCGGAGACACACTGGTGCGCCAGTCGAAAGGAGAGGCCGGATCGATTCCATTGAACACCAGGCTGTATCCGTCGCCATCGGCACTTTCGGGCCACGGGGAGGAGTCTCCGTAGGTGAAATCCGTGATGGTATTCCCGTTGGCTGCTGCCAGTCGGACACGCTCCCCGCCATTGTTGAGTTGTCCGGAATACTCTCCGGCGATGTTGACGGTTCCGGCACCGTATCTGAATTCAAAGGCGGGCCGATTGGAAACGATGATCAGCCTTGAGTCCTGGGCCAGCGTTGTACCCTGAGCAAAGGTGAACGCAATCCCATCGGTAAAAGCAGAGCCGGTCAAATCGATGACGGTTGAGGAAGAGGTATTCAGGATTTCAATGAATTCGAAATCGTCTTGATCGGTAAAACCGGCGGCAATCTCCGCTGCATTGGGCTCGGCCGGGTGATAGTGGACTTCGCTGATGGTCGTGTTTCCAGCACTTGCCAGATCCACGGTGCTGGTGTTTGTGACGGTGATGCTGTCCGTTCCGACCTCAAGCCCCTGGGTGCTGTAGGCTTTCAATTCGAGCAGGTTCGCTCCGATTGCCAGCGGGATGGTCAGTCGCCACGAATCGGCATCCGTCCAATCAGGCTGATAGGTTTGACCGTTAACGGTGATTGAGAAGATGTTGATCCAGCCATCGCCTTCCAGATCGACGGCGCTATCATCGATCGAAAAATCGGAACCTCCGTTGGTGGTGATGGTAAACGGGATTTCACCAGGCAGGGTCCCTGAGGCATGACTTGCCCTGCTGGTGATATAGTTTGGAAGGCCATTCAAGTTATCTCCGGTCAAGGTGGTGAGGTGGGCCGCCAGTGGTGTGGTATAAGTTGAATTGAAGGTGGTGGCCGCAAGGTCGTGCAAATGCCCGTCGAAAAGCCTCCGGTATTGTGGGATGCTGAACAATTTGACAACGGTGTTGCGATCAGGAGTGACCGAGGACGAGGTGCCGAGTTGGAAGGAGCGATCCAGGTCCCATTGCAGGACAATGATCTTGTTGTCGGTGGGGCGCACATAGTAGCGGAAATTATGTTCCCAGATCCGACTGTAGATGTCGTCAGTCCCATTGAGCGACATCATGGCGAAGGTTCTCATCCATTGGTCAACGTCGATGAGATCATCAAGAGCGTTCTTGAGAGCGGTTCCCGAGAGACTCATGGCTTGGTTCAGCTCGACGAGCTGTGAATAGTCGTCTCTTCCGCGGGCCGAACGAATTTGGAATCCCCAACGGTAGGGTTCTTTGTCAGCGCCCCGGTCGACAAGGTCGTAGCGGCCATTGGTATGGTTGTAGGGGTTGCCGATCTTGAGTCCTTCAGGGCCGCCGGTCGTTCCATTGGGATTGTAGAGGAGCTCCTGATTGAAAAGTGTTCCGGAGTCATCGGAGTCGGGGAAGAGAGCGTCGAAAAAGGTTTCGGTATGTCGGGACATCGAGAGGAGCCCTGGGCCGCGATCACCCGAGGTCGGGGTGATGATATGAGCAACATCATCATAGAAAGACCAATATCCACCCCCGGCCCGGTTCATCAGCATTTTTGCGAGCAGCTCCTTAAGATTGGGGCTTCGTTCAATCGAGATCGTTCTGTGCACACCGCGGAAGAGCTGGTCGGGTTGGAATTCCACGTTGAACCCATAGTGACCGCTTTGATAGCGACCGAAGCCGCTGGCCTTCAGTCTGAGGCCGACGTCGTAGTATACCTTCTCCTCGTCCTCGATCACAGTGACCGGAAAGCGGTCGTTACTCATGCGGTTGGTGTTCAGGAATAGAAATGACCGGTCGCTGTTGGACATGATGATGCGAAAGTTGTGCCTGAGGCCCGAATTGTCGGCGTAGCCGTCCTGGACTTTGTAGAAGGCACCTCCTTCGTTGCCGTCCGCAGGAAAGAACGATTCTGCAAGCGAGGCGTCTCTTCCCCGGACGTAGAACCGAATGATCCGATTGGAGCTTTGCCCGGGAATGATGCCGTTGTAGCTCCCATTTGCTCCGGCACTCATCGCGACACTGTTGAAGCTCCCTCCATTGACTGAATAGAACAGAGTGAGGTCGTTGATGCCGCTGGTGTCGGATGCCGTGATCGAGACGGTGACCGGCTGACCGGAGTTGGGGATGACGGGTGAATGGGAGAGTCCGCTGAGATCCGGACCTGTATTGGCCACGGTGGTGGAATTCGGGGATCCCGGCGTTCCCCAGGACTCCGGAACCTCCAGCAGGTTGGTTTGCTGAAGGTAGTTGAAATAGAGGCGGGAATTGACCTGGTTCGATCCGGACAACCACTTTGCACGGAAAGTAATTGTGTATTCGCGCCCGGCAACGACCCGTTCGGAGTTCGCGAAGGTGGTCTCCAGTTTGTTGTGTTTGTCTTCAGTTGGCCCCGTGGCGACAACATGGAGGCATTGATTGTTGGGGTCATCAGGGTCGGCGACAACAACCGTTTTGCCATGACTGCCATGTGTCCCTACGGCCCGCCATTTGTCAGCAGTGCTTCCGATGGTGTCCGATTCAAAATCGCCATTCTGAATAAATTCGATACTGCCATTCTCGACAACGCTGACATCGTCGAGAAGAAACTCCCCGGCATCGAGGAGGGCAATCAGGAACTCGTGGTAGACATTGTTTCCGATGCCGTCGTTGATGGCAGTTCCAGTATAGGTGATGGTTTGCCAGCCTCCAGATTCCAAAGAGGGAGCCCAGGCTCCAGCGACATTGTTGTCTGCTTCCGGATTTCGAAGTTCCAGGCTTGAGCCATTGCCGTCGGCTTTCGGGTGCCACCGACGGGAGTCGTAGTAGCGGACTTTGTCGGCAGGATTTCCCTTGGCGTCGACCAAGAGAATTTCCTCGCCCCGGTTGGCAAGTTTTCCGGAATAGTCGCCGACAATCGTGGCTGACGGGTGTTTGATGGCGAGCTCGGCACTGTCTTTTGCGACGACGAGGTAATCTCCCGAGGCAATCGTGACGGCCGGGAAATCAAATCTGATTCCTCCGTCTAGTTGCCAACCGTCAAGGCTGATTGGATTCAATGATTTGTTGTAGAGTTCAATCCATTCTTCCTTTCGTTCGGTGTAGGGCGACTCGGGATCACCTCCATCTCCGAGGGGATACTCGAGGGTGGCTTCCACACCCATGACCACATCCGAACTGTTGGTGTTGGATTGGTGGATCTCGACGGAAAGTCGATTGCTTCCGATGAGAATATTGGGATCGTTGATGGTCAGAGTTCCAAGCGTGGCGTTTCCAACCCCGGGTGAGGCCGGGGTAGTCGGGGTTACGATCCCGCCGGGCATTCCGACACGGTCGATTTCAATTCCGTTGAGATAGAACACGGCTCCGTCATCGATGTAGTGATTGATAATCAGTTTGCTGACCGGCTCCGTTCCGGAGTAATTGAAATCGGTTTCAAAGTAGTAAGTGATTTTGGAAGAGAGGGGGACCTTGGTTCTGATGGGTTCTCCCAGGGTGCTACTCTCTTCTCCGAGCAACCCGGGGCCCTCCGCCCAGCTGATATTGTCGACGGTGTGGGACGAGGTGGCCCAGTTCGAGGGAAGCCCCGCTGCTCCGGCATTCAGGTTGTAGCGCCAGACCGCATCGTAGTTCAGGACAGCTGTGGTGGTCGTTGGTGGTGGTGAGCCCTGCTCCCCACGATCAGGATAGGCATGGTAGAGGATTTCATTGATTACAAGGCCGTCCTCGAAGGTGACGAGGTTACCCGATCCGAAGGTCGGGGAATCTGGGCGAAACCAATCATTGGCTCCATCGGGAAAACGAGCTTGGGCCCTGTCATCAACCCGGACGGAGTCCAGCAGAGAGCTCTTTCCGGCGTTGAACAAGAAGAGGCGGTTGTTGTCTTGTGGCGAGAATCCGAGGGTTGGACCATCGAAAGTGATATAAGCACCAGCCGCCAGCGAGCCAGCCGGAAGGGGGAAGTCGGCATGCAGGGGGTCGGATGATGAAATGACGAAATTCGTGTAAGTGATCCCCGAAGAGGTAGGGTTGTGGAGCTCTACTCGGAAAGTGCCATCGAGCGTGCCAGCCACTTCGTTGAAAACAATGGAGTTGGGCGATCCGGTGAAATTGGGAGAACCGGGAGATCCGTTGAGTGAGTTGCTGTAGTTCCAATTGGATGCCTCGATCGAGCCCGTCATCGGGTCAATTTTTGCCAGAGTGTGCCCGGAACCATCAGGAGCCACGGGCCAGGGACTGGTGTCCGAATAGACGACTTCATCCATTACCCGTCGCTTGTCGAGGGAGTCGCTTGGAAGGCCGCCGGTTGGAGCACCACCTCCTCCGCCACCTCCGCCGGTTGCAGGGATGAAGAGTTGAAAGCCTCCCCAGTTTCCCTCTCCCACTGTTCCCTGGGAGGCCCGTCCCAGGATGAGTGCACTAGCGCCAGGAAACGGGGTGATGTCCTCGACAACAACACTGGCGTTGGCTGGGGCAATGACAGGGGATTCATCAGAAAGGTTGCCATCGCCATCTGTATCGACGGTAATGGCGATGTCACGTGCGACGCCGCCATAGAGGACAAGAGTGTAGCTTTCTCCGGAATCGAGCCCGGTTATTTGCCAGTCGACCTGGCTATCCGCATTGCCGGCGTTGACAAACAAATAGTCGGCATGAAGGGCATCGCCATTCTGGCTCCACCCGCTGACGGTTCCGGTAATCGTGAAATCAACTGGCGAGGCTGAGCCATCACTTTCGACCAGACTGAGGCTGGGGTTCGTGGAGGTGGTGCTATGTCCCCCGACATTGAAATAATTCCAGGTCCCTCCGAGTCCATTGGCCGAACCGGTTTTATTTGATGGGGGAGCAAGTTGTCCGAAAGCGCCACCATTGCCGTTTCCCTGGAGATCGACGTTCCAAAGGGTTTCCGCGTCGAAAGTTGGAGGGGGCGTGTTGGAGACAACAAAGGAGAGGTTGTTGTTGTAGAGGGACAGGTTGTTGCCGGAGTTGGAAAGAAATCCTTCATAGGGGCCCAGCGCGCCCGAGTGCCCTGTGGCAGCTTGAAGGGCTGACGGGTCTTTGGCGACGACGAGGTAGCTGCGGGCAGGAATGGTTGTTCCTTCGGGGAAATTGAACTGGATGTCGCCATCGATCCTCCAATTCGAGATGTCGGTATCAACGGCAAGTTGATTGTAGAGTTCGACAAATTCGAGTGAAGAATCATCGCCTGCCGGATGGTAGTGGATTTCGTTGAAAACAATCGCACTGTCCCGGGCACTCAAGAGTTGAATGGCGAGGAGAGAAGTAAGAAGGGCTTTTTTCATAGGTGAGAAAAAGGGGGCGATCATGTGATCGCTCCCCTTTGAATAAGAGAAGGTGTAAGCTCTACTGTTGAACGACCCGATAGAACTTGATTGATTCTCCAGGCGTGTCGACCAGTTGTGTGGTGGTGGTGGCCGGAGCTCCTGCCGCGTTGACTCCGGTCAGAATGGGCGTCCAGTTCTCCGGCTGCAAGTCGGTGCTTGCTTCAATATTGTAGAGAGCACCGGGTGTGCTGGTCCAGGTAAGGAAGACATCTTCGCCATCGTAGTCGATATTTTGGATGACAACGCCGCCTTGGGAAGCTCCCGGCAGGGCTCCCTTTATTTCAAAACCTCCCCAGTTCGCTTCGCCGGAGTTACCGGGATCCATGGTCCCGGTGATTGAACCGCTGGCGTTTGAAGTGACACTGAACATGACGCCGGACTGCGGGGGGATGCGCGTCGCGACTTCATCACCGAGATCACCGTCGCCATCAGTATCAACGGTGATACTGAAATCTCGCGCGATGGCTCCGTATGGGAAGAACTCATAAGAACTGTTGGGATTCAGGCCGGTGATTTCCCATGCCATGCTTGGATCTGCAAACCCTGCGTTGACAAAGAGGTAGTCGTCGTAAATGGGAGCTCCTGAATCAGTGTTGGTCCAAGATGAGATTGTTCCAGTCACACTGAATCCGACATTGGTAGGGTTGCCCTGTGCATTGACGAGACCTGTCCAGCTAGGATCGGTATCGGATCCATCGTGTCCGGTGATATCGAGGGCGTTCCAAGTTCCCGAAAGGAAGTTGGCCAACTGGGTTCCTCCGCTCATGAGAATCGGTGTGCTCGGGAAGATTCCGGGGATCCCCTGAAAGTCAGCACTGAGAACATTGGGTGAGGGAGGAGGGGTGCTAGCGGAATCAGTGGGGTCCGAGCCATTGTTGGCTTCGTTGCCATCTCCGACTCCATCAAGGTCGGAATCCCAGACATTGGGGTTGGTTCCAGGCTGGGTCACAGGATTTGCTGGGTTGAAACTTTCATTCGGATTTTCGACTCCGTCAGCGAGACCGTCACCGTCGGTATCGGGATTGAGGGGATCGGTTCCGGTGGCGGCACTGCTGCTCCAGATTCCGGTGAGGTCTTCAGCAAGGTCCTTAAGGCCGTCAGAATCGGTGTCGTCGTTGTTGGGATGAGTTCCCCGGGTTTGCTCGCCAATGTTGTTGAGTCCATCGGTATCGGGGTCTCCGGTTTCGCCATTGTCTCCGCTGGCATCGTTCGGATTGAGACCTCCGTTGACCTCGAAGGCATCGAGCAGGTTGTCTCCATCAGTGTCGGGTTTCGTCGGATCGGTACTGTGTGTGTCGAATTCCGCATCATCAGTCAGACCATCGGAGTCGGTGTCATCTTGCAGTGGGCTGACTAGTTGGTCATTGTTGATGAGGACGTTCCATTCCTCAAGATCCGTCAGTCCGTCAGTGTCGGAATTGGTGGTATCGTCGGCAGTCGTCAGATCTCCGAAGAAGTGATTCTCCCAGTTGTCACCCAAGGTGTCGCCATCGGTGCTGGTTGGATCGTTGAGCTCATCGAGATTTGGTGGCAGGTCGAAGGTGATCCCGCCCAAGAGGGCGCCACCTGCGCCCGGTGGTTGGGTGGCATAAACGACATAGACTTCGCCGTCGGCCGGGTTGTTGATATCGAATTGGGCGACATCAAGGGCGCCATTGAGATTTAGGTCTTGGTTGGCGGTGACACCTATAGCGCCATCCTGGGCAATTCGAACATTGGCAGCGTCCCACACTGCGTTGTCGCTATTGTCAGCAATAATACCGACTCGCAGATCCGTTGGGGCTCCCGCTCCGAAAGTGAAACGGAAGAGCTCCACTTCGGTGCCGGCACCGGGTGAGAGAACGATTCCCCCGGTGTTGTATTGAACTCCTCCGACGAGAACGTCGTCATAATTGGCCCATCCGCCTGACGAGGCCGCGGCGCTCCCATCAATGGCGGAAATGTAAGCGGGCTTGGAATCGACAATCGCCTGTTCCCAAGGCTGGCCCGCGACGTTGGTGCCTTCCGGTTGGGAGTTGAATAGAACAAATCCTTCCTGTCCGGCCGTATTAGTGTCGAGGTCAGCGATGTCAGTGCCACTTCCGAAACCGGGAGGGGTCAAGTCGCTGAGGGTGCCGGCGCTGGTGATGGTTCCGGCGTGTGCTCCGCCTCCCAAAAGGCAGAGGAAAAGAACGAGTCGATCAACTTTCTTCATGGTTCCTTATGGGATCAAAAATCGGTCTCTCTGAGAATAGCCAGATTCAACTAGAGCATACAGATTATCCACACCGAAAGTCACGGAAGGGGGCGTTTTCAGCGATTTGGCACGAGATTGAATGCCCTATTGAACATACTGTTTTCGGAGATCTTTGAGGACCCCACTGAGTTCCTCCTGTTTCAATGGGCGCCCCCAGATTAGAAAACGAGCGATTTCTCCGTCGAAAGACTCGTGTCCCGGGTGTTCGATGGCATCACGCTCCTGGCCAATCGTCATCCGGGAAGGGTTCGCGTTCGGATTGACTGGAAAGAGGGTTGAAGCGACTGCTGTTTTGGTTTCGTTAAGAAAAAGCTCCGTCAGCACCGTTCCAGTTCCGGCGGCTTGACGGCCGATGATGATTTGAAATTTTCCGGGAAGGATTTGTGGGCCGGTCAGCTTTGGATTGTTTTTATCAAAGCGCCCGAAGGTCAGGCCGTTTCTGGTGCCATACCAAAGCGTGTTGTCATCCTCGAGGCACCCCCAGAGTCCTTCATGCTTGCCTCCATTTCGGAGGTTGCCGAAGAAGGAATTGACATTCTTGAGGCCGACCCGTTGGGGGAAGACTCGGATCACGGCGATCCAAGTATGGCCTTTTCCAGTGGTCAGGGAATCAAAGATATCTTCATCAGGACAGACCAGTTCCTGTTGGCGAAAGGTCAGGGCCGCAGAGAGATTTTTGGGGGGATCGGCGGGCCGGAAGATTGGGCAGCCACTCAGAGGAATCTTTCTTCCCTGATCCTGATGCTTGAAAACAAGGTGTTCAAATCCGGGTGCCTGGTTGGTCCAAGAAAGAGTGCGGCCTTCGTTGTCAATTTGAACTCCTTTGGTGGCGTCGAGATTGAGAAGAAGGTCTTCCTTTGGGAAGGGAGTTGATCAAACGATTGTAGGAAAGAGCAAAAATAGGATTTTCATATGAAGCAACAGAAAGGCCCGGACTCTGCCGGGCCTGATCATTTGGAATTAATTGGAGAACAGCTGGTCTACTTTCGTCTGCGCCTGAAAGCGAGACCAAGTCCGGCGAGAGCCAGAAGACCGGTACTGGGTTCCGGAATAGCTTCGCTGACAAATGCAATTCCGCCAATGAGTGCTCCTCCGGTCCCAGGTGGCTGGACGCCGTGAAGAGTGTATGTTTCTCCAGCCACTCCACCTGCGATGTTGAAGAGGAAAATGTCGCTGGCTCCGTTTCGGTTAAAGGTCGCAGCTCCGCTAGGGTAGGCTGCATCGCCACCTCCACCAGAAAGTCGAAGTCCATCAATATCCCAAACCGCGTTGTCGCTATTGTCGACGAGGACGGCAAGGGTGACTCCTCCGACTGGAAGGGCACCGGCAAGGTCAAAGGTAAGAAGGGGGACCTCAACTCCAGCTCCGGGCGATTGAACGAGGCCGCCCGAGTTGTAGGTGTTCCCTCCGATTGTCACATCGTCGTAGTTCGCCCAGCCACCTGAGGAGGCCGAGGCGCTGCCGTCAAGCGAAGTGATATAGGCGGGAAGGGAATCGACAGCGTTGAGAGCCCACGGTTGTCCTGCAATGTTGGTTCCTTCGGGCACACTGTTGAAGAGGTAGTGACCGTCAATTGTTAATCCACTGCCCGCGGCAACGGCATCCATATCGGTAACGTCTGTGCCGACTCCAAATCCTGGAGGGGTAATGTCCATGACGGTGCCGGCGGCCGTGATGGTGGCTGCATTCATGCCCATCGGAAGACAGGCCAATGCAAATGCTAAGTGTTTTAGTTTCATGCTATGTTGTTGGGGTACTTGGGCTTTACCCTCGACAGCGTCTCAGAAAGGGGCTGGTTCGTGAATAGGGCCTTTCCACTTTTTTATACGTAAAATCCACATTTCCTCCATGAAAAAATATCCGCCATGAAGCAGGAGTGAGTCTAAGATCGATCTCCAGCCCAGCGAACGATCCTTCCGTCCAACTTGCTAAAAGGGGGATAGGCCAGCGGGGCAAGAGACTAGTCGCAGCCCAGAACTACAAGGCAAGGACAAGGGGAACTGCAGACCCAGAGTTGACTTACTTGCCGCTCTTGAGTTTCGAGATTTTTTCGCTGAGGTCTCGAGAGAGGGCCTCAAGCTCTGATTCCTCCGCCAGGATCAGGGCCTTCTTAAGCACACTCAGGGCTTCGTCCTTTTGCCCGTTGGCAATTTGGGTGGTAGCAAGGGTGTCGAGAACCGCCGGGTTCTTTCCTTCGGTAAGGGCCACCGCTTTGGTGGCCAGCCTGAGAGCTCTGGGCGGATCGCTGGCCTCAGGTGTGGTAACGAGGAGGTAAGCCAGGTTGTTCAGCGCCGGGAGATAATCAGGAGAGAGAGAGAGGGATGATTCGTAGTAAGGAATGGCCTTGTCGTGTTGCTTTTTCTTTTCCAGAACCATCGCTATCTGGAAAGGAGCTTGGTGTGCTTTGGGGTAGATGCGGTGAATGTCGAGATAGCGGTCGAGGGCGTCATCAAGTTTACCTGAGCGCTCGAGAAGGTGTGCCAGCTGCATGGCATTGCCCAGGTGGTCGGGAGCGAGAAGATTGGCCTGGCGGTAGTGTTGATAGGCTTGCTGAAACTGACCCGTGCGCTCGAGAGCAAGTCCAAGATAATAGTGGGAAGCGGCAAGGTTGGGATTCAGGCGAATCGCTTCTTTGAGTGAGACAATTCCTTGTTGAATGGTCCGGGCATCCCTGGAAAGAATCGCGCCCCGGTTGAGGTGGGCGACCGTGATCTTGGGATCGAGATCAATGGCCTTTTGATACTGCGCAAGAGCTTCGGGAATCTTTCGTTGCTGCTCGAGAGCGAGCGCAAGGTTGAAGTGGATCAAGGGAGCATTCTGGTGCTCGGAAAGGGCCTCCCGGTAGTAGGCGATGGCCGTATCGAAATCCTTTTGATCTGCATACTGATTGCCAACTTGGGAAAAGACCTCGGCATAGCGGAGGGAGCCCTCAAAAGAACGTTTGTGTTTTTTTGCAAATGTGAGGCCCGGTTCCTGAAAGCCTGCGTCGATGAAATCGGTGACCAGTTTACTGACGGGGTGAATCCGGGGAGCACCCGACCATTTCCCGGGAAAGGGGAGGGTCGAAAAGAAATACCCGCTTGGATCAGTTGGCTTGGCAGCCGCTGTTTCGAGGAGATGTTCGACTGGAGCCGGCCCCCGATAAAAGGCGACAATCTCTCCCTTCGGATTGAAGAGAAAGCTCGAGGGAAGAGGAAGAGGTTTATTCTGGGCAACAATCCGGTTGGCAATGATTTGGAGTTGATGGAGAAGGTCGGGATGAGCTTCGCCAAGAGTAAAAGGGAGCTGATGCTCTTTGAAATAGTTGCCGGCATCAGAGAACTTGGTGTCATCTCCTTCGCCGAGTCCATTGACCGAGAGGGCAAGAGTATCGATTCCGGACTTTGAAAGGTCGGTGCTTTTGTCTGAGAGTTGACTGAAGCTTGAATCACAAGCCGGACACCAGCTTGCCCAGAGCGTAACGAGGAGAAAACGGTTTGGATTGGGTTTAATGAGCTCGGGCTTTTTCGATGCGCCAATTGAATAGAGCTCTGGAACAGGCATAGGCGCACACAGCCGAACGGCTGCCCGGGCGGTCGGCTGCGGCAGTGGTAGCTCTTTCTCCGGGAGGTTGATGGTTCGATCCGGGGGTGTCCGCAGTGTTGCCTTGCCGTTTCCCTGGGTGAGGTGGAACCATGAACCGGCTTTCAATCCGGTAAACACCTCCCGCTCTCCACCAGGCCAATCAACCTCAAGGGAGTCGATCTCCGTTGAGTTCCCCAAGCCGAAGTGGATCCATTTGCTTGATTGTCCAAGGAAGCCCTCTCCTGCACGCAGACCACGAAGAAGTGTGCGATCTCCCGATTTCAGCACGACTCGTGCACCGATGGCGTCGCGATTCGAATCCGTGCCCACCAAGCGAACGGCGACAAAGTTGCTGTCGGGCGATCCGTTGTTCTTAAGAAAACGGAGACGAGGGGCGGTTCGGTTGGAAAAGAGAAGATCGATGTCTCCATCCTGATCCCAGTCTGTTCGGGCGACCGCCCTAGCATCGTCGTAGAAATCAAACCCGCTGGTCGCTGATGCGGTGGTGAATTTTCCGTTTCCAGTGTTGAGGAAAAAGCAGTTCCTTTCATGACCGCTCAACGAGGCACCACTATCAAGAAGTTCGTTGATTTCATCGGTCCGTTGAAGGAAGATCGCATTCGGGTCCGAAGCGAGGAGCGTTTCGGGAGCTTTGTCAGGAGTAATCGACATGACCTGTCGCCAGAGAAAACTTCAGAGGTCGTCCGCTCGTTTTCCTGTGACGAAACCGTTGGCAACGGCCAGGTCCTCAAGGCCGTCATTGTTGAGATCTGCGAAGATGGATCCCCAGGCCCAACGGCCCTGTCGGGCTCCGGCTGTCATGGTGACGTCGGAGAACGTGGCATCCTTGTTGTTCAGGAAGAGGGAATTTCCCCGAGCGGTGCGTTGAAGCTTGGCTTTGATTTCTCCGGGAGCGTGTTGCTGAAAGCGGTCCTGGAAAGCAATCCGGTTTCCAGCTCCGGAGAACATGTTGCCGGTGTAGAGATCGATGAATCCGTCGGCATTGGCATCACCCCAGCAAACCGACATGCCAAAAGAAGTGTCTTCGATTCCCGGTGCCGCTGCGTCGCTGGTAAAAGTGGCCTTTCCGGTTTCGACGAGCTGGTTCCGGTAAAGGTTGTTTCGTCCGTAGTCATTGGCGACGTAGACATCGACATCACCATCGCCATCGAAGTCCTCCCATGAAGCGGCAAAGCTAAAACGGTGGTTTTCCGCCATCATGCCCGTCTCTTTGGTGACATTGGTGAACTTCATTCCATCGTTTCGAAGAAGGAGATTCTGTCCGCCGTTGTTCGCGTCGTGATAGGGAATGGGGTAGGCTAGAGCGGAAGCGTCACCTGGTTTGCGATAGTAGACGCAAACGTAAAGATCGAGATCTCCATCGTTGTCGTAGTCAGCCGAGGTCAGGGAGTAGCCGCCACTGGCGAAGTCAATGCGCTGGGAGAGAGAGAAGTTTCCCTTGCCGTCGTTCGCGTAGATCAGCGTGGCATGGGGAATGGTAATCGCGAGATCCTGGTCGCCATCGTTGTCAAGGTCGAGCAAGAGACAGCCGCGGGAGGAATTCAAAAGGTCGACACCAGCCAAGGCTGCTACTTCCTTGGTCGAACCATCGGACTGCTGGAGAAAGAGTTTGTTCGGAACGGCTGCTGCCTGGCAGAGGTAAAGGTCATCGAGCCCGTCTCCATTGACATCGCCAACAGCGAGTCCGTTGTGACCAAAGTAATGCATGGACAGGATCTTCTCGATCCGACCCTGCCAATGATTGATTCCGTGTCCGAGATGTTCGGTGAGATCCTCGCGTGCTTCCAGAAATGATCCCGTGGTGTCGGAGAAAAGGGGGCGCTTTTGGGATCGAACGACCAACTCCGTCTCTTCGAGGATGACGGACTGGATGAGTTGTCCCTTCCAGGTGATGGACCATGTGGCGTTCAGCTCCCTTTCGTTGTCACTGAGGGCAAGAAACTGTCTTGTTCTCGAGTTGGTCTCACTGAGCTTTTCGACTTTGAAGATTTTGAATTTAAATCTCGGATCGGTGAACTGAATGGCGAGGTTGCGGCATTCGGAAAGAAAGGTAGGGCTCTGCGATGGGGACTCTTTTTGAGCGAACCTTCGAACGACGAGGGAAGACTGGGAATAGACCTGCTTGAGTTGTGATTCGGGGAAAAGGGAAGTCGTCGTCGTTTCAGGGGTGAACAGAGTTTCCAGAGATTCCTTCGATAGACTTTCCGGGTCACAGAGAAGTTCGCCGAGGATGTTCAATTGGGCTTGGGCGGAATTGGTAAAAGCCTCGGTATCCCAACCGTCGAGTTGTGGATTCAGCTTATCTTCGTGCTTTGCCTTGGCTGCTCTCGTTTGTGCCGTTTCGACTTGCCCCAACTCTGGCTCCGTGGCGTTCAGCTGAGAGATGAGAAGACCGATGATTACGGCAACGCTGATGGGAAGCCATTGGTCTCGATGGTGGGAAGTGGGGAACTGGCGGTTCATGAGGACGTCAGCGTTTGATGGTCATTAGGTTTGAATCAAATCTGGCAGGGTAGGAGGCTTGGTGTCCATCCGGCCATCTGACCGTGACTGCCTTTAGGTCACTTCCGGTAGTATAGATCATCGCCGGTGATTGGCCAAGGTATCCGCTTCCAGCTTTCAGCTCATGAACGGTGGATTTGCGATCACTAAAATCGAGGGAAATGATGGCTCCGATGCCATGCTTATTACCAGTTGCCCCCTTTAGACTGATAGCCTTGAAGGGGGATGCCTGTTGTTGAAATTTCAGGGTGGGGCCATTGTTCTGGGTGGCCACGAGTTCAGGTTGATGATCGCCGTCAAGGTCCACGAGTGCCGAAGATTTTCCGTCGTCTGGAATGATGATTCCGGATTCCCTGGGCGAGACCGGTGCAAACGCACCGTCTCCCTTGCCCATAAGCAGCTGGCTGAGACCACCCCGCCAGAGGCCTGTTTCCGGTTGGGTCGAGTAGAAATTTTGAACCAGATGAATATCCGGAATTTGGTCTCCATTAAAATCCTGGACAACAACCCCGTAAGTTGGAGCAATCTGGGCAATCCGGGGAAAGGGAATCCATTCAAATCTTGGAGTTCCGTTCTCCCCGGGGCGGTTCATCCAGACGCCCGATTCGAGATGATTGGCGACAACGTGAAAAGCGGAGTTCAGCTTGTCTCCGTAGATTTCGTTCAAACTGGCGGAAGCAAAGGCATGGAAGGTTGGAAATTTCCCTTCAACTGAAGGCATGGCTTGGCAGGTTCATCCCTTGCCTCTCACTGGAAGGGGCTCGGGGCGCTCCTTGCTATACTTTGCCTCAACGATTCTCGGGACACCACTGCCGTCCATGTCACCATAGTAGATTTCGACAGTGTTCTTAGGCGAGAGGGTTCCATACTTCGTGTTGAGCCCGGTATTGCCGGTGATGAGGTCCAGTCTGCCATCGGAGTCGAGATCGGCAGTGGTCACCGAATTCCACCATCCTGATCTACTCTGCAAGCCGCACTCTTTCGTGGAGTCGGAGAGTTCTCCTTTGTGGTTCAGAAAGACTCTTACCGGCCCGTAATCAATTCCAAGAATCAGGTCCGGCCAGCCATTGCCATCGAGATCACTCCAGCACGAAGAGGTCACCAGACCAGGTTGTTTAAGAGTCTCGGATACCGAGTTGGTGATCTCGGTAAAGCGAGCCTGGCCCTTCATCGAGTCATTCCGCAACAAGCGGGACTTAGGAGTGCGAGGATACCTTCCGGGGTCCAGGCGGGTTCCAATGAAGAGGTCGAGGTCTCCGTCCCGGTCGAAGTCTGCGGCGGAAACGGTGCTTGAGGCCCGTTCATGTGCTGGAAGGGAATCATAGTCGGAGCGAAGGAACTTTCCATCTCCTTGGTTCAAGTAGAGACGGTCTTGATAGGTCTCGGATCCGTTGAAGGATTCGGCTCCGCCCGAAGCGACAAAGAGATCGAGATCGCCATCCAAATCGGCATCGAACCAAAGCACCCCGGTATCTTCCGCTCGATCATCTTCGGACCAGGGGCCTTCAAGTTTTTTGAAGATGCCCTCTCCCTGGTTGAGATGGAGTTCGCCGGCCTGTCCTCGAGCTCCGCCGAAATAAACATCGTTGTCGCCGTCTTCATCGAAATCAGCCCACGCCATACCGGGGCCGGTTCGGGACAATCGAATCGGCAAGAGAGGTTGCCGGAGAAAGTCATCGAAATCATCAAACGAGTTCTCCTTGTGGGTAAACTTCGGTCCAGCATCGATTTGTGTGAAGAGGGGAGTTGTCGGATTGGAGTTGGCTTTGGAACTTTCTCCTTTTTCAAGGGGGTGCAACTTGCCCGCTTCGAGTGGTCCGAATTCTTGTTCAGTTCCATCAGGCCATGTCACCGTGATCTGGCTGGCGCTTTTTTTCTGACCAAGCCCGAAGTGAAGATGGGTGGAGTCAAATGACAGGTATCCCGCGGAGGGGTGAATCTGGCGGATCTGAACATGACCCTTTTCCGATGTCACCTGCACTCGCGCTCCGATCGCCTGAGGGTTTTTCTCGGAGCCGATCAACTTAAGAATGAGGCCATGATTTTCGGATTGCCGGTTTTCCAGAATTGCAACGGGCTCAGCAAGGTTGCAGGTGATCAGGTCGAGGTCTCCATCAAGATCAAGATCGGCTTTGGCAGCCCCGAAAGACATTCCAAGGTGATCAAGTCCCCAATTCTTGCTCACGTTCTTGAACTTCAAGTCTCCCTCATTTCGGAAGGCCCGGTTGGTTTCACGCTCGGGAGGCAGGTGCTTGTAGTGGTCCCACTCCGACGTGCCCATCGACTCCTCAATGCCATAGGTTAGATCTGAGTAGGCGAAGTTTCGGGCGACTCCATTGGTGAAAAAGACGTCGACCCGTCCATCATTGTCAAAATCACCCGCCTTGCAGCTCCAGGTCCAGTCGGTCTTTGCCAAGCCTGCAAGGTATGCGGCTTCCCGAAATCTCCCGGTTCCGGTGTCCAATAAGAGGCAATTCCGCATTGTTTGATGCGGGGTTCCATAGGTGAGCAAATGCCGTCGATGATCGG
Source organism: Akkermansiaceae bacterium (assembly GCA_049889715.1). GTDB lineage: Bacteria > Verrucomicrobiota > Verrucomicrobiia > Verrucomicrobiales > Akkermansiaceae > SW10. The sequence goes on along the minus strand of JBMHCW010000080.1, from coordinate 78,763 downwards.
AAAGAACGCCCATACCGATCTTGGATTTATAATGAGTCGATCCACCCATGTCCGCGACCAGGATGTCGAGAAGGCCATTTCCGTCGAAGTCCGCCAGGTCCAATCCCATGGACGACCAACTGCAGTAGGGGAGAGCTTCAGCAGCGATGTCCCGAAAAGTTCCATCCCCGTTGTTTCGCCAAATCTTGTCCGGGGTTTCAAAGTCGCTGGCGACGTAAATATCGGGATAGTCGTCATGATCAACATCGAGCCAAGCGGATGAGAGTCCAAAGGTTCTTCCAGTGATTCCTGATTCGGAGGTGATATCAATGAAGCCTTTTTTTCCATCGTTCCGGAAAAGTCGGTCAGGGGCACCACAAAGATCCAGTTTTCTTGAGCCGTCGTGGTGTATGGTTCCTTCAAAATAGCGATCCCACTTTTTATCGACGATGATCATGTCTCCGGACATCCGGGCCGGGACGTAGTGAGGACGTCCATTCTCCAAAATGAACTGGCTGGTCAGGAGAAAGAGATCGAGGTCCCCATCGAGGTCAAAATCCGCAAAGTTCGGCATCAATGAGGCGCTGGAAAGATCCAACCCAAATGAAGAGGCATCCTCGATAAAGTTGAGCTTCCCGTCTGAGTCCACGCCTTGATTCAGGAAGAGCTCATTGGGGCGATCGTAATTGCAGACATAGAGATCAAGATCACCATCGAGATCGATATCGATGGCGGCGGCACCAGCTCCCCAGTTCTGTGGGGACTCGACTCCGCAAGAGACTTTCTGAAAAGATAGTTTCTTGCCGGGGTTTTGAAGATAGAGGGCGTTGGGAACGGCACCTCCGGTGAAAAAGAGATCGGGTTTTTGGTCACCGTTGAAATCGGCGACGGTTACTGAGCCGGCTGCGAACCCTGAGGCATAGAGATGATCCAAGGGATGACTGTCCTCGATTGGATTGATGAAATCGACGCCGGTAATTTCGGCAGGCAGCGAAGCAAAGAGAGGAGTATCCTCAGCGGCGGAGGCGGGGAATGCACATGTCAGAAAACACAGCGCGAATTGGGGGAAGAGACGACCACGTGCCACAGGATTCATTCTGAATGAGAGGGTCTTGATCAGGAATCAAAAAATGCCTGACCGAATCAACGGACAGGCATTGAGAAAAGATGAAGGCGGAAATTACTTCCGCCGACGGAAGGCCAATCCAATCACAGCAATTCCGAGAAGAAGCATGCTTCCGGCTTCGGGAACAGGAGTGATGGAAATTCGGGCCGCGGAGAAATTCACTTCACCAGCTCCAGCGGAACCTCTCAGAGACCCGGAGTAGGACGTTGAACCGGTGGCGTCGGCCCCGATTTGCGTGAATGCTGATGGTGCTGCATTTGCGGGAATAGTAACATCGCCACTACCGTTGAACTCGACAATTCCGACTCTGGCCGGGCCGCCGATGAATTCCACGCGAACGGTGTCGGTGGCTGCGACACCGCTAATGGTGAAAGGAGCATCACCGGTAGCGTTTCCTGCCCCAGAGAAGATATAGGACTGGGAAAGAGCACCAATGGTTCCGGAACCAGCCGTCTCCCCAGGATTTCCCCAAGCTCCTACATTGGAAAATTCAATCTGGGCTCCACCACCGAGAGGAACAGTGAGAACGTTTGGTCCCAGCGAAACTGGAACTGATCCGTCAACAAAGCCGGTCGATCCGTCGAAGTTACCGGTGAAAAGGACATTGGGAGTGCCACCGCCGGTAGCTTGGGTTGTTCCGAAATCGATGGCCGTGATTGCGCCACTTGAGACAGAGGCTGAGGCTAGAAAAATGGCCGAAGATACTTGGCGAAGATTATGAAGCATATGATGGTGGGGTGGTTGGTGATTGACCTAACCGGACCCCTTAAGAATAAGGGAATCGCGTTCAAGATGTAAATAAAATCTTTCCACGTTCTCATACGGGAAATCCACACCGGCGGCATCGACCGGGGAATCTTGAATTCTCCGTTGCTGGTCATAGGCTGCCCGCATGAAGACTCAACTGCTAGGCTTGATTCTCGGAACTACCTTGTCCCTGGGAGCGGTTGATCTCCCGGGAGATCGAGGTGGCGGGGCCGGGCTCGATTGGTCGGTCAAGATTCGCGATCCGAAGGACGGGTGTATCGATCTGAGTCGTTTTCTCAACGAACCGCTTGGTTTTGTTCCGTTGATTTTGCCGATCACGGAGCCAGCAGTCGGGAGCGGAGCCGCGCTTGTTCCGGTCTTCATTGATAAGCCGGAGGGTGGAGGACGTCCGGTGATTACTGGTATCGGGGGAATGAGGACTTCGAATGGATCGAGAGGCGTCTTTGGAGCGTTTTCCCGGTATTATCTTGACCAGCGTTTGCATTTAGTTGGTGGGGTTGCTGATTTGAGCGTCAATCTTGACTTCAACGGATTGGGATCTGTTCTCACGCCGGGGGGATCGGTGGTGCAGTATAATTTGGAGATGAGGGGAGGGCTTCTGGGCGCTGATTGGAAATTCGGGCAGTCGGATTGGCGGGTGGGCTTGCGGTATGCCTATGCGGATATCGATGTTTCGTTTGACCGTGCGAGTGCCGCAGTTCAACGCGATCTACTGGATGGGTTGGGCAGGTCCTACACCGTGAGTAGTTTGACGCCGTCGTTGATCTACGACTCGCGGGACAACATCTTTACTTCGACCGATGGTTTGGTGTCGGATCTCAGCCTGTCTGCCAATCTGGAAGCCTTGGGGGGAAGCTCGAACTTCCAGGTCTTGACGTGGAACACGCAATTGTATCAACCGCTGAAGGAGGGCGAGTGGTTTCTGGGAGTGAAGGGACAGGTCGAACAGAGCTTTGGAGAGATTCCCTTCTACGCGCAACCTTATGTGACACTTCGTGGGGCTCCGGTCAGTCGATACCAGGGTGAAGGCGTGGCCTCTCTGGAGGCGGAGCTACGGTGGCAGTTTCATTCCCGATGGAGTGTGCTGGGATTTGCCGGAACCGGAGTTACTTGGTCGGACAAGTTATTGGCGAATGATTCGGAGGTGACGGCGACCGGAGGGATGGGGGTGCGCTACCTTTTGGCGCGTGAACATGGTTAGCACGTGGGGGTAGACGTTGCCTACGGAGAAGAGGGGCCAGCCCTCTATATCCAGTTTGGCAGCGCCTGGGTGAGATTCTAATCAAGCAATTCCAGCCTGATCAGGGGATCAGGCGAGAATGTCCTTAATGACGTGAGCTTCTTCCTCAACCCCGGTCAGACGCTGGTCGAGCCCTTGATATTTGAAGGTTAGTTTGCGGTGATCGATGCCAAGGCGGTCGAGAATGGTGGCATTGAGATCCCTGATGTGAACGGGATTCTCGACGATATTGTAGCTGTGATCGTCGGTCTTTCCGTATTCAAATCCTCGCTTTACTCCGGCACCGGCCATCCACATGGAGAAACAACGCCCATGGTGATCTCTCCCGTGGTTGTCCTTGGTCAACTTACCTTGCGAGTAAATGGTTCGGCCGAACTCGCCACCCCAGACGACCAGAGTGTCCTCGAGCATTCCACGTTGGTCGAGATCATTGATCAGGGCGGCGGCAGGTTGATCGATATCCTCGCACTGCTGGCTGAGCTTTGACGGAAGGGAGCCGTGTTGATCCCAACCACGATGGAAGAGTTGGACGTAGCGAACTCCTTTTTCGGCCATGCGTCGGGCAAGAAGGCAGTTGCGGGCAAAGCTTCCGGGCTTGTCCACCTGGGGCCCGTAGAGTTCTTTCACGTGGTCGGGTTCGCCGGTGATGTCCATCAGTCCGGGGACTTCAGCCTGCATTCTGAAGGCCAACTCATACTGCGAAATGCGGGCCTGGATCTCGGGGTCGGCGAACTTGTCGTAGTTCATCTGATTGAGCTCCTTCAGGGCATCGAGTTGTCCTCGACGGGCATCACGCTCGAAGCCTTCTGGGTTCTTCAGGTAAAGAACAGGCTCGCCGGCACTCCGGAGTTTTACTCCCTGGTGTTTGGCGGGAAGGAATCCGCTTCCCCAGAGGCGGTCGTAAAGAGCCTGGAGCTGGCCTCGGCCTCGCGAAATCATCACGCAATATCCGGGCATGTTCTCGTTCATCGTGCCCATTCCGTAACTGAGCCAAGCTCCGAGGGAGGGTTTGCCCTGTTGTTGGGCGCCGGTGTTGATGTAGGTGATAGCCGGATCATGGTTCACTGCTTCGGTGTGCAGTGATTTCATGATGGTGATCTTGTCGACAATCTTGGCGGTGTGCGGCAGGAGGTCCTTGTTGACCCAGGTTTGATGCTCTCCGAACTTCTCAAACTCGAACATGGGTGCGACACACGGGAATGACTTCTGTCCGCTGGACATTCCGGTGAGACGCTGTCCTTGTCGGACGGAATCCGGAAGCTCGGTTCCGTGGAGTTTTCGTTGGGCAGGCTTGTAATCAAAGAGGTCGATATGGCTCGGTCCTCCGGCCATGAACATGTAGATGACGCGCTTGGCCTTGCCGGGGAAGTGGGGGATTTCGGGCAATCCTCCGTAGACCGGATCTTCGGCACCCATCGCAGAGCCCAGAATGGCGGGGTTGAGAAGGGTGCTCAGGGCTGCTGCTCCCAATCCGTTCCCGGAGCGGAGGAGAAACTGGCGTCGGGATTCAACGAGTGGATCAATGAAAGACATGGAACTGAAGCGAGGTTGGAGGTGAGCTAGTTGCGGGTGAGGGATTCATCGAGATTCAGCACGGTCTGCGCGACGATCATCCAGGACGCATGTTCCACTGGATCGATCGATTCATCGCGTGGGGACTCCCCGGCAGAGAGGAATTTCTTGGTTGATTCGGGAGATTCTGCGAAGCGTGTCCGCTGTGATTCGAGGAGTCCCGAAAGGATGGTGACTTCCCGCTCGGTGGCGTCCCGACCCGTCGCCAGAACAAAGGCGTGATTGATGCGCGACCTGGTGTCTTTGCCTCCGGTTTTCAGGAGGCGCTCGGCAAAGTGTCTCGCGGCTTCGAGGAACTGAGGGTCGTTCAGGGTGACCAAGGCTTGCAAGGGAGTGTTGGTCCGCTGACGTTGGATGACACACTTCTCCCGGGTGGGGGCATCAAAGATCAACATGTTGGGCATGGGAGCGCTGCGCTTCCAGTAAGTATACATTGAGCGACGATATAGTTTCTGTCCTTTGTCCTGAGGATATCGCAACCCTCCATTCAGGCTGACTTCATTCCAAATGTTGGCGGGTTGGTAGGGCTTGACTCCAGGACCACCGACTTCGTCCACGAGGAGTCCACTGACGGCAAGGGCCTGATCGCGAATGAACTCACCCTGGAGGCGGAATCGAGGAGCCCGGGCCAGAAGTTCGTTGGTGTCATCCTTTTCGCGATGGAGCGATTCGATCCGGGAACTGCGCTTGTAGGCTTTGGAGGAAACGATCTGCTTAATCATCCGTTTGACGTCCCAACCGCTATCGACGAAATCAACGGCCAACCAGTCGAGGAGGTCGGGATGGGTTGGTGGTGTTCCTTGGGCTCCAAAGTCACCCACCGAACGGACCAAGCCTTCGCCAAACAACATCATCCAGTAGCGATTGACGGCGACCCGGGCGGTCAGGGGGTGATCCGGCTGAGTCAGCCAGCGGGCAAGACCGAGTCGGTTGGCCGGGGCATCCTTGGGAAGAGGAGGGAGAGCCTTGGGGACTCCCGGAGCAATGACCTTGTCTTTCTTGGGAGAATCGTAGGCTCCCCGGTCCAGGATGTAAGTCATCCGCATCTTGTTGGGAGGATTGTCCTGCATGATCATCGAGGTCACCGGCTTCTTGTTGAGATCGCTGTGTTGCTTCAGTGCCTTTTGATGGGCAGCGACGAGTTTTTTGTAGGCTCCATCCTTGGTGCCAACATAACGATCAACCAAGACCTCCCAGTCGGCCTCGCTTCTCTTGTTGTCCTGCAAAGCCAGGATGGCTTGAACGGGATCTCCTCCCGAGATGATGCCCGTTTCTTTCTGATCAAGAGCCCGGTCATAGATCCGGAGGTCATCGACTTCACCCTTCCAATTGGAACTCGTGGAACGACTACCGATTCGGAATGGCTGATTTGTTTTGATCGTGGCGCTCAATGTATCGGCCTGAACGTTATTTTTGGAAAGCTTGCCATCTACGTAGATTTTGATTCCTGCCGCCTTTCCTTTCCCGTCGTAGGTGAGCACGACATGTTGCCACTTGTTTGGGGTAAGCTCGTTGGCGGAGACCACCTTCAGAGCATTGCTACTCCAGGTGTTGACGATGTGGGTGCCGATCCGGCCGCCTTCCATCCAGAAGTCGATTCCCCGGTAGGAGGCCTTGTCGTCCATCTTTGAAAAGATCGCCCCCGAGGCCTTTCCAGATGGCTTGAGCCACGCGGCAAAGGTGAAAGGCTTGTTGTGTTCGAAATCAAAGTTCTCATCGATCCTGAACTGAGTGCCACCATCAAGCTTGAGAGTTTTGGATTTGTCACGGTCAGCGGTCTGGTATTTTCCTTTCTCTGATTTGGCCACTGTTCCCGTGATGGAATCGGTTGGTTGCTTGGAAGCTGCCTCAATCGGGAACCAATGCGTCAAGCCTGATGGCTGGGGGGCGGGTTTGTTTGCCCGGGCTTTTTGTGATTCGTCGGCCACCCATTTTTTGAAGGCCTCGGATTGACGGACTCCCGAGCGGTGGGCGTCCATTTTCTTCTCGGCTTCTTTGGCGGCTGCATCCAGTTCAGCGAGCTTGACCTGACGATCTTCATTGACGACCTCAACAAACGGAGCCTGGTTTCCTCTCCGGGTCTGCATGCCGGGATCGGTGGTGTTGTTGAAGTAAGCGTAAAACTGGAAATACTCCTCTTGCGAGATGGGATCATATTTGTGGTCGTGGCATTGACTGCACTCCATGGTGAGGCCCATCCAAACGTTGGCCGTGGTCTGAACCCGGTCAGCCACATATTCGACTCTGAGTTCCTCGGCAAAGGCTCCTCCTTCGTCGCTGGTGGCATGATTGCGGTTAAACCCGGACGCGACTCTTTGGGAGACCGAGGCCTCCGGAAGTAAATCACCGGCGATTTGTTCGACGGTGAATTGGTCGAACGGCATGTTTGAGTTGTAGGCATTGATGACCCAGTCCCGCCAGGGCCACATATCGCGCGGTCCGTCGGCGTGCATGACGCTGGTGTCGCCATAACGAGCTGCATCCATCCAGGCCAAGGCCATTCGCTCGCCATAGCCTTTCGAGGCGAGGAGACGGTCGACGACTTTTTCCCAAGCATCGGGGGACTGATCATTGAGGAAATTGTTGATCTCCTCCGGAGTGGGAGGCAGTCCGGTCAGGTCGAAGGTGACGCGACGAATGAGAGTTCTCCGGTCGGCCTCGTCAAGGGGCTGTAAACCCGCGTCCTTGATCCTCTGATCAATGAAGTGATCAATCCCGGGGGGGGTACCGTCTTTCTTGGCCGGAACAAAGGACCAGTGATCGTCGTATTTGGCCCCTTCGGCGATCCATGTTTCCAGGGTCTTGATTTGCTCTGGTGTCAGAGGTTTGTTGGCCTCGGGTGGAGGCATGAGATCCTCCGGGTCATGAGTCTTCAATCGGGCGATGAATTCGCTTTTTTCCACATTGCCTGGAGAAAGAACACCGGCGTCCATCGCCTCCTCGCGGATGTCAAGACGGAGGTCTCCCTTGTCTTCTCCCGGACCGTGACACTTGAAACAGGTGTCAGAAAGAATGGGGCGAACGTCCCGGTTAAAGTCGACCGCTAATACGGGGAGGATGGTCACGGTCAGGGCCAGAGAGAGTTTTCCAGTCATTGCTTATGGGAGTCTTAAACGGGGACCGGAATACTTGTCTTACAAACTTCAGGATTCCAGCGGAAAGTGGGCCTTTAGGGCTTCATTCGGGAGGGTTTCATTGACGGCTTGAAGAGCGATAAAAGACACGTCAAACAAAGAAAAAGTCTGTCTCCCAAGAGAGACAGACTTTTTCAGAAGGGTTGGTTTCGACGAGTCAGGACAGGTGGGCGGGAAGTTCGGCATCCAGGGCATCGAGCAGTTCCTGCATGGTGGCTGCGGTTTCATTTCCCATGTTGGAGATGCGGAAGGTCTTTCCCTTGATCTTGCCGTAGCCACCATTGATGAGGAGGTTGTGTTTCTCCCGGACCGCTTTAATCCAGCTACTTTGGTCGAGGTTTTCGGGGGTGACAAAACAGGAGAGCGAAAGGGAACGAAATCCCTCGGGTGGAAGTAACTCAAATCCGTGCTTGGCTCCCCAAGAGTGAACCATCGAGTTGTTTTCAGCATGGCGGGCATAGCGTGCCTCAAGACCTTCCGCCAGCATGGCATCGGTTCGCTCCTTGAGGGCATACAAATGCGGGATGGCCGGAGTTGAGGGAGTGTTGTCTTTCGAGTCGTTTTTGGCGAACTCGCAGAAGTCAAAGTAGTATCCCCGGTCCTCGATGGATGCGGCTCTTTCCTGTGCGGCATCGGAGGTGACAAAGACGGCCAGTCCCGGAGGAAGGGCGAAGGCTTTTTGGACCCCGGCGAGGAGAACGTCGATCCCGAGGTCATCGTAGTTGATCGGCATGGCCGAGAGAGAGGAGACGGTATCGACAACGAGGAGGACGTCATCGAAGGATTTGACGACATCGGCAATTTCCTTAAGCGGATTGAGCACGCCGGTCGAGGTTTCATTGTGAACGAGGGTCACGGTGTCGAATCCGCCTTCGCTGAGTTTTGCTCTTACTGCTTCGGGGTCGATGGGCTGCCCCCATTCGACCTGGATTTTCTCGGCGGATTTCCCGCAGCTTTCGGCCACGCCAAACCACTTGTCTGAGAAGGCTCCGCAACAAAGGTTGAGGACCTTTGATTTGACGAGGTTGCGGATGCAGCCCTCCATCACACCCCAGGCGGAGGAGGTGGAGAAAAAGACCGGGCGGGAGGTGCCGACGACCTGGCGGATGCCGGGTTGAATGGAAGCGTAGAGTTCTTCGAAATCGGCACCCCGATGACCGATGGCGGGACCCGCCATGGCTGCATAGGTTTCAGGGGCGACGTCGACTGGGCCGGGAATGAAAAGCTTGGGCTTGGTCATTGCGAGCGCAAGCTGCTTCAGGGTTGTGCTTCTGTCGAGTAGTTTTGCAATCAGCGTCCCTGGAAGATTTGTTGCTCCAGCCCAATGCGTTCGGCAATGGCCGCAGCATCGGATGAGCGGGGACTGCCGCTGCGTGCGAGACGATTGGCCAGATTGAGAGCGGCTTCCCAGCGTTTTGCTTTTTGCAGAAGCGAGAGAGCGCCATCGATCCCGCACTTGTCGAACCACTTCCATTCCCGGGTGGTGGTTTTTTCGGGATCAAATTCCCGGTCTACCACTGAAAGGTATGCTTCCAGAGCCTTTCCGTCGTCGCCCAGCCTCTCGAAAATCTGCCCTCGATTGAATTGAGCGCGATTCGCCCATACAGCGGGGAGTTTTTCCATGGTCAGCAAAGTATCGTAATAACTTAAGGCCATTCTGTTGTTGTTGAGCTGGCCTGCGGCATCGGCCCCCATGATCAAGAGCCGGTAGCGGTCGGAATCTGCTGGCCGGGTCGAGTCGAGAGTTGAATCGATCTCGCTCAACGCGAGTTCTTGTTGCCCGCCATCGATCAGCAGGCTCGTTCGGGCAATGCGAGCTTCGGTGGCGAGGGGGCCTTTTCCTTCTGCAAGCTCAAGGTATTGCGCGAGAGCCTCCGCGATGGACGGAGGGGTGCCCGAAGCAGCCGCCGAAAGTGCTCCCAAAAACTTGGCGGCTTCCGCGAGTTCGTGATCCGGATAGGACTGAAGAAATTTCTTAAAGCTGATGTAGGCCTGCCCGATCTGAATGTTTTCCGGTCCAAGAGCTCCTCCGGTGCGATAACTTTGGCCGAGTTGGAACAGGATGCGTGGAGCGAGTTCGTGCTCTGGAAGCTTGGAGAGAAACTCATTGGCTTGGTCGACACCACTTCCGAGTTCGAGTAGCACGAGCACATGACGGGCATAGAGGACAGGCTGGGTGTCCAGATTGAATCTCAGGGTGGCCGCCTGGCTCCTCGCCATCGCAATGTCCCGGGGGATGAAGAGGGCGCTCTCCGCCAGGGCGAGAGCGGCTTCATCGGATCTGGGGTTTTCAGGGTATTCGGCGAGGAAGCGGGAGAGGAGTTCCCGCGATTGTGAATTGCGTTTGTTGGCCTGGCTGAGACCACGCTCCAGTAAAAGGAAGGCTTTGGCCTCAGGGCTGGTCAGTTGCAGGCTGAATTCGTCGATGGCCTTGGTGTTGCCCACCGAGAGCAAGGTGGTCGCACTGTTGAGGGTGGAGGCAATTTCGAGTTCCTTCAACTCGGCATCAATGGCCAGATCACGCGCGGAGAGAAAGGCGGAACTTGCCTGAGCGGGTTCGTTGAGAGCGAGGGAGACCTGACCTACGAAGGCAGCCCCGTAGGCTTGAATGTGGGGAGATTGAAAGGAATCCCTAAGGATCTCAAAATTGGCCAATGCGAGAGGCAGGTTCTCTTGCTTAAAATGATAGAGGCCGGTTTGAATCAGGGTGGCGACCAAGAGAGGCATGGTTTCGGCGGTACTGATCGCTTGTAGCTGTGAGAACCTTTTGAAGGCGAGATTCTGCAGCGTCGGATCTTCGGAGGCCAGGTTGTAGGTCGCGACGAGGTGCAAGGCGTAAATGGAGCGTTTCGAAACTGATCTTCCGGAGGAGGTCAGGGCAAAGCTTCCAGCATCGGGCCCGTCAACGATTCCAAAAGTGTTGGGGTTGTCGATGGGGCGGGGAAGCCATGTCTCAAGCTTTTGGGTCAAGGCTGGTAATCCGGCGTCATTTTTGGCGGACCATTCCTTGAGGCGGGCGAAAATCTCGGAGATTCGTGGCGAGTTGGGAAAGCGGTCAAGAGTTTCGAGAAGGGAGGTAATGGCGGCAGCATAGTTTCCTTCGAGTGCGATGCTGTCAGCCAAGGCAAGAGTGGAGGCGTGATAGAGGGAGGAAGGAAGTTTGAATTCGGCAATGGGTGTATTCACCAAAGTCTGGAAGGTGCCGATTGCTGCGACACGCTCGCCCTTGCCCAATTGAATCCGTCCGTTGAGATAGCGAAGCAATCCTTCCTCGGCAGGGCCTTCGGCAGAAATCTTTGCGACGATCTCGCCGGCCTTGTCGAACTGTTGGTCGAGTAAAGCGAGGTCGACGAGACGAAAGGCTGCTTCTTTTGCCAGCGACTTGTCCTCGGATTCAATCAGTGATTCGAGGCGGGCTCGCGCCAGGCTGTTCTCTCCCAAGGCCATTTGGAGCGAGGCAATACGCAGACTGGCCGCTCTCGTCATCGAGCGACGGTCGATCTTCTCGAAAGCATCGATGGCTTCGTGAAATCGATTCAAGCGAGTGAGGGCAAATCCCCTCCAGAGATGAGCCGGGCTAAACTCTTCGAGAACCTTTTCGGAAAGGGTATCGAGGGCATCAGTGGGACTGCCGGCCCGAACTTCCGCTTCTCCCAGCAGGGTAAGAAGTTCACAGGTGGCGGTCTTATCGAGTCCCTCCTGCGTTAACAAGGTTTGGAGGTGTGGGATGGCGAGATCCGGAAGAAAGCGGGCAATGGACTCTTTGGCTTTTACATAGTCCGGGTTCTTCTGAATGTTCGCCCATGTCAACGACTGGGCAACCGTCAGCCCTGGAAATAGCAACGCCACAAAGAGAAAAACCCGCACAGCGTGAAAATAGACGAAAACTGTCAGGATCGCCAATGTTAACTGGTTCCAAAGATACGGTCGCCGGCATCGCCAAGACCGGGGACGATGTATCCCTGATCGTTGAGACCTTCGTCGAGGGCGGCACAGGTCATGGAAACATCGGGATGTTCCTTGTTCAGAGTTTCAACGCCTTGCGGACTGGCCACAAGACAGACGAAAGAGAGATGTCGAGCCCCCCGATCTTTCAGACCTGTGATTGCGGCACTGGCGCTTCCCCCGGTGGCCAGCATGGGGTCCAGGACGATCACGTCCGATTTCTCCAGATCATCGGGAAACTTCTGGAAGTAGACCTCGGGCTCGAGAGTTTCTTCGTTTCGGGCCATCCCGTAGTGAGCGACCACCGCTTCGGGAAGAAGATTCAGAAAGGCATCGGATAACCCCAATCCGGCACGTAGGATCGGGACGAGGACGATCGGCCGGTTTAGTTTTAGCCCACGAGTTTCGGTGAGCGGGGTGGTCACCGAGACAGGTTGCGAACCGAGTTTTTCCGTCGCGGGAAGGACCAAAAGGCTGGCGATTTCGCTGACGTGGCGACGGAATTCCTGGGGCGGGCAATCAACCGCTCTCAGTCTGGCCAGCCGATCAGCCACGACAGGATGTTGGCTGAGATCAGACATCGCTTCCAGTGGGGAGCCACTTCTTGAGGGTGGAAAGAGAAACTCCCAGAGCCTTGGCGGCTTCCTTAGGATCCTCTCCGCTCAGTTCGAGGGCGTGACGGATCAACTCGTCTCTTGCGAAAATCAAGGCGTTTTGACCTTCCCGCTGGGCGGAATCGGTAATCACCGAGAGAGCATCGTCCAGATTGCCTAAGTGGTTGGTGGGACCGCTCCCGATGGGGATGTCTTCGGGTAGAAGGATGTCGGTGGTTGCCAGAGCGCAGGCTCGAGCCATCGTGTTTTCCAACTCGCGGACATTGCCGGGCCAGTTGTGTTTCTGGAGATGCTCGACGGCTTCTCCGGTCAACCGCATGCGGGCGCTTCCTTGCTTGCGAGCCAGGCGATCCAGGAAGAACTCTGCCAGAATGGGAATATCCTCGGGACGCTCCCGCAAGGGGGGAAGTTGAATTTCGACCACGTTGAGACGGTAGTAGAGGTCTTCGCGAAATCGACCGGCCGTCACTTCGGCGGCAAGGTTCTTGTTGGTGGCTGTGACAATCCGCACATCGGTGCTAAGGACTTCGTTGCTACCCACGCGCGAAAACGTTCCGTCCTGAAGGACACGCAATAATTTCACCTGAACGGAGGGAGGGAGGTCGCCGACTTCATCGAGGAACAAGGTGCTCTCGTGGCAGTCTTCGAAGCGACCGGATCGCTTGGAGATCGCTCCGGTGAAGGATCCTTTTTCGTGCCCGAAAAGTTCTGACTCCAAAAGATTCTCGGGGATGGCCCCGCAGTTGATGACCAGTATTTCCTTCTTTCGACGAGGACTGTAGTCGTGAATGGATCGGGCAATCAGCTCCTTGCCGGTGCCGCTTTCTCCGGTGACTAAAACAGGAGCTTCGGATTGAGCGACCCGACCGACAATCTTCATCACGTTCTGAAGGGGGCGCGAGATCCCAATGATGGTCGTCTTGCTGATGAGTCCGGGACGTTCTTCCTGGGAAGGCCCAAGACTCCGCCGTTGATCAATGGTTTGGAGCGCGGACTCAACAACCTGACGAAGCTCAAACGAAAGTGATTCCTTTCGCAGGACATCGTGGGCCCCCTTCTGGGTCGCCTCCACAATTTGAGTGGTCGTTGGAAAGACGGCAGTCAGAACAGCGACAGTGCCCGGGGAGATACTTCGAATCTTCTGGATGAGCTCGATGCCATCGAAGGGCTCCAGTTTGAGGTCGCAAATGACGAGATCGATCGTGGTTTTGGCAACGACTTTGGCGGCTTTTTCGGCTCCGTCGCAACGAAGGATCTTTACGCCGTCGGCTGCCAGATGCTTGGTAGCCCACTCCAGATAGTCGTGGTCAGGATCGACGAGCAATAGTTGATGGTCAGAGTCGGAACTCACGGTTTAGGGTCCTTGTGCGAGGGGCTAGATTCGCCCGAACCGTCGTTGCCGGCGAGAATAATTTTCGAGAGCCTCCCTGAAGTCGGATTTCCGGAAATCCGGCCAATTCTTGCTGGTGATGAAGAATTCGGCGTAACTGAGCTGCCAGAGGAGGAAATTTGAAAGCCTGAACTCACCGGAAGTTCGGATGAGCAGGTCAGGATCCGGGAACTCGGAAGTGTCGAGGTGTTGTGAAATGAGGTCGTTGTCGATTTCTGATGGCTGCAGTTCACCTCGGGTGATTTTCTCGGAAATGCGGCGGGTGGAATCTGTGATCTCTTCGCGGCTGCCATAAGAAAGGGCGAGAATCAGGGTGAGACCGGTATTTTCTGAGGTGTTGGCAATCGCCTTGTCCAACTCCCTGCGACAGGACTCCGGAAGCATGTGCGTGCGACCGATGGTGCGGAGCCTGACGTTTTTGTCGGCAAACTCCTTGGCTTTTGACTTCAGGAACTTCTCGAGAAGTCCCATGAGAGCGTCGATCTCGTTCTGCGGTCGATTCCAATTTTCGGAAGAAAAAGCGTAGAGGGTCAGAAAATCGACTCCGACTTCCTGGCATGCTGACACGACTTCTCGGACAGCTTCGGCTCCCGCACGATGGCCGGCGGCCCTGGGCAAACCACGTGATTTTGCCCAACGACCATTGCCGTCCATGATGATGGCAATATGACGGGGAACCGGGTCTGAATCAGCGGCACCCATAACGGGGTTATCGAATAATGGTTTGTTCACGGCCGGGGCCGACTCCGACATATTTTACCGGAGCGCCGGTGAGTTCTTCGATTCTGGCAAGGTAATCCTTGGCCAACTGGGGAAGATCATCCCAAGTCCGGCATCCGGTGGTGTCTTCTTTCCAGCCGGGCATCTCCTGATAGATGGGAGTGATTTGATCCCAATACTCGCGCTCGGCGGGCGGGAACTCGTGGATTTCTCCGTTGATGTCGTATCCAACACAAATCTTGATCGTTTCCCGTTCGTCCAAGCCATCAAGAATAGTCACGGCGAGATCGGTCACTCCATTGACCATGACGGCGTATCGAATCAGGACCGTATCGAGCCAGCCGCAACGGCGGGGCCGCCCGGTAGTGGCCCCGAACTCCATCCCTCTCGAATGGAAGAATTCTGCGATTTCATCGTTCTGCGCCGGAAAAGGTCCGGCTCCAACGCGGGTGGTGTAGGCCTTGCAGACGCCGACCACGCTGTCGATGGCGTGAGGCGGAAGTCCTGATCCGGTGCAGGCTCCTCCTGAGGTGGTATTGGACGAGGTGACGAAAGGATAGGTCCCGAAGTCAATGTCAAGGAAGGTTCCTTGGGCTCCCTCAAAGAGAATGGTTTCACCCTTTTTCCACGATCCGTGGACCATTGGGATGACATTGGCAAAGTGCGGACGGAGCCGATCGATGGCGCTTTCGACTTCGGCGTAGACCTTCTCCATCTCAAAGGTCGGGAGGTCATATTCGGAGAGAAGACGATTGGCTTCTTCCAGGCGAGTGGAAATCAAGTCCTTCGCAGTTGTCGGGTTCCGGAAGTCGGCGAGCCTGAGCCCGATGCGATTTGCCTTGTCGGCGTAGGTCGGGCCAATGCCGCGTTTGGTGGTTCCGATCTTTTTATCGCCAAGGGACATTTCCCGGGCGGCATCCAGTTCGCGATGGTAGGGGAGAACGACGTGAGCGCGGTCGGAGATGAGAAGTTGCTCCGGGGTGATCGGAACACCCTCTTCCTCCAAGCTTTCGATCTCCTTGCAGAGGCCAATGGGATCGAGAACAACTCCATTGCCGATGACGCATTGCTTCTCCCAAAGGATTCCCGAGGGGATGAGGTGGAGGACATACTTCTTGCCCTTTGCGATGACGGTGTGTCCGGCATTGTTTCCACCCTGGCCCCGGACAACCAGGTCCGCCTTCTCGGTGAGGAAATCGACAATTTTTCCCTTCCCTTCGTCGCCCCACTGGAGGCCGCAAATAATGGTATTCATCAAAAGACTGTGTTGTCGGGATTACTGGGCCCGGTGTGACTCGATGAGTTCGACAAATTCATCAAAGAATCCTTTGTCATCGTTGGGGCCGGGGGCGGCCTCGGGGTGGTGCTGCACCGAAAAGACAGGGTCCTTGGTGCTGCGCATGCCCTCTACGGTATTGTCGTTGAGGTTCATGTGAGTGATTTCGACGTGGTCGGGCAACGACTTGTCGTCGGTGGCGAAACCGTGATTCTGAGCAGTAATCGCGACCTTGCCGGAGCGGAGGTCCTTGACGGGATGGTTTCCCCCGCGGTGACCGAACTTGAGTTTGTAGGTGGTGCCACCAAAGCAGTGGGTCAGAATTTGGTGCCCGAGGCAGATCCCAAATACGGGAACTTTGCCGATGAGTTGGCTGACCTCTTCGTGGATATAAGTCAGGGCAGCCGGGTCGCCCGGTCCGTTGGAGAGGAACACGCCGTCGGGATTCTTGGCGAGAACATCAGCTGCCGGGGTCCGGGAGTTGACGACTTCGACTTGGAATCCGGCCTGGCGGAGTGAGCGAAGAATGTTGAATTTGATCCCGAAATCGTATGCGACGATGTTGTATTTGACCGGAGGGAGGTCGATATAATTTGTCGACTGGCCGGTGGTGACGCTGGGAATTGTCCAGAGGCGAGATTCGCCTTCCCAAATGTAGTCGTTCTCGGTGGAGACCTCCTTAACGAAATCACTGCCCGCCATGGGCGGAGCGTCTTGAGCAGCCTTGACCGCGTCTTCGTCGGAAAGTTCCGTGGAAATGACCGCCCGCATGGCTCCTTGGGAACGAAGGTGCTTGGTCAAGGCCCGGGTGTCGATGTCTTCGATCCCAATGATCTGGTGCTCCTTGAAATAGTCTTCGAGAGACTGTTGCGATCGCCAGTTGGAGGGAATTTCGCACAGCTCTCCGATCACAAAGCCTCTCACATGAGGTGTCGATGATTCGGCGTCCTCCGGGTTGACCCCGTAGTTTCCTTGGAGGGGGTATGTCATGGTGACGATCTGCCCTCGATAGGAAGGATCGGTGATGATCTCCTGATACCCCGTCATCGAGGTGTTGAAGCAGATTTCCCCGGAAGTCGTTCCGGAATGACCAAAGGCACGTCCGCGGAAGGTGCGGCCGTCTTCTAGAGCGAGGATGGCGTTCGTCAAGGCATCGGGATTAGAGGGTAGCCCGGGGGTTCGTGCAAGCCGAACCGAGCAGGAAATCAGGAAAATGCCGCCGGAACCGTGAACTCCTTGGTCCAACCGGTCCCCTGTGTTAGCCTGCGGACATGGACACTTTGATCAGTCATCTGGAGAATGGAGAGGAGCTTCCGCCCCGTGAAGTGGCAACCGCGGCTGAATTCCTGCTGGATGAACATGCCGAGGCGCTCAAGAAAGCCCGCCTTTTGAAAGCTCTGGCCAAGAAAGGGGAGACGGCGGCCGAAATCGCGGAATTCGTCTCGGTCTTTCTCGAGAAGGCCACCAAGCCGGCTTTTCTTGGACATTCGTTTGATGGTCCGACCATTGACGTCTGCGGCACAGGCGGGGACAAGTTGGATCTTTTCAACGTCTCAACCACGAGCATGTTCGTAGTGGCAGCGGCTGGTGGCGTGGTGATCAAACACGGAAATCGAGGGATCACCTCCAAAAGTGGTGGTGCCGATGTTTTGGAAGCCTTGGGAATTCCGGTCGATCTGCCCTCGGAGCAAGTCGGTGTTTGTCTCGAAAAAGCCGGCGTAGGATTTCTTTTCGCGCCAATGTATCATCCGGCGTTCAAGGCGGTCGTCCCCGTTCGGAAGATGCTGGCGGAAGAGGGGCAGCGGACGATTTTTAATCTGATCGGGCCTCTGCTCAATCCTGCCAATCCCGAGTGTCAATTAATTGGGGTTTTTGAAAATCGTCTCTGCCCGGTTTTCGCCGAGATCTTGCAACGATTGGAGCGTGACAGCGCCTGGGTGGTGAATGGCACGACTGAGGATGGCAAAGTTGTCGACGAAGTCAGCCTGATGGGGAAGACGAGGATTTGTAAGTCAGGTCGTTATCAGAAGATCGTTGATGAAGAAGTGACGCCCGGAGATCTCGGACTTGAGTCAACGACTGTTGAATCACTGACTGGAGGTGATGCTGTTGAGAATGCAAAAATTCTAGAAGACATCCTCCGCGGTGTGCTTACCGGACCGAAGCGCGACATGGTGGCGCTGAATGCTGGAGCAGCTATCGCCTGCGCAGGACTCGCGGATGATTTAAGAGAAGGGATCGACCTCGCCCAAACACTTATCTCCGATGGAGCTGCGCTCGATCGATTGCGAATCCTCCAGGAGCACGCGAAGGCCTAGAGGTCTTCCTGCGTTCTTTCCGGCGTCCTGAAGTCGGTGTTCCAGAAAAGGTGCATCTCTTCTGCGGATGGAATGTCGACTGGGCGGATGACCCGGAATCCGATGAACTGCCCATCGGTGTGATACCAGACCGATTTCGGTGTCTGCGGATCCTGATTTTTCAGAATGGGATCGGATGCTTTGCGGGCTGCTGACGTGAGCAGGTCTGCACCGTCGTCGGCCGATCCTCCCTTGATCACACGTGGGTAGCGTTTGTTGGGGAAGATCCACGGCCCCTGAGTGTTTTCCTTGAGTGACTCAATGCTGTCGGCCGTAAAGCCGTCGATTGTCCATTCAGCGACGTTGCCGTGCATGTCAAAAAGCCCCCAGGCGTTTGGCTTCTTTTTGCCGACCGGATGATAAGTGAAGTCTCCGTTATCCTCGAACCAGGCGTAGTCGCTCAATTTGGCCGCATCGTCTCCGAATGAGTAGGCCGTGGTGGAGCCTGCGCGGCAGGCATACTCCCATTCAGCCTCGGTGGGCAGGCGGTAAAAATGCTCGGTTTGAGCTGATAACCATTGGCAGAATTTGGCCGCAGCATGATTCGTCATGTCCATGGCCGGGTATTCCGGAGCATGCTTGAAGGACCCTTGGACGAACATGTCGTGGTATTGGGTCGTAGGCTGTGACACTGCGTCGACGAGAGGGGTTTTATCGAGATCGGGATAATCAGTGGTGTAGCGATCCTCATCAAGATCGAGGGTGCCATCCTTGTTCCGTGGGTTCTTGAATTCTGGGTCGTTCTGCCAGAAGGGATTGTAGTGCTTCCAGGTGATTTCCGTTTCGGTCATCCAGAACGGCGCAATTTTGACGTTCTTCTTTCCACCGAACTTGAATTCTCCGCCAGGAATGGCCACCAGCTTCAAGGGAGCATCGTCAGCCTTGGGGATTTTGACCTCATAACCCTTGCCGGCTTCCTGTTTCGCCTTCTTGACGATGAGGGCGTGGATCCGCTTCGTGAGTTCGAACTGATCTTTGGCCGGGAGTTCCTTGGGTTTCTCGGGCAGAATGGTCATCGTTGACTTCGATTCTTCGGCATGGAGAAAAACTGGTGCCGAAATGGCCAAACCCAGCAAAAGGGAGACGGAGGATTTCATCGCAGTAAGATAAGGCAGTTTTTTAAAAACGACAAAGCGCCTCCCCCTGACGGGTGAGAGGCGCTTGGTAAGAGGAATTCTTAGATTTTGAATTTGCCCGGGATCGGAAGGGGATTGATCTCGTGCTTGTCCTTGAACTGAAGACCGTCCGGGGCGAGGTCGAGATCGGACTTCCAGAGTTCGTCCCAAGTCACGCGGCGTCCGGTCTGGGCTGCGTAGGCACCGAGAAGGGCGTGGGCCGTGGAGCTGACCATGTGGTCGCCTCCGTTGAGGACCTTGCCAGCACGCATCGCCTTGAAGAGCTGGTTGTGCTCCACCTGATACATGTTCTGCTCGACACCGGGCTCGGCTTTGGAACGCCAGAGCATCTTGCCTTTCTTGTCCTTGGCGAAGCAACGGCCTGGACCGACGACGACTGCTTCTTCGCAGTTTACGCGGTCGATGACCTCGGTGTGAACTCCGTTGATCTGACGCTGGCCCAGGTGGCCAAAGCGATTGTTCGAGTATTCGTAAACCACGTTGTAGTGGTCGTAGACATTACCGGGATCCGTCCGGGCGACCTTGCCGCCGGTGCCGACAGCTGCGATGGGCTCGGCATCTCCAAAGGCCCAAGCGAGTTTGTCGGAAGTGTGGATGGCCTGCTCGAGAAGAGGGCCTCCGGAAAGCCAGTCGAAGTTAATCCAGTTGGCAACCTGCCACTCGACGTCGCCCATGCCTTCAGGCTGCTTGGCGTCGTTGGCAAGAGGGCGGACTGTGCCGGCAAGATAAGTTCCGTAGACGGAGTTGACCTCGCCGAACTCTCCGGAATTGATCTTGGTGTAGGCTTCGAGGACGGCGGGGTGGTATCGCCAGCAAAAGCCGTTTTGGATGGTGACTCCCTTTGCCTTGGCCTTCTTGACGGAATCAAGAATGGAACGAAGTCCGGCTGGATCCACAGCCATTGGCTTCTCCACGAACATATGGATCCCGGCATCGACGGCAGCTTTGATGTGCTCGGGGCGGAATCCCGGAGGGGAAGTGAGGATGACGATGTCTACGCCGGAAGCGATGACGTCCTTGAAGCTGTCGATGCCCACAAACTGACGTTCAGCGGGAACCTTGGCGCGTTCTTCGAAGGATTGGATGTTCTTGAGGCAGCGCTCGACCGGGGCCTTGAAGGCATCCGCGATGGACCAAAGCTTTGAGTTCGTGTCGGCCTTCAAAGCCTGAACGATGGCTCCGGAGCCACGGCCGCCGCAACCAATGAGGCCGACCTTGATGGTGTCGTTGTTTCCGGCCTGAGCCCTGGCGATGTGGGGAGCGCTGACGAGAGCAGCGGCACCGGCTGCTGAGGTCGTCTTGATGGCGTGACGTCGTGTGGTGGGTGTTGTCATGGTTGGTTGTTACTAAAGTTGAATACCGGTAGCAATTAACAATTCTGTCTTAAAATTGAGTTTTTCTTAAGGAGGGCAAGACAAAGCCCGCGGCGGGAAAAGCTACGGGCTTTTTGAGGTGAGCGCTAGTCAGAAGATTAACCTCCCGAGGCATTGGCGAGGGCCTTGTCAGCCTCGGGTAGGAACGGCGCGAAGCGACTCTTCTCGATTGACTTCATGTAAGCCTCTTGCGGGGAAATCATCCCGGCTTCGAGTTTTTCGTGAATGGCATCGTCCATGAACTGCATGCCCTGGGCTTTTCCGCCGATGATGACATCGTAGAGCTTCTGGGTGGCCCCTTCACGAATAATGGCCGAAACAGCGGGAGTTGCGAACAGGATTTCGTTCACGGCGACCCGGCCCGGTTTGTCGACCCGCTTGCAAAGAAGCTGAGCAACCACGCCCCGCAGGGAGGCTGCCAACATGGTGCGGACCTGCGATTGCTGGTCGGCCGGGAACACGTCGACAATCCGGTCAACGGTTTTGCGGGCGTTATTGGTGTGCAGGGTTCCGAACACCAGAAGTCCGGTTTCCGCAGCGGTGAGGGCGAGTGAGATGGTCTCAAGGTCCCGCATCTCTCCCACCAGAACGATATCAGCATCCTCACGGAGGCAGGCCCGGAGACCGTCCGAGAATTCAGGGGTCTGAATCGGGACCTCACGCTGGGTGATAATGGAGCTCTTACTGGAGTGCACAAATTCAATCGGCTCCTCGATGGTAATGATGTGCCGGTTGAAGTTGGTGTTGATGTAATCGATGAGTGCCGCAAGAGAGGTTGATTTTCCGGATCCGGTCGGACCTGTGACAAGAACAAGGCCAGAACGCATGTGACCGAACTCCTTGATGACAGGAGGAAGGTTCAGGTCTTCGATGGTGGCAATCTCAGTGGGAATGAGACGGAAAACCGCTCCGAGTCCGTTTTGCTGCTTCATGTAGTTGCAGCGGAATCGTGAGTCTTCATCCATCTCGTAGGCAAAGTCGAGGTCACCCTCTTCGAGATACTTGGCAAAAGCATCGGGTTCGCAGATTTCTGCGAGCAGGTTCTGAAAGGCTTCGCCTTCGAGAACAGGTTGGTCGGGGATTGCGCTGACCGAACCGTGGACCCGAACCTTGGGAGGGGAGCCTTCGGAGAGGTGGAGATCGGAGCCCTTTACCTCGATGAGGTATTGGAAATAGCTGTCAATGGTCGCCATGATTGTTTGAAAAGTTGGAGGTGGAAATTAGGACTGGAAGAAGAGTTTCATCTGGTGCTTGTCTTCGCAGCGATAGAGCACCTCTTCCTGGGTGACGACACCCTGGAGGTAGAGGTTCCGGAGTGATTCATCCATGGTGATCATTCCGACGTTCTTACCGGTTTGCATGATGCCGGGCAGCATGAAGGTTTTTCCGTCCCGAATGGTGGCGGCCACCGCCGGAGTGTTGACGAGGACCTCGAGAGCGAGCTCCCGGCCGGCGCCATCGGATCTTGGCACGAGTTGCTGGGAAATAATTCCCCGGAGTGATTCCGAGACCATGATGCGGATCTGGTCGCGCTGATCGACGGGGAATACATCGAGAACACGGTCGAGGGTTCGTGGAGCGTTTCCGGTGTGGAGGGTGGCCAGCACGAGGTGACCGGTTTCCGCCGCAGTCAGGGCAAGGGAGATCGTTTCGAGGTTTCGCATCTCACCAACCATGATCACGTCAGGATCTTCCCGGAGGGCGCCGCGAAGAGCGCGGGGGAAGGACTCGGTATGTTCTCCGACCTCCCGCTGGTTGACGTGGCATCCCTGTGAATCAAAAACGTATTCGATGGGGTCTTCCAGGGTAAGAATGTGGTCCTCGCGGTCCCGGTTGATGAAGTCAACGAGCGACGCCATGGTGGTGGACTTACCGGAACCCACGGAGCCGGTAATCAGAATGAGGCCATTCTGGTATCGTGTGAGAGGTTTGAGGTGGCCGACTGGAAGCTTCAGCTCTTCCATCGTCCGGATGTTGGTGGAGATGATTCGGAAAACGATCTCGTATCCAAGACGTTGTTTGACGACCGAGGCCCGGAATCGTCCGGACTCGTTGGCGTAGGCGAAGTCGATGTCGCCCACTTTCTGAAGGTGTTCCCAGCGGCGGTCGTCGAGAAAGGACCGGGCCAAACGTTCGGTGTCTTCCGCGGTCAACTGGGCGTGGGTGTCCCAGATGGGAGAAAGAGTTCCGAACCGACGCCACGCGGGAGGATAACCGGTCGGAAGGTGGATATCAGAGCATTCATATTGGACTCCGATCTGCAGATACTCGTCAACGTGTGCGAGGACTTCGTGTTGTGACATGGATGTGTGATGCGATAGTAAGTTCTCTTGAAAAGGTGTGTTCCCCTAGATCAATCACCTTTGCGGGGGGGTGCCAAGCATGGATTTCAGGGAACCGTCCTTCATTCGCTTGGCAGCCTCTTTCTTGGCTTTGGCTACGAGAATTTTGCCAAGAGTCGGTTTCGCGAGTGAAAAGGCAATTCCAAGGATCCAACGGAACAAGCGGAATTTTTTGCGGGGTTTCTCGATCCGGACCTTCCGGCGTCCGAAGAGGCCGACCAGGGTGAAGAGGCCCATAGTGCCGGCAAACCACCCAAGGGGGTGGTTTTGAACCGATTTCTTGAGTTGGTGCCCGGGGTGAAGCTCCATGGCGAGTCGATCCCGGCTTTCAGTCACGTCGCGCCGAGCCAGCGCCAATTGGGCGACTAACTCTGCTTTTCGTTCTTCAGCCATTCCTGGTCTTTTTTAAGTTCGGCCCGCGTGATCTTGAAGAGTTCGTCGGTGGTCTTTGAGTCCTTCTCCCGCAACAAGTAGAATGTCGCCGGGAGAAGATGGAGGGCCGAGAGGATGAAGGCGCCACCAACCCAGCCCTTGAAGTCGACTTCCAGATCCGGAGAAAGGGCTTGGCCGAGGAGTCCGACCAGTCCAATGAGAAGCAGGAGATAGCCGAAGAATAGAAAGGCAACCGCACCGATGCCGAGCCCGGCTTTCTTGCCGAGTTTTGAGGCGGCCTCCTTGGCTTCGATCGTGAAGAGTTCGCTCCGGGCACCAAGGTAGGATTTAACCCCATTCGTAAACGAAGTGAGTTCCTCCTTGAGTCCTGGTTGAGGATCCGAGTCCGGGTCCTTTTTACGGCCGAGAGCCATTGCGAGAGGGGCGGTGGTCGAAAGGTTATCGACGGGTAATCAGCCCAAGAAAGAGGCCGATTCCGGCAGCGGTCAAGACAGCCTTGGTGGGATTGGCCCGGACGTAGTCTTCCATGGAAGCGTGAAGTTCCAGCGCTTTGACGCGGGTGTCCTGCCATTGTTCGCCGGCCACGCCCTTGAGCTGAATGGCGGTTTCTTCGGCTCCTTCGCGAAGCGCTCCCATCTTTTCAGTCGCGGCGGACTTAAGATCCTGAGCCTTCTCTTCGGCGTAGTCGCGGAATTGGTTGGCCTTCTGGGCGGCGGCTTCTTTCAGCGCCTGAGCCTTGGCCTCAGTCGGGGTAATCTCACGAGGCGGAGTTTTTCCTTCGGCAGCGGCGCGAAGGTCGTCAGCAGCGGATTTTGCCGCCGGCGAATCGGAGAACGGGGTGTTGGAATCGGAATCTGCAAATGCTTCACTCATGATGCCTAGTTTTTGCCCGTTCGGAGGAGTGATGACAAGCAGCCATTCGGATTTCCGAATCATTCATTGGAGGAATCGATTCGTCTAAGTGGATGGTAATTCTGAAAGGATCAGGGAATGAACCGTTTCCGGCGACTTTGAGGCGTCAATCCGCCGGATGAAGGGATCAGCCAGTGAGGCAAAAACGTCGTGGCACTTTTGCAGGGAATCGCGTTGTTCGAACTCGTTAGCGGCCCCATCACGGACTCCGATCCGGCGGAGGGCGGTGTCTAGGTCGAGCTCCAGAATGAAGACCAGATCGGGAAGGGGAGCAAATTCCTCGTTGGTTTTGCGGATCTCGAGAGGATTAAAACCTCGCACCCCTTGGTAGGCCATGGTTGAAAAGAAGTAGCGATCGAGAATGACGTAAGCTCCCCGGGCAAGTGCAGGCTTGATCAATGTTTCGACGTGTTCTTTTCGATCAAGGTGGAACAGGTCGAGTTCTTCCTGCGGGGAGAGACGGCCCGTCTCGGCGGACTGACGTAATCTGGTTCCATGAGGACCGTCGGTGGGTTCCTTGGAAGTGATCACTTCGTGTCCCCGGCTCCGGAGGGCTTCGGCGAGGAGGTCAACCTGGGTTGATTTTCCGGTCCCGTCGATGCCTTCGAATACTATGAACATGAAGAAATAAAGAGTGGCACGCCCAGCAGGACTCGAACCTGCAACCCCCGCATTAGAAGTGCGATGCTCTATCCAGTTGAGCTATGGGCGCTGACGGAGGCGGTTCTAGCGAGGAGGGATCCAACGGGCAAGCTGGATGAGTCGACGGAGGGGAGTTTTTTTAGGGTTTCCTCCGGGGTGGGAATGACAAGTCCTTCCTGATCGATTTGCTCGTGATCGCGGGGGAATTGAGCCGCCGGAAGAATCTCCTCTGCCAGATGAAAGCAGGCCCACGCCCGCCAGCTGCGGGCGATGGCGTTCCCACCGGACATGCGGCTGGCCAAATGTTGGAAGTGACGGACCGGATTCCCAACAAATAGATCTTCTGGAAGATTGTTGAGATACCAGCAGAGGGCCCCGTAGGGAGTGGGTTGATCAAGAACCATGGCGGCCTTGTTGAGCTGGAGAATGGCTTGAGCTGGTTTGCCTTGGTTCCAAAGTGATTGGGACAGCTCCAAGCAGGCTTGATAAAAGAGCTCCCCGCATTCTTTTCGGTGTTGCCGAGTATGCTCCGGGCCGAGGATTTCTGAAATTTTTGGAAGAAAGGGATTCACAAGACTCCTGATTTAGAGTTTCCAGCGCCCCGTTGGCCAGACACAATCCCGGGCCTGCAAGAAATATGGTTGAAACTTGGCAACAAATCGCTCTCGGCATTCTTGTCCTCCTGGTCTTCGTGAGTTTTGTTCGCGAATGGCTGCAACCGGAGGTCGTGGCGCTATCGGCGCTGGTTATTTGCGTGCTCATCGGGGTGCTTCCCATCGCGGTCCCTTCGCCTGACGCCAGTCTGACCGGGCAGGCGCTCGATGACGCTTTGCGCCGTTTTAATGCCGACGCCCTCAGGGTCTTTGCTCATCCGGCTCCGATCACAGTGGCCTGTATGTTCGTGCTCAGTGCCGCTCTCGAGCGAACCGGGGTGATCGAAATTCTGGGGAATTGGTTCGAGCGGAAGGCCGCCACCAGTCCGACCCGGATGATGGTGATCATGATTCTCATCGTCGCTGGCTTGTCCGGATTCATGAACAACACTCCGGTCGTGGTCATCTTCATGCCCATCGTGTTGGCGATCTGTCGTCGCAAGGACTGGAAGGCTTCGAAGTATCTCATCCCACTTTCCTATGCCGCGATTGTCGGAGGAACGATCACCATCATTGGAACCTCGACCAATCTGGTGGCTTCAGGCATTGCCGCCAACTACGACAAGGATCTCGCCTTTGGGATGTTTGATGTTACTCCGCTTGGGATTGTGTTCGTGGTGATCACCTTTGTCTATCTCCTGACGATCGGGAAAAAACTTCTGCCTGATCGGGTGACCCTGGCGGCTCTCATCGACAGCTCTGATTCGCGCGAGTTTATCACGAGGGCTTATGTGTCACGGGATTCTCCCTTGGTCGATCAGCTCTTTGTGGAGTCCTGGCTTCGGAAGGTCAAGAAGGCCCGGGTGATCGATGTTGTGCGGGACGGACAGCGGGTTCGGGAAGGTCTCGACAAGGTGGTCTTTGTCGAAGGCGATGAAATCATTCTGAAGGGGAAGCTCGAAAGCGTGATGGAGCTTTCCGAGAAAGGGGCTGGAATCAGCCCGGGGAGGCCGGATCAACTCGGCCTGGAGGACATTCGGACAGAATCAGCAGTGATGA
This sequence comes from Akkermansiaceae bacterium, assembly GCA_049889715.1. GTDB lineage: Bacteria > Verrucomicrobiota > Verrucomicrobiia > Verrucomicrobiales > Akkermansiaceae > SW10. The sequence continues at coordinate 52,192 of JBMHCW010000080.1, read as the reverse complement.
TGGAGGGTATTTTAGGTCCTGATTCAAGCTTGACCGGCAAGACTCTCAAGGAATTGAACTTCCGACAAAAATATGGAGTCATCATTGTGGCGGTCCATCGTCGGGGACGGAATCTTCAGGAGCGATTCGAAGACGTAAAGCTGGCTTTCGGTGATACCTTGTTAGTGCAGGGACCGGCCCGTCGGATGCAGCAACTTTTTGACCTCAAAGACTTCGTGAACCTGAGTGCTCCCAAGGAGATTCCCCACCGCACGCGCAGGGCGCCCTTTGCCATTGCGGCGATCGTCGCGTTCATGTTGATCGGACTGCTGAGTGGAATTGGGGCGATTCCGCAAATCCCCATCGTGCTCACCGGATTGGCGGCTGCCGCCTTTGTCCTTGTGACCGGTTGTTTGGATCCTATCGAGGCCTATCAGTCGATCGAATGGAAGGTCCTCTTCCTTATCTTCGGGATGCTAGGCTTGGGACAGGCCCTGCAGTATTCGGGGGTCGCCGAAATGATCGCGTCCAAGGTGGTGACCTCCTTCGGTGATCTGGATCCCCGAATCCTCATTGCCTTGTTCTATTTGCTGGCGGCTGTCCTCACCGAGATGGTCAGCAATAATGCGGTGGCTGCTCTTTTGACGCCACTGGGGATTATCGTGAGCATTCAGCTCGGGGTCGATGCCCGCCCATTCATCGCGGCCGTCATGTTTGGTTCTTCGGCCAGTTTTGCGACTCCGATCGGCTACCAGACCAACACCTTTGTGTATGGCGCGGGAGGATATAAGTTCGGAGACTTCTTCCGAGCGGGGTTTCCCTTGGCGGTGATCTTATGGATCGTAGCCAGCATCCTGATTCCGGTGATTTGGCCTCTTTAATCAGGCCAGCGCGAGATTGGGATCGATGCCGAGGGCGAGTGAATCGCTATCCCGATGTTCGGAAGCGAGGAGGCCGGCGAAGGCGATCATGCCGGCATTGTCGGTGGTAAGAGCAGGCGGGGTGAGTTGGAGGGTCATCCCGTTGTTTTCGGCTGTTGTGGCGAGGGCTTGTTGGAGAGTTTTGTTGCAAGCGACCCCTCCGGAAATGGTGAGGGTGGTATGGCCGGTTTGCTTGGCGGCCTTGATCGTCTTTTTGACAAGTGAGTCGATGACTGCTTCCTGAAAGGACGCGCAGATATCAGATAGGTGCGCTTCGCGATTCTCCAGCTTTTGAAGTTGGTAAAGAACAGCGGTTTTCAGTCCCGAGAAGGAAAAGCTCAGAGGAGCATCCTTAAGGATGGCGCGTGGAAAACGGAAGGCTTTGGGGTTTCCTTCGCGGGCATGCTTCTCGATCTCGGGACCGCCCGGGTAGGGAAGATTGAGCATGCGTCCGACCTTGTCGAAGGCTTCCCCTGCGGCATCGTCGATGGTGCGACCGAGTAGTCGGTAGTCGCCGTAGCTTTTGACATCGATGAGCAGGGTGTGTCCTCCTGAGACGATAAGTCCAAGATGAGGAGGGACTCGACCTTGCTCGATGAAGGGAGAAAGGAGATGCCCTTCCATGTGATTGACTCCGTAGAAGGGTTTCCCGGTCGCGATGGCGAGTGCTTTGGCGTAGGAGAGTCCGATGAGAAGCGAGGAAGCCAGCCCGGGGCCACGGGTGGCGGCGAAAGCATCGATTTCTTCGAGGGTGATCTGAGCTTTTTCGAGAGCCTGATCTACGAGCGGGCGGATACGTTGGGCGTGGTTCCGGCAAGCCACTTCGGGGACGACTCCACCAAATTCGCGATGAATCTCGATTTGCGATGAGATGAGGGAGGTCAGAAGTTGAACACCCTGCTCATCCCGACGGATGACAGCCACGGCTGTTTCATCACAAGAGGATTCGATGGCGAGAAGGAGCGGCATCGTTCAGGTTGCGGGAGCGATTTTCTGCAGGCCGAGGGCCATGAATGCAAACACCGGACATAAAACCAGAGTTGCGAGATTGGGAGCGAGGACAAAGACCATGAGGAAGTCCACCAGAGGAATGGCCGCGAGAGTGCGTGAGACAAACTGACCAACTTGATGAGTGGAACGCAAGAGGCGCACAATGGTTGCGAGGACGATGATGAAAATGACGAGAGGAATGGATGCCAGCTGGTTTCCCGAAGCCAACAGAGGTCCCGAAAAGAGAATGGCGGGAGAAACAAGGCAGAGAATGGGGAAGATCTTCTCGGTGTCTTCCTTGGCTGTCTTCGATGTCTCGGCTCGAGCCGTCAGAGAAATGCCAAGGATGTATCCGCCGAGTCCGAGTCCGAGGAGAACAAAGAGGCCGGCGTGGTTTTGAAAATGATCCCACGAGATGACGCTCAATGCTGCCAGCGGATAAATCAGTGCCCTTGCTCCCGCCATGAAGAAGAAACTGATGGGATTGATTTTATGCCATTTGGTGTAGGCCAGAATGCAAATCACGATCCCGACGGCGCAGATGCCCGAAGCGACCGTCACCAGAAAAGGAAGAACAACACCCAAGCCCATTAATCCCACGGCGAGGGAAAGAATCGTCGTTCTCTTCCAACGCCCCGAAGGGATCGGGCGATCCGGTCGCGTCTTCTTATCGAATTCGAAATCATGCCAGTCGTTGAAAAAACATCCACCCAGATAAAGTGCCGACAAGGCGATGGCGATGCAGGTTAGGGAGAAAGGGGAGATCGGAGTCTCGAACCTGTCCAGACTCAAGCCGATCAACAAACCGAACAGCCCGTTCGACCAAACGGTGGGGAGATTGGCGAACCGGCTCATCGCGAGCAGGTCGATGATCTTCTGTCGGGTCATCTCTGGCTATTCCGCAATGAAGGGTTTTACGAAGACGTCTTCGAAATCGTAGATCTCGGCGAAGTCATCGAGCGAATCGGAATCTTGCTTCCCGAAGACACCGTGATCGATGAAAAGGAAGACAATCTCGCCAATGTTCCGACAGGTTTTGATTCCCCAGTCTTCCAAGAGGGTGGCGGCCATGGGGCCGTATTCCTGAAGAGCATAATCGCGGAAGCCGGTGAGAAGTTCAGGTCCGGTGACGTGGCGCTTCTCGCCCGAGCTCTCATTGGCGAGTCGTTCTACCGTGAAATCGAGCGCCTCCCGAACCAGGAAGAAGGCTCCGGGTTCGAATCGGTCGTCGGATTTGGTGATGGCGGCAACGGCGCTCTCGAGTTGGATGGGTTGCATGGAATAATTCGCTCGGGCAGGAGATTGAGCCTGGCTTTGCCTGATGTCACGAAAAAGCCCGCAGACCCTGAGGTCGGCGGGCTGATGAAAAGCATTGCGCTTAGATGGGAAGTTCGATGAACCCTTCCAGCTTCCGGATCCGGGTCGGATGACGCATTTTCCGGAGGGCCTTGGCTTCAATCTGACGAATCCGCTCGCGGGTCACCTGGAATTGGCGGCCCACTTCTTCTAGCGTGCGCGAGTAGCCATCCTTGAGGCCAAAGCGCTGCTCGAGCACTTCACGCTCACGCTCGGTGAGGGTGTCGAGAACCTCGATGATCTTGTCCTTGAGCATGGCGAAGCCGGCTTCCTCCATCGGGTTTTCCGCCGTCTTGTCCTCGATGAAGTCACCGAAGGACGTGTCGTCGGAATCTCCAACAGGAGCCTGAAGAGAGATCGGCTGCTGGGCCATCTTGAGAACGGCGCGGACTCGTTCGACGGGAAGGTGGATTTCTTCGGCGATTTCGTCGGGAGTTGGTTCGCGACCGTATTCCTGGACGAGCTGTTTCTGCACGCGCATCAATTTGTTGATGGTCTCGATCATGTGGACCGGGATCCGGATGGTCCGGGCCTGATCGGCAATGGAGCGGGTGATGGCCTGACGGATCCACCAAGTAGCGTAGGTGGAGAACTTGTATCCACGGCGATATTCGAACTTCTCCACGGCTTTCATGAGCCCCATGTTTCCTTCCTGAATCAGATCGAGGAAAGAAAGACCGCGGTTGGTGTATTTCTTGGCGATGGAGATGACGAGACGCAGGTTGGCTTCGACCATTTCGGTCTTGGCCTTGAGGGCTTTCGCCATCCACACGGTGAGGTTCTTGTTGGTGACTTCGAAGTCTTCCACGTTGTGCCACGCTTCAAGCGAGAGCTCCTTGATGGCGGTTTCGGCTTCGCCTCCCTTTTTGCGGGAATACTTCCAAATCTTTTCCTGGTGCACCTTGACGACATCACAGAAGTCTTCGATGACCTTCTGTTTGAAGTAGAAGCGGGTGTAGAGACGGGCAATGGACTGAAGATTTTTGGCCAGGGTGGTCTCGAGCTTTTTCTTGCCGCGAGGGGCCTTGGCCGAGAGTTTCTTGACGATCTCGGTGGTCTCTTCGTGAAGGTTGCGAACCTGCTCGCAGAGTTTCGGTAGAGCCTTCATGTAGCGTTCGCGGCTTTCGATCTTTTTATCGAGAATGACGCGGTCGAAACGCTCTTTGCCTCGCATCAGCTTGTCCGCGAGGGCAAGGTATCCATTGGCAGTGAAGCCGAAGAGGTGAAGGTATTTTTGAACTTCAATCTCGGCGTCTTCGATGCGCTTGGAAATTTCCACTTCCTGTTCCCGGGTGAGAAGAGGGACCTGCCCCATCTGCTTGAGATACATCCGGACGGGGTCATCGAGGATGTCGAGCTTCTGATCCTTGCCATCGTCATCGGAATCAAGATCGCCCTTCTTCTTATCCTTGAAGCGATCCACCTCGGAGGCATCGATGATGTCGAACTCCATCTGGCGAAGTCGCTCGAGAATGGCGGTGATATCCTCTTCCTCGACGATGTTGTTGGGGAGGATCTCGTGAATATCATCGTAGGTGAGATATTCCTGCTCCTTGGCGAGCTTGATGAGTTCACGGATTTTTTCCTGAATCTCGGGAGTATCGATCCGGTTTTGGGGTTTGCCCGATTTCTTCGCGGCTGGAGTCGGGGTCTCTTCAGCGGGAGCGGATGCTTCAACTTTGGCCTTTGGGGTCTTTTTCTTGGCCGGAGCTTTTGAATTTCCTTTTTTAGCGGCCTTTTTGACTTCTTTCTTCACGGCCTTTTTGGCCGCCTTTTTCACTGCCTTCTTAGCGGCTTTTTTAGCCGGACTCTTTTTTGCGACCTTCTTTGTCGGAGCCTTTTTCGCCGCTTTCTTAGCAGCCTTCTTGGCCGACTTTTTTGCTGGAGCTTTCTTGGCGGATTTCTTGGCCGGGGCCTTCTTGGCGACCTTTTTGGCAGCCGCTTTTTTGGCTGCTTTTTTTGCAGGTGTTTTCTTTTTTGCCATGGTGGAATAATGGAGATCGGTGAATGAGAGATACACCTCACCTATTGTACGTCCAGCAGGTGGGCTGCGGAAGCAGCTTTGTTCGTGACGAAATCGATTTGGTCAAGAATTTTTCGACGACCAAATGGATGAAAGTTGCATTCAATCCTGGTTTTCGAGGTCCTCGCGGGAAAATTGATACTTTCGAGCGCACCTTGGGCACTGGATGGTCAAGGTATCATCGTCTCCGAAAAGTTCATCGGGTTTTTCCTTCCAAGCCTTGAGGGTGGGAGCGATGCGCTCCAGAGAGCATCCGCATTTGAAGCGAAAGCGTCGGGTCTCCAGTTGTTTGGTCTGCTCTGAATCAGTGATGGCGGACACGGTCCCGGGAGTGAGGCTTTCGAACCATTCTTCATCGAAGTCCGGTTGGGCGGCAATCAGGGCATACTCGTCATTGGGAAGTCGGAAGGCCTTGCCCGGACGTTGCTCCGATTGATCGTAGAAATGAGAAACCCACTCGAGGGGATCCGTCGATTCCACCTCGATGGTGGACAGGCGTGGTTCAGTTCCCGGGGTGGTGGTTTGTGAGTAGAGGAAATTGCGATCAGGTTCGCGGACGTCTTTGGTAAAGAGTCGTCCGACAATGTATTCGTGGGTCGGCGATCCAGTGGCGAAGAAATTGACCCGGGGAGCTCGGAGGTTGGCGGTCCACGCAATGGTCTCGGCCCACGGGCGGGCGGTGAGATGCAGGATCAGAACGGCCAGAAGATCCTTGAGAGTGGTATCGAGAGATTCCGGATGTTTCTCCCCGATGTCCATGAGGTGGAGGTAGTAGTCGGTGAAGATCGGGGTGAAATCTCCTCTGAGGAGGAGGCAATTGCGTTCTCTCACGAAGATGGATTCGATCGTGGTGAATTCGGCGACTTGTTCAGGCATGGGATCGGAATGGTTCAAGGGAAGAGGGTATTGCGTTCGTCTTCAAGGCGTTCCAGGGCGACGGAGAGGTAATCCTGATCGATTTCAAATCCAGTAAAATTCTCAATCTTCATGCGGTAGGCCGCGACTGCCGAGGTTCCGATTCCAAGAAAGGGGTCGAGGAGGTGGGAGGTGTGATCGGCGCCGTGGATCCGGATACATTGTTCGACAAGTTTGACCGGGAAGGTGGCGGGGTGCGGACGTTCCTTGTGACGGGACTGGATGGTCTCGTAGGGAAGGAACCAGGTGTTTCCGCGACACCTTTTATCTTCACCTCCGGTGTGCCCCCAGCGGGCGATGTTGGATTTGTCGGCATACTCCACGCCGGCTTCCCGCCTTTTCAGAGGAACGCTCCCGGATTTGGTCAGGTGGAAAAGATACTCATGGCAGTCGTTGACATAACGCTCGGAACGGATTGGCTTGAAGTGCCCGGCCGAGATCGTTTCTCCTTTCTTGGTGGTGACTGAAATGGATTTGATCCAATGGAAGGTGTTCTGGAGAATGAAGCCCGGTTCGTTTTCGGTCAGGGCCAGAACTAGCTGATGGGGGAGAAGGGGATTGGAGGGGGCAGCACCAATGTTTAGAAAGAACGAGGCCTCGTTTTTCATGACCCGCTTGATCTCTCCGGCCCACTCCTGACACCAGGCGATGAAGGTATTGCGATCTGTTGTGTCGTCGTATTTGCCATAATCAATTCCAAGATTATAAGGGGGCGATGTGACGACCAGGTCGACCATTTCGGAGTCCATGGACCGCATCCCTTCCAGGCAGTCACCTTGATTGAGGTTGAACACGACCCATGTTTGAGTGGGGAGAGAAGTTTTTTCAAACATTTGTTTGAAATTCCACCGTTCGGGTTTAAACATCTGTTTGAAAATGTGTGCGGAGGTTTCCAGAGCGAATGGCGGAACCAGGGATGACCTAATTAAGGCTGCCATGGTTCTGTTTGCTGAGCGGGGCTTCGATGTGGTTTCCATCCGGGATATCACCGGGCAGGCCGAGGCGAATGTTGCTTCCGTAAAATACCATTTCGGATCCCGGGAGGGATTGATCGACGCAGTGGCCGAGGCCTTGGTCACGCCGGTGAACGAAGAAAGGCTCGTCCTGGTGGCAGGACTTGAGGAGCAAGATACGGTTTCGGTTCGCGATCTTCTGGAGGCCTTGTTCGAACCGTTGCTTGGACAGATCAAGGGAAGCGCGGTGAGTGAGAAGCTTTTTTCCAAGCTCATGGGCCGATTGGTCGGAGAGCGTCCTTATGAATTTCCCGACGTCATCATGAACCAGTTCCGCGAAGTTGCCGGGCGATTTGTCATGATGTTTGAAAAGGTGATTCCGGGCCTCACGCGGGAGGATGCCCTGTGGCGGATTCATTTTTCGTTTGGAGTCCTCTCCAGCACCTTGATGCATGGTGAACTCCTCAAGCAGATCTCCGAGGGACTGATCGGAGACGAAGACATTGAAACCACATTCAGCCGCATCATTGATTTTTGTGAAGCGGGATTCCAGCAATGAAACTCATTCAACTCACCGCGGCTTTCGCTCTGGTTGCCTGCACCGGAAATTATCCCGAGTCTCGTATGGACACGGTTTCGGGTGAGGCCCCGGCGCGATGGTCTGCCACCAAGGAAGCCAAGTCGGGAATCGATACCAATTGGGTTTCGAGAATCGGAGGCAGGGACGCCCGCAGGATGGTGGATGAAGCGCTTGCTGCGAATCCCGACATACGGATTTCGGCTGAACGAGTCCGAAGGGCAGTGGCATCGGCCAAGACCGCCGGAGCTGCGGTCAGGCCTTACGTCTCCGCCGGGCTCGAGGGAAGCAGATCCAAACAGAATTTTGTCGGTTTTCCATTCGGGGGAGGAGGAGTCCCTTCGTCGATCTCTGAAAATTTCGGTGCCAATCTTGTGGTGACATGGGAACCGGACATTTGGGGGTTTGAAAGAGCCGGACAGGAAGCTTTGCTGGCAGATGCTCAGGCCGAAGGAAATGCCTATCGAGCCGCGAGGGCTTCCCTGGCTGCCCAAGTCATGCGCTCCTGGCTGGCTCTGGCCGAGGCAAATGAACAAGTCGCTTTGGCCAAGGAGTCGGATCAGCTTCTCAACACAACCCTGGACTTGGTTCGCGGACGTTTTGAGAATGCCTTGGTCGATAACGGCGGGTCGGTTTCCCAGGTTCGCCTGGCCGAAAGCGAAGTCGCGACCAACCAGGCGCAGATTGCTCAGTTTGAAGGGAGTCGCGAGCAGGCGATCCGACAGTTGGAGGTTCTCATGGGACGGTATCCAGATGGCGCCGTGAAAGGGGCTGCCCGCCTGCCGAAGATTCCTGCCATGCCTCCTGCCGGTCTTCCTTCCGAGTTGCTCTTGCGTCGCCCTGATATTCTCGAAGCGGAGCGACGGCTTGCTGCTTCGGGGCGCTTACTCAAACAAGGGAAACTGGCCTTTTATCCGAGCTTTTCGGTAACCGGACGTGCCGGGACGACCACTGACACCCTCAAGAACGTCTTCAATTCAGACTTTGGCGTATGGTCGCTTGCGGGCGGGGTCACTCAACCAATCTGGGCGGGCGGAGCGTTGAGGTCGGAGTATGAAAGACTGCAGTCCGATGACCGTGCGGCGCTCGCCGGCTTGCAGAAGTCGGTGCTGAATGCCTTTGGCGAAGTCGAAACCGCCTTGGTTTCGGATCGGTTTCTGGCTGAGCGGGAAGGAGCCCTCAGGAGAGCCTTGAAGTCCGCGGAAGACGCCACCCGCTCAGCTTCCGAGGAATACTCGGCCGGAACGGGTGACTCACTGACATTGATCACCTCGCAATCCAATCAAATCCAATTGGCCTCCCAGTTGGTTAGCTTGAGGCGCTTGCGTCTCGATAACCGCATCACCCTCCACCTTGCTCTGGGTGGTGACTACCAAGTCTCCAGCAAATAGTCCAATGAAAGCCCCCGTATTTTCTCTTGTCGTCATTGTCGTGATCGGCGCCGTTACTTTTGGAGTGACCAAACTTCTCGAAGCCATCAAGCCGGAGGCTGAAAAAAAGGACCGCTCGGCTCCCACTCCGGTGGTGGAGGTGGTGAAGGTTGAACGGAAGGACTTGCCCTTTCCTCTGTCCAGTGAAGGGATCGTCACGACAAGACGAGAGACCATCCTTTCTTCGGAAGTGGGCGGCAAGATTATCGAGGTTCATGAGCATTTTGAGGTCGGGGCCGCCTTCAAGGCAGGAGAGGTGATTGCTCGAATCGACTCATTGAATTTTGAAACCGCCGTTGATCAGGCGCAATCGGCCGTTGCGGACGCGAAGCTGGCCTTGGAGGTGGAAAGAGCGAGGGGTGAACAGGCATCTCGGGATTGGGCCAAGATCTCTCCGGGCAAGCAACCCAGTGAGATGGTCCTCAGGGTTCCTCATTTGAAGAGTGCGGAGGCCAAGTTGACCGCGACGCAGGCGAATCTGGAGCAGGCGACCGAAGATCTGGAGAGAACGAAGATCAAAGCCCCGTTCGATTGTCGCGTCAGGAGCGTCTCGTTGAACCTTGGAGCGACGGTGGCTCCGGGAACACAACTGGGAATGATTTATGATCCTGAGAGGGTCATGGTCCGTCTGGCATTTTCCATGGATGATTTTGCGAGAGTCGGTCGGGATGCGGTGATCAGTCTTTCGGCGAGTATCGGTGGGATTGATTATGAATGGACCTCGAAGATTCTTTGGGATGAAGGGGAAGTCGATCGAGCAACCCTTTCGGCTTATGTCCTGGCCGAAGTTCAACCGAATGAGGACGTAGGGAAGCGGTTTCGACTTCCTCCGCCTGGTCTGTTCGTAAAAGCGGACCTGGATGGCAAGGAGATGAAGGATGTCGTGGCGGTCCCCCGGGCTGCCTTACGCGGCAAGGACCGGGTGGCGGTGTTGGATTCAGAAAAGAAACTTCAGTTCCGGCAACTCGAAATCGTGCGCAGCAGCGAAAGCATTGTTTACGCGTCGACCGGAGTGGAGGACGGGGATTTGGTAATCCTAACCCGCTTGGATCTTCCGCGCGAAGGGATGATTCTCGCGGTCGCCGGCGAAGAGGAGAGCGCGCAACCCACGGAAGAGTAGCCCATGCAAAAGGTCATCAAATGGTTCAGCGGCAACCATGTCGCGGGGAACTTCGTCATGTTGGCGGTGTTGCTGACTGGGTTTGTGACTTGGTTTCAGCTGAGGAAAGAGGTGTTTCCCGAGACCTCTTTCGATGCGGTGATCATCAATGTCCCGTATCCCAATGCGACTCCTGAAGAGGTGGCCAACGGAGTGGTTGTTCCCATTGAAGAAGCCATTGCCGATGTTGAAGGAATCAAGAGGGTGACCTCGACCGCCAGTCGCAATGTCGCGGGAATCACGGTGGAGGTGGAGACGGGTTACAACACCAGGAACGTCATGAGTGACGTGCAGACCAAGGTGGATGCCATCGACAACTTTGCCGAAAATGCTGAAGAACCGGTTTTTGAGGAGTTGATCGTCAATCGACAGATTCTCAGTCTGGCTATCACAGCGGATACCGACGAAGCCAGCCTCCGCGAGTATGCTGAAACGATCAAGGATGGTCTCTTGAACTATTCCCCTCCGGAACCCAAGACCAGGGAGGAGAAGTTCAAAGCCCTGATGTCGAATCCTTCCGCTGAGATCCAACGGCGTCTCAAGGGATCCACCACCATCAAGCAAGTGGAGTTGGCTTCCGTTCGCCCCTACGAAATTTCCATCGAAGTTCCCGAGGACCGTTTGCGACAATATCAGCTGACCCTCGGTCAGGTGGCCTCTGCGGTTCGTAATGCATCCCTGGATCTGCCCAGTGGTTCGGTAAAGACCGGATCAGGCGAAATTGTCGTCCGGGCGGTGGGCAGGAAATACCGGGGCGAGGAGTTCCGGAACATCGTGATCAAAACCCTGCCGGACGGATCGGATCTCAAATTGTATCAAATTGGAGAGGTCGTCGATGGTTTCGAGGACATTGAGCTTGAATCGACTTTCAATGGAGAGACCGCCGTGATCCTGCATGTTTTCCGAGTTGGTGAACAAGACACTCTGGCGGTGGCCCGCACTGCCAAGGAGTTCATTGATCAACTGCCCAAGCAAGAAGGTGTCGAGATCGCAATCTGGAATGATCAGAGCGGGATTCTTGAAGCACGCCTTGATTTGTTGATGACGAACATTGCGGTTGGTCTTCTCCTTGTTCTGATCGTTCTGGCCTTGTTTCTCAGGCCGAGCCTGGCGGCCTTGGTGGCGCTGGGAATTCCGGTGTCATTCGCCGGAGGAATCTGGCTTATGCCGGATTTAGGGATTTCGATCAACATGATCTCGGCCTTTGCCTTCATCCTTGTTCTCGGGATCGTGGTTGATGATGCCATCGTGGTGGGGGAAAACGTCTACACCCGGATTCAAGGAGGAGAACATCCCAAGGAGGCCAGCTGGCGGGGCACGCACGAAGTAGGGGTGGTGGTCATCTTTGGTGTACTGACGACAATGGCTGCTTTTACACCGATGCTGGGACTGAGCGGAGTGAGTGGAAAGATTTGGCCCAATATCCCGCTGGTGGTGATTCCCGTGCTTTTCTTTTCGATCCTCCAGTCGAAGTTTGTTCTTCCGTGCCATCTGGCTTTGCTCAAGCCGACCTCGGACAAGCCCAAGACCAATCCCTTGTTGCGGTTGCAGTCACGAATTGCCAGCGGTCTCGAACGATTTGTCGACGTCTTCTACAAGCCCTTTTTGCAACTCTGCTTGAAGTTCCGTTACATCGTTTGGGTGACCTTCATCGCCTTGGTGGTTCTTTCGGTCAAGATGGTGACGACCGGACAGATTCCCTTCCAGTTCTTCCCGAAGGTGGAGGGAGAGATTCTCTCGGCCAAGATCGAGATGCCTCTGGGGGCACCGTTCGAAGAAACCCAGAAAGCAGTGAGGAAACTGCAAGAAGCCGCTCATGAAATGGGGGTTGAGATGAAAGATCGTGAGGGGAATTCAGTGCTCGTCAACACATTGGCCACAGCAGGGATGCAGCCTTTCCAGGCCGGACTCAGACCCGGAGGTCCGGCGACTGGGACTCATCTTGGCGAGGTGACGCTCGAGTTGGTGGCGGCCAAGGATCGTGATGTTTCCAGTGAGCAATTGAAAGCCAAGTGGCAGCAGATCACCGGGGAGATTCCCGGGGTGGTCTCGCTAATCTTCAGGGCTGAAACAGCAGCGGGGGGAAATGCCATCGATATCAATCTTACGGGTGCTGACAACGACCGCCTCGTCGAGGCCGCTGAATGGGCCACGGATCGCTTGCAGAATGATTACAAGGGCGTGGTGGATGTTTCAAATTCCGACCGGAAGGGCCGGGAGGAGTTGATTGTTCGGGACCTGACACCCAGAGGAAAGGCTCTCGGGTTTGATCTGGCCAATGTCATGACCCAGGTCCGCGATGCTTTTTATGGGAACGAAGTTCAACGTCTCCAAAGAGGTCGGGACGAAGTCAAGGTGATGGTTCGTTATCCTGAAATAGAGCGGAAGTCTCTGGCGAACCTGGAGCAGATGAAGCTGCGGACATCTTCGGGAGATGAGGTGCCTTTCCTTGAAGTCGTGCAACCGGAGTATGGTCGGGGTCCGGCATCGATTACCCGGGTGGACCGTTTTCGCACCATCAGTTTGCAGGCGGATGTGGATCTTGCGGGTGGGTACAACGCCAATAAAATTGTCGAGGCTTACACCAAGGATGTTCTCGATCAGTTGAGTGAGAAGTTTCCCGGTGTGCGATACAGCTTTGAAGGGGAGCAAAGCGATCAACGGGACAGTATTCGGGAGATGACCATCGGTTTCTATGGAGCACTCCTCTTGATGTATGTCTTGATGGCCATTCCACTCAAGAGCTACGTCCAACCCTTGATCGTGATGAGCGTCATTCCATTTGGTATGGTTGGAGCCATCATCGGTCACATGGTCATGGGGATGAACCTCAGCATCATGTCGATGTGTGGTCTCGTCGCTTTGGCGGGAGTGGTCGTGAATGACAGCCTCGTTCTGGTGGACTATGTGAACCGACATCGGGGTGATGGACGGACGGTTGTTCAAGCAGCCGCCAATGCTGGGGCTCGTCGCTTCCGTCCGATTCTCTTGACCTCATTGACGACCTTCGTCGGGTTGGCGCCGATGCTTTTGGAAGACGACATGCAGGCCAAATTTTTGATTCCGATGGCGGTCTCGCTGGGCTTTGGCATTCTGTTTGCCACCGCCATCACCCTGATCCTCGTGCCGTCGTTGTATGTGATCCTCGACGACGCCATCCGCATGGTCAAACGAGTCTGGCAATTGCTCTTTGGCAAATCGGAAAACTAGGCGAGACTCCATTCAGATGTATCTGCAATCGATTGCGAGCGCCTTTCCTGAATTTGCCTACACGCAGAAAGAGTGTCTTGAATTCACCAAGGGCACCGAGGCGTTTCAGTCGCTCAGCGAAAGAGGGAAGGGCTTGCTAACCAAAATCCTGCTAGGTGATTCCGGGATCGAGGAACGACGATTCGCCACTGATTCTCCCGTGATGATGTTTGAGTCGGATGCGGGCGCGCTCAATGGGTATTTCGAAGAGAGGGCGCCCGCCCTTTCGAGAGAAGCCCTGACGAAAGCCCTTGATGAGGGAGGGATTGGCATCGAGGAAGTCGACGCGTTGCTCATTTGCACCTGCACTGGTTATCTCTGTCCGGGGGTTACCAGTCATGTCGCCGAGCAGCTCGGGATGAGGTCCGATGTTTACCTGCAGGATATTGTGGGACTGGGATGTGGAGCGGCCATTCCCATGATGAAAGCGGTGGAAGGTTTTTTGGCGGCCAATCCCGGAAAAACGGTGGCAGCGGTGGCGGTGGAAGTTTGTTCCGCGGCTTTGTTCGTCAATGAGGATCCCGGAGTGTTGATCAGTCTTTGTCTTTTCGGTGATGGAGCCTCGGCCTCGATCTGGAGGTCGGAAGGTCAGCCCGGACAGTGGAAGGCGGGAGAGTTCCGGACTCTCCATCTTCCAGAGGAACGTGAGAAAATCCGGTTCGTGAATGATAACGGGAAGCTCAGAAACAAGCTTCATCGGGCCGTCCCCACCTTGGCTGCTGAGGCGGTGGAGAGACTTTGGGAACAACGAAAAGAAGATCCTGATCAGGTGCTTGCCCATACCGGAGGAAGGGACGTCATCGAGGCCTTGGAGGATCGAATGTCCTGGTCTTTGGGCGAAACGAGGGAGGTTCTCCGAAAATACGGAAATTGCTCCAGTCCTTGCGTTCTTTTTGCTTTGGAAGAAAGATTGAGGGCCGAATCGGGTGATTCCCGATACTGGCTCACCAGTTTTGGGGCCGGATTTGCGGCGCATTCTTGTGAGATGTGGCGTTGACACCGCTCCCGGAGTCGATGACCGTCCCTCCGACATGACGAATAAGAGACGCCGGGCGATTTCCGGAATGATGAGTGGAGTTCTCGGGATGAGCGGAGTGACCGCGAATGCCCAGAAACCCGAAAAACCGGCTGAACCCGCGAAACCTGAAGCTGCCGCCGAGGATCCCTTCAAGGCACCTGCCGACGTGGCGGCTCCGCCGGCCAATGCTGAGAAGACAGAATCCGGCTTGGCTTCGGTTGTTCTCCAGAAGGGAACTGGCACCGAGAAACCAGCTGCCGCCGATACCGTCAAGGTTCACTATTCCGGATGGCAGTCATCCGATGGGAAACTTTTCGATAGCTCCGTTCAGCGTGGTCGCCCTGCCGAATTTCCTCTGAACGGAGTGATCAAGGGATGGACCGAAGGTCTTCAATTGATGGTCGTGGGCGAGAAACGCCGTTTCTGGATTCCCGCTGACCTTGCCTATGGAGAAACTCCGAGTCGTCCGGGTGGTCCTTCCGGAATGCTGGTCTTTGATGTCGAGCTTCTCGGAATCACCAAAGCCCCCGAAGCTCCCAAAGATCTCAAGGCTCCAGCCGATGCTGAAAAGGCTGAGTCCGGTCTGGCGACGAAGGTCCTGAAGGCAGGAGAAGGCGAGGGGACTCCTGGTGACGAAGATTTGATTACGTTCCACTTTTCAGGCTGGAAGGCTGACGGTGAGTTTCTTGCCAGCTCGACGAATCAGCCCACGCCTCCCCAGGATCAATTGAGCAACCTTCAGATCAAAGGCTGGGTCGAAACCCTCAAGCTGATGAAGAAGGGCGAAAAGCGTCGCGCTTGGATTCCGGCAGCCCTTGCCTTCGGTGAGGAACCACCACCGGGAGCTCCCGAGGGTGATTTAATTTTTGATTTCGAACTCATTGATTTCGGTCCGGCCCCCAAGGCCCCCGAGCCACCCAAACCTCCGAAGGATCCAGAGGCCCCTGACGATGTCGCGGCTGCTCCCGAAGATGCCAAGAAGACAGACTCCGGAATTTCCTACAAGGTTCTCAAGGCTGCCGAAAGTGGCGAGTCTCCCAAGGATGGCGATATGGTGAAGATTAACTTCAGTGGCTGGGATTCCACCGGAGTCAACATCGGTTCCAACAAGGGACAGGGACAGACCTTCAATTTCCCGGTGGATGACGCACCGATTGTTGGTTGGGTGGAGGTCCTCAAATCGATGAAGGCCGGAGAAAGCCGTCGAGTCTGGATTCCCGAAGAGCTTTGCTTCAAAGGCGGTCCTCGTCCCGGCGCCCCCAAGGGTGCTTTGACCTTTGATCTGGAATTGGTGAGCTTCAACACCCCACCAGCAGCTCCCGAAGCTCCCGAAGATGTGGCGGCCCCGCCCGCTGATTCCAAGAAAACCGAGTCCGGTCTGGCCTACAAGGTTCTCAAGAAGGGAACCAGTAATGAGCCGATCACTGAGAATGACACCGCCATGGTGCATTACACAGGGTGGACCATCGACGGAAAGCGCTTTGACAGCTCGATTCCTCGCGATGAATTGTTTCCCGTCAACCTGCGCGGGGGAGTCATCAAAGGATGGCTCGAAGGAGTCAAGTTGATGAAGGAAGGGGAGAAGACCCGCTTCTGGATTCCTGCCGATTTGGCTTACGGGGAAAATCCCGGTGGTGGACGTCCGGGCGGAATGCTTGTGTTCGATATCGAGGTCTTCGAGGTCGTTCGCCCGAAGCCGACCAAGAAAATCGAGGCCGTGACTCCGCCGATCAAGGTCAAGCCTGCGGAGAAGAAAGAAAAGGAGTAAAACGATTCGAAAAGTCATTTTCACGGCCCATTGCCCCATCGGGTAATGGGCCGTTTTCGGTTCACGAGGGAAGGAATCAGGCTAAAAGACCTCAAAAGCTTTGCTAGTGGGGACGGTGTCCTTTAAAGCCCGTTCATGAGTGAAACACCCGCCACCCCTGAAGATGTCGCCGCAGCGCCAGTCGATGCTGAAACAACGGCCAGCGGATTGGCTTCCAAAATCTTGCAGGAGGGAAGTGGAGATCAACGGCCCGGGCCTCGCGATACGGTGGAAGTCCATTACAGTGGGTGGACTCTTGACGGAAAGTTGTTCGATAGCTCGGTTCAGCGAGGTGAAAAGATTTCCTTCCCCCTTGATGGGGTGATTCCGGGATGGACCGAAGGCTTGCAGTTGATGGTGGTCGGTGAAAAGCGGCGCTTTTGGATCCCCGCCGAAATGGCCTATGGCGTGAAACCCAGCCGTCCGGGAGCTCCCGCCGGAAACCTGACCTTTGACGTCGAATTGTTCGGAATCACCAAGGCCCCTGAGCTACCCGAAGCTCCCGCCGATCTCGAGGCTCCCGAGCGGGCAGAGAGAACGGAATCGGGGCTTGCTCATGTGTTGCTCGAGGATGGGCAGGGCGGTGACAAGCCTGGACCCTCGGATGTCGTGGCGGTGCACTTCACCGGATGGCTGGAAGACGGCACGATTCTCGACAGCACATTAGCCAAGGGGAAACCCGCTCAATTCAAGCTCGATCAAATTACCATCAAAGGATGGGGCGAAGGGATTCAGTTGATGACGAAGGGGGAGAAGCGACGTTTTTGGATTCCCGAGTCTCTTGGGTTTGGCGAGAGCGCTCCTCCGGGAGCGCCGAAGGGGAATCTGATTTTCGAGTTCGAGTTGCTTGATTTTCAGAAGGTCCGGGGGCCCATTCCGGCACCGGACGATGTGGCGACTGCCCCTGATGATGCCGAAACGACGTCATCCGGACTGGCGTCTAAAGTTTTGGAAGCAGGAAGTGGGAGTGATCACCCAAAATCCAGTGACGACGTCCTGGTGCACTACACGGGTTGGACCACGGATGGAAAGATGTTCGATAGTTCGGTGGTGCGCGATGAGCCCATTTCTTTTCCTTTGAACGGGGTGATCGCAGGTTGGACCGAAGGCGTCCAGTTGATGGTCGAAGGGGAAAAGCGTCGCTTTTGGATTCCCGGCAAGCTGGCTTATGGGGACACCCCGAGCCGCCCCGGAGCACCCGCCGGCACTCTGGTTTTTGACGTCGAGTTAATCAAAATCGGCAAATAGAAAATCGCCCGGACTTCGTATTTGCCGATTCGTTGATTCTAAAGCAGCTTCGCTTCGTGCCTGACTTCATTGATATTGGCTGGGTCATCCTCGGACTTGTCCTTCTTTACTACGGGGCCGAGTGGCTGGTGAAGGGAGCTTCCGAACTTGCCCTGCGTGTGGGCATCAGCCCCTTGGTCGTTGGGCTCACGGTCGTGGCGTTCGGGACCAGTGCTCCGGAACTGGTTGTCAGTGTGCAGGCCAACTTCGAAGGTAACGGAGGAATGGCTCTCGGGAATGTCGTGGGCTCCAACATTTGCAACATTGCTCTCGTGCTGGGTTGCGCCGCTGTCATTTTCCCGCTGAAGATTCATCATCAGGTCATTCGTCGGGAGCTTCCCATTCTTGTCGTCATCACCTTTGCCTTTGCCTGGATGATCAAGAGTGGAAGCGTTTCAAGATTGGAAGGCGGGTTGCTTTTCGCGGGGATCTTGCTTTACGTCTACTCCAGTCTTCGGGCTGCGAGAAAGGAGCCTGATAGCGAGGTATGCGAGGAGCTGGATCCCGAGGTTATCGAAGCCGCGAAGGAAGGCGGAGCAGGGAGGGTGTTATTCGATATCCTGCTGGTGGTGGCCGGGTGCGGGATTCTTGTGGTGGGAGCTGATCGAATGGTTTTTGGCGGAGCCAATATTGCCCGCTTCTATGGAGTTTCCGAGGCCGTGATTGGCCTGACCCTTTTTGCCTTTGGAACGTCACTCCCTGAATTGGCCACTTCCGTGGTGGCGGCCATCCGAAAGCAAGGCGACATCATTGTCGGGAATGCGGTTGGGTCCTGTATTTTCAACATCCTTGCAGTCGTGGGACTGGCGGGGCTTATAGACCCCCTGGAAGCAGACGGCGTCACGGCGGCCCACGTGGGTGTGATGATTGTCACGGCGGTCCTGATCCTGCCGATGATGTGGCATCGGATGACCCTGAACCGATGGGAGGGCGTGATTCTTTCGGTGGGTTATCTGGGATTTTCGGTCTGGCTGATTGCGGGGTGATGCGATGGCTTGCGGTCCCGGGGATGATGGTATGAAATCCGTCCGTGCACGCTGCCTACATTCACAATCTCGATCCGGTCATCGTCAAGTTCAGTGATGCACTCCAGCTGCGCTGGTATGGTCTTTCCTATGTCGCTGGCTTTCTAGCAGCTTATTTGATTTTGGTCTGGTTGGCGCGACGCAAGCTTTGGGTCGTCGAAGAGGAGAAGGTGGGTGATGTCGTGACCTATACCGCAATCTTCGGGGTCTTTTTAGGAGGGAGGATCGGGTATGTTCTTTTCTACATGATTCCCCGGGACGGATGGGACGTCATTATGAACGATCCGATGACGATCATCCGGGTCTGGGATGGAGGGATGGCCTCGCATGGTGGGATTCTGGGAATCATGGTGTTTACCCTCTTTTATTCCTGGCGGCACAATCTTTCGTGGGCGGGGTTGGGCGACGGAATCAGTATCGTTGCTCCGCTCGGGGTCTTCTTCGGAAGAGTCGCCAATTTCATCAATGGTGAGCTCTATGGAACAACCACCGACGAAAAGAACTGGTGGGCGGTCAAGTTCCCCAAATCACTCTTCGAAAAGGGGAATGAAGAGAATCTTCAGAATGCCATTCGACAGATTGCGGTGACCGAGAAGGGGTGGACGGTGACCAAAGACATTCCCCAGGACCTGGACGGGACTTACTTCGTGGGGCGCAGTCACTTCGAGCAGATTGAACAAGCGGCCCACGAAAATCCTGAGATTCTGCAAGCCCTGGGCGATCACACTCCGGCCCGTCATCCCTCACAGCTTTACGAAGGTATTCTGGAAGGACTGGTGATCTTCCTCCTGCTTTACGGAATGAGGAGGGCCTTTCCTCGTCTTTGGCACGGAGTCATTACGGGAACGTTTTTTATCCTCTACGCCATTTTCAGGATCGGCGTTGAGAATGTCAGGCAGCCCGACGCCGACGAGATCCTTGGGATGACCAAAGGACAGTTCTATTCGACCTTTATGATCGTGATCGGAATCGGGTTCTACCTCTACGCCTTCCGGAAACGAGAGGGGCTGAAGGGTTAGGAGAAATCAACTCCCGGGTGGTCTATTTGCCCCCGAAGAACCCCATCATCTGGAGAACGCCAAAGAAGTAGATGGCGAAGACAATCAGGTGCAGAAGAATGTAGAGTTTGGCGCCGAGTTCAATGTGCTTGCGGGTGAGCATGGCGGGAAGATGCAAGCGGGATCGTCGATGGTCAAGGAGATAGAATCTTCCCGATTTTCAACGAGTGCATATGAGCGGAATTCATCGGTCGGGGGTTGCGATTTAGGTGCCAATGTGTGAGAAGGCGGCGTGAGTAATCCTTTTCGCGAAGATCTCGTCTCCCGGAATCGGCCCGAGGCCTGCACGGTGGTTATCTTTGGTGCCACCGGAGATTTGACCCATCGAAAATTAATCCCGGCTCTTTATAATTTAGCCGCTGACGGGGAGCTGCCGACAGGCGTTAAGATCATCGGTTTCGCTCGTCGCGACTGGACGGACGATTCGTTTCGGGAAGGATTGGAGAAGCTGAATCGCAGTGTCTCCCGAACCGGACACGACGAAGCGATCTGGAACAGCCTCGCGCCCAACATTTCCTACCACCAGAGTGAGTTTCAGGATGAAGACGGCTACCGGCGTCTGGCGGAGAAACTCGATGAAATTGATGTCGAGCGAGGAGGGAAGGGGAACAGACTGTTTTATATTGCCAGTGCTCCGGAGTATTTCGATGACATCCTGCTTAACTTAAAGAAGGCGGGACTCAGTCAGGCCAAGGAGGATTGTGAGACCTGTTGGTCGCGAGTGATTGTGGAGAAACCGTTCGGAACGACCTTGGCGACAGCCCAACACTTGAACGAGGTTGTCAATGGTACCTTTGAGGAGAAAGACACTTATCGAATTGATCATTACCTCGGCAAGGAGACGGCCCAGAACATCATGGTGCTCCGCTTTGCCAATGCCATTTTCGAGCCACTCTGGAACAGGGAGTTTATTGATCATGTCCAGATTACCTGTGCCGAGCACCTCGGGATGGAAGGAGGTCGCGGTGGATATTACGACAGTGCGGGCGCCTTGCGGGACATGGTCCAGAACCATCTTCTCCAGCTTTTGAGCCTGGTGGCCATGGAGCCCCCGACCGATCTTTCAGCTGACGGGGTGCGCGATGAAAAGGTGAAAGTCCTTCGCTCATTACGCCAGTGGGATACGCCGGAACTCGTGGCTGAAAACGTGGTCCGCGGGCAATATATCGCCGGGAACATCAATGGAACGGAAGTCCCCGGATACCGTGAGGAAGACCGGGTCAATCCGGAATCTCAGACCGAGGCATATGTCGCGGTCCGATGCATGATCGACACCTGGCGATGGAGTGGTGTTCCCTTTTATGTTCGGGTCGGCAAGAGGCTTCCCAAAAAGGCCACGGAAATCTCAATTCATTTCAAAGAGACTCCCAGTGTGTTGTTCAACGCGATGCCTGGAGGGGTGCCCGATGGAAACGTTTTGGTCATCAGGATCCAGCCGGACGAGGGGATTTCGCTGAGGATGAATTCAAAACTTCCCGGGACCACTCTCCGGATGGAGCCGGTCAAGATGGACTTCCATTATGCGACCAGTTTTGGAAGGAGCAGTCCGGAGGCGTACGAGCGACTCTTGCTCGATGCCATGGCCGGCGATGCGACCCTGTTTGCCCGTCGCGACGAAGTGGAGGAAGCCTGGCGATTTATCGACAATATCGAGAATGCCTGGCATGCCAGTGATCATCCGCCCGCGATGACCGAGTTTCTGGCTGGTTCCTGGGGGCCGCGCGAAGCTGACGATCTTTTGGGGCGTGAAGGTAGAACGTGGAGGAGGTTGTAAGTGATGAGTGCCACGGAGATATCGACTGAAGGCTTGGGGAGGAAGGTCGAGGTTTCGGCGATTCCCCTGGAGCTCAAGAAGCTCTGGGAAGCAGACGAGGCAAGCACCAATGCTTCGTTGATGAATTTCCTCGTTTATACCGAAGATCCGACCCAGTTGTCGGAAAACTCCAAGGCCATTCAGGCGCTGACTCGCGAGCATGCCTGTCGGGCGGTCCTGATCGCGATGGATCGCAACTCGCCCGAGGTCTCGATTGATGCCTGGATCACGGCCCATTGCCATTTGGCGCATGGTAAAAAGTCGATTTGCTCCGAGCAGATTTCCTTTCTGCTCAAGGGGAAGTCTCTCGGTCGCTTGAGGAATACCGTTTTCTCAAATCTCAACAGCGATCTTCCGCTTGTCTTCTGGTGGCAGGGAGAATTGTCGGATCTTTTTGAAGAGCGCTTGTATCGACTACTCAACCGGCTGATCATTGACAGCTCAACTTGGAACGACTTAAAACAGGGTTACCAGCTTCTTGCCCAGGCTCGGGAGGATTCGCGAAGCCGTCTCGTGATTCAGGATCTCGCCTGGACCCGCAGTTATCATTTCCGTCTGGCGATTGCCGGCCTCTTCGACGATCCGATTGCTCAAAAGAGCCTTCCGCTGATCGAAACCATCAGGCTGACCGCCCAGTCTTCGCAAAGGACTTCGGCTTTGCTTCTTTTAGCGTGGGTGATTTCCCGATCCGGATGGTCTGTTGAATCTGCGGAAGGAGATTCCTTCCATTTAAAGTCCGAAGAAGGGCAAAAGATCGAGGCCACGATTCAATGGGACGATGAGGGGGCGCCAATCGGGGAATTGAGTCTTCAAGCCCCCGATTGCGAAGTGAAAGTTCTCCGAAAGCCCGGATCGCGCCATCTTTGTCACGTTCTTTGTACGGACGGGCACTGCATTGACTTTAGCGGCCCTGCGGATGCGGACGACGCTGGTGGCTTGGTCGCCAGCCAGCTTTCACGTGGAGGGAAGAACTCGCTCTTCCTTCACGTGCTCCCTGTTTTCCGTCAGTTGATCTGACCGCGATCCTAGCTCAAGGAAAGCGCACCACCTTCGCACCACTTCTTTTCTCCAAAAGTCTGGATGTGATGTCCCATCGAATGGGCAAGGCTCATCAGGAGGCGGTTGTGCGGAACTTTATTGCCGAGTTCGTGGAAACCGGACTTGAAGCCGGCTCCACCGCCAACCATGACGATCGGGAGATTGTCGAGGGTGTGGGTATTCCCTTTACCCAGTTCGTTGACCCAAACGATGGTGGTGTGATCGAGCATGTTCCCGTTGCCGTTGTGTTCCGGGGTGTCGCGAAGTTTTCCGGCAAGGTAAGCGAGCTGCTGTGAGAACCAGATGTTGATCTTCTTCAGCTTTTGCTGGGCGTCACCATTCTTATCAGGTTCGTGGGATAGACTGTGGTGACCTTCTTCGATTCCAAGCCAACGCATGCGGGCCTGGCCGACCGAACGCATGAACTGGAGGGTTCCGATCCGTGACATGTCGTTGGCCATAGCGTTGACCAAGAGGTCCATTTGCATGCGGGCCAATTGAGGGGTGTTGTCGTTAACGAGCTCGATATTGGGATCGAGTTCGGGTTCGGGGTGGACCAACTCGGTGTCTTTCGAGCTGGCCGCCATTTCCCGCTCGAGGTCGCGGACGAGATCCATGTGCTGCTCGAGGAGATGCCTGTCTTCAGAACCCAGACGTTTTGACACACGGGCCAGGTCGGAACCCAGTGCATCGAGGACCGACGAGAAGGTTTCCCGGTCTTTTGACTGGCCATAAAGCTTATCGAGCATCTCGTAAGGATCATCCAAAGGGGCGAGTGGTTGATTGGATCCCGCGTAGCTCATCCGGGTCCATGGGTCGGCTCGGTCAGGCACGGCGACACCGATCTCGAGGGATCCAAACCGTGTCCTGGTGGCCTCGTTCTTCTGGAGGAAGTTCTTGATTTCCTGATCAATCGAAATTCCCGATGCCCATCCGGCCGGGGAGTCGGAGCCCCCTTGAATATTGCCCGGATGAAGTCTTGCTCCGGTCAGTAGGCAGGACATGCCACGCATATGACTGTCCCCGTCGCCTCCCACCCGGTTAGAGATCCCTTTCAAAACCGTGGTTTGGTTTTGAAATGGAGCGAGCGCTGACAGAATGGGGGAGTTCTTTAAATTGCCGTCCTTTGGCCAAAATTCCGTTGGAACCGTTCCATTCGGGGAGAACATGAAGATCATCCGTTTTTTGGGACCCGAAGCAGAGTCAGCAGCGAAGGCCGGCAGTCCGGTCAGAAATGGCAGGCTGGCAGAGGAAACACCAAGGGTTCGGAGAAAATCGCGGCGGGACTTCATGTTGTTGGAATTACGGGGTTGTCAGGTTGCTTCTTACGGATTTTGAACCATGGTTGGCGGCCTGTTTGAACAAGCCTTTTTAGAATTGCACAAGTTAAAGACGTGACAAGGGCGGGAAAATAATCAATCCTCGTTAAGTTTTCTTAACTAAATTCATGAAGCGTCGAAAAGTCTTAAAGCTGAGTTCCGGTGCCTTGATCGCTTTGCCGTCTTGTTCTTCCCGCAAGGAAAAGGAAGCAGAGGCAAAGAAGAAGGCTGCTCCCACCCAGTCCACCAAGATGGGTGCCAATACGCAGTATCGGCCGCCGGCGTATGTGCAATCGGGTCTGCGCAACCCCAACATGAATCTTCCGTCGCAGTTTGGCCCGACCACAGTTACTCATTCACGAGGGGTTGCAAACACTCCTTACGTGGCGATGACCTTTGATGACGGTCCTCATCCTCAGAATACACCTCGTTTGTTGGATATGCTTCGGGCCCGGAACATCAAGGCAACCTTTTATGTGATTGGCGGGAATGTTGATCGCCACCCTCACATCGTTCGACGCATTGTTGCCGAGGGGCATGAGATCGGGAATCACACTTATACTCATCGCAAGCTGACGAGTCTCGGAGATGCCGAGTTACGGAGCGAAATGAAGAGGACTCAGGATTCGATTGTCAGAGCAGCTGGAGTCAAGCCACGGACGATGCGACCTCCATACGGCGCACTCAACCAGCGGCAACGCCAGTTGGTTTATTCAGAATTTACCTACCCGACCATCATGTGGTCGGTTGATCCTCAGGACTGGAAGCGCCCGGGGCCTTTGGTGGTGAAGTCCCGGATTCTTTCAAACACGAACAATGGGGCCATTATTCTGGCCCACGATCTTCATGCGCCCACCGTGGATGCCATGCCGGGAACCTTCGATGGTCTTCTTTCCCGTGGATACAAGTTCATTACCGTTTCCCAGTTGATTACCCAAAAGGGTCAGGCGTGAGAAGAGTTGGCCGGGGAATAATCTGAAGCTCCCGAATGTTTGGCGAACGCTTCTTTGCAACACGACAACGTCTCACAGATGTCATCGTAGAGGTCCGTCGCCTCGGCGAGGAGTGCGAAACCGATGTCAGCGCGCTGGCTGACGAGGGGGACTTTCTAAAGGAGTTGAACCGGCCCTTTCTTTTTATGGTCTGCGGCGAGGTCAACGCCGGGAAATCATCGCTGCTCAATGGCCTTTTCGGAAGCGAGATCTGCCCTTCTCACGACCTCCCCAAGACCAAGAAGGTCGTCTGGTATCGATACGGGAAGGCGGCCAAAGTGATTGAAAAGTCTCCTTTCTTCGAGGAGAGCCATCAATCTCATTTGTTTTTACGGGATTTTAACCTCGTGGATACTCCGGGAACTGACGGAGCGGAAGGTAGGCACCTGGCCATGATGGAGAGGTTTGTCCCCGTCGTGGATCTTCTGTTTGTGGTTTTTCCGGTGAGTAATCCGTGGGGAGCCGCGACCTGGCAGTTTGTATCAAAGCTCCCCGAGGATGTTTTACGCAATACCGCCTTCATTCTCCAGCAGTGTGATCAGAAAGAGCCAGAGGATATCGAAGTCATTGTGGGGCACATGAAGAGTTTGGCTGAGCAGAAGACCGGGATTAGTCCCACCGTCTATCCAGTCTCGGGAAAGGCCGCTCTTGATGCCAAGATTAACAACCCGGGTTCCATTCATAGCCTGCGCAAAAGTGGTTACCCGACACTCGAAGCCTTCATTTCCAGAAAAGTTTCCGGCAATCCGGACCGACGAAGGGTGATGCAGGCGGTTCATGATTCGACCCAGATCGCCTTGGAGCGCATCGAAGAGCAAATCGAAAGCCGGCGCAGCACGCTTGATCACGATCAGCGGTTTCTAGCGGAACTTGAAAATGAAGTTGATGCCCGTCGGGAAGGGCAGGCCAAGCAACTCTCCGGGCGCTTGGCGGGCTTGGGAGATGTCTTTTTGAGGCAGGGGATCGGAGCCAAGGACCTCCTCTCAGCGAGGATGTCGTTGCTCCAGAGTTTGTTCTCTTTGTTCCAAAGAGAGAAAATTCCAACGTTCATCGAACGGGGGCTGACAGAGGCTGTCAAGACTGCTGTCGAGGAGCAGGCTGGAAAGGATGGTGTGGAGTTGGTGACCAACTGTCGGGCGCATTGGGAGACGGTTGTTCCCAGGATTGCGGAGAATCTCGCCGTCAGTGCTCCTGATTTTGACAAGGAAACTGATTCCCTCAACGGAACCCGCGAGCGTTTTGTCCAGCGGCTTGGGCGGTCCGCCAAACAGGGCGTCACCCAACTCAAAATCCGAAGCACGCTGGAACAGCAAATGGAGGGGCGGCGCACCGTTCTTCGTCGATTCATGATCGCGATTCTCATCCTCTTGAGCGCCGCTGGCGTCACCGGCGCCCTTGAGCTGGATCCGTGGCCTCTGGCTGCAATCGCATCTGCGGGAGCAATGCTTTTGATCGCCGGATTCTATTCCGTTCGCTCCCGAAAGCGGGTATGCGGAGACTTTCTGGAACAGATCGAAAACCTTCAGCAGATCTTCTCAGACTCTTTAGCGGAGGATTATCAGGATGGAGTTCGTGAATTTTATCTCGAGTATGGAGGTCTCTTTGTGATTGTCCGGAGGCGAATTGCAGACCAGAAACGGTTGTTGAAACCGCGGCTCAAGCGCTGGAATGATTTATTTCTCGAGCTTAAAGCGGTTGAGCAAGAGATCTAATCACTCTAACATTACAATTATGTCCTCGTTCCCTCCAGCAGATCTTTCCGGCGAATCCCGCCAAGGTAAGGTCGACGGGGATTTGGTGCGGAAGTCGTTGGAAGCCATGATCACCTCAAGGGTGCTTGAGGGGAAACTTTCGAGTCTCTACAAAGCAGGCAAGATCGTCGGCGGGGTTTATCTTGGGACCGGACAAGAAGCCTTTTCTGCTTCGGCTGGAGTTTGCCTGGATCAGGAGAAAGACATCTACGCGCCATTGATTCGGGATCAAGCCGGTAGAATTGCATTTGGTGAAGAGCTCATCGATGCGACCCGGACTTATCTGGGTTCGGTCTTGGGGCCCATGAGGGGCAGGGATGGCAACATTCATCGTGGTCGCCCCACGGAAGGAATGCCCGCAATGATTAGTCACCTCGGAACTTCCCTGTCTTTCGTTTCCGGGATGTTAATGGCTCGCCGGATGCAAGGGGGGCTTGACGGAGTCGTCGGTGCCGTTTGCGTGGGGGATGGTGCGACGTCCACCGGTGCTTTTCATGAAGGATTGAATCTGGCGGCGGTCGAGCAACTTCCTTTGGTGGTCTTGGTTGCCGACAACCAGTTTGCTTACTCGACGCCGACTTCACGACAGTTTGCCTGCGAAAGTTTGCTGGACCGTGCCAAAGGATACGGCGTGGAAGGTCGCGAGGTTGATGGCACCAGCTTGGTGTCCTGTTTGTCAGAGATCAGCGATGCCGTCAATCGGGCTCGGGTCGGGCATGGACCTCAGTTCGTGTTGGGGAAGCTTCTCAGACTTTGCGGACATGGAGAGCATGATGATGCCTCTTACGTTCCTGATGAACTCAGGCATTCCGGACTTGGGCAAGACTGTCTGGAAGTGGGGAAACGTGAAGCGATTGAGTCCGGGGCGGTTTCAGAGCAGGAAATTTCGGCGTGGGAAGAAACTGCCGCCAAAGAGGTTCAGGAAGCGGTGGCCATCGCTCAAACCGAGCCCGAGCCTGATCCGTTTCGAGACGACTGGCGGGCATATTCAGAACGAGGAATGGGATAGCCGATGAGTGTGACTTACATCGATGCCATCCATCAGGCACAGCATGAACTTCTCGAAGAGCGGGACAACGTCTTTCTTTATGGTCAGGATATCGGTGCTTTTGGGGGGGCTTTCAAGGCGACCAAGGGGCTTCACGAACGACATCCCGACCGAGTTCTTGATGCTCCGATCAGTGAAGATGCCATGATTGGGATGGCCGCCGGCGCTGCCATCAGCGGGATGAGGCCGGTTGTGGAAATGCAGTTTGCCGACTTCTCTTCCGTGGCCTTCAACCAGATTGTGAATCAAGCGGCGACGCATTATTACCGGACAGGAGTATCCGTTCCCTTGACTGTCAGGTTGCCCTGTGGTGGAACTCCCGGATCGGGTCCTTTTCACAGCCAAATGGTTGAGTCGCTCTACGGGCACTATCCAGGATTGGTGGTGGTGACACCGGCGACTGTTTGCGATGCCTATTCACTCCTTAAGGAATCAGTGCTCCTTGATGACCCGGTGATATTTTGTGAGCACAAATTCCTTTATCGTTGGTTGAAGGCAGCAGAAATCAGCAAAGAAACTCTTCCATTGGGGTGCGCCCGGATCACCCGGCCGGGGAAACATGCCACGGTGGTCACCTACAGCGCGATGGTTCACGAAGCAGTCAGGGCGGCCAATCGACTTTCTTCCGAAGGATGGGAAATCGAGGTCGTCGACCTTCGCTCAATCAAACCACTCGATATGGATACGGTGTTGGCTTCGGTAGCCCGGACCGGGAGGTTGTTGGCCCTGGGAGAGGCCTTTCCCTGGGGCGGAGTCACGGCCGAGGTTGTTTCGCGCGTGGTTTCAGAAGGTTTTCATCTTTTGGATGCGGCCCCACTTCGGTTGAATGCCAAGGACACGCCCATTCCTTTCCACCCCAATCTGTGGGCTGCGCATCGTCCCACTCCGGAGTCGATCGTTGAGAAACTCCGGGAACTCCTGAATCTTTGATACCCATGCCGCAAGTTCCGATCATCATGCCCCAACTCGGTGAGTCGATTGCCGAGGCTCGAATCGTGCGCCTCTTTGTTGCCCCGGGAGATCAGGTCGTCGCCGATCAGGAGATCATCGAAGTGGAGACCAACAAGGCGGTCATGTCGGTGACGACTCTCTGCGGGGGAACCGTAGTCGAAATTCGTGGGGTGGAAGGTGAAAACTATGCAGTTGGCAGTCTGCTCGGTGTACTCGAGGCCAGTGAAGAGGAGGTCAGCCGGACGGGAGCCCCAGTGATGGGGGGGAGCCCGTCCGTTGAAGTTCAGGAATCGAAAGAGGAAGAGAATCTTCACTTCCGTCAAGAGGAGCAAAGTTACGAAGAACCGGTTTTGGTTGAGCCCAGTGTCAGGGGGCTCCCGGTTCCGGCGGGAATGAAGGGAGCCCATTACATTTCGCCCCGCATGCGGGCCAGAATGGATGAACTTGGGTTACGAGAGGCTGATATCTCCGCGATTGCCGGGAGTGGATCCGGGGGCAGAGTGACTGTCGATGATCTCGAAACGTTTTTGGATTACATCCAAGGCTGGCCACATAGCACGGCTTCTCCAATGCGCCTTGCGGTCGCTGATGCGATGCGGAGGAGTTGGACCCGTCCATTGGCTTCTGTCGGGCTTCCGGTGGCACTTGATCAAGTGTTGCAGCATCGATCTCGACAGGATCCCAAGCCGGGGTTGACCCTGTACGTCCTGAGGGCCTTTGCCATTGCGCTGTCGGAGCAACCGGAGTCTGCCGGGTTTTTGATTGGAGAGAAAATTGTTCACCCGAGGGCTTTCGACATTGGAGTGGCAGTTCAAGTGGAGGACGGGGTGGTTGTTCCGGTTCTGAGGAATGTTGATCAGCATCGCGTTCTGGAGCTGGCTGAAGAATACGGGGATCTCGTGGCCGAGGCTCGTGAACGTCGTCTCACGCCGGAACAAACTCAGGGAGGCATCGCTACAGTGACCAATTTTGGAACTTTTGGATTAAAGTGGGGGACTCCGATTCCTCTACCCAATGAAACGCTGATTCTGGGGTTGGCGGCCGGCATCAAGACTCCAAGGTGGAGCGACGAAGTGGAAGCCTTTGTCCCGGTCACGGAAACCGAGTTATGCCTCACCTTTGATCATCGCGTTGTCGATGGAGGAGGTGCCGGATTGCTCCTCAAGCGCATTGGTCAGCTGCTTCAATCTCCAGATGATCTCTAGCTCTGGACAGCTTTGAGGATCTCTTCGATCTCAGCGAGGCGACCAATTCCCTCATAGCCACATGCCAGATCACCGACGGCTGGGTCGACGAAGCTGACTCCGTCGTTTTGCAGTTGTGTCAGATTTCTCTTGGTGGCGGGATGACTCCACATTTTGCCATTCATGGCAGGGGCGATCAACTTTCGGGTCGAGGTCGGAAGGGCAAGGTAGATGGAAGAAAGAGGGTCGGGAGCCAGTCCGTTGGCAAATTGCGCCAAAGTGTCGGCGCAGGCAGGGGCCACCAGAAAGAGATCGGCATTGTCTGCCAATTCAATATGCCCGGGTTTCCAGGAATTTTTTTCGTCCTCCAGCGAGACCAGAACTGGATGGCGGGAGAGAACCTGGAGGGTCAGCGGTCCGATGAATTCAGTCGCGGCCTTGGTCATCACGACGTGCACTTCGTGGCCAAGTTTGACAAGTTGGCTGGTAAGATCCGCCGCTTTATAGGCGGCAATCGAGCCTGTGATCCCGAGAACAATATTCATTTGAGTCGGGACACTTTGAGGCGTTCAGCGAGGACAAGCGATTTGAAATTCAGATAATCCTCCTCGCGGGTGGCTGAGATCAGGCGATAGGTGTATTCGGGCCAGTGCTTCATTTCATCGAGAGCGTTCCTCATCCGGAGATCAATGACCTCCTGATCGTCTGTTCCGCGACCCATCAAGCGAGCCCGCAACTCTTGCTCTCCCGGAGGCATCACAAAAAGATCGGTCAGGGATTTTCGAATGGCTTGATCTGAGCACTCCCTGACCTGGGCGGCACCCTGGACATCGATATCCATGACGACATCGACGCCCTTCTCGAGAAAATCCACGACTTCACTCTTCAGGGTGCCGTAGTAATTTCCGTGCACCTCGGCGTGTTCCAAGAGCTCGTTGGCGTCAATACGCTGGGAAAACTCTTCGCGTGTGAGGAAGTGATAATCGACTCCGTTGATCTCTCCTTCCCGGGGAGGACGCGTCGTGCAGGAAATGGAGTAATGGGCTTCATCCTCGTCGGCCAAACGGCGACAGAGGGTGGTCTTCCCCGAACCGGAGGGGCCGGACACCAGAAGAAGGATTCCGTTGCGTGCGGTCACGGCGGGAATCTAGACCTCAAGCGGTAAAAGGTAAAGCCACCAAGGAGGGAGGAATAATCTTTGCCTCCGTTCGGTCTGATCTATGGTAATTGGTGACTCTCAAAACCATGACTCAAGATCAGAACATCCAGCCTCCAACTCTCGACCATCCCATTCCCCAAGAGGCATTTGACTGGTATGATGAATACGCACACGGAATCATCGACCGGCGAACGTTCATGAATCGCCTGGCCACCATTGCTACCGGCACCTTGACGGTCGCGATGATGTCGTCAGCACTTCTGCCCAACTATGCCGCGGCCGAGCAGGTCTCTTTCAATGATCCGGACATCAAGGCGAGCTACGCCACCTTTGAATCTCCCCAAGGGCACAAGGAAGGGAGGGGATATCTGGTGGTTCCCCGGGAGGCCGACGGAAAGCTTCAGGCTGTTTTGGTCATCCATGAAAACCGTGGGCTGAATCCTTACGTCAAGGATGTCGCCCGTCGACTGGCCAAAGCCGGCTTCATGGCGTTTGCCCCCGATGCTCTCCATCCCGTCGGCGGCTACCCCGGCAACGATGATGAAGGAAGGACGCTGCAGCGTGGAATGGACCGGGCGAAAATGGAACAGGATTTCATGGCAGCGGCAAAATTTTTGAAGGAGCACGACGGAGCGAATGGTAAACTCGGCGCTGTCGGGTTCTGCTTTGGTGGTTATATCGTCAATATGTTGGCAGCCACGATGGGAGGCGATCTTAATGCCGGAGTGCCGTTTTATGGGACACCGGCGGCCAAGGAGATTCGCAAAAACATCAAGGCTCCCTTGGTCGTACAATTGGCGGAAATGGATCAGCGGGTGAATGCCTCCTGGCCTGAATACGAGGAAGATCTCAAGGCGATCAAGGCAGACTATCAGGTGCATATTTACCCCAAGACGAATCACGGTTTTCACAACGATTCCACCAGCCGGTATGATCGTGAGAACGCTGAGCTTGCGTGGGAACGGACCCTTGCTCATTTCAAGAAACACCTTGGCTGACTCTTTTGTGACTGACCTCGATTTCTGATCAATTAGAGTCCGGTATGCCCGAGGTGCGAGTGATGTCTCCGACCCTGGCCAGCCAGGTGGCGGCCGGAGAGGTGATTGAGCGCCCCGCCAGTGTGATCAAGGAGTTGATCGAGAACAGTGTTGACGCAGGAGCCCGTAAAATCGAGGTGGAGATTCAACGGGGGGGAATCGCGATGATGCGTGTGCGGGATGACGGCTGCGGAATGAGTCCCGAGGATGCTGTACGATCCCTCGAGCGTCATGCCACCAGCAAGTTGAATTGTTCCGAGGATCTTGATGGGATTCTTACGCTTGGATTCCGGGGGGAGGCTCTTCCCAGTGTGGCAAGCGTTTCGAGATTTTCGATGCAGACAAGGGAAGCCGATTCCGTGGAGGGAATCGAAGTCAAAGTTGAGGGAGGAGAAGGCTGTCCCCCTCATTCCATCGGATGTCCGGTAGGGACTTCGATCGAAGTGCGGGATCTGTTTTTCAATGTCCCCGCGCGAAAGAAGTTTTTAAAAGCCGAGACTACCGAGTCTGCCCATATTGATCACCAGATCCGGCTCCACGCCCTGAGCACACCGGGCATCGGCTGGGTGTTCCGAAAGGACGGGAAGGTTGTCCTTGATCTTCCTGCAACGACTGATCGGCGGGTTCGCATTGAGGCGATGACAGGAAGAGAGTCCGGAAGATCACTGATCACGGTGCCGGGATATGAATCAGGTGGTATTCAAGTTGAAGGTGCGGTGCTGCCAGCGAGTTTTGCACGCGCGGGGCGCAAGCATCAGTATGTCTTCTTGAACGGGCGCCCGGTCGAAGATGCCGCCATTACAAGAGCCCTCAAAGAGGCCTTCAAGGGGAGGCTCGATAGCGGGCAACACCCTGCCGCCTGGCTGTGGATTTCGATGGATCCAACATTGGTTGATGTCAACGTTCACCCGGCCAAGAAGGAAGTGAGGTTTCGCGATCCGGCGAAGGTCCGGATTGCGATCCTCGCAGCCGTTGAGGCAGCTCTTCATCCCCGGCAAACCCAGCCGGTAATTCTCGAATCCGAGCCTACAAAACAGGCGGTGGAGGCTCCTGTTCTCGAAAGACCGATTGAGAATTCTTCTCGCTCCCGTCAGGCAGAGCCTCCTCTTCCTCGTTCTTCCCGTTCAGAGGCAGCGCCGGCAACTCACACCAAGAATCCGCAAGTCTGGCGGTCCGAAGAACAGGAGGAACTTGCCGTTGAGAAAGAGCCCAAAGAGGCGGGTTCTCCGAATTTCCGGATCATCGGTTCCTTGTCCAAGAAGTATGCCCTGCTGGAGGGAGATGAAGGTTTGGTGTTGCTCGAACCTGTGGCGGCACGTGAACGGATCATTTACGAATCCCTTCTGGCTCGTGAAGACATGATCGAGTCTCAAGGCTTGCTCGTCCCCGTTCTTTTGGAACTCGACTCGAGGGATGTTGATCTTCTAATGCGTCACCAGGAGCACTTCGAAGAAACCGGGTTCGTGCTCGAGGCATTTGGTGGTCTCACCGTGCAGATTTCCTCCATTCCTGTCTTTTTAAAATCAGATGATCTCCGGGCAACCCTGATTGAGCTGATTGATTCGGTGCTCGATCGCCATAGCGGAGGTCGGGTTCGTCGTCTGGCCTTTGAAGGGTTTG
The DNA here is from genome assembly GCA_049889715.1 of Akkermansiaceae bacterium. GTDB lineage: Bacteria > Verrucomicrobiota > Verrucomicrobiia > Verrucomicrobiales > Akkermansiaceae > SW10. The sequence continues at coordinate 18,534 of JBMHCW010000080.1, read as the reverse complement.
CTGCCAAAGTGGCGAAAATTGGCTCGCTTCAGTTATCATGGAATCCCTCGCAGATCCCTCCTCTGTTAGAAGAGCTTTTTCAATGTGATCTTCCTTACTGTGATCCCGCCGGACGTCCGACCCTGATCCAAATTTCGCATCAGGAGTTGGACCGAAAATTTGGAAAGAGTTGATGTCTGTTTGTGTTCTGATCCAAAGCCAGAAGGAATTGCCCTTCTTAAGGGAAACCGGTCTTCGTCTTGCCGGCGCTCTTCAGCAACCACTGGAGTTCTGGGTGGCGGCGAGCGACGATGATAACCCGGACTGGGTCGTGGAACTCGAAGGCGTCGGGGTATCGCGAATTGCAAACTTCAGCGGCAAAGACCGGAGATCGCGGCTATTTGTGGAAGCACGGAACGAGTGGCCGGAGCTTCTGGTGGTCGGTAAATGGGCCAAGTCTTCCCAAGACAACCCTGATCGCAAACTAGCTAGTGATCTTTTCGACTCAGTGGGTTGTCAGGTTCTGGTGATGAGGCTCTCCAAGGAACTCTCCCAAGCCAACTCCCGGATTCTGGTTCCCTGTGCAGGCGGACGTCATTCCCGACGTGCTCTGAAGCTGGCCCATGCTCTTTCTCCTTCCGGAGCCGTTGCTTTTCAAATGAGGCCTGATGCCGATGAGCTATCAAGCCAGGTCGGCCACCAGCATCTGGAAAAGATGATCAGCAAGGCAGGACTGCCTGCGGGAGAGATTGCCACCAAGGTCGTGGTTGGAAATGACTTTCCGGCCGCCCTGGCAACGGAGGCAAAAGAAGGTGACTATAGCATGATCTTGATTGGTGCCAGTGGTGCTGGAACTCTCCGCCGCAAACTTTTCGGCAGTATTCCTGACCGAAGTCTCGAGGGAAGCGATGGCATATCCATTGGGGTGATCCGGGCGGAACAGAGCAAGGGACACCGGGTCCGCAATGCCGTTGGACGGTTGATTCATGTTCACATTCCCCAATTGAGTCGAAGCGAACGGCTGGCCTTGTTCGAAGAGGTGGAATCCAAATCCCGGTGGAACTTTGATTTCGCCGCATTGATGGTTCTCGCAACAGCGATTGCGGCCATGGGCTTACTGGTGAATTCCGGGGCCGTGGTGATCGGGGCCATGCTGGTGGCTCCTCTCATGATGCCTTTGATTGGAACTGGTCTTTCCCTCGTGCAAGGAAACTGGCCCCTCTGTCGGCAGGCCCTCAGCGCAGTGATCCGGGGATTCTTTTTCGCCTTGGTATTTGCGTATGGGATGGGACTGGCGGCTCGTTTCCTCGAGCTGGGTCTCACGGAACAGCTCTTAATGAGGGGTGAACCAAATGCTCTCGATCTTGGAATTGGCTTTGTCTCCGGAATTGCCGCTTCGTATTGCATCGCTCGTCCGAAACTCAGTGGAGCTCTCGCGGGTGTGGCGATTGCCGCAGCTCTGGTGCCTCCGATTGCGACTGTCGGGATTTGTTTCGCGATGGGTCAGGAGGAGATTGCGATGGGAGCAGCCCTGCTCTTCGGCACCAATATCGTGGCGATTGTCCTGGGTGCCGGCTTGAATTTCTTACTTGCTGGAATCCGGGGAAAACAAAAAACGGGCGAGTGGGGGAGAAGGGGAATGATTGCCCTGGTGTTACTCTGTTTGGGATTGGCGGTTCCCCTGACCTCGGTCTTGCTCTCGAGATTATCACGAAGCCCTGAACTGGAATCGGTGGTTCAAGAGGTGATTCCGGATTCAGCCAAATTGGTTTCCTTGAATCGCCGAACGGGCGGCGGATACGAAATCACTCTGGAGAGTCCGTCACCCTTGCCGGATGGCGTACTTGTTGACCTTAAGAAAGTGATCGAGGAGCGAGAGGGGCGTGACGTCAAAATCAGGATGAGGACTCATTTGATTCGAGAAAAATAGCCATCAAAAAACCGCGCTGGGACAGCCCCAACGCGGTTTGTGAAAAAAGCGAATTCAGGTCTTAGTGTCCGGACTCGTAATGCTTCTTCAGTGAATCCCGAGCGAAATCGTTCTTGAGGTCACGCCAGACGAGGTGAGCGTGATTCGCATCGTTTTGAGTGTTGGCATACTCGATCAAGAAATCGACTCCCTGAATCCGGAAGTAGTGGCCTTTTCCTTTCTCCAGGGATCCGCCCCAGGCGAAATGCATCTTCTTGCGCTGGGTCGTAGCGATCAGATGAAGCACCTTGTTGGTGACTTCTTGACGCTGGAATTCCGCGACCATCCCGATAATCACCTGCAGTTTCTTGATTTGCTCGCCATCCATTTTATCCGAGGTGACGCCCTCGACCTTCTGCGCGGATGCCTTACTGTCCTGTGCGGTTAGAATTTCCTTGGGAGGCTTCTCAGAAAAGACGGGAGAATTACCTGCCTTAATGAGTTCCTCGGCCAGACTGCGCGCGGCATCTTCGATTTCACCCAAGGGACGCATGCCTTTAAGAGGTCCCTTTTTCAATTCGGCAGGATTCGTGCCATAGAATGCGGGCAAGCCAATGATCTTGTCTCCGAGAAGGGAGAAATTCAACGAAAGGTGGTGTCCTTCAAACCGCCAACCCCAGACTTCTTTTTCGGAAGGGGTTCCGAAGATTGAGATGTGATATTTCTCCGGGTTTCTGATTTCCGCACTCTCTCCTCGATCCTGCAGAATTTGCTCAAGCGTCATAATCTGACTGGCAGTGAGGAGGCCCTTTTGGCTGAGGCCGGTTCCCAGCAGACCGAAGGCAAGGTGCTTTTGGTGGGGCTTCAGGGCGTCGAGGCGAAGACCTTTTCGGTCATTCATGGGAACGAAATGCCAGTTTTCGCGTTCGACATTTTTGAACTCGAACTTGGCGGTTTTGGCCTGGGAGTCATCGAGACTGGCCAGAAAGACGCTGGCTGCTTCAGTCATCTCGACGGTGGCAGGATTGTGGGCGTGACCCTCGTGGGCAAAAGCCAGAGGCGTTAGAGCGAGTGAGAGAAGATATTTAAATCTCATAGACCTAGGATACTGCGCGCAACGGTAAAATAAATCACCATTCCTGAAACATCGACAATTGTGGTGATCGCAGGGGCTGCAATGACAGCTGGATCCATCTTGATGGCCCGGGCGGCGATCGGCAGCAAGGCGCCAATCAGCGTGGATGTCATGACTTGAAGGCCCAGGGCGATGGCAACGGTGAGGCCGAATTGTGTGAAGTTAACCCCGGGAGGCAGCGTGAATTGAAGGGCGGGAGGGGCGAAAATCGCGAAAATCCCAATCAAGGCAGCCAGTAGAGCTCCAAGGAGAAGCCCAAGTTGAAGTTCTTTTTGGGCGACCCGACGGGTATCTTCGAGATCCAGTTCTCCCAAAGCCATGGCGCGAATGACCATGGTCGACGCCTGACCACCGGTATTGCCGCCGGCAGCAACAACCATGGGCAGGAATAACGAAAGAAGGTAGACATTGGTAAGTGTTGCCTCGAAACGCATCATCACAAAACCCGACAGGATGGCTAGAAACGCCAGCACCACCAACCAGCCGCAACGGCGCCGAAAATGAGCCCTGACGGGTGTGTTTAAATAGGTTTCCTCTGATTGTTCACCGGAAATACCAGCGGCTTTTTCGATGTCTTCGGTGGATTCTTCTTCAAGAATCTCAATGGCATCATCGGCAGTGATCACGCCGAGAAGCCGATTGGACTCGTCAACCACAGGCAGCAAAACCATGTCATACTTTGCGAGAATATTGGCCGCTTCCTCCTGGTCTGCGGTCGCCAAGACGCTGTTTTCTTCGGGCTTTAGAACATCGCGGATGGGAGTTTCCCAAATATTGAAGGCCAGGTCGCGCAGTCTGACCTTGCCGATGAGTCGATCTTCTTCGTCGACGACAAAAATGCGGGCCAGGGTTTCAGTGGATTCCAGATCGGCGCGAAGATGGTCGATGGCTTGCTTGACCGTCATTTCTTCGCGGATCTTTCCAAACTGAGTCGTCATTCGGCCGCCGGCCGTCTCTTCGCCATACCGTAGAAGCGTCCGGGTGTCTTCCTGGGTTTCTTCGTCCAGGAGCCCTAGATAGTCCTGACGCTTGGAGTCGCTGACATCCTGAAGGATATCGACCCGGTCGTCGTCGGCCAGTGAATCAAGAATATCCCGCTGATCGTCGGGAGCGAACTGATCCAAGGTGGGCTCGACCAACGTATCGGGCAGCTCTGCGAGAATCTCGGTAAAGACCTCAGCTCCGAGGGTTTCGACGAGGAACCTCCGGCCGTCATCGTCCGCGTCAGAATAAAGCTCGGCAAGATCCGCATAATGGAGCTCTTCGCAAAGCTCTTGGACAAGCTCGGAATTCCGGGCGGCGATTGCTTTTTCAGTCTTATCAAGAATTTCAGCCAGTTCCTCGGACACGCTCAAAAGTTGGGGATACGCTTGGTTGGGATCAAGGATGCTTTCGGGACATTTCCTTGAATTTCAAGGAAACAGCCATCTACACACCATCCATCTAACTTCGCGCAATATATGTAATGCGGAGTGGGTAAGTGGGTGAAGCCCTATCTCGTGGGATTTTCGGGATTCTGAGGTGTGTGCGACATCAGGCTTGGATTCCGCTCCTTTCCTCAGACTCGGGATTCCCCTGTGATCACGACGTTCGCGGCAGCGTAATGCTTGGCGTGTGTCAGGCTTACCATGATCTGACTCACCTTGCGCGATGTCGCCAATTCGACACCTTCTCCAAGAAGTCGAACCTCCGGCTCGCCGCTGGCTTTTCGAGAAATTTCCATATCCAGCCAACCCAGCTCTTTACCAATCCCGGTTCCAAAGGCCTTGGCGATGGCCTCTTTGGCTGCAAACCGTGCTGCAAAGTGCAATTCCGGTCGCTTTTGGCGACTGCAGTAAGATCTCTCCTCCTCTGTGAAAATTCGATTGAGGAAGCGCTCTCCGAATTCGTCCAAGGAGGATCTGATTCGACTCACTTCGACGACATCAATTCCTATCCCGATGATGCTCATCAGTCTCCATCGGAGTATTTGGTCATTGCCGCCTTCATTTCAGCAACCGCAGCACGGAATCCTGTAAATACAGCGCGAGAAACAAGTGTGTGGCCAATGTTGAGCTCTTTTAAGTATTTTATGGAAAAAATACCGCTAAGGTTCTTCAAATGAATTCCATGACCAGCATTCACTTGGATACCCAGTCGGTTTGCGAGCTCTGCTCCAGCTTGCAAGCGTGTCAGTTCTTCGGCTTGATCAGCGCCCGCAGCCAAGGCGAAGGCGCCGGTGTGTAATTCGACCATTTCAGCTCCAAGTTGAGCGGCGGACTCAATTTGCTCGGATTCAGGATCTATGAATAAGCTGACCTTGATTCCGTGCTCCTGAAGTTGGGAAATTGTGTTTTTCAGGCTGTCTCGGTTTCCGGTCACGTTGAGCCCTCCTTCCGTGGTGACCTCTTCCCGGCTCTCCGGAACGATGCAGACAAAATCCGGCTTGAGCTCACAGGCAAAGGCGGTCATCTCGACGGTATTCGCCATCTCAAGATTCAACGGCAGGTCGATCTTTTGTCGGATTTCCAACGCATCGGCGTCCTGCATGTGGCGTCGATCTTCCCGGACATGAATGGTGATTGAATCGGCTCCGCCTGCTTTGGCTTCCAAGGCAGCCTCTAGGACGGATGGCTCGACAATGGGCGCCCCCGGATTCAGCGCGTATCGCGCCTGCCGAAGAGTGGCGACGTGGTCGATATTGACACCCAGAAGAAGTGACATGATTCGAACTAGTGTTTGAAGTGGCGATGACCGGTGAAGACCATCGCGATTCCTGCAGCATCTGCGGCCGCGATGACTTCTTCGTCACGGATCGAGCCACCGGGTTGAATGCAGGCCGTTGCGCCTGATTCAATAGCCGCATCAAGTCCATCCGCGAATGGGAACATTGCGTCGGAAGCGATAATGCTACCCTTGAGTGACAGTCCGGCCTGTTCGGCCTTCCAGACTGCAATGCGGGAGGAATCCACCCTGCTCATCTGTCCGGCGCCGATTCCCAGGGTGCGATCGGCCAAACTGAAGACGATAGCGTTTGATTTAACATGTTTGACGACCCGCCAACCGAATCGCATCGCAGTCAATTCAGCTTCGGTCGGAGGACGTTTGGTGACGACCTTGGATTCAAGATCTTCGAGTCCCATGACTTCGTGATCCTTATCCATCATCATTAACCCGCCAGGAGCAGGACGGATGATGGGATCTCGGCGATACTTTTCATAGCCGTCCTCAAGCTTCATCAACCGAAGGTTTTTCTTCTTTTGAAGAATCGCACGAGCTTCCGGCTCGTAATCGGGAGCAATAATCACGTCGGTGAAAATTCCGGAAATGATGCGCGCCAAATCCTCGGTGATGGACCGATTGCAGACGATGACTCCACCGAATGGAGCCTGTCGATCAGTTTCAAAGGCCTTTTGCCAGGCAAGTCTCAGATCATCATCCTGACCCACTCCACATGGATTGGTGTGTTTGAGAATCCCGATGGTGGGACGACGGTAATCGAGAATGAGATCGGCCGCGGCTTCAATGTCGAGCACATTGGTATAGCTCAACTCCTTGCCCTGAAGCTGTGAGAAACACTCTGCAAAGTTTCCGTAAAGGCGTGCTTTCTGGTGAGGGTTATCCCCGTATCGGAGATCGCGATCCAAAGGAAGATTGATGGACAAGTTGCAGGCTGTTCCCTGGTCACACTTCCCGAGGAAATTGGAAATCGCACCATCATATTCGGCAGTGCGACGGAAGACCTTGATCGCCAGTTCTTCACGCAATCTCAACGAGGTGTCTCCCTGGTGTTCGGCCATCTCGGTCAGAGCACGGGGATAATCGGCAGGATCGGTCAAGACGGTGACCGCAGAATAATTTTTGGCCGCGCTTCTCAACATCGAAGGCCCCCCAATGTCAATATTCTCGATGGCTTCCTCCAGGGTGACGCCTTCTTTCTCAATCGTTTGCTCGAAGGGATACAAATTCACCACCACGAGATCGATGGTTGGAATGTCGTGTTTTTTACCCTGTGAAATGTGATCTTCGGAATCGCGTCGCTGCAGCAATCCTCCGTGGACTTTCGGATGAAGAGTCTTCAAGCGGCCCTCAAAAAGCTCGGGGGCTCCAGTGTATTCGGCAACATCGATGACGGGTAGATTGGCTTCGCGAAGCGCCTTGGCGGTGCCCCCGGTTGAGAGAAGTTCTACGCCATGATCTTCATGAAGAGACTTCGCAAAATCCACCAGTCCGGTTTTATCGGACACCGACAGGAGCGCACGTGAAATCGCCATAGTATGAGTGTGTTTGGGACGCAATTCGCCCAACCGAGGGCTATTCCAGCCCGGCGGGAGGAGCAAGGGTAATCTGGCCCCTCAAATGTGAATAACTTTCACCCTTTCGCAAAATGGTGGGACTGTCAGCCCCGGGAAACTCCTTATTTTTTAGCCAGCGGCGTCAAGGTCAGCCCTTTGAATTCGACTTCGACCCCCTCGGCTTGAAGCGCGATCTGCCCTTTTGAGGCAGTGCAATTGGTTCCGTGGTTCACCATGTCGCCATTGACCCAGACTTTGAGTTCGTTGCCCTTGCACTCGATCACCATCTTGTTCCACTCGCCCACGGGCTTTTCGGAGTCGTCGGTCAGATTGAGAATGCGACGGGCATCTTTGGGGCCGCCTCCATACTTCTGCCCTTCCCTTTTAGGTCGCCGGGCCTCCATGTTCGGAACTTCGATATTTTCCCCGATACACCAGAAATCCCCGGCGTTCTGGTGGTGCATCTGGACCTCGATGGATTTTGGGAACATTCCGTAGAGTTCGCGTGGAGTTGACGAATAAACGAGCACTCCGCAGTTTCCCGGATTCTTGGCGAAGCGATACTCCAGCTCGAGCTTGAAGTTTTCGTAGACCTTGTCGGTGATGAGATGCCCGCCGGGTTTGCCGAGACTGACCAACTTTCCGTCCCGGGCGATAAAGCTCGGTTTGATCTTGGGGTCTTTGTCCGCTGCGGGGACGTCGCTGTGCCAGCCGGTCAGGTCTTTGCCATTGAAAAGTTGAATGGATTTACCCTCCTCGGCCAGCAGGCTGGAAGGAATCGAGAAGGCGGCGAAAACAGAAAGTGGAAGCAATGACTTTTTCATCGTGATCAAGTGATACCCTAACTGACACCATTCCCCTTTCGTTGGCAAGAAAGCTTCCTACTTCTTGGGGAGCATGGTTTTGAGTTGTTGATGCAACTCCTTGATGACTTGAGGATGCTTTTCAACGACGTTGACGGTTTCCAGCGGGTCGTTTTCGTGATCGAAAAGCTCAATGAAAATTGGTTTGGCATTGGGATCCCGGTAGTCACGCCATTCCACGTAACGGAAGCGATCATTACGAAGAGCGTAACCCATCAGGTGATTCTCAAAGAGTTCGCGATTCCATCGGTCTCCGTATTGGGCGATGATGCGATCTTCCACTTCCTTGATTAGCGGGCCGAAAAAGGTCTCACGCATGGCCGGTGCCAGTGGGTTGGCCGCCCATTCCCGGAGTCCGGGTGTGGGATGCTGGGAGAGAGCGAAGTCTTTGATTTTGGCACTCTGGTTTTTCAGCAAAGGAACGAGGCTTCTTCCCTCGAGATGTGGTGGAGCGGGAAGGCCCGCCAACTCACACAAGGTTGGATACATGTCGAGAAGCTCGACCAAGGATTCGGTTTTCTTACCCCTACTGTCTTGAAATTGAGGGGCCTGAAGAATCATCGGGACTCTCGTGCTGATTTCATAATTGGTGGCCTTACCCCACACTCCCATATCGCCAAGATGCCAGCCATGATCTCCCCAAACGATTACGATGGTGTTTTCCCGCTGTCCTGATTTGTCGAGAGCATCGAGAACCAATCCGATCTGGGCATCAACATAAGATGTGCAGGCAAGGTAGGCATGCTTGAGAGTTCGGGATAATTCTTCATCGAGATCTCCTGACTTGGGAATTCCATGACGGACGCGAAGTTCGAAAGAAGCGTGGAGCCCCATCGCGGCTCCATCAACCGGTGCCTTGGTGTGCTTTGCCAAGGGGATTTTCTCGGGATCATAGAGATCCCAGTATTTTTTGGGTGCGATGAAGTGGAGATGCGGTCGGGTGAATCCAAGCGCCAGAAAGAGCGGTTGATCCGGCTTGGTCTCGAGATGCTGATTCATCGTCTCGATGGCAAGGCGGGCGGAATGCCCGTCGACAAAAGAATGGTCGGGAACGTCGGCGGCTTCAAATGCCGGGCCGCTGGAATTCAGCCCGCCCACTTTATCGGGGCCGTACTTCTCAAGCGCGGCTTTGCGATTGTCACGCTGGATTTTTTGATTCTCGGGTAAGCCGTAGCCTCCCGGAATCGGACGCGTTTTCATCCTCTTGTGAGCCGGAAGACGTGACCAGGACTTCTCAGGATCCTTGAACTTGCCGTGGTAGATTTTGCCGACATTCACAGTCTCATATCCATGAGATCGAAAGTGCTGGGGCAGCGTGATGATCTCCGGATTTTTATCGCGGAAATAGGTGTAGTTCTCGATGACGCCAATGGTATCTGGCCTTGCGCCGGTCATCAGGCTGGCTCTCGAGGGCGAGCAAATGGCCTGCTGGCAATAGGCTCGATTGAAGAGGAGGCTTTTGGAAGCCAGCTTATCAAGATTGGGAGTCACGGCGATTGGTGATCCATAACACCCCAGCTCGGGGCGCAAGTCATCGATGGCGATGAAGAGAACGTGTGGCTTCTTGTTCGCGAAGACCGAAAGCGTCAGTGAGAGGAATAAGGGAAGAAAATTTCTCATGATGGTTTGCTGGTGTTTCTCAAGCGAGGACATCCTTGATCACGTGCCCGTGAACGTTTGTAAGGCGTCTCTCCAGCCCATTGTGGTAAAAGGTCAGTTTTTCGTGATCGAGTCCAAGCAAATGGAGAATGGTGGCATTGAAGTCATAGACACTGGTCTTCTTGCCTTCGACCTTGAAGCCGAAGCGATCACTGGAGCCATAGCTGTGTCCTTTCTTCACTCCGGCTCCAGCGAGGAAGCAGGTGAAAGCATCCGGGTTGTGGTCACGCCCCGTTCCGTTTCCTTGCAAGAAGGGCATGCGTCCGAACTCAGTGGCCCAAACAACAAGAGTGTCTTCAAGAAGCCCGCGACGTTTCAGATCGTGAATTAACGCCGCGGTCGGTTGATCCATGATTTCGGCCTGCATCGCGTGCGTCTTTTTGATGTTGGCGTGTGAATCCCAATTGGTGATCCCGTTTCCTCCGGCTGGGTCCGATCCATTGAAGAGTTGAACCACCCTCACTCCTTTTTCAAGGAGCCGCCGGGCGAGAATGCAATTCTTGGCGTATTCGCGTTTTAGATCGGTGCCCGATTCGGTCCCGTATTCCTTGTGGATGGATTCTGGCTCACCACTCAGGTCCATGATGTCGGGAACACTCAATTGCATCTGCCCCGCCAGCTCGTAACTGGCAATGCGGGCCGCCAGATTTTCATCGCCGGGATATTTTTCAAGATGCCCGGAATTCAAGCGCTTCAGCAGGTCGATGGTTGTCCGGTCATCTACTAGCGAGTAATCCTTGGGACGTGCCAGGTTGGCCGGAGGATTCTTGGAATTGAAATCAGTTCCCTGGAAGGCCGCTGGCAGGAAGCCGTTCCCGAAGTTGTTTTTTCCCGAGCGTGCCAATCCACGAGGGTCGTTGATGGCTACAAAGGCGGGAAGCTCCTGGTTATCCGAGCCGAGGGCGTAGGTGGCCCAGGCTCCGAACGAAGGAAACCCTTCCATCGTGAACCCGGTGTTCATGAAGTTCTCTCCCTGAGGGTGCGCACTGGTCTGCGTCGTTAGGGAGTGAAGAAAGCAAAACTCATCGGCATGGGAGCCCAGATTCGGAAGGAGATCGGAAATCATTTTCCCGCATTCCCCACGGGGTTTGAAATCCCAGAATGGCTTGGCAATGTTGCCGGTTGGGCCCTCGAAGGTGACTTCCGGAATTCCGGGAGGCTTCTGTCCGTGAAACTTTGCGAGGTCGGGTTTGTAATCGAAGGTGTCGACATGGCTGACCGCGCCTGGGCAATACACGACAAGCACACGTTTGGCCGCAGCTTCGAAATGACTGGGGCGAGCTAGATACGGTTGATCCGGATTGATGTCGGGGCGAATCGATTGCTTGCCGGCAAAGTTCAGCTTTTCTTCTTCGTCCGCTTTCAGCAACTGGGCCAACCCCAATCCGCCGAGACTCATGGAGGTGTTGCGCAGGAAGCTCCGTCGGTCGAGCAACCTGCGGCCGATGGGAGAAAGATTTTCAGGATTCATAACGATGGTCGGTTCTAGTTGAGGCGTGGAATGCTAAGGGAGAAAGGCGAATTCGTTGGAGTTGATGAGACTGCGACAGACCAAATGAAGTCCGCCATCTTCGATGACCTCGAGACTGGCCTTGAGTTCATCATCGGTCGGAACTCTCGCCAGCAAGAGTTCGAAGGCGCGCTTCACCGCTTTGCCTGGATCACTCCCGGTTTCCTGCATCGCTCGCTCCGCAATGAGTTTGGATTGAGTGACCACAAAGGGACTGTTGAGCAGATTCAAGGCTTGGAGCGGCGTCGTGGAAACCGGACGCTTGGAGCGAACCTGTCCGCAGTCGGGAAAGTCAAAAGCTGTAAAGATCTGGTCATCAACCCGCCTCATGCGCTCCTGGTAAAGCATGCGCCTCCAGGTGTGCTCGCCATGGTTGTCCACCACCTCCCACTGGGCGTAGGTTTTTTTTACGTTGTGGATCCGATAGGATCGCCCCCCGAGACGGGGATCAAGTTTACCGGAAGCCTTCAGAATGCTATCGCGGATGACTTCAGCTTCTACCCGTTGAGGTGAATAACGCCAAAGAAAGGCCGAACCGGCATCCGCTTCCAACCCGCGACTCTGAGGGAGGCTGGAGCGCTGGAAGGTTTCAGACATGACCATCATCTTGATCATATCCTTGACCGACCAGTCTTTCGCGACGAACTCCGCGGCCAACCAATCGAGAAGCTGGGGATGACTTGGAGGAGCTCCGGCCAAACCAAAATCTCCACCAGTGGGGACAATCCCTGCGCCAAAAAGGTGATGCCAAATGCGGTTGATCATGACTCTTGATGTCAGAGGGTGCTCGGGCTGGGTCAGCCACTCGGCAAATTTCTGACGTCGGTCCGATTCAGGAGTTTGGGAATTGAGACCGAGGTCACCATTGAGGATTGCCAGACCAGACGGAGCCACTTCGTCGCGAGGATTCTCGGGGCTTCCCCGATAAAGCACCTTGGTCACGGCAGGCTTGGTGAATCGTCCGATGAAGGCATGGCGGGGACCTTCTTCATTCAAACGGGCAATCAGCGCCTCGAGCCGCGCATGAGCCTCTTTCGAGGCGAGGTTCGATTGAAGTCGGTCCTGCGCGTGCTTCGAATGACTGACCTGCTTCCATGAACCGTCGTCTTGAAGAATCGACAAGCGGAAGTCGGGTGCTTTGCCCCCCATTTTCTCGAGGTAGTCGGTTTCAAAATAGTATTCCCGATTGCTGGAAATCCGGAAACGATTGATGGTGACTTCCGATGGAAAGTGGAACTCCACCCAGGGTTTCTCCTTGGATTCCTTGGGCACCCTACTCTTCCACATCATCGTTCCGTATTCCCCGTCGTTGGCTAGTTCGACTTTGCCGTTCCCGTTGATCATTGAGTCATCGGTCTTCAGCGTCGTGCCGTTCGAGGCCAAGGCGAGGTTCTTCCCCTTCTCTTCCGCACCAAAGAACTCCATTTCATCGATGAAAACGGAGGGCCATGTGAAGTCGAGACGCACTGCTTTGGTCGTCAATGGCTTGAAGTGATGCTCATGAAAACCACCCCAATCTTCCCGCCAACTGAAACCGGTCTCGCGGAGAACCTCCCGCTCCTTGATCATGTCAGACCAGATTGCCTGAGCTGCTTTTTTTCGAGGGTGCTCATCACCCACTTCGGGACGACGACCTCCGAACTCCACGCCCTGAAAAACCGCGGTCATCGCGTAGTAGTCCTGAATGCTCATCGGGTCGAATTTATGATTATGGCAGCGGGCACAGGAGACGGTCAGCCCCATCATGGAAGAGCCTACCGTCTGCATGATTTCATCCATGCGATCAGCCCGCGCTTGCCTGATGGCGGTAGGCTCGCGTCCTACAGTGGCTGCTGGAACATGAGGCCCGGCTACCAGAAATCCGGTGGCCTCCCCCACTCCGTGACGATCACCTGCCAACTGTTCCACGATGAACTGGTCGTATGGCAGGTCGTTGTTGAACGAGCGCACCACGTAGTCCCGATAAGTCCAAGCTCCTTTGCGATAGAGGTTAGATTCCGAGCCATTGGTCTCACCCCATCGAATGGCATCCAACCAATGCTGGGCCCAACGTTCACCGAATTGTGGCGAAGCTAATAGTTCGTCGACCAAAGCTTCGTAGGCCGCTCGGGCATCACTCTTCGAATCGCTTGCGAACTGTTCAACCCTTTCGACCGTTGGCGGCAGTCCGGTGAGAACAATCGAGAGTCGGCGGATCAATGCCCGTGCATCGGCCCGCTCGTTCGGTGTTACGCCAAGCTCTTTGAGTTTGGCGTTCACAAAGGCATCGATGGGAGCGCCCTCACCTGGAACGACGGGCCTGGTCACGGGATTGAATGACCAATGATCGGTGGTGGCTTCGGCGACATCGTCCATTTGACCCGGCCAATCAGCGCCTTCCTTGATCCACTTTTCGATGATCGCCACGTCTTCATCATCCAGCGGGCTCCCTTTCGGAGGCATGATCTCATCCGGGTTCACTCCCTTGATGAAATGAACCAACTGGCTTTTCTCGGGATTACCAGGGACGATGGCCGGAAACCCGGTATCCCCACCCTTCAAAAGGCTCACCCGTTGATCAGCCCGAAGTCCTCCCTTCTGTTTATCCTCTCCATGACAGTCGAAACACGTGTCCTCAAGGATCGGGAGAATCTCTTCTTCAAAATCGACGGGCTTGGATGCAGCCATCCCGGTGACAAGAGTCAGGGCTACTCCCAGAGCCAGATGTCTACTTCCAGCAATTGATGCAAAAGTTGATTTCAGCATGAAAAATTTTGTGTGTTAACGACGACGTGACCGGCTTCGTTCGTAAAGGCCGACAATATTCTCCGAGGTCAAGGCAGCTTTGAAAATCATCAGTTCATCCATTCGACCATTGAGGTTTCGGATGGCGAAAACCGGGTCCTCCCGAAAAGGTTGTCCCCAGTTGCCAATCTCGGCGTTTCCGATTCGAAGACGATCAATAAGGTAATCGCTTTCGATGACTTCCTCGGAAATGACGTCTCCATTGACGTAATGTGAAACCTTGCGGTTTTTCGGGTCGAATACCGAGGTGAGGTGCAACCACTGTCCGCTCATTGAGAGATCCCACATCGACGGAGAAAAGTAGACCCGATGAAATCCATGGGCACCCTTGTGGTAAGGATTCTCGCCTTGATCGTCGACCATGATGGACAACATCATCTTCCCGTCATCACGGATCTGCCAGTGAGGTTCGCCTGTTTCATAGCCATCTCCCATGAAGAGAGCGTTGTATTGACGGTCGAGGCTATCGATTCGAACCCAGCACATGAAGGTGAAGGCCGGGAACTCACCGGGGATATTCACTCTCACCCGTGAACCTGGACGACGAAATTCCAGAGCCGATTTCAATCCCGGCCAACGACCTGAAACCGATTCGGCCATCACGACAGCACCGTCGAATTCCTTGTTGCGGGGCGTCGTTAGGTTGGGAACAAGAAGCGAAACAGGATCGCGGTCAAATCCGTAGTAGGCGAGCAATCGTTGGTCACGCGCAAGCACGTCCCGATGTTCCCGCCACGATTCAAATTCCCGGATCGTCTCACTCCGCGCCCGATCGCCAAAGTCCCCGAGATCGGGAACCTGAACGCTCCCCTCTTCGATCTCTTCGGTCGGACCATTCTTGGTCAAGGCCAGCGCCCCACCCTTTTGGATCAGTTGCTCGTCACCACCCTGATGGCGAACCGCAATCTCTCCATCAAAGACCTCGACCTTCCCTTCCCCGTCACGAACAACGAGGCCAAATTCCGTACCAAGATCCACGATCTCGGTGGTCGGGGCATACAACTTGAATCCCCTGGCCGCGGGTGGAACCTTCATTCGCACCGCGCCTTCCTGACAATGGGCCTCCCAGGCGGATTTCAATGAAACCTCGGCAGGCCCCTCAAGAGTCATCAAGGCACCCGAGAAGAACTGAAGCTCCATCGTCCCCGTCGCAAGAAAGATGGCTTCGGAACCAAGGACTTCTCCTTGCGAGAATCCTTTCTGAGAGTCCTTCCACGAGACATCGAAAAGGTTTTCAACAACTGCGAATCCTTCGGCAAAACTGTCCTTGCCTGTGGTGGTGTTTAAAGGAGTGGTGACGGGGTTTTCATTCCCGGCCAATGGCCTTTCTCTTGAGCTTCCCCAATGCATCACCGCCGACCCAAGAATGAAGGCCACGACGGCTGCTGCCGCCAGTGGAACCAGGGACTGGAATCCGGACTCTCGTCCCTTGCCGGATCCTGATGTCGGTTCGGGTAGGACCGACCAAAGTCCTTCGCTCCCTGCGAGATCTCCCTGTTCGCTGGCTTCGACGGACAAATGATGATCGAGCGAAAGATAACGCCTCATGACCCTTCGCAATTCCGCATCCTCGAGCATGGCATCCTGCAACTGCTCGAAATCCTCAGCCTGAATGGTGCCATCCAGATAATCATCAACCCATCCCTGCACTTTGGGATCAAGATGGGAGAATTTCATGACCTCGCCTCCTCCGCTGATTTCCCCTCCACGCACTCCATCAAGCGATGACGAAGGCGCTTCAGCTTCATGTAAAAGGCGGCAGCCGAACTCCCGGCCTCTTCCGCCATCTCCTTAACCTTGACCCCGGGAGTGTAGGCAAGGAGGACGAACTGCTTTTGCTTTTCGGGTATTTCAGAAAGGCACTCTATCAAGGCATCGTGTCCGGCCCTGCCTTCTTCGATTTCCTCCACACCTTCATCCGCCATAATGGAAAGAATATCCTCGCGAAACACCAATCGGTCCCGCGCCATTTTCCTCCGGTAGGCCATAGCTTCGAATCGAGCGACCACGCAGGCCCACTTCATGAATTCAGTGTCGGGGTCATATTGATCGAACTTCCGCCAAAGCACCATCGCGGCCTGCTGAAGCACGTCGTCGGTGTCAGTCCAGGTTGGCACCAGTGACCGGATGAATCGCCTGAGATCCTGCTCACTCCGGGTGAATTGCTTGATGAAGAGCTCGTATTGCCTGTTTTCGCGATCTTCCATGGGGTTGCTCACTTACTCTACTACCGCTCGTTCAAAAACTAACGCAGGAAGATTCCCCAAATGCGTGCTCAAACTTGGCCGCTTACTGGTAAAAAACGTGCAGATTACATTTTTTTACCGCCATGTGGCCAATTTCAGTTAATTTCATTCACGTTTATGAAATTTTTGCCTCTGAACCTGCTCGCTGCTTTGTTGGTTTCCTGCGGCAGCGGGACCCCTGAACATGAAGCCCTTCCCATGTTGGCCAGCCCTTCCCGGCAGGCCGCATGGGGGCCTCCAAAGGTGACCCAGGCCGATCGGGGCTACGAACTACTTTACGAAAACCCGTTGAATCAGGCCGAAAGTCTGAAGATCAAGGGATCACGGACCTTCCTCTACGGGCTGAATTTCCCACCTGATATTCGGGGACAGAAAGTAGTCGACGGGAAGAAGATCAGCACCCAGACCGCTCAGGTCTGGCAAAACACCGAAATCGTGGGCAAGGAGGTTTATCTTTATCAGACCCATTACCCCATCAATGGTGAAGGTGCCCGTCATAAAACCCATTGTGCCGAGTTGATGAATTCACGCGGCGTGATTGGCTACTATTCTGTCGATATCGAGGGCTCGAAGAGTCAGGTCAACCTATGGCTTAAGGAGCTGCGTTTCGTGCGCTAGCCTCCGTGCCAGTGAAGCTTCTTGCGCAGGGTTTCGTAGAAGGAATGACCGGGCAAACGGACGATCTGTAAGAATTGCTCATGGCGACTCACTCTCACCACGCTCTCTTTCTTGATGCGGAGAATGTCCCTTCCGTCGACAGAAAAGAGAATGGGTTCGTCGTTTCCTCCGCTCGGAGATAGCTCAATCAGGGAGCTGTCTGCCACCACGAGGGAGCGATTGCTCATGCTGTGAGGGCAAATCGGAGTAATCACGAAAACTTTGGCTCCTGGCGCAAGCAACGGTCCGCCAGCGGCCATGGAATAGGCGGTCGATCCCGTCGGAGTGGAAACGATCAGCCCGTCGGCACGGTAGTGATGCAACAACTCTCCCCCGACCTTGGCTTCCAATGAAACAAGTCGACCAGTCTCACCCCGCATCAAGACCACTTCATTCAACGCAAGGAATTCGTGATCCTTGCCTTCCTCGTCCACCATCTCGACCTTCAGCATGCAACGTTGAATGATGTTGATCTCGCCGCCAGCAAGGTGATCACTGAGGAGATCAATTTCCTCGTCGGTGCAGGCCGTGAGGAAGCCCAGCGTCCCGATGTTCACCCCGGCAATGGGAATGTTGGTGGGGCCGGTGCGGTGCAAGGTCTCGAGCAAAGTCCCATCTCCGCCCAACGAAATGATGAGGTCGACCGATTTCGAAAAATCCTTGAGACCCTCTTCTCCGATCAGACGTGCGGTCTCCGATTCCAGCACCACCTCGATTCCCCTCTTCATCAGACTTTCGCGAACCCGCTGAATGGCCTCCGGAGCATCCGGCTTCTTCGGGTGGGCGACGATCGCAACTCTCACACGCAAGAGCTAACACCGGGGCTCGTCTCGCGCAATCGTTCCTTGAATATCTCCGCAGAGATCACAGATTCCCCGCATGCCGCTCTCGCCCGAGGAACAAAACCGATACCTTCGCCAAACGATGCTGGCGGAGCTCGGGGAATCGGGTCAGGAAAAATTGAAGGATTCCTCCATTCTCTGCATCGGCACCGGCGGGTTGGGTTCTCCCGCTGTTCTCTATTTGGCGGCCGCCGGAGTCGGAAAGATTGGATTGATTGATCCCGATGTCGTCGATGAATCCAACCTGCATCGACAGATCCTTCACGATACCAGCCGCGTGGGTGAACCCAAACTCGAAAGCGCCACCGCACGAATTCACGAGATCAATCCACACGTCAAAATCCTCCAGCACGAAGGTCGATTCGAAGCAGAAAATTGCCTCGATCTTCTTGAGCCCTACGATGCCATCCTCGACGGCTCCGATAACTTCCCCACCCGCTTCGCGGCCAATGACGCGGCCTACTTCTTGAAAAAGCCGCTCATTCATGGCGCCATCTTCCAATTCGAAGGACAGGTCACGGTCTTTGCTCCCCATCTTGGCGGACCCTGTTACCGATGCCTTCTCCCCGAGCCTCCTCCAGAAGGCGCCGTTCCGACATGAACCGAAGCCGGTGTCCTGGGCGTGCTCCCGGGTGTTGTTGGATCTCTTCAAGCGATGGAAGCGATCAAGTTACTC